>DATDFV010000140.1:0-85697 GCA_036522415.1 Pyrinomonadaceae bacterium | reverse complement strand
TAGACCTCGCACCTCAACCGAGTTATCCGTGGGCGGTATTGACGATTCGACGACGTGCCCGGAAGGCAGCGCGCCATGCACGGTGACTGTGCTTGGGACCACTCTCGAGCAGCCGCCTGATCAACCCAACGGCGGCGGCTTGAACTCGTCTTTATCATCCGACACTGTGACGCTGGAAACGCCGCTAGCGGCCGGTGACTCGATTAATGTTCACTTCCTCCTGGGAGTCCAGCAGACAGGAAGCTTTAAGTTTTATGTCAACGTCGAGATCTTGACGAACTCAGGTGGAGGAGTGGAACTGATAAGCAGAACACCGTCGCGAAGGCCGGTCAAAGGTAGGATTGTGACTTCGGGAACCGACACAGTGCTGCCCGCGCCGAGACCGATTGTTCAAGTCAGCGGAGCGCCTCCTATGCTATCCAATACAATGCCTTTGATCTTTCGTTTTCAAACGCCGATCTTTCCTGAGGAAACTCGTCAACAAAAGAAATCAAAGAAACGCATCAAAACAAAGCGCCGAACGGCAGAAGCTGTGAAGTAATGAGAGACCTCGGTCCTGGGAGCGCAGGCGTCCCCGTCTGCCCGCGTCGAACGTAACCAAGTGGGTTACCTCAACGACCTTGCTTAGCGAACAGTTGCGCACCTTATCACGGTAGCGCGCGACGCGGGCAGGCGGGGACGCCTGCGCCCCCAGGACCAAGGTCCCTGATTATTTTCATAGCTTCTGCCGTGTAGGGGATCACGAGTTTATCCACACAGCAGTTTGTAGAATGGACTTGAACGATCCTCAAACTGCCGTGTGAGGGATTTTCGGTTTTGTCAAAGCCAGTTTCAGACCACCCAAGCACAATCTGCGGCATCTCAGCGATCGTTCTGCAAGTCTTTCGCCTCGGACCGAGACTATGTCCAAACCAGATCTACTCGCTTCTATCCGTGTAGCGTCACCTTGTCATGTCAGTTGGGACAACATGACTGGAGATGACCGGGTTCGCTTCTGCAACGCATGCAACCTTAATGTTTACAACTTTGCCTCGATGACCAGCAAAGAAGTGCGGTCTCTGATCACAAACGGCCGTGTGTGCGGCAGATTGTATCGTCGCATCGATGGCACATTAATAACGCGGGACTGTCCGGTTGGATTGCGCGCCATTCGCCGCAAGGTCAGACGGTTTGTTGGAGCAGTCTTCGCAACCATGCTTAGCCTGAGCTCGCTGGCATTTGGACAATCCGCGAAGAAGGACTTGAAGGGATGTAGTCAAACAGCTATAAATTTTCAACGGACAAAAGACCAGGGCCGGATTGGAGAATTCACAGGGTTTGTCACTGACCCGAACGAGGCCCGCGTTCCAGGGGCTGTAATTAAGCTGATCAATGAAAGTGACAAGAGTGAGCGCACCACGAAATCTGACGATAGCGGAGTCTTCACCTTCCCGGGCGTCAACGACGGAACTTATACAGTCACGATCTCAGCAGCAGGATTCAAAACGTTCAGTATAAAAAAGGTTCAATTAAGTTCAGATGAATCAACGCGAGCAGGTATTCATCTGGCTTTCGGCGAGGTAATTACTCTGACAGGAGTTGTTGCATTAGCGCCAGAATCAGAAATCGAATATACCAATGGCACAATGATCATTCGAGGCGATGCCATACGGAAACTGCCAATCCCCTGAAGGGGGTAACTCATTCAGTCTGGCTGAAGTAGTCCGCTTTCGGCCGGAGCTTGCCTCTCACTTCGAATCTCTCAATCGCGAATGGATTGAAGAATACTTTGAGATCGAAGAGGCGGATCTTGTCATCTTCGCTGATCCATTCAAGGAGATTGTCGAACCGGGCGGCCAGATCTTCTTCGTGATTACAGTATCTGCAACAAGCCAAAACGCAAAACCTGAGAGTAAAGTCGTCGGGACTTGCGCCGTGGTTCGATTGAATGATCGAGTCTTTGAGCTGGCAAAGATGGCAGTGAGTTCTGAGGTACGAGGGCGGGGCTACGGCGATCTGTTAATCAGCAGCGTTATCAATTTTGCGAAAGAAGCAGGGGCCGAACGATTGATACTCGTTTCGAACACACGACTGAAACCAGCAATCGCTCTCTACGAAAAGCACGGGTTCAAGTCAGTTCCGATTACTGATGCCGAGGATTACAAGCGCGTCGATATCCAGATGGAATTGAAATTGAGCTGAAGAAATCATGGACAGTCAGGAAGGGACCAACAAGACCCGGAGCGCGCCCCCCGCAGTTTAAGGCCCCATGTTTCTTTGGCCGATGTATAACTTGAAGTAGGGGCCTTGAACCTACGGGGGGCGCTCGGGGCCCGTTCCCGACTGCCTTTTCAATCGACCTACATGCCCGGATCGTTTTCGACAACGACTCGCGTGCTGTAGTCCTTTCCGCCAACCGTCAGTTTCACTTGATAGGTGCCGGCCTCGAGTTGTGGACCGAGGTTGAAACCACCTCCAAAACCACCTCCAAAGCCGCCACCGCCAGCTCCGCCTCCTCCACCACCCCCAAAGCCACCACCGCCAGCGGGACGTGGCGGAGGATCACCGCGAAGGTTCCACTGAACTCTATTTAGACCTACTTCCTTAGTCGCCGCAATCGAGCGCACTACTTTGCCTGTGTAGTCTGAAATGGTGAGCTTCACATCACCATCGGGAACTGACTTCAGGTAGTAAGTAATCGCCGTTCCCGGTTGCGGATTGGTGCCGCGATAAAGCTTCGCGCCACCAACGTAACGACTCAGACGCGTGTCGTTGTACCAAATCGTCCCGGGCCTGATATCGAACAGGTGCGCGTCGGACTCCATCAACTTCGAGGTTAATTCTTGGAGTGGTGCAATGTCGTCGAGGATGTAGATGCCTCGACCGTGTGTACCGACGACGAGATCGTTATCTCTTGGATGAACCAGGATGTCGTCGATACGAACAGTTGGCATTCCCGACATCATTGGTTTCCATTCGCCGCCTCCATTGAGGGAAACGAACAAACCAAACTCCGTGCCTGCATACAGCAGATCCTTGTTCTTCGGATCTTCGCGCACAACATTGACGGTGCCCCATTTGGGCAAGTTGCCGACGATGGAAGTCCACGTCGCACCGTAGTCACGAGTCACAAAGAGGTAGGGCTTCAAGTCGTCGAAGCGATGACCATCAACCGCTACGAAGCAAGTTCCCGCATCGTAGTGAGAAGGCTCGACCCGCGCAATGTGATACGTTTCACCGATACCCGGAACATTCTTCGCGACGTTGGTCCAGGTCGCCCCACCATCCTTGCTAACCTGGAGGTTGCCGTCATCGGTGCCGATCCAGATAACACCCGGAAGCTTCGGTGACTCAGCGATAGTCACGATGTAACCGTAGCTCGTATAACCGTCATGCTTGGACGCCATTGGATCTTTGCCGGGCACACCCATGATCGGCAATGTATTGCGATCGATGTGCTTCGTAAGATCCGCGCTGGCCGTCCACGTATCGCCGCGATCGAATGACTTAAAGAAACGATCGCCACCAACATAGATCAGACGAGGGTTGTGTGGCGAGAGGACAATTGGAGTGTTCCAGTAGAACCGATATTGCTCGTTTGCGCCCGGTGTCGGCACAACGTTTGACGCGAGATTGGCGTTGAATCCTAACCCCTGTGTTGCTGCAAACGCGGCGAGCTGAGCGGCCGTATCAGGTGTTGCTTCGGGTGAAGCTGCCGGCGAAGCTGCGGGCGAAGCGGTTGCTGCCGGCGCGCCAGCACCGCCTCCACCCTGCCGACCTCGACCTCGTTGTGGCAGACCTCGCGGACGAATACTGGTGCTTCGACCAGTTCGTAAATCGAGACGATTCATCGCGCCGTTTTGGGACTCTGAATAGACAGTGTTGGGATCGGTCGAATCGATCTGGGCATAGAAACCATCGCCACCTCCAACGCGATACCAATCGGCATTGGTAATTCCCGCCTGAAGACTACGCGTTTGGCTTGGGCCACCCCACGACCCGTTGTCTTGCAGTCCACCGTACACGTAATACGGCTTTCGCATGTCAACCGCGATCGCATAGAACTGCGCCGCCGGTATTGTGTTCACGAATTCCCAGGTCGCTCCCTGATCGTAAGTGACATCAAGTCCGCCGTCATTTCCGATCCAGAGATGATCGCCATTGTTGGGGTCGATCCAAATTGCGTGGTGATCGCTGTGTGCAATTCCTGGCTGAAGCGATTTGAAAGTCTTGCCGCCATCCGTTGATTTACTGAAATTCAATCCGCCGACGAAAACGTTTTCTGAGTTCTTCGGGTCGACGCGGATTTGACTGTAATACATCGGACGATTGTTCTCGTTGCTTACGATTCTCCAGGTCTTACCTCTATCGTCAGACCTCCACACACCTGGCTTCTTGGGATCGAGTGGTGTTGGTGTTGGCGATGCTGCCGGACTTGCTGTCGCGGTCGGCGATGCAGAAGCTGATGGAGACGGCGAAGGACTCGCCGCGGCCTGACCGCCAAATGTTTGCTCTTCTCCGCCGGTCCCAACACTTGCGCCGACTTCCATCTGTGCATAGACCACGTTGGGATTCGATCTTGACACATCAATACCAATGCGCCCCAGCAATCCTTCAGGCAGTCCACCTCCGTCGAGCTTCTTCCAGGTCTTGCCCGCGTCAACCGTCTTCCATATTCCCGACCCTGGTCCGCCGCCGTTGAAGCCCCAGGAAGTTCTGCGTCGTTGATACGATGCTGCGTACAGCGTTTTAGAATCGGAAGGATCGATAACAAGGTCAGTGAACCCGGTGTCTTCGTCAATAAACTTGACGTTGTTCCATGTCTTACCTCCGTCAACGGTTTTGTAGACACCTCGTTCTTTATTTGGACCGAAGAGATGGCCGAGAACAGCAACATAGACAATGTTGGGATCTTTTGGATCGATTACGATGCGAGCTATGGTCTGCGAATCTTCCAGACCCATCTTCGTGAAAGTTTTACCTGCATCAGTCGATTTGTAGATGCCATCACCGAAACTCGAACTTTGCCGATTGTTAGCTTCACCTGTTCCAACCCAAACAACATTTGAATCTGATGGAGCAATTGCGATGTCGCCAATTGAAGCGGTTGAATAAGTCTCGAAGATTGGTTGAAAGGTCGTGCCGTTGTTTGTTGACTTCCAAACACCTCCGGTCGCGAAACCTACGTAAACGATGTACGGGTTCGACTCAACCGCGGCGATGTCATCTACGCGGCCTCCCATGCTTGCAGGTCCGATTCCTCGCCAGACAAATCGCTTCAGCAATGGATCGCTCGACCAGTTGATTGGTGTTGGGGTTGGGCTGGCGCTTTGCTGCGCGTTTGGCCGTTGCCCGGGCTGAGCGCCATTTTGTCCCGCAGATTGAGTGTTACCTTGTGAATAAACAGTGACCGTGGCAACCGCAATGCTTACAACTATCACGAGTAGTAGTGCGACATCTAGAACGGAGCGCGACCTGGCTTTCATGCGAAAGTATCCTTTCAATTAAATTGATGACTAAAAGCTGTGGGATAAAACGCGCTGCCTGGAAAGGCGTAGAACGGTGCTAAGCAGCGCAAATGTTTTTAGAAATGCGGACTATAAATAAGATGTCTGCGTAATGCAATAAGTCGAATATGAGTTCACTTATTGGAATTATTCTCCGCCAAGGATGCGAATGACCGGGAGTAGAACAAGTGAGGAAGGGCGGTTTACCCCCGCTCGCTGCCCATCATGTTAGTTGGGTAGCAGCGGGGGTAAACCGCCCTTCCTCACTTGTTCTATTCCCTTTTTGTCTAATTGAAAAGAAATATCGGACTACCCGAGAGAAACGTCGCGTTGAGTGCTTTCGGCAAGTCGCTTTGCATCAGGCAATGCATCCAGAGCTTTTAGAACTTGTATATCGCTATCTAACAGGATCCGAGCGCCGGCATCATTGGAAAATGCGGCAGTGATGATTTCATTCCGCAAACGCAATTTTGCAAACTCGAGCTCTTCGTCAATCTGAGCAGAGGTTACAGCCAACTCTGGTTGCTTTTGCAGAAATGTGCGGAATGCATCAACAACACGGTCATTGATTGGAAAATCACTTTGCTTCGCGCTCTTCCCGTATTGAACTTTATCGACTTTGTAAGACTCCAAACCAGGGATGATTCCCGCTGCGAGTTGTCTGGTGAAATGAAATGCGGCCTCAGCAATACGCAAGCGCAGTGGACTGTTCACCGGCTCTTTAACTTCGACATCCGGCGTGATGCCGCCACCACCGTAGAATATTCGACCTGCAGCTGTTTTCACTGCTGGTCCTGTTTGCGGGTGTGGCGTCGGCGATGCCAGGGCAAGCGGAGAGTTCAGATTTGCAGGTGTTGGTGTTGGTTGTGCGCCGAGTTCGGATGGATCATGTCTGGTGTAATAATCGTAGAGCGAGCCATTCGAATAGTCTCTTTGCAGTGAACGTCCGTAGGGTGTGTAGTAACGTGCAGTCGTCAGCGTCAACCCTGTGTTGAAGGGGAGCTGAAAGATCCGCTGAACAAGCCCCTTTCCAAAACTTGTCTCACCAACTATCAATCCGCGGCCATGATCCTGGATTGCTCCGGCGACGATTTCCGAGGCAGAAGCAGTGTTGCGATTGATGAGCACGACAAGTGGAACGGTGGCAGGCTCCGAGCCGCTCGACTTATAAACTACCGGCTCACTGTACTCAGTCCGGCCTTTAACTGACACCACAACCTGGCCACGCGGAAGGAATTCGCTGGCAACATCGATGGCCTGATCAAGCAGACCGCCGGGATTGCCGCGTAGATCCAGAACCAGTTGGCGCATGCCCTGCTCTTCCAACTTCTTTATTGCGAGACGAAGTTCATCATCACTCGAGCGTTGAAAACCGCCCGTCAAACCAATGTAGCCAGTACCTGGTCGAATAATGTATGCGTTGCGGATTGTGGGTAGCGGAACTGTATCGCGAACGATCGTGAAGTAGAGCGGGGCCTCCGATCCTGCTCGTTCAACCTTAATGGTTACAGGTTCCCCAAGGCCGCCGCGAACATTCTTGGAGACTTGATCGCTACTCCAATCACGTACGTCCTTGCCGTCGACCTCGACTATCTTGTCGCCGTATTTAAGACCAATCTTAGCGGCTGGTGTACCTTCAACTGCTGACTGAATGTAGACACCGTCGCGATGCTGAACGATTGTGACTCCGATTCCATAGAACCTGGAATCTTGGTCCTCTTTGAGTTTCTTGAATTCGCTGTAAGGGAAATAAGCCGAGTGAGGGTCAAGGGTGGAGAGCATCCCCTGGATCGCCGCCTGGGTAGCCTTTTCGTAATCGACATCGCCAGAGTAGTTACCGGTAATAGTGGTAACCGCTTCGTTGTAGTCTTTCTCAATATCGCCAACCACTCGATAGGAATTGGCTTTGCTTGAACTAGTCAGTCCGCTGAGTTTTCGAGAAGTGCCAATAATTCCGCCAAACGCCGCCGCCAGCAAAACTATTCCGGCAGCGACTCCGAGGAATCTTCGACTAAATCGCACCTCATCATAAGCGTGCGTGGTTTCGTTCAATTCTCGTGCGACTTCCATCGAAAAGACTATAGCACACCGACCACTCAGTCCTCGAAACTGACGCTCAGTTGCGCTGTGATATAGTGCCTTTGAGAACCTCGATGTCAGGATCCCTTTCGATCATAATTCCTGCCTACAACGAGGCGGTTCGATTAGGTAAGACCTTACGAACTGTCGTCGACTACCTGCGCACTGACTGGCCTGACTCTGAACTGATTCTGGTTGACGACGGCTCTGCAGATGATACGGCAGCAATGGCACACAAGACGTTCGAAGAAAGCGGAGACCTCCGTACATCAGTGATTACCTACAAATCGAATCTCGGAAAGGGTCGAGCAGTGCGCTTAGGTCTGTTAGCAGCGCGTGGAACGGTGGCGCTGTTTTCCGATGCTGATTTGTCAACGCCGATTACTGAAACACCGAAGTTGGTTGATCCGATTTTTAAGAACGAGTGCGACGTCACGTTTGGATCGCGAGCATTGGATCGAAGTCTCATCGGCGTCCACCAGCCCTGGAGACGCGAACAAGGCGGACGTATTTTCAACCTGGCGGTACGGCTGGCGACTGGTCTTCCGTTCTGGGACACACAGTGTGGATTCAAGGCATTCAACATGACCGTGTGCAAGCCGCTTGTCGAAGCCGCAACGGTGGATCGTTTTGGATTCGATGTTGAGCTGCTCTACCTTACGTATCGAGCGGGCCTGCGGCTTCGTGAAATCCCGGTTCGATGGGATCATTATGAAGGTAGTAAAATAAGTCTCGGCAGCGATAGCTTTAAAATGCTGACGGAGGTCGGATTAATTCGACAGCAAGCGCGCCGCGGTGTTTATGACAATGCGATTAAGGCGGTGCAGCAATTGAAGCCTTGACGATAGGACCTATTGGACCTATTTGACCTATTGAAAGAAAAAAATGTCCCGTCTAAACGTCAACATCGATCACGTCGCTACCGTGCGCCAGGCACGGCGAGCGCCGGAGCCCAGCGTCGTTGCTGCCGCGATGATCTGCGAACAGGCAGGGGCAGACGGAATCACTGTGCATCTTCGAGGCGATCGCCGTCACATCCAGGACCAGGATGTTCAGCTTCTTCGACAAGTAGTCACCACTTATCTGAACCTGGAAATGGCAGCGACGGAAGAAATGCTTAAGGTTGCGCTTGAGACCAAGCCAGACGCCGTGACGCTTGTCGCTGAAAAGCCTGACGAAATCACAACTGAAGGTGGACTCGACGCAAAAGCTAACATCGCAATTGTTCGCGCAACTGTCGCTCGTCTTCGCGAGGCGAACATTCTCGCGAGTCTCTTTATCGATCCCGATCCGGTGCAAATAGAAGTCGCTCACGAAGTCGGTGCGCAGCAAGTCGAACTGTGCACCGCCGCCTACGCTGATTCGACTCTAGGTGCAAAATGGATTCACGGTGAAGGTGCAGCTCACGCGTCACAGGAATTGCGCAGACTCAGGGAGGGCGCAGCACTGGCGACTCAATATGGATTGCACGTCGCAGCAGGTCACGGTCTAACTTATCGAAACGTTGTGGCTGTAGCAGGCATTTCTGAGATTACTGAATTCAACATCGGCCACAACATTGTGGCTCGAGCTGTTTTCGTTGGATTGGAAAAAGCAGTTGAGGAAATGCGCCTGGCGATAAAAAGCGGGACTTCGATGCTTAAATCACACTAAGTGTTATCGTGAGGCAGCGAGCTGTAACCTAACCTCGGAACGGGCCAGTTCAGTCTTCACAGACTCCATTTCGTCGTCACTGCCTGACCATCCTCCTAGTTGTTTCTCCAGGCGATCGCGTGACGCACGTGCCGCAGTGACATCGATCTCCTCCGGGCGCTCGGCTATTTCGGCCAGGACAGATACCCGATCGTCCCTGACTTCCACAAAACCTCCGGACACCAACAACTGAGTTGTTCGACCGTCCTGAAGATAGCTGAGCACACCAGTCTTCAACTGGGAAATCAATGGCGTGTGACCTGGAAGAATTCCCATTTCGCCATTAAGGCCCGGGACTGTGACCATATCCACCGGCTCACCGAGCACTCGACGTTCCGGAGTGACAACCTCTAATTGAATCTTGTCTGCCATTTTACTGAGGGAGTCGTCTTCTCTGCGCGATCTCTGCGGTCTCTGCGTCTCTGCGGTGAAGAGACGATTTTTACACTGCAGAGATCGCAAAGATTGCGCAGAGAAAACATACTTATTGAGCCAGAGTCTTTGCCTTTTCTATTGCTTCTTCTATCGTTCCCACCATGTAGAACGCCTGCTCGGGAAGATCATCATGCTTGCCGTCTACGAGCTCGCGGAAGCCTCTAATTGTATCTTCGAGTTTGACGTACTTTCCTTCAAGACCAGTGAACTGCTCGGCAACGTGGAACGGTTGCGAGAAGAACTTCTGAATCTTTCGCGCTCGCGACACAATCAATTTATCTTCGTCAGACAATTCATCTAAACCCAGAATCGCGATGATGTCCTGCAGATCTTTATAACGTTGCAGAACTCGTTTCACATCCTGTGCGGCGTTGTAGTGCTCCTCACCGAGAATTCGCGGATCCAAAATGCGCGATGACGACGCCAGAGGATCAACCGCCGGATAAATGCCCAACTCTACAATTTGACGTGACAACGCCGTGACAGCGTCGAGGTGTGCGAACGTTGTAGCGGGTGCCGGATCTGTGTAGTCGTCAGCCGGAACGTACACCGCTTGAATCGAAGTGATTGAACCTGTCTTTGTGGACGTGATCCTCTCCTGCATCTCACCCATTTCAGTTGCGAGATTCGGTTGATAACCCACAGCCGACGGCATGCGGCCAAGCAATGCGGACACTTCCGAACCAGCTTGAGTGAAGCGGAAGATGTTGTCGATAAAGAGCAACACGTCGAGTCCCTGGTCGCGGAAGTACTCGGCCACAGTCAGACCCGAAAGTGCGACACGCAGACGAGCTCCTGGGGGTTCAGTCATCTGGCCGTAAATCAGCGCCACCTTCGACTTGCCAATCGACTTCATGTCGACCTTTGTAAGATCGAACGATCCAGTCTCTTTGAGATTTTTATTGAACGTTTCGCCAAACTGGATAACTTCCGACTCAACCATTTCGCGCAGGAGATCGTTACCTTCACGAGTGCGTTCGCCCACGCCGGCGAAAACCGAGAAGCCCGATCGGGCCTTGGCGATGTTGTTGATGAGCTCCATCACGATAACTGTTTTGCCCACGCCCGCACCGCCGAACAAACCGATTTTGCCGCCGCGCAAGAATGGCTGAACCAAATCGATAACCTTAATTCCAGTCTCAAACATTTGAAGTTCAGTTGACTGCTCTTCAAACGTCGGCGCATGACGATGAATGGGATAACGTTTTTCGTATTTGACGTCGCCGAGAGTGTCCACCGGTTCGCCGATGACGTTCAGCACGCGACCAAGCGTTCCCTCACCGACCGGCATTGTGATGGGACCACCTGTATCAATCGCTTTCATGCCGCGCACCATGCCGTCAGTAGGCAACATCGAAACCGTTCTGACACGTCCTTCGCCGAGGTGTTGTTGAACCTCAGCAATGACATTGATTGGTTCCGGAACATCGAAACCATCTGAAACGATCCGTAGCGCCTGGTAGATCGGCGGAAGATACTTACCATCAAATTCGACGTCGAGAACCGGTCCGATGATCTGCACAACTTTGCCGACGGGTTGGCCGTCGGCATTCGGATTAGGCGTGGTCATACTGGTCGTTAAACTCCTCTTTCTTATCCATTAAGGCGACGAACTGGCAGGTTTAAAAGCCGCATAAGATAGCACACGGGAATGATGCGCGCCAAACACACATCGGTTTGAGCTTTGTGCTTTGTGCTTTGTTCTTTGAATAGGTCCTGTAGGTCGAATGGGTCCGATAAACTTTCCAAACTTTTGTGAAACCAAACTTGTACTATCTTCGTAGTACAATCTGAAATGAGCCAAATGTTCTCCTTAAGCCCATCGCATCCAATGCCGCTGTATGCGCAGTTAACGCGAGCAATCCAGTTTGCGATCGTGACTGGCAGGCTGCAGATCGGCGAGCAGTTGCCAACTGTAAGACAGTTGGCTGTCGAACTTCGTGTAAACGCCAACACGGTTGCAAAAGTCTATGCGGAACTGGAACGCTCGGGTGTGCTGGAAACGCGAAGAGGTGTGGGAACGTTTGTATGCGCTCGCCATTTCGAAGCAAGAAATCGTCAGGATTCCCAAGCCATCTTGGGTGACCTTGTCGACCGGTTCGTTGAGGAAGCCGGTGCGATGGGATTCTCCCCGGACGATCTGATTGCCCAACTCCAAAGAAGGCGCAAAAAGGAGACTAAGAAAAATGTCCAATAGTATGACCAGTCTGGTTCAGACACGGAGCAGTCTGCCTGCGACCAACACTCCTCGAGTGAATGTTGTCTCTGCGGTAGCGTTCCTGGTTCCGGCGCTTCTCGGTATTGCGACGCTGGCATTGAACCCGCTGAACCCGATTGGCGCCATTCTCGGCGTATTGATAGGTATTCTTTTGGCGCAAGCTCCTAAGATTGCTCGACAGTGGGATCGTGCTGTTGTCTTGCGTCTAGGTCGGTATGTCGGACTCCGCGGTCCCGGATTGTTCTGGATCATTCCGTTTGTCGACTCCGTCTCGGCTTGGGTGGATCAGAGAGTGATCACTACCAGTTTCGCAGCTGAGGAAACGCTGACTTCAGACACTGTGCCTGTCAATGTTGACGCAGTCCTGTTTTGGATGGTTTACGATCCTGAAAAAGCCGCTTTGGAGGTTCAGAACTATCCGCAAGCTGTTAGTTGGGCGGCACAGACTGCGCTGCGCGACATAATCGGCAGAACATCGCTGACTGATCTTCTGCGAGGCCGCGAACGGATCGAAGAAGAGTTGCAACAGTTAATTGATGAGAGATCCAATCCGTGGGGTGTTACGGTGCAGTCAGTGGAAATGCGCGACGTAATTATCCCGGCGGCTCTTCAGGATGCAATGTCTCGCGAAGCACAGGCTGCGCGGGAGAAACAAGCCCGGATCATCCTGGGCCAGGCTGAAGTTGAAATCGCGCATTCTTTCGAGAAGGCAGCGCAGTCCTACAAAGATAATCCGACTGCATTGCATCTTCGCGCGATGAACATGCTTTACGAAGGCTTGAAAGAGAAAGGCGCGCTCATGTTGGTGCCGAGTAGCGCGGTCGAATCGATGGGCATGGGCGGCTTGTTGGGCGCAGCCGCTTTGCGACAACAGACGCTGACCGGCAGTGACGAAGTGCCAGAGTAGTTCTTTGGAGTGCGGTGGCCTGCCACCGCTTTGTTAAAGCGGGACTGGAATCCGTTTGTCGCAAGGGTTGTTGAGGGTGAGCTTCGCTGTAACAAAGCGGCGGCAGGCCGCCGCACTCCAAGTTAGATCTCGGGGTCGATTCTGATCTTCATTCGCTGAAGTACTTGAAGGTCTTCTTCGGTGAGTTCGAGAGTAGCGCTGTCGCCTTCGGTTTCGTCGTCACCTGAATGCGGGCGTAAACCAATCTCCAACCTAAGCGTCAACTCCATCTCATATCCAGCTTGTCGCAGGCGTTCAATCGCTTCAGCAACCTTGGTGGAGTTCTCTACTGACTCGTTGATTGCGGTGCCAATCTCCCGAACTATCTCTTTTGCGTCGTCATCAATTTCCAAAGTTGCAGGCCTTTACGCATTATTAGAAGTAATGTCGCTATGCTACGCGAGCGGTGTATGAGGGTCAACCAGAGTTTTTGATCGGCATCTGGAAGTTATAGACTGATGCGACCATATAGGACCTATAGGACTTATTTGACCTATTATTATCGGCACTAACCAATGTACGGAACCATCGGAATACTAACAGGCGGCGGTGATGCTCCAGGCTTGAATGCTGTCATTCGCGCGGTGGTGAAAACCGCTACGTGTGAATACGGCATGAGAGTCATCGGCATTGAAGACGGCTTCGAAGGGTTGATTGGCGCGACCCAGACACGTCTTCTTTCCGCAGGTGACGTTAGGGGACTTCTTCCCCGCGGAGGAACGATCCTCGGCACTCGCAATCGCGGAAACTTCGAAGACCGCACCAGAGATGGTGTCAAGGTTAGTGTGGAGAGTGTCTACGATGAAGCGATTTCAAACATGAAAGTACTCGGCATCGACGCGCTGGTTGTGCTCGGTGGCGAGGGTACTTTGACGATCGCCGCGGAGTTCGATAAGCGTGGAGTGCCAGTTTGCGGCGTGCCTAAGACAATCGATAACGATCTGGCGTGCACTGAACTGACCTTCGGTTTCGTTACCGCGCTGGACATTGCTACTGAAGCTCTCGACCGACTTCACACAACTGCCGAGTCGCATGATCGAGTGATGATCCTGGAGGTGATGGGCCGTCATGCTGGTTGGATCGCCCTGCACTCGGGAATAGCGGGCGGCGCAGATGTCATCCTGATTCCTGAGATTCCGTTTTCGCGACAGGCTGTGGCAGACAAGATTCGAGCACGCGATCTCGCAGGATCGAATTTTAGTATCATTGTTGTCGCGGAGGGCGCAGCAGAGATTGGGCATGAGCTGATCTACCAGGACAAAGGTGATTCAGTTCGGGCACCGAGGTTGGGCGGCATCGGTATCCACCTACAGCACGATATCGAAGCACTAACTGGACGCGAAACTCGATGTGTTGTGCTCGGTCATGTACAGCGTGGCGGCCGGCCGAATGCTTTCGATAGGATGCTGGCAACTAATTTTGGTTCTTGTGCAGTACGAGCGCTGGCGAGTGGCGATCGTGGCATTATGGTGGCATTGCAGGCAGGAGACATTGTGAACGTTCCCCTGACTGATGCAATCAGGAACATCAAGACAGTTCCACCGGATGGACAGCTAGTCCGTACGGCCAGAGACACAGGGATCTCCTTTTGTTCCCCGGATGAAGAGAAGCATCATAGAATTGCTTAAATAAGTACGACAGGCTGTCAGCCTGTCGTCGATCTGGGAGTTGAACCTGAGGCAAACAGACAGGCTAACAGCCTATCGTACGTTGACAGAGGCTGGTATTGAGTTTGCGAGTAAAGCAGAACAGCAGGTGAAGAGTTGTCACAATCGATAAAAGAAAAACTACAGAAGGAACTGGACGAACTCGAGACTGAGTTAAGAGTTCATCTACCAAAAGAGATAAAACGCGCACTTGAATTCGGCGACTTACGTGAGAACTCCGAATACAAAGCCGCGCTCGATCGTCAAAACATCGTAAAAGCGCGAATCATGGAACTTCGTCAGCGAATCAGTGAAATTGCGTCGATTGATCCAAACAAAGTGCCGCGTGATAAGGCGTCATATGGATCAACTTTAGTGCTCTATGATGCCGAAAAAGATGAGGAAGTGACGTACAGATTGGTTTCACCTGAAGAGAGCGATCCGGCACAGGGATTGATTTCGACTACGTCGCCGGTTGGTAAAAGTCTGATGGGTAAACAGGAAGGTGACGAAGTAGTGGTGCGTACTCCGGCAAGCACACGCAATTTCGAAATCAGACAACTGCGTACCTTACACGATGAATTATCAGCTTCAGAATAGCGTTTTGAATGCCGACTCGCAGCGGGGCCTGGTCTTACAAAACCAGTTTGCCTCTGTCAAAGGTTGTCGAAATGTCTGGAGACGTACAGCAAAAGCCGAACTCCAGCGACAATATAAAGACGCCCTAAAGGAAACAACGAGGTTAGCGACGGCACGACAACAGACGGAAAAATCAAAACCTTAAGAGGGACCCATACATCGTTGACAACCCCCTTGCTCGCCCCTATTATTCGCCGCTTGTGTTCCGCAAGAACCTGTAATACCAAAGGCTTTTTGGGCATAATGCCCGCAGGAGAAAATTACACCTAGTGTTTGGCGCCAGCATCGGACGGCTAGCTCAGCGAATAATCGACGCCATCGTGCGCTGGCTTGCCCATGGGCACATCAATCCCAACATCCTTACCATCATCGGCGTTTCATTGAATGTCGGGTGTGGCGTTCTATTTGGAATGGGCTGGTTCTTCTCCGCTGGCATAGCCTTAATTGTTGCCAACCTGTTTGACATGTTGGACGGTCAAGTGGCTCGTCTTTCGGGAAGAGTCACCAGGTTTGGTGGGTTTTTGGATTCGTCGCTCGACCGGCTCTCAGACATGGTTGTCTTTGTGGGGTTGATGGTGTTTTACGCCCGCGACACTCAATTTCATTCAACTCTTAACGTTTTTCTTGCGGGCGCCGGTCTGATGGGCTCGGTTATGGTAAGCTACGCCAGCGCTCGGGCCGAAAGCTTAATACCCAAATGTGATGTCGGTTTTTTGAGACGCCCGGAACGGGTGGTTCTTTTTATAATTGGTGCGCTTAGTACGCATCCTGGCTCTACAAATTTCTTTGCGAACCGGATGCCTGCTGTCCTCTGGGTGCTCGCCGTGGGATCGTATTGGACCTTTGCCCATCGGATGTATCACACGTGGCGTGAGCTGACTAACGTCGAAGCAAAAACACAGAACGTAGAAAAACAAACTTCGTATTCTCAGGCTGGAACGAGCACGGGTGGAGAAAGACGACCGGAACGACGATTAGTACATAAGCCGAGCTGAATGGCCGGCGAACTTTGCAATCCCTGCGTTTGTTCGAGGTAAGAATCAAGTGACGATTTGTCCATGTTGTGGGTTTAAAGATGTCGAATCGCTGACTGCCGGATGTGAGCAGTGTGGCGCGCGTGCAGTTGGCGAAGCCTTACCAAAGCCCGCTCATGAATTACCATCCTATGGCCGTTCCTTAATATTAGTGGTGAGTGGCTCATTACTGGTCCTGGTTTTCCTGACCCAAACGATCATCGCGATGGTCCAGCGAGCGAGTGATTCGATCAGCAGGGTTTTTCACTTATGGAGTTGGATAGCGGCGGGTGAAACTGCCGCCTGGCGTTTGAAATGGATTTCGTTTCCGGTGCTGTTCCTCACTCTTTGGTTTGGAGCGAAAATCTATAGATCAATTAAACTCCAGCCCGAGCGCTTCTGCGGACTGAAATATGCGCGCCGTGGATTGATGGCCTCAGCCATGGTTGCGATATTGATAGCGACGCTTATTGGAATCACAGTTCCTGCCAGATTACGACAACGACGCTTAGCCATTGAAGCTGGTTATCTCGCCCAGGCGTATACGCTCGAGGTTGCTTTCGAGCGATACAAGAATCTGCACAAGCGCCTGCCGGATCAATCGACGGTTGTGGAAGAACTTTCAAGTTTGCCAGACCCCGATGGAATGATTGCATCGGCCTTAAAAGACTTCGATCCCACTGGATATGTGCCGCGTGGTGAAGTTGCGGCGGTTGATCCACAAAAGGGCCGCAACATGCGCGGCGGCATGATAATCCGCAAAGCATCGTTAACACTTGCAACCGACGATTCGCCACCAGGCGGCCTGTCCTTTAACGATTACGACTTGCGACTTCCGGGCGAGGACAAGATTTTGGGAAATGATGACGACTGGGTTCGTCGTGATGGCATGATCATGAAAATGGCTGACGTTGCCAAGGGCGGTGTCGGCCGAAGCGTTTCTGCTGGAGTTCTTAACCCCTAGCGACTGAATGTCGTTTCTCGATCGTTTTCGCAAAAAGCAAGAAGACGAAGCCTCACGTATTGCCCGTCTATCCAAAACTGGGCGCATGGCAGATGGTCGTATCATCGATGCGATGTCCTCTGCCGACGGCACGATCACTCAGGTAACCTACACATACATTCTTGCGGGTACTCAGTTCGAATCGACTCAGGATTTGAACGCACAACAACAATCACGTCCCCACGACTATTCACCCGGAAAGCAGTGTGTCGTCAGATACGACCCGAGGTCTCCAGCAAATTCTATTATTGTTTGAGCTTTGTACTTTGTACTTTGAGCTTTGTTAGTCAACTAACGTAGACTCACCTACAAAGCAAAAGTACAAGGCACAAAACACAAAGCTCAAAGACCGATCCAAAATGTTTAAGAAAGTATTAATTGCCAACCGCGGTGAAATAGCCGTCCGAATAATTCGCGCGTGTCGTGAACTCGGCATCTCCGTAGTAAGCATCTACTCAGCAGCGGATGCCAAAGGTTTGCACGTACGCATGGCGGACGAAGGTGTTTGTGTTGGCCCAGCTCCTTCAAGTCAGAGTTATTTGAACATCGACGCCATCATCGCTGCCGCCAAATCCACAGGCGCTGAAGCGGTTCACCCCGGATATGGTTTTCTTGCCGAGAATGCGGACTTCGCCCAGGCCGTGCTCTCCGCTGGATTGACATTCATTGGCCCCTCTCCTGACGCAATGCAGGTTATGGGTTCGAAGACGAGTGCACGGCGCGCTGCAGTTGAAGCAGGCGTGTCAATCGTTCCCGGAACGGTTGAACCCTTGTCGTCCTTCGCCGAAACGAAAGCAACAGCAAATGAATTTGGATATCCGGTGATGCTCAAAGCTGCAGCGGGAGGCGGCGGCAAGGGCATGAGGTTGGTTCGATCAGACGAAGAGTTACTCTCAGCTTTCGAAACCGCTCAAGCTGAAGCCGCGTCCGCATTTGGCGACTCATCGATTTACCTCGAAAAGGCCGTCGAACGTCCCAGACATATCGAGATCCAAGTCTTCGCCGATTCTCATGGAAATGTCGTCCACCTCGGTGAGCGTGAATGCTCGATTCAACGTCGCCACCAAAAGGTCATAGAGGAATGTCCTTCACCGATCAACGATTCGCGTTTGCGCGAACAAATGGGAGAAGCTGCGGTGAAGATCGCCAAAACGGTGAATTATCTAGGCGCCGGAACCGTAGAGTTTCTTGTTGCCGATGCAACTCGCCAGTTCTATTTCCTCGAGATGAACACTCGATTGCAAGTCGAGCATCCGGTGACGGAACTCGTGACTGGTTTCGATCTCGTACGCGAACAGTTGCGAGTTGCGGCCGGTGACAAGCTATCGTTTACGCAGGAAGCCATCCGTTGGCGAGGCCAGGCAATCGAATGCCGCATTTACGCCGAAGATCCGGCGAATAATTTCTTTCCAAGTCCGGGAACGATTACTGAGTTGCGCGAGCCGTCGGGACCAGGGATAAGAGTTGATAGCGGCGTATATGAAGGTTGCGAAGTATCGATCCATTATGACCCGATGATTGCAAAGCTGGCGGTGTGGGGACGAACACGTCCGGAAGCAATCGAACGTTTGCGACGCGCGCTGGATGAATACGAAGTCTCTGGAATTACCACCACGCTGCCGTTCTTTCGCGAGGTAGTTCAAGACGAAGAGTTCCAACGTGGACAACTCGATACCGGCTTTATCGAACGGTTCAACTCAAGACGCGCTTCAGTGCCTTTAGCACCACCAACGAAAGAGTTGACGGATATGGCGATAATCGCCGCGGCGCTTGAATATCGGAATCGACAACAGAACGCGCCACAGAATTCGAACTCAACGTCGAATCGCTGGAGATTGTCCGGACGACATGCGGCGTTAAGAGCGAATTCGACCCATGAGAGTTCTTCAACCTGGAGGAAGTCTTGAAGCTAAGAGCGGTGCTGGACAATCACGTTTGTGACGTAGTCATTGAGAATCTTGACGGTAAGTTGCGTGTAACCGTGGACGGACAAAGCTACAGTCCTGAGGTCCACAAGCTGGCACAAAGTTCGTATCTCTTAATCAATGACCATCGCGTATACGATTGTCGCGTTGAAGGTAAGTCGCGCGAGCGGTTCGAGGTTACGGTAAACAAGCATGTGTATGGGATTTCGATTGTCGATCCGCGGCGTCTAAGAGCCGATGAGAATTCCGATCGGCACCATCATGGTTCTACCGAGATAGCAGCACAAATGCCTGGCAAGGTGGTTCGGGTACTTGTCGAGTCCGGAGCCGAAGTCGAGAAAGGTGCCGGCATCGTCGTGGTGGAAGCAATGAAGATGCAAAACGAGATGAAGACACCTCGAGCTGGTGTGGTTCTCTCGCTGAATGTCGCACCCGGTGACACCGTAACTGCGGGTGAAGTTCTGGCGACAGTGGGAGACGCGGAATGAAAGAAAGAAACGGCGAGTTTGAGAGGGGGCGAGGGGGCGATCAAGACGCTGATGCTTCAGATTTGCCCACTCTTCCTGTCGCCCAGTCGCCCACTCTCCCCCTCGCCGCCTCTCCCACTCGCGCTGTCGACCACTCCGACCTTCGTATCCTCCTCTGGGACATCGACGGCACGTTGATTCATTCGCTCCGCATTGGTGCTTATAAGGAGTACACGATTCCTGTGCTCGAAGAAGTGTTTGGGACGTCGGGGCGTCTCGCCAACATGCGGGTCTCCGGAATGACTGATCTGCAAATCATTGCTGAAGCATTGCGAGATGAGGGCTTTAGTCATCACGACATTAGGGAACAAATTCATCACCTCAGCGAAAAACTGACTGCCGAAGCAAAGAAAGTCACTGGCAACGGCGAACCATTCTTTGAAGTCTTGCCTGGGGTGAAGGAAACGCTGGAGGTTCTCTCGAACCATCCACGTTACCGTTCGGCTTTGGTGACGGGCAATATTGAGCCCATGGCCCAACTGAAGATGGAGTTGGTTGGACTCGATCGGTTCTTTACTCTACCGGGCGCGTTTGGCGACGAATCGCATCAACGGCGCGACCTTCCTGAAAGAGCAGCTCAGCGGATCAACAATTTCCTGCAAACAGATCTACAGCCAAAGCAATTCATAGTGATCGGCGACACGCCCAATGATATCGATTGTGCTCATCATTTTGGGGCCCGCGCTGTTGCCGTTGGAACTGGACGGTTTTATTCAAGAGACGAGTTGCTTGCGTGCAAACCCGATGCATGGCTGCAGGATCTTTCTGATCCTGAATTAGTACTGACGGCCCTTGCGGAATTGTAGTGCTGGGACCGCAGAAACATTGGTCAGTACTCAGTAGAATAGGTCCTATACGTCATATAGGTCCTATTGTCCCAGCACCGAGGTTCGCTTATGAAAAGCTATCGAAAAGAGATCTCGGTCCATCTTCCTTCCCATCGTGGCTTCCTCAACATTACGTCGACCGTCGAACAATGTGTGCGCGAGAGCGGTGTTACTGAAGGGCTGGTACTTCTGAATTCGTTACATGTCACTTCATCTGTGTTTGTGGATGATGATGAAGAAGGCCTGTTTCGTCATTACGAACAGTGGTTAGAGAAAGTGGCGCCAGTCTTATCAGAGGGTGATTATAGTGATGAAGGGATCGGCGACGACATCGTTGATTCGCACATGAAGCGTCACGTGATGGGGCGTGAGGTAACAGTGGCCATTACGAACGGGCGCCTCGACTTCGGTCAATGGGAACAGATCATCTACGGGGAGTTTGATGGAGGAAGACCGAAAAGAGTGTTGGTTAAGGTGATAGGTGAGTAGGAAGAGATCATCCGCAGATTACGCAGATTCATTCATTTTAAGTTCAAAAAGACTAATCTGCCTAATCTGCGGATGAGCTAGATCCGGTGGAAGCCCTTAAGAATATCTCGTGTCTTCAATCTCAGAATCACCGGCCGTCCATGAGGACACGTTGTTGGTGAAGACGTTTGTAGTAACCGATCAATCAACCACCTCATCTTCTCTGGAGCCAGGGGCATGTTTACTTTGATTGCGGAGTGACACGCAAGAGACGCAGCAATTTCATCTCGCAGTGTCTCACGCGCCGAGCCTTTCTTTTCCGCATCCACGGTGTCGAGCAATTCGAACAACATATTGCGTGCTTCACTGACAGGCAAATCTGCCGGCGTCGCCTTGATCGCAACAGTGCGGCCGGACAATCGCATCAGGTCAAATCCGTATTTTTCCAGTTCAGGTGCTAACTGATCGAAGACTGCGGCCTGGGCAGGTGTTAGATCAAAGGTCTCCGGAACAAGTAGCTGTTGAGACTCCGTGCGACGTTCAGCTTCCAACGCACGATACTTGTCGAACAGCACACGTTCATGAGCGACGTGCTGATCTATCAACAACAGACCTTCGTCATCTGTAGCAATAATGAAACTCTCTTCGAGTTGACCCAGCGGTCTAATGTTTGCGGTCAGCGATTCTGGAGTTACTTCACGCGCAAACTTTTCTGCAGAATTCAGAGGAGGAAGCAGAGAAGTTTTCGGCAGTTTCACTGCTGACGTTACTGCAACCGGCTCATCAATCAGCTCTGCTTCGGATGCCTGATCGTGTACACCTTCTTCGCCCGGTGCTTCCTTCTCATCGAGCGCCTCCCCGACTGATTCCATCAATGCAACGAACTCCATTCGCGACTGCTGTTGCTCCTGAGGGACTGAAGGCGGTTCGAAGACTGGAACCGTTACTGGTATCGGATCAGGCATCGACACCGTATTACTGCTTGACGCCGCAGCCGAAACTGCCTGTTTTTGACCCTCGAATATGGGCCGCGCAGCTTCCTTCTCTTCACGAACATATCCGGCAGCAGCCAGCGCCGATCTGACAGCATCGCGAACGGCGTCGGCGACTGCGGCCGATCGTCGAAAGCGAACTTCAGTTTTCGCAGGATGGACATTCACATCCACTTCCTCGAGTGGCGTTTCAATAAACAACAATGCTGCCGGGTAAACTCCATGCGGCAGGATCGACCGATATCCTTCCGACAACGCCCGACCAATCATCCGATCGCGAACAAAACGGCGGTTTACAAACAGGTACTGCGAATCACGTGATGTACGTCTGTCGCGTGGCGCCGAGATGTAACCCTGCACGCGCACGACCTGAGGATGTCCTCCGTTAACTTCAAGCAGATTCTCGAGAAACTCCTCGCCAAAAATCTGATAAGCACGTTCGCGCAGGTCTTTCACGGTAGAGGCTCGAATAACCTCGCGTCCATTGTTCGTGAAGGTAAAACCGATCTCCGGATGGGCAAGTGCGTAATGAGTAACCAGGTTGGTCAAATGGAATGTTTCGGTCGCTTCGGAACGCAAAAACTTGCGTCTGGCTGGCACGTTAAAAAACAGATCTTTTACACTGATCGTTGTTCCGCGAGGATGCGCCGCATCCTTAACGTCCCGCATGCGACCACCCTCGATCACCACCTTCGTGCCGGCAGTTGCCTCTTCCGTACTTGTGATCAATTCAACTTTGGCAACTGAGGCAATGGAAGCCAGCGCCTCTCCGCGAAACCCCAGGGTTGCAATCGCTGCGAGGTCATCTGTCACACTGATCTTGGATGTTGCGTGACGCTCAAAAGCGAGGACCGCATCGTCGCGAACCATCCCTTCACCATCATCAGAAACCTTCAACAATCGTCTGCCACCAGCTTCGATTTCGATCGCGATCCGGGAGGCGCCTGCGTCGATACTGTTCTCTACGAGTTCTTTGGCAACCGACGCGGGTCGTTCAACGACTTCACCGGCTGCGATTTGATTGGCTACGTGATCTGCGAGGACGCGGATTTTTGACATATTTCTCGTGAGCTTTGATCTTTGTTCTTTGTTAGTGGTCAGTGGTCAGTAGTCAGTGGTTAATAAGTCCTATACGTCCTATAGGTCCTGTGTTACTGACTACTGACCACTGACAAAGCACAAAGGTCAAAGCTTTATCACCTGATGTTCGTTCGAACTCAAATTGATCGCGTTGTAAATCCACTCAATCACGTACGTGCCGTGGCGGGCCAGCAACGAGGTGATATTGATGTGTCGCTCCTGTAGCTCTTTGTTTGGATACAACTGCTCAAAGGCGCGTTGAAGCTGGCGGTGCGCCGCTTCATCCCGCGACATCTGCGCACGAACAAACCGAGTGCGTAACCCTTCGAGCTGGTAATTGATCTTTTTACGGCCTGTATCGAGAGCACCGGCAAGAGTGGAATCGACGGATTCCAACTCGCGCCTCAATCTATCCAACTCGTCGTTGATGTGTTCTTCGGATTTCGCAAATAACTTCGCGGTGTTAACACCCAGGTGTTCCTCGACAACGCGCTTGATGACGGTATCGATACCCTCGAAGAAGTCTTCCAGAGTCAGGTTGTACCTTTCGAGAACACGGCCCGCATGTCGTTCCATCATGGTCAAACTGGAACGCGGCAGGATAGGTGTCGCCGGTCGTCGCAGGATTCGATAGACTTCGGCTGTCTGAGCAAAGTAGGCAATTTCAGCTGAGCCACCAAGGTAAGCAATCGTCGGCAGCAAATAATCCTGAACAACTGCTCTAAGAGTGACATTGGGACTGAAGCGTTCCGGATGTTCAAGTGCGAGTTGCGCTAATTCATCGGGAGTGTATTCCTCGTCCAGATCCTTTGCTTTGTATTTGCCCTCGTCGGTTCGCGAGACCGCACGTCGTGCACCCCCGTCGTCGTGAAGGAAGAGCGGAAAGGAATTGGCGGTTGCAGTTACTTGTGCGTGATATCCAGCAGCCTCGAGCTCCTTGCTCCGCTGTTCGATTGCCGCTGCAATTTCAGAAGCTTGTAGGGCGGCTGCTGAATACAACGGCGCCGCCAGTTTCTTCAGAGTTGGATTGAGTGGATCGAGAAGGATGAGACCGTATTTGCCGAGCAACGAGGTCATCATCCTGGCAAAGCTTTCAACGAAGCCACGTCCTGGTTCCCATGAGTTCAAAACAAGCGCCTTCATGTCTGAAGCGAATTCTGAGTCAGGAAGTATCTCGAACAGTTGGTCTACAACCGCGACGATGGAATTATCCAGGACAATATTTCCAATAGGCAGTCCTTCACGATGCAAGGACTCGGAAACACTGACCTGGTTAAGCTGGCAATCGCGCGATATGAACTCTGCCGTTGCGACTTCTGCGAAGTCGTGGTCTTCGGCTGCAATCCAAAAGACCGGCACTGCTTTGGTATTACGTTGGCTCAAACAGCCGGCCAGCTTCACTGCCGTGAGCGCTTTATAGATTGTGTACAACGGACCAGTAAACAGTCCTGCCTGTTGACCAGAGACTACGGCTATGCAATCTGCATCTCGCAGTAGCTCAATGTTCTTTAGGGTGGCCTCAGGAGCTCCCCACTCACGGTTCATCTGCTCGAGTGCGTCACAAACACTCGACCGGCTGACTTCATAAGCGGACAACACCTCGGAGATACGTTGAGGCAGCTCATGATGAAAGCGAACGGCGCCCGCGTAGAACCGGCGCAGTGCAACTGGATCCTGCAAGTATTCGAGGAACAGACGGCTCTGATGTGGAATGCGGTCGAAGGGAATTGTTTCGACGCGCAAACCTGATTCTTCCGGTGTGCTGTAACAGGCAGGTTCGACTGTACTCAAGTTGGTTTAAGCTCCCGCGCGACATTCTACGCACGATGCCGGAGTTGTGCTACCCACCCTCAGGGCGGCATTCAAATTACTTACCAAAATCTAACAAGTAACTCCTGGAATGTAAGAAGTAACTCCCAGAATCTAACAAGTAGGGAAGGGTGGTTTACCCCCGCTGTTCCCAGACCAATGAGATCGGGCAAGAGCGGGGGTAAACCGCCCTTCCTTACCTGTTAGATTCTGTGAGCTGCGCATGGTTGCAAGCGACTTCGTTGAGCAGCTCGAAAATCTCGGCGCATTGCTCTTCGTTTGGCGCTGCCAGTGGCCTGCGTACAACTCCACCGACGTATCCCGATCTATCGAGAGCTGCTTTCAACCCCCCAATGCCGAAACGCGTGGTCACCGCGGCGGCGAATGGCGTCAGTTTTGACTGGAGTTGTTGTGCGCGTTCCATCTCTCCCTGCTGGAATAATCGAAAAATCTCAACGCAGACTTCCGGAACAGCGCAACCAACCGCCAGGATTCCTCCCGTTGCTCCACTTTTTAACGCATCGAATAAGACAGTGCCGTTTCCGGTCAACACTGCAAAGTCCTCTGGACAGAGTTCAACCGTTTGTTGGAAACCCTCGATGTCATTTGAACTGTCCTTCACGCCGATAATGTTTGGATGTTGTGCGAGGCGTGCAATCGTTTCCGGTTGGATCTTAATACCGGTCAATGCAGGCATGCTGTAGAGAAGCACTGGGATCGATGAGGAATCAGCAACTATGTTGTAGTACGTTACAAGCGCTTCCTGAGTGATTGCAGAACGATAGAAATAAGGTGTCAGGACCAGAATCGCATCTGCTCCGGCGTTAGCTGCTGCACGAACCTCGTTAATTGTTCCGCGTGTGCTCTGTTGTCCGGCGCCCACAATAAAAGTCATTGAGCTCGGCGTTTGAGCACGCGCGGTTTCAACTACGCGTAAATATTCTTCTTCGTTTAGATTTGCCCGCTCGCCGGTAGAACCTAAGACAACGTAACCGAGAATGCCGGAATGGTTGTACCTCCGAATATTTGCCGAGAGGCCAACCAGATTGAGATCCTCGTGGGCGTCAAAACAGGTCGTTAACGGCAGGCAAATGCCTTCCAGAGATACAATCTTGTTGATTTGTTGAGTCGCTTTCGTTTCCTTCACACTGCGGATTATACGAGAGCGTCCGCGAAAAACGCGCAAGCTATTCCATGCCGAGGGCTTTGATCATTAACGAAGCGGCTCGTATCAATCAGTGACGGTTCCATTACTCAACGAAACAAATCACTGATCGTCATTGAAAAGACGAAAGCGCCACGGCTTTCTGTTGGTTTTCGATTGACGTTGAAGGAGTAACCCGCAGTGAAATCCAGGGTGACGAGCGAAAACCGAAGTGCTGGTCCGACGCCGTACCGAAAGTTTCCAAATCCGGGTGATGTCTCAGGACCGATTCGAGCAGCGTCGAACATCAGCACGGGACTGACTTCGACGAGGTTGAGTTCGCGAAATACAACATCGAGAGCACGTGCTGAATAGCCGATATCAAAATCCGTTCGTTTTTCCGCAGGTGCCAGAGGTATCTCGCGCCAGGCTTTTTGCGCCTGGCTCTCGAATGCCCGCAACTTCTGCGTCTCGAGACTCAGACCCTGCGCTTCTGACTGCGCGCCTGCATTTGCGAGAAGTTGCTGTAGAGATTTTGTCGTACTGGTTATTCGTTTAAGCAAAGAGGGAGCGAGATCGCCGTAGCCAATTGCAAGTCGATGGATTGGACTACGAACCTTATCGACACTCGTTGTCGTCATATCAGCAGTCGCCAGGGTCAACATCAACTTAGCATCTGACAAAGGGTCATCCACCGCATCCAGCAGATTGTCGATTCGACTTAACTCGACTTCGTCTGGATAAGCCTCGGCGATTAAGGATCGATTCAGTCTGATCAGCTCCAGCCCTTGCGGATTCCCTGCAGCGAGACTCGAAGTTTCATCACTTAAGTCGACGTCTGCAAAGCGTTCCTCCTGAAAGATCGATGGACCGTGGATGATTCGATTGAGATCCTGAAGCAGAGCCCTCAGCAGCTGTTTGGATAGTGGCTCACCAGGTTTGAACTCATTGAGTTGTCGTATCGTGTCCGAACTCAACTGAGCAACCAGAAATTGTGAAACGACGTCCTTCTTATTCTGCAGGAGAAGGACGAACTCGGCTGGATCCTTCATGTCATCTGCAATGAAATCTGCAGACCGACCAACATTTGGAATGTCGTTAGCCCGTTCCTCAATCTTGTCCAATAACGCTCGGAGTCTCGTCATTGAGCGGCTCACATCGTCAGGAGCACTGTCATTTTTAAAGATCTGTCGAACAGATTCATAGATTCTTAAATCAGATTTACCGTAAGCGAGTAGCTGTTTCACTTTCGGCAACATTGCGGTGCGCACATTCGTGAGTTCCGTTACCGACCGCTGAATTGCATCAGCATCGGCGGGCAACTGATTCGCCCGCAGGGACTCTGCAATACTGTTCAGTCCATCTATCAAACCAGCGATCAATCCCTCATCGTCCGCAGTGACGTTGACGATTAGCTGCCCGACGAGTTGTCTTAATGGTTCCTTGTCATCCGTAATGCGCTGCAATGTTTGCTTTGATTGTTCGAGCACTCCTGAATCGTCATCGATCTCCGAAATTGCGTCCAACACGTCTGACGGGGGATTGCGTCCTTTTAGTTGTTCAATAAGGAGGGGAACGGGGGAAAAAGCCTTTTCGAGTTCAGGAATAGTTCCTTCGATCAGATTGGGATTACGATCAATTCGCAACTGATTAGCTAAGTTAATAAAGGGCGGCTCATCGCTAAGGTAAACCTCAAGAGTTGCTGTTCGAGCAGTGCGAAGAGCTCCGGCTAGTGCATCTCGAATTGACGCGTCATCAGAAATTTCTGCTGGTACGGCCGCAATATGCCAGACCGGCTTCGATAGCGTGAGGTTAAAAGAAAGAAAATTCGTTCCACCGATCGACGGACCACTTCCGACTCTGCTTAGCCCGTATTGAGGGAAGCTGCGAATTAGTGGACTGCTATTGATTATCCAGTCGTCACCTTCAATAAAGGGACGCGGTTGATTGCCACCAAAGAATCGCTCGACTATTGGAATCAGAGAGTTGGTTGAGTGAGCCGTGCCGGCGCCAAAGTTGAGGTCCAACCTGATGGGATCATGCTCGCGCCGCAGGAATCTTGCACGATAGTTCGCGTCAAAGATGTGTTTGACGAATCCGATTCCATTGTCATCAGCATTTGCTCCGAGTTGCAGTCCATATGAAGCAGACCATGATTGCCTGCCTCGGTTTATGGTAGCACCAAGATAACTCTTGACTGCGCGATATCCAGACTGGTCAGGGATCAATGAAAGTAATGGAAAATGTGCATCGACCTGGCGATTCCCAACCTCTACTGACGTTCCGAAGCGTACAAGTATTCCGTGCTGAGTGAGCGGCTTACTCGCACCAAAGAGTTGGGCAACTCCGGAACCTGCTTTCAATTTCAGATCATTCGTAGGAATGTTGAAGTAGTCATACGCGAGTCGCCAATCCAGATGACTTATCCAACTATCGTTGAATTCCCGCGAGCCCGAAACATTGAAATCCGTTAATGCGCTGTTTTGGGAACCAGAAAGATTCAAGTCCATTCGATCAATGAACCTGCCTTTGGACTGTAGGGAGAGCCGGGTTCCACCAAAAAGCTTTCGACCGTCGTCGTATCCCAGGAGTGGTTGAGGTAATAACTTATTCGTGGTGTTAATGAGTGAACCTGGATTGGTCAGCTTACCCGGTGCCAGCGATCTGGTGATTTTGTCGTTTGGTTTTTCAAAGATTCGAGAGGCGTAATAAAGAAAGTCTGAGCTATATACGACATAAACAACATCGAGTGACTCCGTCGTGACATTGCAGTTCTCCAATCGATAACTCACAACGGCGAAGCGGATGCGCTCGCCAGGTTGGACAACCTGTTCATCATAGACCTGACGTAACGCATCGATTGAAAAACTATTCAGTACGCGATCGAATGTTCCGCCTTTCTGTAGGGGGAGCCTGGGCAGTATTGCGGCAAAGTCATTCTGAAGCTTGTGCTGTGATCCGAAGAGAAAACTGAACGGTGTCTTAATTGAGAGAGGTGTCACAATCCGAACATCGTTGACCTTGTACCCTTTGTAAGCATCAGCCGATTCTCCACACTTAAGACCCGCATTGACATCTGGCGAAGCAAAGCAAACAGACCAGAGGCCAATACTAAAGAATAGTAAGACCGATCTGGCAGCGTAAGCCGAAAACTTACGCTGCCAACTCAATCGAAGAGTTTT
The DNA here is from genome assembly GCA_036522415.1 of Pyrinomonadaceae bacterium. Classification (GTDB taxonomy): domain Bacteria; phylum Acidobacteriota; class Blastocatellia; order Pyrinomonadales; family Pyrinomonadaceae; genus PSRF01. Next base: position 56,586 of record DATDFV010000140.1, on the reverse strand, counting down.
CAATCTTTCCGTCAGAAAAATTGACACGAGCAACCTACGAACTCTAAACGCGCCGAGTTAAGTGTTGAGGAGCTGATGGCCCAAGTCCGTCATCTTCTTGTCGGTGACTTCCTGGCTGCCACTTGCTGGAAGCTTCATGGCTCTATTTGTGATCGGGCCTTGTAGGAAACTCATTTGCTCAGCGGTCAAACCAAGTTTCATCATGGCTTCCGCTTGATCATTAAAGGTTGGGCCGATAGTGACCTTGACTCTTACACGATCTTGAAAGTCGCCGTTGATGAGATCGCGAAGAATAAAAACCATAGCGAAGAAGGGTGTGTTGTCATCAATACAGCCCCTCATCATCCCAAACGAAAACTGGCGCTTATTGCTGGGCGCGAGTACTGCGAGATTGACCGAGAACTCCTTACATTTTTTTGGCATGACATTCCTTTCGTTTTGGAAGAATCGAAAGACCAAACGCTCTTGCTAAAAACAGCACCTTTGACTGTGTAGAACTGACGAATTGAAAATCGAAGATGCTCCTGCATGAAGGTTTCGGGAGTTAGTATCCGAACTATGTAGACGTTTGAGTTTTTACAGTAGTTAAATTGGTTGCGATCAGGCGTCTGAAGGACTGTGCATTACTTACCAAAAGATCTGTCGTCTCAAGGGCATTTAGGTTTTCCGGTCCGCGGTAGAGATCATAAGGACTGCGCTTATAGCGCACAGCTGATTCGATGAGCGAGGATTGCCCCTTATACTCCGCGAATGAATCAGTGTCAACGAACCGATCGTCAGTTTGAAAGTTCCTCGATCGAGGATGACAACAACCTGCTAATCCTATTATCAACCGCCCCAAAAAGTTTCAAAGCTTTCAAAAAGTATAAGACGTTACAAATTTTCGGATGTAAACCTAACGACCTCAGCATTCGGTTGGCCTCAAAGGTTTACGTTCAATTGCTGCCCGGATTAGACTACCTCTCGAAAACAAAAACGTGACCCGACACAGTTATGGAGGTTGAAGTCTTGAGTAACTACCGCTTTGTTCAAATGGACGTTTTTACTGACAGCCCGTTTGCTGGAAACCCACTCGCTGTCTTTCCCGAAGCTGCCGGCATCAGCGATGAACAGATGATGAAGATCGCCAGAGAAATGAATCTGTCTGAGACGGTTTTTGTTCTCGAGCCGAACGGCGACTCAGCAGATCCAACGGTTTTGCGAAAACTCAGAATCTTTACACCGACAAGAGAGATACCATTTGCTGGACACCCAGTCGTCGGAACGTGGAACGCGCTTGCTCGCCAGGGAGTGGTTCCGATCCCTGACGGTGGATCGGGGATGCAGCGCATTTATCACGAGGTTGGAATCGGAGTGTTGCCTGTTGATGTCGAATTCAAAGACGGCCAACCGGTTCAAGTTGTGATGACTCAGGGTAAGTTTCAAATCATCGACGAAATTGACGATGCATCCGAGCAAGCGGAACTGGCCCGCGCGCTTGGACTCGCACGTGAAGATCTCGACGAGACTCTGCCGATTCAATCCATCTCGACTGGTCTGTCGTGCATGGTTGTACCCGTCAGATCATTAGCGGATTTGCGAGACTGCAAAATTAACAGTTCGTTGCTCGGTGAGATCTACACGCGCCACGGCGCAACTGGATGTCATGTGTTCACACGAGAGACGATTGAAGTTGGGCAAGCCCGAGCTCATGCACGTTTCTTTGCACCCGCAGACAACATTCCCGAAGATCCAGCGACGGGAAGTGCTTGCGGCGCTTTAGGTGCTTACCTCGTTTATCACCAGGCGTTGTCACTCGAACCAGAGGACAGCAGATACAAGTTCGTAATTGAACAGGGAGACTTCATTCATCGTCCAAGCCGGATTCACCTTGACGTGAAAGGCAAAAAAGGTTCTATCGAAGAGGTGAAGGTTGGCGGCGCGTCTGTTCCGGTGGCGACAGGGGAAGTGTTTGTGGATTGAAGGTGGGAGTGAGTGGTCAGTGGTGAATAGGTCCAATATGTCCTATAGGTCCCATAGATCCCGAGCCAAAAAATGCAAATGTTCGATCTAATCATTATCGGTGCCGGACCAGCTGGTTTGTCGGCGGCTGAAGCTGCCGCTGACGAAGGTCTCAATTATCTCGTCATCGAAAAAGGAACCATCGCCAACACCATTCGGCAATATCCGATCGGTCGAACAATGTTTTCGACACCCAATGAAGTGGAAATGCATGAAGGTACACTTCAGCCAATTCGTGAGAAACCAACTCGCGAAGAGCTGCTTTCGCATTACGTTCACTTCGTGCTTGATCATGATCTGCGGATCAATACGGATGAAAGAGTTGTTGATGTTTCCGGCGACATCGATCACTGCTTTTCAGTTGTGACTACGCGAGGAAAATATCAAGCAGCACGAATCCTGTTTGCCATTGGTGCAATGGAGAGACCTCGAAGGCTTGGGGTTCCGGGCGAGGAGCTATCGAAGGTACATCACCTGTTCGTGGATGCGTATCCGTATGTTCGCAAAGATGCGCTCGTGGTCGGCGGCGGAAACAGCGCGGCTGAAGCAGCCCTTTTTCTTTCCGAAGAAGGCTCACGCACCACTATGGCAATCTGGCGCGAAGACTGGGAGAACCGCGATCCAAAAGCAGGCGCGATGAAACACTGGGTACGCACTCCGTTAGAAGCGGAAATTAAGGCGGGCCGGTTGAATGTAGTTCTCTACAAGCACGTTGATGAGATCACTGAAGAGTCAGTAACACTCACGACAGAAAGTGGCGAACAACTGACAATTCCAAACGACGTCGTCTTTGTTTTGGTGGGAAGCGATGCCGACCTTAGCTTACTTACAAAGCTTGGTGTTAAAACGGAAACCGGGAAAGCCAGTGAGATTCCCATCTACGACACGGAAACTTTTGAAACACAAGTCCCTGGTATTTACGTGGCCGGTCATTTTACGCACGCACGCCACATCAAGGCCGCGATCGATGTTCCGCGAAAGATCGTGCCTTTGATTGCTGCGAGTCTTCACGAAAAACTTTCGAGATAGTAAGGGAACTTTTTGAGTTTCGACTGTTGAAATCTAGTCAGTGGTCAAGAGTTCATATAGGCCATGTCAAATAGGTCCTATTCTAATTACACCTCACCACCGCGATCTCTTCGAGCCACACCGGTCGCGTACGCTGCGGCCTCCACTTCTCGCGCTACAGCTTCAGCAACTCGTTTATCAAACACCGACGGCACTATGTACTCAGGATGAAGTTCGGCGCTGCTGATAATCCCTGCGATGGCGTTCGCCGCAGCAAGTTTCATCGCCTCATTAATGCGTGAAGCTCGACAGGCAAGAGCGCCGCGGAAGATGCCTGGAAATGAAAGCACGTTGTTTATTTGGTTCGGATAGTCAGATCTTCCCGTCGCCATTACGGCTACATAAGGAGCGGCATCCTCAGGCATGATTTCAGGAACCGGGTTCGCCATCGCGAAGACGATTGGCTTCTCAGCCATGTTCTTCACGTCTTCTACATCAATAACTCCGGGAACGGACAATCCGAGAAAAACGTCCGCGCCCTTAATCACGTCGTGAACGGTGCCTTGTTGATTATTTGGGTTTGAATTCCTCGCGTACCAGTCCTTCACCCAATTCATATTCTCCTTGCGACCTGGATAGAGCGCTCCTGTTTGATCGCACCCGATAATGTCTTTGACACCGGCAGCCATAATGATTTTGGAACACGCAACACCAGCCGCGCCCACACCATTCACCACAACCTTGACGTTCTCCATCTCTTTGCCAACGATTTTCAGGGCATTAATGAGAGCAGCGAGAACGACGACGGCAGTGCCATGCTGGTCGTCGTGAAAAACGGGAATATCCAGCTCTTCCTTCAATCGTTCCTCAATTTCAAAACAGCGAGGAGCAGAAATGTCCTCAAGGTTAATCCCGCCAAACGCAGTGGAAATGGCTTTGACTGTGCGGACAATCTCATCCGGGTCCTTCGTGTTGAGGCAGATGGGAAAAGCGTCCACGCCCGCGAACTCCTTGAAGAGCATTGCCTTCCCTTCCATCACCGGCATCGCAGCAGCTGGACCAATGTCGCCCAAACCAAGAACGGCTGTTCCATCCGTGACTACAGCGACCGTGTTTTTCTTAATCGTCAGCGTGAAGACTTTTTCAGGATCCTTTTGGATAGCGTCACAGATGCGCGCGACTCCGGGCGTGTATGCCATGGATAAGTCAGCTCGGGTCTTCAGAGGCACCTTGGAAACAACTTCGATCTTGCCACCGAGGTGCATCAAGAAAGTTGGATCAGAAACGTGGACGAGTTCAACCCCATCAACGTCTTTAACTGCCTGGACGATCTGTTCACCGTGAGCGCTCGATGCAGAACTGACGGTGATGTCGCGAATGATGTAGTCGTTTCCCACATTGACGATGTCAATTGCACCGATGTCTCCACCAGAGCGACCAATCGCCATCGTCAACTCACCGAGCGAGCCGGCACGGGACGAAAGCTTGACCCGTAACGTCAAACTGTAACTCGCACTTGGGGTGGGTTGCATAACGTGTAGTTATTAATTTGGAGTGGCGAGATTTAACGATAAACGAACGCCCGGTGCAAGTATGGTTTCTGAGCCCTTGCAAAAAGTCGAACACCACCGACTTTAGTGACGTGCACTTTCAATTTCTTAGTTGCAAATGGGCGCGAAATGTCGTAATCGAAACTCGATATGGTTAAAGTTGCGGGTGTCAGATTTTTGCGCAAGTCGTTAGGGTTTTGCTTATCCTCAGATTCGTGAAAGAGAGACACGTTACTCGTCAAGAAGTTCGCCTATCTTTCTCACCGCGTTCTTATCCAAACCATTTTCTTTGGCTAAGGCCAGAGACTTCCGACCTAACAGGCGATACAACTCTCGAGCATCTCGAAGTTGCTTCCCGTCGAGCGCCTTGAGATGTCGCTCAACAGTCGCGACGTCACCACGAGAGAATGTGCCAGTTAGCGCTTTCGAGGGTGAACTCTCAATTAGGTTCGCGATTGTCGATTGCAACAACGGGATCAGCACTTCGTGAGCTCTGTCTCTCTTCAGACCGGAACGTTCGAACAAATCAAGAGCGGTATCAAACAAGGCCACGATGTTTCCGGAAGACATTACGGCCGCGGCGTGATAAAGAGGCTTCGCGCTTGAGTTGATCGAAAAACTGTGCCCTCGCAAGTCTTTGACAATGCTGCGCGCTTGCTGCAGGGCCTGACGATCACCTTCGAGACACCAAAACGCTGAAACGAGCAACTTGGCTCCTGCTACAGGCTCGCTAACCGAAACCAGCGGATGAATCGAACCAACCCGCCACCCTGTATCCGACAGCGGTGACAAAACTTTCGACGATAGAGCTCCGCTGGTATGAAGTGCGACGCGGGTCCGACGTTTGTTGACGTTTAGCGCACGGAGGTGCTTCGTAACGGATGGCAACTGATCGTCAGGAGTCGTTATCAAAATGACCTGTCCAACTTCTCGTAGTTCTTCTAAGACCAGGAGAGGAACTGTCTCGTCTAACAAACGGCCGGCTTGTTTTGGTCGGGCGCGCCGCCTGGATACTAACGCGTGAATTCGGTACCCGACGCTCGAAAGAGCTATGGCCATCGCAGTGCCCAATCTTCCCGCGCCAATGATGGTTAGTGATGGTTTTGTCCTGGGCATTTAGCCTTTATAGGAACGTGATGGTTTCGGGTTTACTCTACCGATCAATGCCAGTATAGTTGAACCCGCAAACGTAGCAGTTTAATAACGTAAACGCGATTCCCTCCTGGCGAAGTTGATAGGCTAAGTTTATTTAGGCGCACAACCTTGCCGCCATTCTGCAGCATCATAGACTGCGCGCCGAATAAGCAAGATTCATTCGACCCCACCCCAGGAAGTCAGCTTGAAAAGTTTTGGCTGCGCAGTTGTTAGGAGATTCGGTCCGGTCCCATCCTTGAGTTTTTGGAGGTTTTTCAAATGAACAGCTTCTCCCGTGCCATGACTGCTTTGGTTTTGGCCGCTTCTCTGTTGGCAAGTTCTTTGGCCATTGTTGCACAAACGCCACAGTCGACCGACCAGAAGCAAAACTCAACTACGACTCAGACCGATCCGAAAGCCACTCAGACCGATCCGAAAAAAGATCCAACCCAGGCGACTGCAACTGTGGCTACGCCGGCGACACCTGTAGCAACTCGTAATACCAAGCCTTTATCAACCAATGAAAATCCGGACATGATTGGCAAACGCAATATCAATACCGGGATCATTGCGAAGATGAGTGGGTCAACAGAGAAGGAAGTGCGAATGGGGCGTGAAGCGGCTGCTGAAGTCGACCGCCAGGCGAAGTTCATCGAAGACCCAATTATTACCGAGTACGTAAATCGGGTTGGCCAAAACATCGTTCTGCACTCAGATGCAAAAGTTCCTTTCACGATAAAAGTCATAGATTCGGACGAGGTAAATGCTTTCGCACTGCCTGGTGGATTCTTTTATGTCAACAAAGGTCTCTTGTTAGCAGCGGATAATGAAGCCGAGCTGGCAGGTGTGATGGCGCACGAAATCGCACACGTTGCCGCTCGCCATGCCGTCGAGAACCAGACGAAGGCAAATCTTGCCGAATACGCCGCGCTTGGTGTCTCTATATTCCTTGGTGGCATTCCGGGAATGATTTATCAGAACACTGCAGGCATCGGCTTGCTGGGCATGTTCATGAAGTTCAGTCGCAGTGCAGAAGAGGAAGCCGACAAACTTGGCGTTCAATACATGTATGCCGCGGGATACGATCCGGGGGCAATGGCGACCATGTTTGAAAAGCTGGAGGCGAAGAATAAAAAGAAGCCCGGTTTTATTTCCCGCGCTTTTGCTACGCACCCAGCACCTCCCGAGCGACGCGCCGCGGCTTTGGCACTGGCAGCGCGGTTCCCTGAGCATGACGAATATGTGATTAGCAGCTCGGAGTTTCAGCGAGTTAAAGCCCGACTGCTTCGCCTCTCGAATGCCAGGGCATCCTCCACAGGTGCCATTCAAGCCGGGGATGAAAACGGAGCTCCTGGTCGTCCAACTCTAAAACGGAGGCAGCCGACCCCCGACGACTCGACGACCACGACGACGGACGGCGATCAGAAGCCAGCAGACCAACAGCAGGGGCCACCAAAGTTGAAGAGGAACGACGACGGTACGCCGACCTCAACAACTAAGCCGCCTGATAAGCCGTAAGTCAGAGCGAAAGTCTCATATACTCAAGCTCCTCGGCGTTGCTGAGGAGCTTTTTTTTGTGTACGACAGGCTGTCAACCTCTCGTTGCATGCTCGGAACCCTCTCACAATACAAGTGAGAAAACGTCGAACAGGCTAAAAGCCTGTCCTACACAGAGATAAGGACACTACGCAACTTGACATTTTTTTGAGGCGTTCTGTATCCTACCCGTTCGCGTTTTACTCGCTGAAAACAGAGATAGTTAACTATGTCGACATACTTTCCCAGCGGTAAGGAACTCGCTGGACAACGAAAATGGTACGTGGTAGACGCAGCTGGCCAAACGTTGGGTCACCTGGCGTCTGAAGTCGCATCAATACTAACCGGAAAAAGAAATCCGAAGTGGACCCCTTTTCTCGATACAGGCGATCATGTGGTTGTGATTAATGCTCGCCAGGCAGTATTGAAGGGCAATAAGGCGGAGCAAAAGGTTTATCGCCATCACACTCGCTTTCCTGGTGGACTGCGAGAAATTAATGCGCGTGAGATGATTGCAAGGCGCCCCGAGCGAGTCGTAGAACTAGCAATCAAGGGGATGCTGCCGAAGAACAAACTCGGCCGCGCCATGGCGAAAAAGCTCAGGGTATACGCCGATGCCGAACACCCGCACTCCGCCCAACGCCCGCAAGTCTACAATCCCATTCAAAAAGATTAATAACCGGACTAAAGAATAAGGAAGATTACTGTGGCTGAAATTCAGTATTACGGAACGGGACGGCGCAAAACCTCAACCGCGAGAGTTTATCTGCGGCCCGGTTCCGGCGAAGTTAAGGTCAATCAAAAACCATTCGACCGATATTTTCCCAACGAAACTCTGCGAATGATCATCAGACAACCGCTACAGCTGACAGAGACAGTTGGAAAGTTTGACCTGGTGGTCAACGTAACCGGCGGTGGTCCAGCGGGACAAGCGGGCGCAATTCGACATGGCATCACTCGCGCCCTTATCGAGTTCAATGCAGATTTGCGACCCACCCTCAAGCATGCAGGGCTTGTCACTCGCGATCCCCGAATCAAAGAGCGCAAGAAGTACGGTCAAAAGGGCGCACGCAAACGCTTCCAATTTTCGAAGCGCTAATATCAGTTCACAATTCGAATCTTCCAGATTCGAGTTTTGCTTGAATCCATTGTCGCAGCACGATTGGTTGCTTACGCTAAAAGAAGTCGAGAGGCTGCGACGAGTACATAAAACCAATTAGCAGAAGGAGAACCTAGTTTTGGTTTCGGTTACCATGAAAGAATTACTGGAGGCCGGTGTTCACTTCGGCCACCAGGTGAGACGTTGGAATCCAAAGATGAAGGAATACATCTTTGGCGAGCGCAACGGTATTTACATTATCGATCTGCAGAAGACGCAGAGAATGTTTCGCGAAGCAATCGCTTTCGTGACCAATCTCATTGCCGAAGATAAAGGCAGAACAGTTCTTTTCGTAGGCACTAAACGACAAGCACAAGATGCTATTCGTGAAGAGTCTGAAAAGTGTAGTCAGTTTTACGTCAATCAAAGATGGTTAGGCGGTTTGCTGACCAATTTTCAGACGGTGCAGAAATCGATCAAGCGTCTTAAAGATCTTGAAGCGATGCAGACCGATGGTCGTTACGAGAAACTGACGAAGAAAGAACGCATTAAACTCGACCGCGAGCGCGAGAGTCTTAATAAGAACCTCGCTGGCATTAAGGGTATGAATCGTCTTCCGGACGCGATTTTTATTATCGATGTCAAGAAAGAGGAAATTGCTGTCGCCGAAGCCAACCGCCTGGGTATTCCCATCGTCGCAGTTGTTGACACTAACTGTTCGCCTGAAGGCATCGATTACGTGATACCCGGAAACGATGACGCGCTTCGCGCTGTGCGACTCTTTGCCTCCAGGATCTCCGATGCAATAGTCGAGGGTAATCAGATCGCTACTGAAGGTGGCGTAGTTACCCAGGAAGGCGAAGCTTCCGAAGAGGCATCGGACGATTCGGGAGCTGGAACAAGTTCTGCGTTAGCGGAAAACACCGATACGTCGGAGCTTGATGAAAGCACCGAAGACGATGACCTGAATGGCGAGGGCGCGCAAACAAGTTCTGAGATAGCGGAAAACACCGAAACATCGGCGCCTGACGAAAGCACCGAATCAGTGGTGGCAGCCAGCTAACGATATTCTTACTCAGCGGCGAGCGCAGCCTTAGCGGTTCAACCGCCGGGCTGCGTTTTTCATTGAACGATTTTACTTGGCGGTCTTGTCGGCAGGCTTAAGGTCTGCCCGGAAAAAATTCAGTCGGAGAAATCAGCAATCATGGCGGAAATAACAGCAGCTGCGGTTAAGCAGCTTCGAGAGAAAACCGGCGCCGGAATGATGGAGTGCAAGAACGCACTCGTCGAGGCCGGAGGAGATGAAAACAAGGCCATCGACATTCTGCGCGAACGCGGATTGGCCTCTGCCAAAAAACGCGAGGGACGCATAGCCGCAGAAGGCATCGTCGGTTCCTATATTCATATGGGCGGAAAGGTTGGTGTGCTCGTTGAATTGAATTGTGAAACTGACTTCGTCGCTCGCGGCGATGAGTTTCAACAGCTCGTCAAGGATATCGCAATGCATGTCGCAGCGGCCGAGCCGCGTTTTGTGACGCGTGACGAAGTGCCAGGCAGTGTTCTTGAAAAAGAACGCGACATCGCGCGGGCCCAGGCTAAGAATGATCCAAAGAACGCAAACAAGCCAGATCAAGTGATCGAAAAAATAGTCGAAGGACGCTTGAATAAATTCTACGAAGAATCAGTTCTGGTCGATCAACCATTCGTGAAAGACCCGGCAAAAACGGTGGGAGAGTTAGTTACTGAAAAAACCGCAAAGACCGGTGAACGGATCGCGATCCGCCGATTTACCCGCTACAAGATGGGCGAAGGATTGGACAAACGCGGCGACGACTTCAGTAATGAAGTCGCTTCACTCTTAACTTAGCGCGACTTCGTAAACGGGTACGACAGGCTGTTAGCCTGTCGGATCGCTCGGCTATGCGGTCCTCCAAGGGACTGGAAAACGAAACACGACAGGCTGACAGCCTGTCGTACATGACTTGAACGTAATGCAACTTGAAAACAAAGAAGCCCCACTCGCTTACTCCCGCGTTCTTTTGAAAATCTCGGGAGAAGCTCTAATGGGCGAACAGAATTACGGCATCGATGTTGATGTTGCTCGTAGTGTTGCTGAAGAGCTAAAGGCAGTCCACGATCTTGGGGTCCAGGTTGCGGTCGTTGTTGGTGGCGGAAACATTTTTCGAGGTGTTTCCAAGAGCGCCGGCAACATGGACCGCTCGTCAGCAGATTACATCGGCATGTTGGCGACGGTAATGAACGCAGTTGTCTTACAGGATGCACTCGAGAAGATCGAAGTTCATACACGCGTATTATCGGCGATCGACATTCCACAACTTGCGGAGTCGTTCATTCGACGGCGTGCAGTGCGGCATCTTGAAAAGGGTCGCATCGTAATCTTTGCAGCGGGCACCGGCAATCCCTATTTCACTACTGACTCTGCGGCAGCATTGCGTGCACTTGAAATAAAGGCCGACATTATTCTCAAGGCTACGAAGGTGGATGGTGTTTATTCAGCCGATCCAATGGCCGATGCAAAAGCGGAGCTCTACAACGAGATCACGTATCAAAAGGTGCTTGAAAAACAATTGAAGGTCATGGATGCTTCGGCTATTTCACTGTGCATGGATAACAATCTGCCGATAATCGTCTTCAACATGCGCGAGCCGGGAAACATCCGAAGAGTCGTTCTGGGCGAACTTGGAGTCGGCACTCGAGTTTGGCTTGGACAATGACGGAATTTGGTAGTGGGAGTCGATGAGATGAGTGAGAAAGACGTATTAAAAGAGACGCGTCCTCGAATGGAAACTGTCATCGAGGATTTCAGACGCAAGCTCGGAACAATACGTACAGGTCGCGCTGCAGTCAGTCTGCTTGATACAGTGATGGTTGACTACTACGGCACGATGACACCGCTGAGTCAGATGGCTTCAGTTCATGCACCAGAGCCGCAGATGCTAACCGTCCAACCCTGGGACCAATCGCAAATTGGTGCCGTTGAGAAAGCGATTCGTTCAGCCGATCTGGGATTGAACCCTTCAAACGACGGGAAGCTGGTTCGTATCCCGATTCCACCACTCACCGAAGAGCGTCGTAAGCAACTCGCGAAGCAAGTTCACGACATCGCCGAAGATCATCGGACCGCAGTTCGAAACGTCAGACGCGATAGCAATGAGCGTTTGAAAAAGATGTTGAAGGACAAACTCATCTCGGAAGATGCGGAGCGCGACGGATTGGATGAAATTCAAAAGCTAACGAACTCTTATATCGGGAAGATCGACGAGTTTTCAAAGAGTAAAGAAAACGAGATCATGAGCGTTTAATGTCCGAGATGCTTTAGCTTGTCGGGACGTAACAAAGCGGGCCATAGTTGGAACCACTTATTTCAACCAAGGGCCCGCTTTGTTACGTCCGGAAGCTAAAGCATATCGGACATTTCTACCTCGGAATCGCAAAAGCATCTTCAGCGAGCGTTTGATTCAGTTTCACTTCTTTCACGCTGTACTCCGCGAAGAATGCGCCCTGAGGCATTTCAAAGCGCTGTGAAAAACTGAAAGGAATCAGCACTCCGTCAACTTCCTTGAACTTGCTGTTCGCCGTCCCAAACGTGAAGCCATTGTAATAAAGTAAAAACTCCATCACTCGTCCGTTCGCCGGGTCGATGTAGAAGTCGGTCGTGTAATCTTCCGGATCAGCGATGCGAAAGCCACGCAGCTTCTTCTTGTTCGGTATCGCCGTGACTTTATAACCTTCCTGATCAAACTTGCTCAATACGTTCAACCCAAACTTCGAAAGCGGTGGCACCTGGACATTCGGCATTGAGCTGTAGGACTGCTGCCCATCGTAGATCTGCTTGAAGGTGATGATCGGACGCGCATCAATCTCCATGCGCAGCTTTTCATTGGCCGTCACGATCGAAAACGCGCCGGGAATCGATTGCGGACTGTTTGGCGGATAAAGCGAAACGGAGCCGCGCAACATCATGTTCTGCACCTGGCGAAACTTCTCACCACCCTGCGCGATAAACGCCGCACGCGCGAGCTCCATCGGCGTGCTTGTTTCCGAAATCGAGATCGCCGGTGTCGATGCAGTTGTCGACGCAGACGCTGCTGTGCCGCTCTTCGGTGCTGGTTCCTGACCGCATACGCCAATAGTAAAAACTAGCGGCAAGAGAGCCGCGGTAATAAAACTGTTTCTCATTACAAATTCCCTCTCGAATTGTTCGGTTATTAGAAGTTCAAACGCACTTGAGCATAGATTCGACGATTCCCCGCCCCGGTACTACCACCTCCACCACCTCCGAAGCCTCCAAAAGTTCCGGCGAGTCCTAGCGACTCACCAAAGTTCGGTGATAAGAGGTTGCCGACCGGCGGAGCGAGATTGACGTGGTTTAGTATGTTCTGAAAGTTGATGGACACATTCAGCGTATAACGTTTCTCGCTTGGTGCGCCACCACCGCCTCCTTGTGGTCCTACCCCGATTGCTGCAGTCTTCACTGCGGCACCACCACCGCCACCGGCCAGCATTGGGCCACCTGGCCCACCTCGCCTCTCGCCTACTCCGGAGGTCGGAGCAGCGCCAGCGGGCTGTCCCGGTTTTGCAGCAGCATTGTTTCGATGTATCTCTCCAAACTGGAAAGTACGACCGATCCTGAGATTCGCGCTTAACGAACCAGGACTATGACCATGGTTGCGTGGAATGATCGTGTCACCCGGAAGAGGTCTCAGGTTGAAGTTGCCAAAAGGCGTACACCTGATCGTTTCTGAAGAGCAATCGGCATTTGGTCCGGCAAAACTTGGCCGTTCGTTGACCTGACGATCCAAATTCAAATCCTGACCGGTTGTGATATTGAACGGATTACCTGTGTTTGCCACGACGAATGGGCTCAACACGATCTTGTACCAGGGAAGATTAATCGTGCCAAAGATCGTGAAGCGATGTCGAACATCAAATGTAGCTCGCCCGAAGTCGATGCTGGTGTTATACGAATTCATGGGAAAACTATTTGAACCCTGACCATCAGTGTCGTTTGTCGTCTTACTTAGACTGTAGTTTCCCTGAATCTGAAGCGCTCTGCTGAACCGGCTATTGAACCCAACGAAGAATTGGCGTTGATTGAACTGCCCGCTTGCCTCGTACTGATAGACGTCGCCGAGCGTAGGATTCGGACGAATACCGTTTGGCGTTAGCGTCGTGATGGTAGCCGGAATTGGTGCGTTGATGTCGCGCACCCGAATCACATGTCTGATCTGAATACTGTAGAAACCAACAAACATCGTGATGTTTCTTGGCAACTGTCGCTCAACTTGAGTACCCGCTAACCAAACAGTCGGCACCTGCAGATTCGGATCTACCGTCCAGATAGTTTGCTGGGTCGCGGGAACAGCCGCCACTGAAGGCACTGTCGCCGGGTTAAACTGATTGAGGATTGAATAGATCGGCGCGACATTCGGAAGGAGCTGCTGCGCAAGACTTGGCGCTACCGGTTGATGTGTAATCGGATCAACAAAGATCGGTTCCGTGATCTGTGTCTGCTCTACGTTGATTCCGTTGAAACGATTCGCAGTCAACGTTTGGAATTCACCGAACCGGTTGTAGAAAAATCCTGTCCCGAACCGAATTACCATTTTCGGTGGCTTCGCGCTGTTAGCCGCGCCAGGAGACCACGCGACCGCAAGCCGCGGCGCGAAGTCATATTTGCTGTGCGCATTAGTTTGCGTCTCGTAACGCAGACCATAACTGAATGTCAGATTCGGTTTGATGCGCCAGTCGTCCTGTATATACACACCATAATCGGTCTGACTAACATCCGCGAAAGGGTTTCCAGTATTGATGCTAAACGCCGATGCACCACCACCAGCTGCACGAATTTCCGCAGGCGTCTTTCCTTGATCCTGTAACTGCAGAGTCAGTTGATACCGCTGAATACTCGTTAATCCGAAGCCGCCCGTGAATGTCCATGAGCCTCCGAAGTTAGTAGGGCTCGTGTCTTTAACATTCACGTGCCTTACTCGCCCGCCAAACTTGATTGCGTGAGTGCCCTTCTGCTTTGCTGTGAAATTGTTCAGTTCCCAATTTACTCGCTTGAAGATTGAGTGCCCAATCTGCGAGCCTCCGGAGTTGAAGGAACTGCTGACATTCAGGGCGGGAATGGAATTGTTCCCAATGTTTTCCGTACGATTATGTGAATACTGAAAGCGAACCTCGTTTATGGTGGTGGGATTCAAAACCGCAGTTTCAGTTAGCTGCACGTTGTGGAAGGTCGTTAACGAATTATACCCGCGCTCCGGAAGGTTGAACCCTCCAACGCCCTGATTGTCTGTGCGCGATCGATTGTAATTGTACCTGCCGATCAGAGTGTTGTTAGTATTGATAGCGTAATCAAGCCGTGGACTAAAATTAGTGTTCCGGCGCGGCACGAGAAAGCCCTGACCAACCTCCTGGGTATTGAAGTTCGAGTCGAGCACCGTCGCCCGAACCAGCTCGTTGTCATCAGTTTCGTTTCTATTGAACTCAACAAAGTACGATGCCTTTCGCTTTACCAGCGGACCGTTGAGATTAAAGTTGTACTGACGAAACTGGAAGGGAGTTCGCTTGCTGGAACTGATGGCGAATGGGTTTCTGGAGTTTAGACTTTCGTCGTTGAAATTGAATGATGCGCCTCCCCGTAACTTGTCGGTGCCTGGACGCGTCAGAATATCGATACGACCAGAAGGCTGATCATTTTCAGCGGCAAACGGATTTTGATTGATGCGAATTTCACGGATAGAGTCCTTGGACGGCAGGTTGCCTCCGGTGAAGCCGTCAATGAATATCTGTCCACCATTTGGTCCGACTTGAGGACCGGCTAACGCTTGTAGTGCTGCCGCCAATTCATCGGGATCATCGGGCAATGCATCCAGATCTTTTCCCGCGATGACCGTCTGGTTCGCGTTGTTTGACGCCTCAGTACTGACGTTTTGTTCGGCCCCAACTGTAACCTTCTCTTCAATCGTAACCTTCAGAGTTAGATCGAGAGTTGTCCGTTGACCGGCAACGTTGACCTCCTGGTTCAGCGTTGGCGCAAAACCTGACGCTACGGCGGAAACCAGGTACTTACCCGGGGTCAAGCCAGAAAACGAGTAGACCCCTTCACCATTGGTCGTTGTTTTCTTCTGTACGCCGTTGGCATCGGTGAGCGTCACACTGACACCGACAATTGCGGCTCCCAGCTCATCGGTGATTAGGCCTCGGAGAGTGCTTCTTGCCTGACCATATGCAGCAGCACAAGTCAGCACAAAGATTAGAGCAATACCTAAACAACCGCGGAAGATAGATCGGGTAGATTTCATGTTTCAAGCCTTTGGGGAAAACGGCCACTATGGGTGATGAGAAGAGCGCCGGAGCAGGTCCAGGCGCTCTCTGCTTGTGAACGTTAAGGTAAACCAATTCCAAACGAGATGCCGCTGCTACCCAGGCCGGCTGACGGATTAGGAGCTTGCTGCCCAACTTGTGGTCTTGGCGCCAGCATGGTTAACAGAGTGTCGGCTCCAGAAACGAGAGCAATTGCAGTTAAGCGAGTTGGATCAACTCCCTGCGTACTGGAAACGATGATTGTGTCTCCGACCTTAACATCTGCTATCGAAATAGTTGGGAGTCGCTCGAGCATGTCGTTGATGTTGAAGCCTCCCCGACCGCCTGGGCCACCCGGACCGCCCGGTCCACCTTGAGGCCTGGCTGGCTGGGCCTGTCCACCTTGTGGAGGAGGAGCCCCGCCACCACCCGGCGCGCCGCCACCCCCACCGCGGTTGAACCCACCCATCATTGCACCCATCTCAGAGGCGGGAGGAAAGCGCCGCAAAACAGAGTCGTGTTTGATAACAATTGTCAAAGGTTTCTTCTTTTCGAGCTCGTTGATCTTGATCTCACCTATTGCCGGATCTACCGCTGTAACGACACCACCAACTGTTCTGAAACTTCCCGTTACTACTTTTTCCGGATTGAAATGTGTTCCGTCTGGCGTGCGTTCCCCGAGAGCCCGCAGCTGGTCGCCGACTTTAAGTTCAGTAAAAGTGCTTGGCTTTGCGTCAGCAAACTTGATCGAGTCGGGAGCGTAACGCTTCATCTCTGTTTTATCGCTGACTGGGATGATAATTGAGGTGTTGCCTGCCATCGTGCGGCTCTGAATCGTAATTTCATGAGCCTCTGGCTTGAGCGCCTGGATAACGCCCAAAACTCCGCGGCGACGCCATTCGAGTCTCTCCGCTTCCTGCTTCTTAGCGATGTCCCCCTTCGACATCACGATGACCTGGAGCGCTGAGACTGATTTACGATCTTCGGCAACGTTCCCTCGTGCCATAATGCGATCGCCTTCACCAACATCGCCGACCGTAACGTCGGCTGCATTTGTCAGCGAAGTCTCTCCTGGCTTTAGCTTCTTGTAGGTGGTCCGATCTGTGTAAAGAACCATCACCGTCGATCCCGCTTCAGTCTTAATCGTAATAAGCTTGCCCGAGCTGTCGATGGATTTGACTTCGCCGATCGCGTACTTTGCGGTAATTTCTGGATCTGCTGTTTGCTGGATAGCCGCCAGCGTGGAAACCCCCGAACCGGAGGGAATAAGTCCTATGGTTATCAACGCGGCTGCGAAAAAGAGCGCCCTCATCTACTCGTCCTTTCTAATCTGATATCTGAAGACCGCTAGTGGCGGCTTTATGACCTGCAAGAGTCGTAAAGAGGAATACCCGTCTGACGAACGTCTGAACTGGTACGCAGCCGCAGTCGGGAATGTTCTAGGTATGTGGCTGCTCGTTACGACAAAAGCCAAGGAATCCCTACACTTAAGACGTCCGAAACCCGCGAAAGTTGCAGAAGTTCCCCCCGAACACGTGTTCGGATGCATATGATGCCTGAAAGTAAAAGAGAATATGTACCAGGCGACGGGGGTGGCTTACCTAGGTGTGGCGCCAGCCCACCCGATAACGGGCAGTGAGAGTCAAACCAAAGCTAATTACGACCATCATTAACACGACGAAAAGCCAGACGTAAGGCAGTGAAGTCAGCATTACCCACACCGTGGTTCCGAGTAGCAGGGCCACGGATTCAGAGTGCTTCGCCACAGGAATGTACCTGCGCTGAAGCCACTTTCCGGTAGCGGCCGCCAGTACGACTCGACCGAATAGGAGCGCTACTAACCCCATAAGTAATCCCATAATCAAGACGAACACACTAACGGGCTGAGGCAAAAACCAAAGACATGCCTCTACGCCAGCAACGGCCACAATGGAGCCAACAAATCCAATCACAGCCACGCGCAAACTCGTTAACTGAATCCTCGTAACTCCGCGACTGATAGCCCCGGGGAGTGCCGCCGTCATAGCCAATGACACGATGAACCAGAACAGGATGGATAACAGTCGCGAACCTAAATAGCCGGGCGACCAACTTGGACGAAGTATCTGCGAAGGAGTGCGCATCAAACTGCGAAGTTCCTGTTGATAACCAGCAACCATCATCGTCATTGCCGCAGAATTACGTTGAGGAACGTTGTCCACGTGTTGGTAAGTACCGCCAATGACAATTACGTCACCCGTAATTTTCGCCCCCGCACTTTGAATCACTGAGCCGCCTATTGCAGCTACATCACCTTCAACGGAACCTTCAACGATGATGTCGGACCCAAAGGCAATTGCACCCTGCTTGACCGTCCCTGTAATTCTGATCGTCTCGCCGGTACCAATAACAATATTGTCTACTACGCCGCTGATCACAACTTCGCGATCTGTAGTCCTGTCAGTCTGTGCATTGACGAGACCGACTAATGCCAGTAGCCAGAACAGAAGAGCACTAAAGCGATAGAACTCAATTGATGATGTAGATTTTCGTATCTGCGGAAGGGCGCTGAAACTGGCGGTTTGTATAGACGAGCTGATCATTCGAGACGCACCCCTTACTCGATCGCATCCCTACGGTGATAACCGGAGATTAGCCGCGTAAGGAGGAAAACAGCGAAGACCAGGACTACCAAAGCGATTCGGAGATCGCCGTTGTCGGCGATCAACTTCCGACTTAGCACTCGCGAGATGACGGCAACACTGACAGCCAGGTCGTAAATTGCGTGAGATACGAGGTCTATCAGAGAGAAAAATTTCCTCGCGGAAACGCGCACGAAGCTAACCATGGCAATCCGCGTCGTTGAACCAATGAGCGCAAAACCAGTAACACCCAGAAGGAGGCAAAAAATTATTGCTTTCCTATTTTCGGAGCGCGTGCGAACACCACTCATGTCACTGACTGCTCTGGCCGCAACCACTCGCGAAAAATTGATGGGTACACTGAGCTGAACATCGTTAGTTAATAAAGCGTCAAGCTCACAGATAAACTGCCGGTGTACTCTCAACTCCAAACGACAATCCTGACAGTCGTTGAGATGCTCCTCGAAACGCGCTTGCGCCGTTACGTCGAGTTCAGCGTCAACATAAGCAGCGACTAAATTTTTCTCGCAGAGCTTGTCCAGTTTGACTTCCATTTCAGGAGACTAGATCCCAGTGATCCCTCTTTCAACGAACTGCTGTCGCATCATCTCGCGTGCTCTGAACAGACGGTTCTTTACCGTCCCTAGCGGCAAGCCTGTTACTTCAACTATCTCTTCGTAAGTCAGGTCTTGTGAGTGGCGGAGGATAATAAGCTCGCGATAGTTGCCTGGCAGAGTTCTAATCACACTTTCTATCTCGCCGCGACGTTCTTTGCGCTCACTCTCCTGTTCGGGACTTAATCGACTACTTTCGACCGGCAATTCGAAGTTTTCGCTTTCGGTACCACTGATGAGTGACTGTTCGCGAGTTGATGTTCTTCGGAGGTGATCAACAGCAGAATTGTGCGCAATCTTGTAGATCCATGTAGAAAACTTGAATTCAGAGCGGTAGCGTCGCAGGGAGTTGTAAACCTTGATGAAGATTTCCTGAGTCAGATCGAGAGCCGACTCATAGTCGCCGACCATTCGGTAGACGTACGCCGATATCGGCCGCTGATAGCGCCTCACCAGCTCTTCAAAACATCCGTCCAGGCCGGAGACAGCGCTGGCAACCAGCTCCCGATCGTTCACCAGGGTCAAATCTTGAGATATTGCAGGGAGTAAAGGGGATGTTGCGATATTCATGATGACAAGGTGTTACGTTTGCGGAAAACGATTTGTTTCAGGCACCCGAATGTGCGACGAACTTTAGTTTGTCGTGCGTCGATCCAGCGTTTCCCTGGAATTTTCGGGCCCGCTCACACGACAAACTAAAGTTCGTAGGTCATCCCGTATGTTCCGCCTAAAAAGACAGCGTTGCTAATCCTGCCGGCGCCGCAATCGCATCAAAATCCAGCTCTCGGCCCGGAAGCATCAGACCGAGATCTGTGGGGTTGAGTGGCCGCAAGTGTTCTCCAATAGTCTCGTTGACGATTTCCTGTGTACGAACGCGGGCAAGTCCTTTGCCAACAATCATCAACCGCGCTAACCCGGTTCGCCCATCTCCGTCGGTAGAACGGCGATCTCTATAGAACAGCAACAGCCGGTAAAGCTCGTCCTCACATTCAGCCTCATGACATGTAACGGTTCTGACTATAAGAGGGTGTTTGTCCCTTATGATAACCGCAGTGAAACCGTTATTCGAACCACTCAACAGTAGAGAGTCCCCGGATGAACCGTTGCGTACCAACCATCGTGACTCACCAATGTGCCGCGGCAGAATCAAGCCGGCGCGCCATCCTAACGACTGAAGGAGACTCTCATATTCGTCCAGAACCTCGCGCCTTGTGCCAATTGCCAGGTACCTATCGCGACCTTGCGAGTCCTTTTCCAGACGATGTCTCGAAATGGACAATTCTGCCAAGGGTGCGCCAAAGCCTCTCTCCATTTTCCAGGTCAGTACTTCTTGAAGCTCAGATGACGACTGTGGCTGAGTCTCCATCGCCAACACCAACGTCTTCGTGGTGGCTTCAGGAAGACTGAGGGACCACCGCTTCTGACGGAGTAATCCGGCACTCGTGGCTGCTTCACTGAGAATACTGGCCAACTGGCGGGGGTTCTCGATATTTCTTTCGTCAAAACTTGGACGAATGATCGATTCGGCGAGATCGAAGCTTGCGGCTCTTCTGACTGTACAAGTACCACCACGCCCTTTCTCCAGATGAACAACCGAGGCAATTCCCTTCTCCAGGCCGAGGGCGGTCGCCGGGTACCAGGGATGGATGATTCGCGAGACGAGATTGGGCATGGGTTTATTGCCGATTTCCAATTGCCAATTGCCAATTTGTACTTTGGTCTAGCTGCTTTGTACTTAGTACTTTGACCGCATTGACATCAGAATTCGCCTTTACGGAGTACAAAGGACCAAGTACAAATCGGAAATTGGCAATTGGGAATCGGAAATTGGGAATGTTCTACCATTCACTATACGGTGTGCCTTCCGTTGAAACATCGCCTGAGGCGCTGTGTATATCTGTCATGCCTGATTGTCCTTCAAGCGAACCGGGATCTTCGCCGGTCGTGATGGCCCAGTCTTTTTGCGAAGTGAACGGGTCGACAGGAATTTCACGCATGTAATGTTCGGTCACCAACTCATCGAGTGATTGTGGAAGGCGACCCTTGTCAGCAGCGAATTGATCGATGAGCATTCTCATTTTGTTGAGATCGTCTCTCAAAACGGCTTCACGTGTGGCAACGATTGTGCGCTGATACTGTGGCAAGGCGATAGCCGCAAGAATAATTATGATCGAAATAACGATCATCAATTCCAGCAGCGTAAAACCGTGCCGCTGTTGCATCTTACCAATCACTGTACTGCTCCCCATTTAGTGCCTTGCCCTTTGACTTGGAACGAACGTCGAAAACGTTCTCGCCACCCCATGAAGTTGAATCGACTGCGTCGTAACAAGACTTGAAGTCCCAGTCGGCTTTCCCGGTCATCGGATCAATTGGAATTGCGCGCAGGTAAACCTTCTTCTTGGTCGCTAACTGCGAATCCAGGACAGATTGAGTATCCGTCATTTTGGTTCCCGTACTTTCCAGTCCCTTGCCACCTGCACCCGTTCCACCCCGCGGCATCACGTTCACTCCTTCAATAAGAGTTTCAAGCGTTGGCGGAAAATGATCCGGATTGTCCACTCCAAAAATTGTGCAATCCGTGATGACGACTTTGCTACGCCCATCGATGTAAACGTTTGGATTTGGATTAGGATTAGGATTTACGCCGGTTTGTGTTCCCACGCCAGCTCCAGTGCAAACCATGCCTACTGAATCGCGATGAAACTCATCGATTGCGGTTCGCATCTGTCTCAACGCTTCGCGAAGCTGCTGTTCTTTTTGACGTCGAACAGAGATCTTAACGAGCGGCATCACGCCCAGCGTCATTATCGTAAGCACGGTAATTGTTATCACCAGTTCGATTAACGAGAACCCGGTGCTGTTACGATGGCCCGACAGAAGAATGCGGCGACTAGTCGATATAGACTGCTTCATCCAGTCGCCGCGTTGTTCAAAGGCCGCCTTCTGCCTTTTATCTAATTCGAACATCTATTGCTTAACAGTTGCGCTTCCCTGCGTCACTTGCGCTGTTATGTCCCGCGCGTCGGTTGCCACTAAGTGCAGGGTGTCCTTGTCGAATGCCAATCCTGCGTTACCTTCCGCTATCGCTTCAACATCAACAAAGAAGAGCGTTCCTGATCCCTTAATCGCGACTTTACTATTTAGCGCCGATATTGAAATCAAACAAACCCCGGTAGCATCCACAGATTGAGTGAACGTTGGCGCCATGCCATCAGACTGCGATCCCAAAAGCACCCCTCCCGAGACAGCATTGACCTTGACTACCTTCGGATCAAATCGCAAAGCCAGAAGAGCAAGGCTCAGCGGTTGATCGGAGCTCAGCTGAACTACGTACCGCTTCTTTTCACCGATCTTTAAGACATCTGCGCCAGGAAGGAAGCTAATCTGGGCGATTCGATTGAGACTACCTGACTTGGTATTTAGCGACGTGTCTTCCGCTTTAGGCAGACTTGTTAAGACCGCGTTTTGCGTTCCGGCGCTGGTCGCATTCACCGTTGCCACGTCAGAAGCAGCGCGATCACTGACCAGCGATTTCGGTGCTGGAATGTATGCTGGTAATTCCTCGACAGCATCGGTTGTCTTCTGTGAATTGGCCACCGGCACTTGTTTCGGAGTAACTGCTGCTACAGCAGCGGTATTCGCATTGTTCGTTTGGGGAGCAGTCGCCGGCGACGCGACTTGCAATGGGGCATCCGGCAGCTGAACACTCACGTTGCGTGGGATAACTCTCGCCGCAGCGATTTGATCCTCGCGATCTGCTTCGCGAACCATCTCCGCCAACGATCCGGTAGTTGGTGATTGCAACGTTCCACTAGGCCGCATCTCCTCGTCACGCGGTGTTACGGTTGGCGCACGAAGGACTCTTGGAGTCACCGAGATCACGATATCAACCTGCCGATTATTTCTGGTTGGTGAAGTGAACAACCGTCCCAAAATGGGTAGCCCACCCAACACGGGTAAACCAGCTCTTCCCTTCGTCTGTACATCTTGTGAAACGCTGGCCAGCATCATCGTCCGATTGTTCTGGACGCGTGCGGTA
Organism: Pyrinomonadaceae bacterium; assembly: GCA_036522415.1. Classification (GTDB taxonomy): domain Bacteria; phylum Acidobacteriota; class Blastocatellia; order Pyrinomonadales; family Pyrinomonadaceae; genus PSRF01. The sequence continues at coordinate 33,649 of DATDFV010000140.1, read as the reverse complement.
CCTGTAATCGAGCGTTCGGTAAATGTCGGAGTTGGGCTGGCTGCATTCACAACATCTTTCGACTCGATGTTCATCTTTACCTGCACATCGAGGTTCGGAAATACCTGAGGCGTAAACTTGAGCGTCAGTCCGGTTGGCTCGTAGTTGATCACGGGGAAGCCACCGGTTGGGAAAGTTGTTCCTGGTTGCGGGGTCCCTGTTTGTATACCAAACGGGTATGCCTGCGCTGTTTGAACTGGTACGCGCTGTCCGATACGCGCTGTTGATTCTTCACCGTTGAAGGCATGGACTTGAGTCGAAGCGATCAACTTGGTGTTATCGCGACTCTGAAATGCTGTCAGCGCGGATGAAGGAATAACTAACGCAGCCGCCAGAGCCGTCGGTACGCCACCCACAAAGCTGCCAAGATTGACGCCGCGTCCAAACGAGCCGTTCACGACACCGTTGTCAGTCAACACTGAAAAGCCGGGTGAACCACCAAGCTGGAATGGGCCGGTTGCACTGCCAATCTGATTACCTAACTGCATGAGATCGTTCTTTGAAACTTCGTAGATATTGACGTCCATCACGACTTCAGCGCGATCCTTATCAATACTCTGAAGCAAGTCACCAATCAGACGAACATTTTCTGCGGTGTCACGCACGGTCAAACTATTCGTTGCGTCATCGGGAACAACAATCGTCTGCGGTCGACCAACTGATGGCGGAATTGCCTGCTGCACCAATGTGCGAGCGTCGGTTGGTTTCATGTTCGACAAGAAGAACGTTCGCAGAACTAATTGCTGGTACTGAGGACGACGGCTTTGATCGGCAACAAGAATCGTTCTACGGCTCAGCTTCTGGAAGAAGAGACCTTCCTGCAGAAAAATGTAGTCGAGTGCCTGTGCCGTTGTAACATCCCGCAAGTTGATATCGAGCGGTCTGGTCTGTGCGAATGACTGACGATCGAAAATGACATTGAGATTCAGTTCTTCAGCAAGTTTGCGAATGAAAGGTTTCAGATCGCCCGTATAGCTGATCACTCGCATTTGCGTTGACGGTCCAGATAAATCCTGGGCCTGAGCACTGGCTGGAGTAAACATTCCATCCTGCGGCTCAGTCTTGCTTGGCGTGTTGCGTCCCTCTTTGACTCCCTGCATGCGAAGCATTCGTTCCATTTCAGCTACCGCAAGCTCATTTACGGGGTCGTAACCATAGGCTTGGCGAAAGGCGTTATAAGCTCCGAGGAAGTCGCCCTGCTCGGCAAGTGAGCGGCCTTGCTGCATGTACGTCTGCGATGCGTTAAAGCTGGCGCGACGGAAATGCATCTGGTACTCGGTGTTCGAAGGGTCGGCGGCTACTGCCAGCGTGAATTCCTGGGCGGCCTTATCCCATTGCTGGGCAGCCTCGTAGTCCATGCCGCGCTTGAAATTCTTGTCGCCCTTTTTTGCGAAGGCCGTGAGTGGTAAAGAGAGTAGGCTAACGGCCAGAATGTAGGAGAGTATTCTTCGACTTCGCATATTAGTTTCCTATGTACGTTTCTTACCGAGAGGTGGACAGTTTCAGCGTGCTAAATAATGCTCCTGCGGCTCCAAAGATGCAAGATCTAGGAGCCTGAATTCCTTACACGCAACCAAGAAAATTCGGTTCCTGAAAACAGTAAGTCTTGACTGATGCGGGAACCAGAAACTGGGTTGCAGCCTATTTCGCGGCATTCAATTCTTCGACAAACGTCACGCGGTTGATTTCGTGAAGCGTTGAGGTGCCTGCAAAAACCTTCTGCAGGGCTGATTCGCGCAAACTTTTGAGCCCTTCCGCCTCGGCTGCACGCCTGACTTCGGAGCCAGGCCGTCGCTCAACAATCATCTCGCGAATGTTGTCAGACAAATCCAACAACTCATGGATCGCTGTTCGGCCACGATATCCCGTGTGATTACAGGCGTCGCAGCCGACGTTCATATAAAAAGGAAGGTCTCGATTCAGTTCAGGACGCAAACCGGATTCAGTCAGCTCAATGTCGTTTGGACGGTATTGGCGTTTGCAATACGGACACAGCATGCGAATGAGCCGTTGTGCCAAAACGCAGTTCAACGAAGAAACAAAGTTATAAGGCTCGACACCCATGTTCAGGAACCGGCCAATGACGTCGATAACGTTGTTCGCGTGAACTGTCGTAAATACGAGGTGACCGGTCAACGCGGATTGGATTGCAATTTGCGCGGTTTCAGTATCACGAATCTCACCGACCATTATCTTGTCGGGGTCGTGTCTCAGGATCGAGCGTAGACCTCGATCAAATGTCAGACCCTTCTTCTCGTTTACGGGAATCTGAGTGATGCCATGCAATTGATACTCAACGGGATCTTCAATTGTTACTATCTTGTCTTCTTCGTTTCGAATCTCATTAAGCGCCGCGTAAAGAGTGGTCGTTTTTCCGGAACCAGTTGGTCCGGTCACCAGGACCATTCCGTAAGGCTCTGCGATATAACGGCGAAACTTCCTGAGATCCTCTTCTGCAAAACCCACCACATCAAGATTCAAATTCCTAAACGCTTCGTTGATCTGTTCCTTGTCAAGAATACGAATGACCGCGTCTTCGCCGTGGATGGTGGGCATGATAGAAACGCGGAAGTCGACGTTGCGTCCTTTATAACGAACTCTAAACCGTCCATCTTGCGGCACTCGACGTTCAGCAATATCCAACTCCGACATGACCTTGATGCGCGAAATCAAAGTCTGGTGATAAGCAAGGTCAATCGGATCGACCTTGGCATATAGCGCACCATCGATTCGGTACTTCACCTGAACCTCGGTATCGCGAGTCTCGATATGAATGTCAGACGCGCGCGACTCCATCGCGTTGTAAATGATCGTATCGACCAGTTTGATGATTGGCGACATTTCGGAATCGGTCGCCAGACGATCCAGATCCAACACTTCCTCGCCATGTTCGGTTTCGCGAACAAGTGAAATACGAAATCCCGACGCCGCCTCCTGCAACACGCGCTGTGTTGTATCGCCTTTCCGCAAAACCACTTCGACTGCCCCAGCCGTTGCAACGTGGGGAACAATCCGAGTGCGAAGCGTGCTCGACAATTCATCCAGTCGTTCGAGATCCGTTGGATCGGCCATAGCTATGTGCAGGCCCTTGTCGTCACGGCTCAGAGGCACGAATTGATGACGCACCATCAAATCGACTGGGACTTCCGTAAAGAGCGTGTAATCAATTGGTGATTCTTTGTCAGGGGGAAGCAGATCGACAAAAGGCAATCGATAGCGGCGCGCAAGATCGCGAGCGGCCTTCATCTCGGGAGGTTGGTGCTCTTCGAGATCCTGGGTCAGTTGCATGCCCCGCAAAGTTTCGGTCTCGTTTTCCGTTAATTCCTTCATACGAAGAGGTGCCGGGTTTTCAATGTCCGCCCGTAATTCCCGCGCCACTCGAGATTGATTGAATTATCGGGAGGTAAATGGCCAGCAGGATGGTGACTACGACGCCACCCATGACGACAAGGATCGCAGGCTCAAGCGTGGTCGTCAACTGTTCAAGTCGAACTTCCGATTCCGCGTCGTAGAATACTGCGACTTCATCCAGCATTTCGCGGAGACTGCCCGAACGTTCACCGATACCAATCATGTCGATTGCCAATAGTGGCATCCATCCCGCAACTTCGAGACTTTCTGTGAACGACCGCCCTTCCCGAATCATTGGAAGGATGGACGAACTGCGGCGTCTAAGTTCGAGATTTGTTATCGACTCAGACGCGATCTCCCACGACTCAACCAGCGTGATACCTCCAGCGAGCAGGGTGGCCAGTGAGCGCGTGGCCTGAGCCACAGAAAGTTGAACCGCAAGATTGCCTGCGAGGGGTATTTTCAGGATTAACGCGCTCAGCTGCAGTTTACCTCGTGGCGTCCGTGACCATAGGAAAAGTAAAACTGCGCCGCCAATTACCATGGGACCAAACCAGATCACATTTCCCGAGAGCCATCGAGAAAGCCCTACCACGATTTGAGTGACTGTTGGTAATTCGTTTCCAAATCCTGAAAACAATTCCGCCATTCGCGGCACCACGTAAACGGTTAGAAACGTGACCATACAGCCTGAAGCGAAAAGCAAGAACAGTGGATAAGCAAGAGCGCCGCGGATCTTTCTTCTGAGGGCGACGTTTCGTCTCATGTAAACCACGTAACGACTCAGGACATCGTCCAAAGCACCTGAACGTTCACCCGCGAGAATCGAGGCCGTATAGATTCGCGGGAAGATGCTTCCCTGTGCGGCAAACGCCTGGGATAAGGCGGCGCCACCTCGGATCTGTTCTTCTACATCACCCAGAACCCCACGCAAACGTGCGGAGGCAGCACGTTTCCGCAGCATGCTGATGGCCTGAAGAATTGGAATACCGGCGCGGCTCAGCGCAGCAAGCTGCTGGTTGAACAGCAGAAAATCGTTTGCCTTAACACGAGCATGCGCTCCTGAACGACCCATTCGGGTCAGGGCCGTCACCCCGCTTGCCTTCGGCGGTACAACATTGAATACACGAAAGCCTTCGCGCTCGAGTCGCGCTCGTGCTTCGTTGACTCCCGCAGCTTCGATAGTTCTGGTTACAACTTCGCCGGCAGGTGTTCCTAATCGACAGATGAATTCAGCCATAAATACGCGGTGGTGCGAAATTGATTTACTTGCGAGTATAACACGCAGCTCTAAAGAGCCGCGGAGGGCCTTGAACTCGGGAGGCCAACCTGCTGATTGGAGACACGCCGGTATTTGCTGGAAGTTGCAAACAGATTGCTGCGATTGCAAATTGGTCTTTGGTTTTTGGTCTTTGGTCTTACCTTAGCACTTCCGCCCCAGAGTTCATGCTGTTCTTCTGCCGCTCCGCTTCTTCAAAGACCAAAGACCAATGGCCAACACGAAAGACCAATCGACAATTGGCAATCGGAAATCGGCAATGACCTTGCACGTCTCAATCCACTGTCCTAGAATGCCCGCGTCAACCAAGGCTTCAATAATGCGGTGTCTCCCCGCAACTATTTCACGCCGAAGTAAATTTTTCGGGCATCACTCGTTCTCCTACAAGCATCTGTGTTGACAAAGTCCCTTTTCGAGCCCTGACCGGTAAGTTAAAACTAAATAGCAGAGTCGCCGGGGGTGAGATGCATTTACCGACACGTAAAGCCACCAAAGTATCTTCTGTTTCGCTACTGCTTATCGCAGTTTTCGCGGTAGCGCTGGTTGCCAGGAGCCAGGAGACATCGCAGGACAAACAGTCGCAAGCACCAGACAAGTCGAGTTCACCAGCAGTACAGACGCCGACACCACCTCAGAAGCGACTCGGTACGGAACTGGACGGACCGGTCATTCATACAAATACCGATCTCATAACGTTGACTGTGACGGTGACGGATACCTATGGTCGCTACGTATCAGGCCTCAGCAAGGCTGCGTTTTCGATTTTGGACGATAAACAGCCACAGGAAATTACATACTTCAGCGACGATGATTCCCCTGTCTCAGTGGGCGTGATCTTCGATGTTTCGGGCTCGATGAGTGGCGATAAGGTCCGGCGTGCCCGCGATGCCCTGAGCAAGTTCATTCAAACCAGTCACGACTCAGACGAGTATTTCTTAATTGCTTTTAACTCCCGCGCCCAACTTTTGCTGGACAAAACACGCGATGGCGATTCCGTTTTGAACAAACTCACCTTCGTCGAAACGAAGAACCAGACAGCGCTTTATGATGCTTGTTATTTGGGTGTTGAGAAGGTGCAAAGAGGCTCACACCCCAAACGCGCATTGCTTTTGATCAGCGACGGTCAGGATAACGACTCCCGTTACACGTTTAATGAGTTGCGCAAATTGTTGAAGGAATCCGATGTTGTCCTTTACGCCATAGGCATTCTGAGCGGCAGCGATGCCGGTAGTTCTCTCGGAATGGAAGGACAAGGCGTGCTCGACGAACTCTCGGGTGTGTCTGGCGGTAAGGCTTTCTTCCCGCGTTCCGCAGCTGAGATGGACGATATCTTCGAACAAATCGCACTGGAATTGCGGCATCAATACTCAATTGGTTACAAGCCGGAGGGCTTTACCACTGACGGCAAGTGGCACCGGGTGAAAGTTAAAGTGACACCGCCGCGCGGTCTACCCCGACTCTTTGTTCGATCTAAAGAAGGCTACTACGCCACCGCTGGCGCAAAATAGTTCCCATTTTGGGAGTTCGGCAACGCAAAATCACTCCTGTGGCATCTGTTTAGTGTGCGCTTGAAACGCCGCAATCGGTTGCGACGCTGTTTGCCCCAGCCGCGCTTGTGGCTTCAAACTGATATTCACTCCCCAAGGCGCTCCGGTCCCCGACAGACGGGTTCACGGGGCGTTTCGCTTGGGCGCTCTTGACCGGCTGATTCAGATTAATTACAAGGGACACGATGGACAGTTTGGGAATGAATAAGCAAGCTCGGTTTAGGCTGGTAGCAGTCACTCTTCTGACCTCCTTTATTTTTGCGGCGCTTGTGTTGAGCTCGGTATTCGCGTCAGGCCAGAATCGACCACGTACGGCGCAACCTACGCCGCCGAAACCAAATTCCACGGTTAACGCCACTGCTACTCAACAGAGCACGGCGCGACCAACAGCTACTCCAACACCCAGGCCCGCGAGTCCTGAACCGACGTTAGGTGAAGCGCCTCCCGTACCGCGTCTAAAGCCGACTCCTACTCCGACGCCTCCAGAAGAAATAGATCCTGAAAGCACGCTGAAGATCAATACTGACCTGGTGTCATTGCATGTGCGCGTCATTGATCGTAACAATCGACCAATCGATAACGTTACTCAAAATGAATTCCACGTGTTCGAAGATGGAGTCCCGCAACCGATTGAAAGCTTCTCGCGCGAAGAAGTTCCTATCAGTTACGGCCTGGCGGTAGACACTTCGGGCTCGCTGCGTACGCAACTGCAAAGCGTCATCGATGCCGGTAAGTCGATCATCAACAGCAATAAGAAAGGTGACGAAACCTTCCTGGTGCGCTTTATCAGCAGTGACAAGATCGAAACTGTTCAGGACTTTACTGATAAAAAGGATCTACTGATGGATGGTCTGGACAGCTTCTATATCGAAGGCGGACAAACTGCGATTATCGATGCTGTTTATCTTTCAGCAGAGCACGTGTCTGAGTATAAACGAGGTGATGAGGGTGATCGTCGAAGGCGCGCCTTGATTGTAATTACGGACGGCGAAGATCGAAATAGTTTCTACAAGCAGGAACAACTCTTCGCACGTCTCAGAGAAGAAGATGTTCAGATTTTCGTCATCGGGTTTATTAACGAACTTGACAAGGACAGCGGCTTCATACGCAAGAGTCCTCGTGATAAAGCTACAGCCCTGATTAACAAGTTGGCGACGGAGACGGGGGGTCGGGCGTTCTTTCCAGAATCAATCTCGGAACTTCCGCAAATAGCCAATGAGATAGTTCGCGATCTGCGAACTCAATATGTGGTCTCGTACAGTCCAACGAACAAGACACCCGACGGATCTTTCCGCGCGATCAGAGTTACCGTCGATCAAGGGAACTCTTCAGAAAAGCGAATTGCGTTAACGAGGAACGGAAGAGTGGCGAGGCGAGAAAGTGCGGGTGCACCAAAAGCTCCTGCCGTGCGTTTGCCATCTAATGCAACCGGGACCGTAACAAAAAAACCGTAACGACCTTTGGAGTGCGACGGCCTGCCCTCGCTTTGTCACAGAGTCACTTGCGCTAGCGATTGCAGTTCGCAAGTTGCGCTGTAACAAAGCGACGGCAGGCCGTCGCACTCCAAATTATTTCGCCCTGACAGACCCACTGATCTTTTTCCGTGTTGTCTCGCCGGTGTGAAGCACCGGCAACCCCGTATCAACGTCCGAATGGGGCTGAGGAATCACGTGGGTGGCAACAACTTCGCCGACCTTCTTGCCCGCTGCCGCGCCAGCATCAACCGCGCTACGAACCGCCGCAACATCGCCGCGCACGATAGCCGTCACTAAGCCGGCATCGATCTTTTCCCAGCCGACAAGACGAACATTCGCGGCCTTCACCATCGCGTCTGCTGCTTCAATCATCGCCACAAGGCCACGACACTCAACCATTCCTAATGCTTCAGGCATAGAGTCTCCTCTGGCAATAGGTCCTATACGTCCTATTTCCTTCTTTTCAATTCCTCAACGAGTGGATTGGCGCCGGAATTCGTCCACCGCGGCGTATGAAATCTCGTGACGAAAAAGAATTCACGGCCATGATGGGGGCACTGCCAAGCAGCCCACCAAACTCTACCATCTCACCTACACCCTTCCCAGGAACAGGAATGATTCGCACGGCAGTGGTCTTGTTATTCATAACTCCGATTGCCAACTCATCCGCAATGATTGCAGCAATAGTCTCCTCCGACGTCGAGCCGGGAACAGCAACCATATCGATTCCAACCGAACACACACTGGTCCAGGCTTCCAATTTGTCGAGTGAGAGCGCCCCAATAGCTGCCGCCTCTATCATCCCCGCGTCTTCAGAGACTGGAATGAAAGCACCGCTCATACCTCCGACCGAACCACTCGCCATCGCGCCACCTTTCTTTACTGCGTCGGTCAACAAAGCCAGCGCCGCGGTTGTGCCATGAGTCCCAGCCCGGTCGAAACCCATTGCTTCGATAATATTCGCGACAGAGTCACCAATCACAGGCGTCGGCGCAAGTGAAAGATCGATGATTCCAAATGGCAAGCCCAGGCGTCGCGCCGCTTCACGGCCAACAAGTTCTCCGGCACGCGCCAACTTGAATGAAAGCTTCTTGATTATTTCTGCGAGCTCATGAAGCGATAGATTCTTGTCTGCCTGTTTGACTGCGTGATGTACGACGCCTGGTCCAGACACTCCAACATTGATTACGGCTTCAGGCTCACCGACTCCATGGAATGCGCCCGCCATGAATGGATTGTCTTCGACAGCATTGGCAAAGCAAACAAACTTCGCGCACGCGAGCCCTCCCTGATCTCGTGTCCGTTCAGCAGCATCTTTGATAATGCGTCCAACCTGACTGACCGCATCCATATTGATGCCAGCTCGAGTGGTTGCGGCGTTCACAGACGAACAAAGACGTTGCGTGCTCGCGAGCGCTGCAGGGATTGAATTCAGAAATTCCGTCTCCGAGTGCGTGGCGCCTTTCTGAACCAGGGCTGAATAGCCACCGATAAAATCCACTCCAACTTCTCCAGCCGCCCGGTCAATCGCTCGAGCTAGTTCAATTGGGTCACCCCTCGCGCTCTCAGTGATCATCGAAATAGGAGTGACTGCAATCCGCTTGTTTGCGACTCTGATCCCAAACTCTGCGCCAATCTCATCGACAGTTGAAACAAGACGCGCTGCTGTTGAGTGAATTTTGTTGATCGCCCGGTCAGCCACGGTGCTAATCGTATCTGCACTACAGTCTCGCAAACTCAACCCGAGCGTGACCGTGCGTACATCGAGATGTTCCATCTCGGTCATAGCAACGGTTTGCAAGATTTCGGCTTGACTGTATTCCATGGAAGCGATTAACCGAGCACTTTGCTCATGATCAGAAGAATGATGAATAGAAGAAAGAGCGCGGCAGCAACAAGGATAAAACGCAGACTCGGATCGTACGCAGCTTGATCAATGACAACGCTGGAAACTTTCCTGATCTTGTCGACTCGCCCCAGCACACTGTCGCGTGGACCGCTGGCTGGCTGTGGGCTGATCGGCTGCGGAGTCACCTGCGGAATTGCTGTTGGAGCGGCGACGAGTGGCTTGGTTTCTGACAGGTCCGGAAGGGACATCAGGGGTCGAGTTTCCGCTGGATCCCAATGAGCCTCGCGCTGGATTGGCACGGTCGGAGCACTATCAACAACATTGGTTGATGTATCAGAATGCGGAATCCCCTGGCCGCATTGCGGGCAGAATAAAGCATGTGAGCGAACCGAGGCTCCGCATTGACTGCAACGACGATCTATTTCGGGATCGGGCATGATTCTTTAAGACTAACAAGTATAGGACCTATGTGACCTCTAGGACCTATTTCATGAAGCTCAATCACTAAACTCTATGCATTGCGTTGAAAAGATCCTCCCGTTGTGCGTAGATGCGAACGCCCAACTTTTCGCCTTCAAGTCTTAATCTGTCTTTAAGGTCCGCAGTAGTTTCACGAGCCCGCGATGTATCAGCAATGATAACCATAGCAAACTTTCCCTGAACTACGGTTTGGTTAATATCAATGATGCTACAACTCGCCTCGGCAAGGATCTGCGCAACGCCTGCCACGATGCCGGGATGATCCAGGCCAAAGACCGAAATGATTATGCGATCCGACGATCCCTCGCTAGTCCGGCTGGCGCCCGAAGCAAGCGGAACACCATCGGATGAGCCTCGTGATTCGTTTGCGGCAGATGCCTGCACCTCACGATAGATGTCCGTCACTAGCTGTTCGATGGTTTGTTCATCGGCCGCAGCGCCAATACGATCGTAAACCGCTCGCGTGATCCGGTAAATCAAATCTTCATTGGGCATGAATGAGGTGGTGGTTATTGGTCAGGTTAGTAGTCAGTAGGTTATAGGTCAAATAGGTCATATACGTCCTATTTAACGCTAGCAATCTGAGACCTGGAATTTGAGATTTGAGATCATCGTCGTCCATTGTCCTGAGCGAGTCTACGTGCGGCCTCAATCATTTCCTGGGAAGTCGAGTCGTTGATGTCCACACGATCGACAATTCCCACGACCGCAGCTTCGATCGACATGTCCTGATTTCCGATTGCGGAACGCGCTGCTTTTCCAAATGCACACATCACCATCTCGCCGGTTCCCGCTCCAAGGCGATCGGCAACCACCACGATGTTACGTGTCGGTTCCTTGTCCAGGTCGTACGGATGGACGATCAAAAATCTGACGCCCTCAAGATCAGGCGTCTTCTTGGTGGACCAAACTGTACCTACGACTCTGGCTAGAAACATGGCCCTTTGGTCTTTGGTCTTTGGTTTTCGGCCTGCGATTTTTGATCGTTGATCTTTGAAATCTGAAGAGTTCGTTTCCCACCCTCAAAGACCAAAGGCCAAAAACCAAAGACCATCAGGTTTTCGCAAACACCTCAGCGGGTTCACCCAAATCTCGAGCAGCGGGAGTGATGATCGTCTTAGCGGTGATGTAAATCTTCTCGCCTTTCTGAATCGCCCGACGCACATCATCTTCGCTGACGAAGTCAACTGGTTTTGATCCATTTGCACTGGAGGCAACTGACTTAGACATCGGCTCACTTCGTTCACTTCCATTGAAGGCAGCGCTCTTCGCTTCCTGGCTCGCAATCGGGGCGCTGTACATACTTCCTGGTTCATTCACCACGGGCGGTTGGGGCAATGGAGAGGCTGAAGTTCTGCCTTCGACGCCCTTCCCTGCGAGAAATCTATCGACTATCGCCGCGATCTCCTGGCGATTGATCTTTCCACCAGCGACAGCAGGTTCAGCCACTATTGGTTTTGGAGCAGACACACTCGTTGACGTTCCCGCTGCTGGTCGCACACTCTTGACGGGTCGCGTTTCAAACGCGACGCGTTTTATGTCCATCAAGTGAAGCGGACCGACATTATCCGAAGTGACATTCCCTCCCCACGAACCACATCCAAGTGTCATGGATGGCGGCAAAGCAGTTGAAAATCCAATCGCCCCATGCGTCGTCGGAGTATTAACTGTAATTCTTGATGCCGGCATGTCAGCGCCAAACTGAATAGCCGCCTCTCTCGATCTAGTATGAATACCGGCCGTGTGGCCCATGCCGCCAAACCCGAGGATCTGCTGGCTGAGCTTTGCACAGGCGGCTAAACCATCAGCCACGTAGAACGCAAGGATCGGAGACAGCTTTTCCATCGACAACGGATATTCACGACCAACGCCGCCGACGTCAGCGAGCAAACATCGGGTGCCTGGAGACACACTCAGGCCTGCCATCTTTGCGATAACGTCAACCGACTTACCGACAATCGCAGGATTCAATGAGCGCTGAGGAGTAGCAACAACTTTCGCCAACTGATCCGCTTCAGTCGCTGACAGAAAATGAGCTCCTTGTGCTTTAAATTGTTCCCGAACAGTCTGCTCAATCGGCGCGTCGCAGACAACCGCTTGTTCTGAGGCGCAAATCGTTCCGTTATCAAAACACTTGCCGGTCAGAATATCCTGCACAGCCTTGGGCACGTCCGCTGTTCTTTCGATGCAGACCGGAACGTTACCTGGACCAACTCCAAACGCGGGTTTGCCAGACGAGTAGGCAGCACGCACCAAACCGATGCCGCCCGTTGCCAAAATTACGGCGGTCTGCTTGTGCTTCATCAATGCTTCGGTACCCTCGATAGTGGCGGAAGTCATACAACCAATAGCATCAGGCGGCAGTCCTTCCTTCACTCCAGCTTCCTTCATCACCCGCGCTGTTTCGTTGATGCACTTCGCAGCGGACGGATGTGGTGAAAGCACAACTGCGTTGCGCGATTTAATGGCAATCAAGATCTTAAAAATTGCTGTTGAAGTGGGATTCGTGGAAGGAATGATTCCAGCTACTACGCCGCGTGGACTCGCAATCTCTACAACATCTTTCGATTCAGAAACAACTCCTTTGGTCCGCAGCCCTCGAAAATAGTTCCAAACATCTTCGGCAGCAAATCGGTTCTTTTCTCGTTTGTCATCGGGAATTCCGTATCCCGTTTCCTCTACGGCAATAGCTCCGAGGCGTGCTGACTCCCTCAGGGCAGCTCCAGCCATCGCTTCACAGATACGATCAACCTTCGCTTGATCAAACTCTGCAATGAGTGCCTGTGCTTTGTGGGCGGCTTCGACTAAATCACGGGCCTGCTGAACAGAAACCAGATCCTTGTCAACCGACATAAACCCTCACATTTCCGATTTCCGATTTCCGATTGCCGACTTGAAATAAGTAACGGGGTTGCCAAATCGAAAATCGGCAATCGGTAATCACCTGGTCCTCTCTTTATTCGCCTCTCTCGATCCCAACGCCTTTCCCTGGTCGCCTTCCCCAAGTTGACCACGCGCGCCGCCATGTAGCGCTCGCTCATCCGGACTCAAACCAGTGCGACCGTTCACAGGCAAAACGCGCTCTACTTCAGCATGGGGCCTCGGAATGACGTGAACACTAATCAACTCACCAACGCGTCGCGCCGCTGCAGCACCAGCGTCAGTAGCAGCCTTAACAGCACCAACGTCACCTCTTACAAAAATCGTTACGTATCCTGCTCCGATATACTCCTTACCAAGCAGTTGTACATTCGCTGCTTTGACCATTGCGTCCGCAGCCTCTACTGCGCCAACGAAGCCTTTGGTCTCAACCATTCCGAGTGCTTCTAAGGGCATCTCTTTATCCTCACTTTGTAAAATTGTGGAGATTGAAAGCGACAATCGGGTCACTATTGCGGTCAACGTACCACCCTGAGCGTGACAAAGCAAGAGACGCCAATCTTTTGAGATGCAAAAGTTTGACAGCGTTTAGCAGCGCAAGCTATATTGCGAAAACAGTGGGAGTTGTAAGCATTAACCAACGCGGCACGACGATCGAACACAGTTCATTCGAGTCACCTTAGGCGCGTGCTTCCAAAATAAATTCAAGCGGGTCAGCCAAGTCTCAAACCAACGCCAGGGATCGAGCGATTGGAGATGGCAGCGAGTATCGGCGAACAATTGCGACTCGCACGCGAGGAGCGAGGTATTCCCCTACGCGAAATTTGCGAACAGACCCGAATTTCAGTTCATTATCTCGAAGCAATTGAAGCAAACGATTACAAACGTTTGCCTGGCGGTGTATTCAATAGGAGTTTCATCAAAGCGTATGCGCGTTGTGTAGGTTACGACGAAAGAGAAGCAATCGAAGGCTATACGCGATATCTGCGCGAGCATGGTGATACTTCTGATGAAGTGAATACCACGCCAATGCATTCCAAGGTTTACACCGAAACACCGGCTACTCGCTCACCCTTATTAACTGTAATCCTTGCTGTGTTGATTCTTGCGTTGCTAACCGCGGCAGCCCTTGCGGCGTTGCACTGGTTCCAAAAACGTGCCTCGTCTGTGACGACAAGGGTGGAACAGTCTTTCGCATTAATGATAATTCGCCCGGCTCTGTATAATGGGTCCATCCAAGAATTAGGGTTTCAGAAAACTGACTACGACGCAGTCTTACAATAAGTTAATTCCCTTAGCTGTGTTTCCGTGTTTTGCGGCGCGAAGCTCGAAAGTGTGCGCCGCCGATAACACCAACTGCCCGCTCAAAAGGCGGGCCGTTCTGTTTTAGATCAGAGTGTTCTTGTTTACTCTGCGCAACCTCAGCGCTCTCTGCGTCTCTGCGGTTATCACACTGCTGAGAACGAATCGACCGCAGAGACGCAGAGAGCGCTGAGGTTACGCCGAGATTACGTGAGGAGTTCCAATACCCAATGATCACTTCCGAAATACTAGAAGGCTTGACCTTCGACGATGTCTTGCTAATCCCAGATCGTTCCGACGTTTTGCCGTACGAGACCGACACCGCAACACAATTCACCCGGAACATTCGTTTACAAATTCCACTTTGCTCAGCGGCTATGGATACGGTCACAGAAGCTGCACTGGCAATCGCCCTGGCCCAACAAGGAGGAATTGGGGTCGTTCATAAGAACATGAGTATCGAACGACAGGCAGAGGAGGTCGATAAAGTTAAACGATCGGAGTCAGGAATGATCGTCGATCCGGTAACGATTCGACCTGATCGCCCGGTTCGCGAAGCATTGCAGGTGATGGAACGGTTCCACATTAGCGGTGTACCGGTAGTCGATGAATCCGGTCATCTCGTCGGAATCATCACCAACCGCGATTTACGTTTTGAGACACGCTTTGAGATTCCAGTATCCGAAGTTATGACACGTCAGCCTCTGGTAACCGTGCCAGTCGGTACAACGTTGGAACAAGCCAAAGCAGTATTGCAGAAACATCGTATTGAGAAACTCCTCGTCGTTGATGACGACAAACACATCAAGGGCTTGATTACCGTTAAAGATATTCAGAAAGCGATCAAGTATCCGTCTGCAGCTAAAGACAACCTTGGTCGTTTGCGCGTAGCAGCAGCGATCGGCGCTACCGGCGATTTTCGCGAGCGGGCTGACGAGCTGGTTAATGCTCGAGTCGATTGCCTTGTCATTGATACAGCACACGGACACTCGTCACGTGTCGTTGAAGCTGTGAAAGACACAAAGAAACGTCATCCTGATACTGATGTAATAGCGGGTAACGTCGGTACAACGGAAGGTGCGCAGGAACTGATCGATGCTGGTGTTGACGCAGTGAAAGTTGGTATCGGGCCGGGATCGATTTGCACGACACGTGTTGTTACCGGCGCAGGTGTTCCACAGATAACCGCGATTGCTTCGTGTGTTAAGGCAACACGTGGACAAGGTGTGCCGGTGATCTCGGACGGCGGCGTGAAGTTTTCTGGTGATGTCGCTAAAGCAATTGCTGCCGGCGCCGACGTTGTAATGATCGGATCGCTTTTCGCAGGAACCGAAGAGGCGCCGGGCGAAGTAATCTTGTTTCAGGGCCGTTCGTTTAAGACGTACCGGGGCATGGGTTCTATCGGCGCGATGCGTGAAGGTTCGCGTGATCGATACTCACAAGATCCTGCCGAGGCCGAGTCGAAGCTCGTGCCTGAAGGCATTGAAGGGCGCGTTCCCTACAAAGGAACTTTGGCTGACATGGTGACGCAGCTAGTCGGTGGACTCAGGTCAGGCATGGGCTACACGGGTTGTCATGACATTAAAGAGTTTCAGGAGAAGACACGGTTCTTAAGGATCACTTCCGCCGGTTTGAAAGAGTCTCATGTCCACGATGTGATTATTACGAAGGAGGCGCCGAACTATCGCCTGGAGTAAGATTTCACTCGCCTTTTTCTCAGCATTTCCCTAACTGTGTACATCGAGCTTGTGCGAGAATCCTTGCCGTCGTCGGCTTGCACTGGCTGTTCCGAACAATAAGCTAACCTCGATGTCGATTCCCTCCGGCAAGATTCTTGCGCACTACGAGATCGTTTCCCCACTAGGTGCGGGCGGAATGGGAGAAGTTTATTTAGCGCGAGACACGCTGCTCGATCGCCGGGTAGCTTTGAAGTTCTTGCCGCTTGAGATATCTAATGATCCACAACGGCTTCGGCGTTTTACTCAAGAAGCTAAGGCAGCGTCAGCACTTAATCACCCGAACATTGCGCACATCTACGAACTCGGTGACGCGGATGGGGCACGCTTCATCGCAATGGAATATGTCGAGGGGAAGCCGCTCGATCAGATAATTAATCGCAGTCCTTTAAAAGTTGCCGAAATTCTGCAAATCGCGCCTCAGATCGCGGATGCTCTTAGTGAAGCTCATTCCAAAGGCATCATCCATCGCGATATCAAAGCGTCAAATATCGTCCTGACAAATCGTGGACAGGTCAAAGTTCTCGACTTTGGGCTGGCCAAGATCGTGGCAAACCATCCAGTTCCGGACGCTGATATCTCGACACAACTCAAGACCAGTCCAGGCATCTTAATTGGCACTATTCCGTACATGAGTCCGGAACAGGCTCTAGGTCACGACATCGATCAACGATCCGACATCTTCTCCCTGGGAATTGTCCTTTATGAGATGGCTACAGGAAGGCTTCCCTTCTCGGGTCGCACAGTCACCGAAACTCTCAGTCGGATCACGCATGATCAACCAGAAGCGGTCTCCAGATATAACTACGAAGTGCCCTCGGAGTTAGAACGAATCATTCGCAAATGTTTGGAGAAGGATCCAGGCCGCCGATATCAAGCAACGTCTGAGTTAGTCGTCGATCTGGAGAATCTTAAGAGGGACAGCCAGTCGGTTGGTCTAACAAATACTTCGTTACGTACTAGAGAAGCAAAACGAGGAAAACGGCTGCTGTTCGGCGGTGCTTTGCTGTTGGCTTTGCTAGGTGTCGGTCTGTTTCTGTTTCTACGCAATGAGCGCTCAAAGAATAATGACCGTCAATCGATCCAAACAATTGCCGTCCTGCCATTCGCAAATTCAGGCGGTGATCAAAGTAGCGAGTATCTCTCCGATGGTATTACAGAGAGCATCATAAACAGTCTTTCCCAACTTCCGCGATTGCGAGTAATGGCGCGCGCCACTGTCTTTCGTTACAAAGGGAAAGAGCTTGATCCGGGGAGTATAGGCAAGGAGTTAAAGGTGGATGCAGTACTAACCGGACGTGTTCTTCAGCAAGCTGACAATTTAATTATTCAGGCTGACCTGGTGAATGTTAATGATGGCTCTGAACTCTGGGGTGAGCACTACACGCGCAAAGCGGTTGACGTATTTGCAATTCAGGATGAAATCGCGAAGCAGATAACGGAACGTCTCCGGCTTAGGCTAACTGGTGCCGAAGAGAAGTTAGTCACTAAACATTACACGGAAAATGCCGAGGCCTATGATCTGTACCTAAAAGGTCGTTTCTTCTGGCAGAAAGGAACCGAGGAGGGCTGCGACAAGGCAATTGAATATTACCGTCAGGCTATCGAGCGGGATCCGAATTACACCCTTGCGTACGTCGGGACGGCAGCTGCGTATAACACGCTCGGAGGCGTTTTAGGATTTCGAGCACCGAGTGCCACATACCCAAAGGGAAAAGAGTTCCTGACCAAAGCAGTTGCGCTTGATGAGAGTCTGGCCGAGGTTCATGCTGTGTTAGCCAGTTACGCTCTCGAATACGACTGGAATTGGTCGGAAGCCGAGCGACAGTTCAAGCGAGCTATTGAACTAAACCCAAACAACGCTGAGACCCACCAGTCATATGGAATGTATCTTGAGGCGTTGGGCCGCTTCGATGAGGCAATCAGTGAAAGAAAGTTAGCGCACAAATTTGACCCGCTGTCACCATTCACCGTTGCTGATGTCGGTTATCCGTATTACTACGCTGGCAAATACGATGAGGCAATCGCGTGGTATCGGAAAGGCCTCGAACTCGATCCAAAATTCTCCTGGTGTCATCTTTGGATTGGACAGGCCTACCTTCAAAAAGGGATGTTGAAGGAGGCCATCGATGAAATAAACCAGGCAGTTCAATTGTCTTCTGGAGATATCAGAACTAAGGCCACGCTCGGTCATGCGTACGCAATCGCCGGCCAACGTGAGGAAGCACTCAAAGTGCTCAGGGATTTGCAGGCATTCTCAAAGCAGCGGTACGTCTCGCCGTATTACTTCTCTTTGATCTGCGCGGGTCTTGGGGACAATCAACAGGCGGTGGCCTGGCTACAAAAGGCGCAGGAAGAAAGGGAGTCTTACCTCGTACTGATGAACGTTGAGCCAGTTTTTGATCGGCTTCACTCTGATCCGGGATTCATGGCTATCGAACGTAGCGTCGGCCTCCAACCCTGAGGGCCTCTTGCTAAACCTGGATGTCGTTTGTTGGGAGCCCGTCATTGGTCATTTCCCATTTATCATTTCTCATTTTCCATTTGCCGGAGAAATTCATAGCTTATCTTTTCAACCAAACGCAAATCCCTTCTGGAAAAATGACCGCATGAGAAATGTTAAATGGAAAATGACCAATGACTGAAGTGCCGGCACCAACGTCCGAGTTTTTCAAGAAACTCTGCTGCAGTCAGACAGACTGGGAATCAGCGTTCCCATCGTTTATTCAATTGCCGATCGTGAAGTCTCTGAAAGAGAGCCAGAGTACAAATCGCGCCCACCAGTGCCAGAAACATGTCCCATTGCGTGTCCCAAATGTCTCCCTGCGTTCCCAGGAACTTGTCTCCCAAATTTGGCGTGGCGAGAACTGCGACCCACCATTCAATAAATTCATAAAACGCGCCAATCGCAAGAATGATTGATGCGGTAATGAACGCGAGCCAACGGCGCGACGTTTGAATCACCTGCATCAGGATCTCCCTAACCGGTATCGCGACGAGGAAGCCGAGCATGAAGTGCGCTAGGCGATCGTAATCGTTTCGCTTCAGGTGAAAATGATCGCGCAGCCAATTGAAAGGCGCTGCTTCTGCATAAGTGAAGTGGCCACCCCACGACTGTACAAACAGGTAGATGAAGATCATGTAGTATGCGAGCCGCGTAAACTTAAAGTGGCGATAAGCGATAATAAGCGCGACGAGCTGTGCGATTGGAAACAGATTTTCCATTGCCCAGTCCGCCTGATCGTGAGGATTGATCGCGAGCAGACCGAATGCGATCAAATAAAGAATGAGCAGCACAAGAAGTTCAACATTTCCAGGCGTGATCTTGCGTGATTGTTCAGGAGACATATTTATCCGACACGTGAATGGCTATCATTATTTTGAGCAGTTGCGTGTATCATCTTTTGCGAGCTAAATAATCAAGCGCGGACGGCATCCGACTTGCCATCTTGCATGCTGTGTACATGTCGAGAAAAGCTACATTAATCTCAAATCCCAAGACCGGACGCTACGTGTCCAGGCGAAAAACTATCCAGGAGCTTGCTTCTGATCTGAATGCACAAGGAGTCGAAGTCGAACTGAAGTTTACTGCCGGACCGGGTGACGCTGCTGACCTGGCCGCAAAAGCGGCTAACAATGGTAGTACGGACGTGATTGTCGCAGGCGGCGACGGAACGATCAATGAAGCAATTCAGGGTATGGTCGGAACAAAATCTCGACTCGGTATTCTCCCGCGAGGTACAGCGAATGTGTTGGCGCGGGAGCTCGGTTTACCGATGAATATCGACGAAGCAATAAACATTGCCGCTCATGGCAAGTCGCGTCGAATACATTTTGGTATCGCCATCGATGAGACCACTAACATTCGTCGTCACTTCGTGTTAATGGCGGGCATTGGCCTGGATGCTTCCGTGGTTAGGCGAGTGCAGCCCGGACTGAAAAGACGAATCGGTAAGGGAGCATTCTGGCTCTCCGGCTTGAGCCACCTCGCAACCTGGCATCCGCGTCAGTTTACCCTTGATATTGAAGGAAAACTTTACAACGCCACTTTTGCCGCAATCGGCAAGGCGGCGCGTTATGGTGGCGACTTAATGATTACTCCCCGAGCGCGCCTTGATGAACCTTCATTTGAGATCTGCATTATTGAAAGTGTTAGCCGCGTTCAATATCTCCACCTGCTGTCTTACGCGATGCGAGAAGGTATGCCGAACGACAAGCAGGGCGTCCGTTTTATTAAGGCTTCGAAGGTAAGAGCATTTGGCGATGCACCGGTGCAGGTAGATGGCGAGGTGATAGGACACCTGCCGATGCGGTTTGAGATCTCACCTCATTCGTTGGAAGTGATCGTGCCCTGATGGCGGGAAAGAATAAGACCTATTTGACCTATAGGACCTATTTTTAAGCTCCACATCACTTCCCATTCAACCACGCCGCTCTCATTCTCTTCTGTTCAGGCGTTGCGCCAGTCAGCTCCTCGATTCGATATTCGAATCGCTCGGGCTCTCCCAAAACCAGGCTTGTCTTGATAGTACGTCGATTACGCTTCACCGTGATCGGAACGGATTGTCCCGTCTTAAAACGAGCAAGCGTTTGCAGCCAGTCATCTTTAACGGGCGGCCGCCCGGCGAGTTGCACGATCTGATCGCCACTCTGCAGTCCAGCCGTCTCAGCGGGCGAATCGTTCTTCACGCTTTCGATCGTTGGCGTGCGCGGATCGTCAAACTGAACCGACATGCCTGCATTGAACGGCTCTTTTAACTGGACCTTGTTGACGCGCAATCCGACAACTGCAAATGCCTCATCGTATGGCAGTGTTTCCGTGCCGCGAACGTAACGGTCGAAAAAGTTCTGGAAATCCATGCCTCCAATTTTCGACGCGACGAGTTGCAGATCCTCAGGCTGGTAACCACGACCGCGAAGGTAGTAACTGTTGTTCGAACTCTTCACGTAAAACTCCTGGTACATTTCGCGCATTACATCGTCCAGCGAATGCTTACCTTCCGATCGTCCACGTATCAACAAGTCGAGAACCATCGCAATCAACTCTCCTTTTGGATAGTAACTGATCGAAGTGTTCTCGAGATTCGTCTTCTGCGCATGCGGAGCATCGTCGAGAAATGGTGCGGATAGCGACGACTCCTCCGCACTCATCAATCGTGATCCGGGTGCGTTTTCGATCCCGGTGATCGTTCTGCTTTCACGTTTAAAAAACCTCGCATCGTCCCACAGCCCGGCACGGCGCGACATCAGATGTCCGTAATAGTTAGTAAAGCCTTCGGCAATGAAAAGACCTCGCGTGGCGAGATCCCGCGTGAAGTCCCAGGGCCCAAGTTCAAATGGGCGCAGTCGCTTCACATTCCAAACGTGAAAAAACTCGTGAGCTACCGTATCGAGTGCGCCGTCGTAGACTCCAGGCTCACCCAAAGCACCTGATTCAATAATCTGAGTTGAGGTTAAGTGTTCCATTCCATCGCCTGACTCATCGTCAGCGGCGAAATGGATCAAGAAAGTGTACTCATCAAATTCCGGCGGTCCCCACATCGCGGTTTCTGCGCGAACGATCCTTTCGATATCGCGTATTAACGTCGGGCGCTTCCCTCCTTCAGGTCCAAACGAGTGAACCATCACGTGGTACTTCTTACCAGCCACTTGAAACTCATCGACGGTCCAATCCGGAGCGATCTCGGTTGGCGTGTCGATCATGATGTCCCAGTTCGCAAACTGCCATTCAGTTTGTCCCGGTCTTTGCATTCGTCCGTTAACGATCTTCCAACCGCGGGGCGGATCGATCACGAGCTTAACCGGATCGGGTTTGTGGTCTACCACATACATGTAAATTGATCCGCCGTTGTAATTTGCGTGACGTTCGTCCAGTTGGGAGAACGTGCCGGACAGATCGTTGCCAAAGACTTTGTAGTTAATGGTCAAACTAGAACTACTCTGCGGGTCTATTTCCCACGTCTGATCGTCAATACGTCTGACGGGACGCGGCGACATTTTACATTGCGCCTGAGGCGGACAAATCCCGGCCACCGCGCGAAATTCCTGAACATTCTTTGCAAAATCGAAGACGGCATAACGTCCTGGAGACCACTTTGGCATTTGTAGTTCGAGTGGCTTGTCTTTCAACTCTTCGGGTAATTCGATCTCAATGGCAACTTCAAAGAGATGTGAAACTGGACGCGACATTGAGAGTTTGTAGGTTATGGAACGCAGCGGTGCTTGCTGTGCAACAACCAAAGCACAAAAGGCAACGAGCATAAGCGCGCTGCGCAGGCAGAGACCCAGTTTCCGATATGAATCCATTCAGTGAACTCCAGGATTTGCTGTTTGAATTGGGAGCGACAGGATCATCAATCGCGAAGGAATCACTGTCAAAAAGACATGTTCATCCTGAAAAATTTGGAAATCCTATCAAAACATTACTGCGGAGTCGGACGCTCGGGAGCTGGCAGCGGCAACGTCACTGATTTAAAGATTTCCCTTGCGGCATCGAGAGTCTTCGGATCGCTTCCTTCAACGCGCATATAAAGCTGGACCTCACCCTTTTCCCAATTGCCAACATTCAACTCTGCTTGATACACCCTCATCCCCTCCTTCACGCTCGAAAAGCTCCGAATATTCGCCATCCTCCCGCCGAGTCTCGTCGTCATCTCCTCGTAATCATTCATCCACGACTGCCGCCGCTCACGATACGGACCGGATTCAGACTGTCCCCAAACGTAAACGAGTTTCGTCCCGTCTTTCGCCCACTCGCCGCGCACCCCCGCAACGTTGAAAGACGACCTCCTGGTCCAGCCCGCCGGCAGCCGAAAACTGAATAAGCCCTCGGCATCCACGGTCTGCGCGCTCTGCTGACACATTCCTGCTGGAGGCAGCGCCAAAATAAATAAGATAACTGCGAAAAATACAGTCCAGACGTTTGTACTTTTAACCAAATTTTGTGACATAATCCGGTCCCTGCTGCAAGCGGATAAAAGTTCTTCAAAATTAGCAATCTAACCTCTTCTCCTACGAACCTCGATAGGAAAAGAGTCGGTCCCAACGCTCACACTGAAAGGATAATCAAGTTTTATGCGAAGAGTCACCCTATCTCTAATCTTGATCTGTATGCTCCTCCTAAACGGCGCCACGCTGTTCGCCGTCAGCAAAAATCCCCAACGACAAAAATCACGCGTCGAGCGCAACGGTTCTAAGACTTCAGCACGCACAAAAGTGGCGCGTGAAAAACGTGAATCAGGCAAAGAAGCCGCCGCACGCCGCGAAGTCATCAAACGCAACCCGCGGGCTGCTGGCTTATTTAAACAAGACTCTGACATCAATGCGGAACGCTTCGACAAACCCCAGGAAGCGCTCGACTACTACCTGCAAAAACGCCTGCCGAAAGGCGAAAAGCAATTACCAATCGAACGTTACTTCGAGGCCAAAGAAAAGATCAAACACATGAAGCGGTTCTCGTCGGCCAAGGGCAAGAACCTTCCGCCACAAGCTAACGGCACCGATGCCGAAATTCTCGACCCGGGCGATGGAGAGTTTCCGAACGGTACCGGCGGCGGTGGCGCAGGCGACGGTAGTGCGTCGACCAGCGGAGCGCTCGGTACCTGGCAGTCGCTGGGACCAGGCAACGTCGGTGGTCGCACACGTGCACTGGTCATCGATCCGGTCACTCCTGATGTGATGTACGCTGCTGGAGTTGCTGGTGGCGTCTGGAAAACAACTAACGGCGGTGCGTCATGGCTTCCGCTTGATGACTTTCTCGCGAACATCGCGGTCACGTGCCTGGCCCTCGATCCATCCAATCCCAGTATCATCTACGCTGGTACTGGAGAGGGATTCTTCAACGCCGACGGTGTTCGCGGCGCAGGCATATTCAAGACGACTGACGCGGGTGCGCACTGGACTCGATTAACGGCAACCGCATCAAATTCGAACTTCTTCTTTGTAAATGACATTGTCGTCAGCAACGTTAACGCGCAACATGTCTATGCCGCGACCGGCACCGGAGTATTGCGCTCACTCGACGGTGGCGCGACCTGGACGCTGGCGTTGAGCGTTCCTACGGTACTCGGCAGCACGACGGGCGTGCGTGGAGCGATGGACCTGGTAATGCGCACCGACCAGCCGACTGACTATATCTTCGTCGCGGCAGGCACGGCCTTCAACCCAGGCGAACCGCAATCCCGCATTTTCCGCAACACGGACGCAGGCGGCGCTGGCACTTGGGACGAGGTCTACACCGAGGCCGCAATGGGCCGCACCTCGCTCGCCATCGCGCCCTCGAACCAAAACGTGATCTACGCGATGTCGGACAGCTTCGCCGCTGGCACCTTCAGCCTCGGCCTACTCGGCGTCTTCCGCTCGACCAGTTCGGGCGACCCAGGCACGTGGACTACGCAGGTCCGCAACACCAGCGCCAATAAACAGGACACTCTGCTGCTCTCTAACCCCATTAATGCGGCGCTCGTGGAGTGCGGCTTCGGCACCGCTAACCAGTTCCTCAATCAGGGCTGGTACGATAACGTGATCGCCGTCGACCCGACGGACGAGAATAGGGTTTGGGCCGGTGGCATAGACGTCTGGCGCTCCGACAACGGTGGTGTCAACTGGGGTGTCGCGTCGTACTGGTGGTTCCAGGGTAACGGTACTCCACCAAACAACGGCGATCCCCAACTCGTTCACGCCGACAACCACATCATCGCCTTCCACCCGAACTACAACGGTACTACTAACCAGACGATGTTTGTCGGAGACGACGGCGGCATCTACAAAACCGATAATGCGAAAACAGGCAACGTAGGTTACGTTAATGGTACAACCCCGAGTGGGGGAACCATCACAACAAGCAGTCCGATCTGCGGTAGTGAATTCACACCGGGTGGCTTCTTTACAGTTCCATCTCCAGTGATCTGGGGTCCGTTGAATAACAATTATGCAGTCACGCAGTTCTATCACGGACTGCCTTACCCGAACGGACAGACTTACTTCGGCGGCACCCAGGACAACGGCACCAATCGCGGCACAGACGCGGCTGGACCAAACGCGTGGGAACGCATCAATGGCGGTGACGGCGGATACGTGGCCGTTAACCCACAGAATACCAACACGCTCTTCTTTGAAACGACCGGTCTATCCATACGTCGTTCTACAAACGGCGGAGCGAGTTCAGCACAGGTGACCACCGGCATTGCGGGCGATGCGTTCCCATTCATCACAGTCTTCAGAATGGATCCAAACACGCCGACTCGCCTGTGGATCGGCGGCCGCTTCATGTGGCGCACCGATAACAACGCGGCCAACTGGACCAGAACCAGTAACGCGCAACAAACTGGTGGTTCGATAACGGCTATGGCGATCGCTCCCGGTAATTCCAACGTCGTGATCGACGGTGCGGCATCAGGACAACTTCGACGCACCACGATCGGACTCACCGCCAACGCAGCCAGCGTGTTGAATACAGTCTGGCTACAGAGCTTCACGCCGCGCGGCAATGGCAACGGTACGATCTCGTGGGTCGAGTATGATCCGTCGAACATCAATAACGTTTGGGCCACGATTTCAAACTTCAACGGCACGCCAAACGCGCAGGGTACGAGCGCTGGTCACGTGTTCAGGAGCACGGACGGCGGCGCAACCTGGACCCTCGCTGACGGTACGCAGACGGCCGGAAACGTCAACGCGATTCCTGACATTCCCGCGCACAGCGTCGCCATCGATCCAAATGACGGCCAGCGCATTTACGTAGGTACCGACCTCGGCGTGTTTGTCTCGCTCGACGGCGGCGCGAACTGGGCTCGTGAGACCACCGGCTTCTCGAACACAGTCGTCGAGTCGTTGACGGCAGTGAACACGAATGGCGTCACCTCGCTATTTGCATTCACGCATGGTCGCGGGGCGTTCAAGGTTACGATTCCGACTTCGTGCGCGACAGTCTCGCCAACAAGCCAGGCATTCTTCTCCCCGGGCAACACGGGCAACGTGACTGTCACGAAGAACTTGTCAGCCACTGCTCCGTGCGATTGGCACGCAGTCAGCAACGACTCGTTCATCACGATCAATTCCGGTGATACAGGTTCTAACAACGGCACCGTTAACTTCACAGTCGCACAGAACACAACCGGTGCAGCTCGTGTCGGTACACTCACCGTTGCCGGTCGCACCGTGACAATCACTCAGGACGCTGCTCCGACGGCTAACAACGACACCGCAATCACCGATGAAGACACGCCAGTCGATGTCAACGTACTTGCGAACGACGTCGAGCCGGATGGTGACACGCTGAGTGTGGTTTCAGTAACACAGGGTGCAAACGGCGCCGTCTCGATCAACCCGAACAAGACGGTCCACTACGCGCCCAACCTGAACTTCTTCGGTAGCGACTCGTTTACTTACACGATCGATGACGGACACGGGGGCCAGTCAACTGCGACTGTCAACGTGACTGTCAACGCGGTGAACGATGCGCCGACCTTCACGATCAACCTGCTCTCGCAGACCGTGCAGTACAGCGATCCGATCACGACGGTCACCGTTTCTGTTTCGGACGTTGACGACGCAACGGCTGATTTAACACTGACAGTTCTCTCGTCAATACCGGCGGGACTGACTGTTACACCCACGGGCGTGGGCTCGTTAACGATCTCCGGAAAACCGCTCGTGGTAGCGGGCGTCTACCCGATCAATCTGAAGGTAGAAGATCCGCACGGCGCAGTCACGAACGCGACGGTCACGATCACAGTTAATAAGGAGACGGCGGAAACCACGTACACCGGCGATATGAGTGTCGTGACTGCTGGTCCGTCTATAACAACGGCGACCGTGCGTCTCGCGGGACACTTGACTCAGGATCCAGACGGAGCGCCGGGCGATATCACGCTCGCCAAGGTGAGGTTTGAGATCTTCAAGTCGAGCAATCTGACTCCGATACCCGACTTTGTTGTGTCGAATGTACCGGTTGATGCCAACGGAGATGCGGTTACCTTCCTGCCGAACCTTGCGGCTGACGCGTACGTCGTGATGGTCAAGATCGAACCGGCCAATGGATTCTGGACCGCGGATCCGGTGGGACTTGGCACCATCAACGTCGCTATCGGCTCCAACGACACCCAGGCTAACGGTGGCGGTTGGATACCTGACGCTGTCGGCTCGAACGGCAAGGCAAACTTCGCCTTCAGTGTGAAGGGTGCTAATGGATCGCCGAAGGGAAGTTCAATCTTTATCTTCCGCAGCACTGATGGCTTCAACTACATCGTGAAGAGCAACAGTTGGGCTGGCGGCTTCCTGAACTTCTCAACTGAACCTGCGACGAGCATCTTGAATCGCACGTCGTTCAAGGGCAAATGCAATGTGCTGAAAGTCGATCCGACGACTGGCGCGATAGTCGCAACGTTCGGCAACTTCACATTCACAGTGGACGCACGCGACGGCGATTTACTGACGCCGCGTTCATACGACGCCTATGCAATAACAATCCTCGACAATAACGGAGTCATCTGGCACCGTGTCGGCACCAACGCCAATCTGGTACAGCTTGGTGGTGGAAACGTGATGGTGAAGGGCAAGTAGGCACAGTACTGTTAACCACAAAGAGGCACAAAAGCACAAAATGATTTCCGTGCTTTTGTGCCTCTTCTTGTGTCAAACACCGCATAACGTCCTGTGGGACTACTTTGGCATTTGAAATTGAAAGGCCTGTCTTTGAGCTCGTCCGGTAATTCGATCTCAATTGCAACTTCAAAAAGAGGTGAAACTGGACGCGACATTAAAAGTCAGTAGGTGATGGAACGTAATGGTGTTTGCTGTGCAATTTCGGAGCTACAAAGGGCGAGATTATTAATCGTGAGTGAATCACTGTCAAAAAGATCGTATGGTCGCGGTCAAAAGAAACGATCGTCCTGGGACCGCAGGCGTCCCCGCCTGCTCGTTACCAACACAGGTCATCATAGGGAACGGGCAGGCGAGGACGCCTGCGCTCCCAGGAACGTGGGGTTTGTCGACTTTGAACTACGTCGTCGTCCGACTACGAACCATGCGCCAGATCCACAGAGCGAAGATCGCTCCGAGCAACGACAGGATGAATCCACCCGGATGAAATCCGGTATTTGTGCGCCAGATGAAAGTACTCACCACGCCTCCAATGATCGAACCGATAATACCGAGGATCATTGTGGCAATGATGCCCATTGGATCTCTGCCCGGCATAATCAACCGCGCTAAAGCACCGGCGACGAGACCTA
The DNA here is from genome assembly GCA_036522415.1 of Pyrinomonadaceae bacterium. GTDB lineage: Bacteria > Acidobacteriota > Blastocatellia > Pyrinomonadales > Pyrinomonadaceae > PSRF01. Next base: position 5,478 of record DATDFV010000140.1, on the reverse strand, counting down.
TAATCAACCACCAAATAAAACTAAGCATAGTTTCTCTCCTTTCAAGAGCACATTTGTTGCTTGAGTCTATTTGAAGAAGTTTCCTGCAGCACGAGTTAAATCATCCAACACGCTTCCATCATTGTTAGAGTCGAGCATCGAACGAAGATTTCCCATCAGATCGGGATTGTTTGCTTGCGCCTGTTGCTGTTGTTCACCGAGATATTGCGATAAGCCATTAGCGTCCAATTCATTTTGTTGTTGCTCCCGACCTACGGCTCCCATCACAAGGGGAGCAACCGTCTCCAATAAGCTTCCGGCTGAATTTGGATCCAACCCGGTTGCCTGGGCCAGGTTGTTTTCAACTGCTGGACGCTGCGCTCCCAGGATATGTCCCAGAATGCCAGCACCGTTACTGGCCCCAGGGTTATTTAGGTAGCCCATCAGATTGTCGAGGATACTACCATCGTGATCTCGAGTAACTGCATCGTGTAGATCCTGCGCGCCCTGGGGTTGAGCGGCATTCCGAGCAAGTGCCGCTACAATCAACGGCACCGCCACCTGCACGGCGGTTTGCGCGGTGCTCTCACTTACACCGAGCCGAGAGGCCAATTGCCCTGCAGCCGCACCTGCAATTCGTTGCGTGATCATTTGCGTAATGGCGTTCATTAGATTTCTTCCTCCTCCCTTAGTCCAAGACGATGATGTGCGATAATTAGCACGAAGGTTCGGACGCCTTGTTCCCGTGGACTCCAAATCTCAACGTCGGGAGTTGGAATTGATTGATTTAACTTGTATTGAGTGGCTTCGGCGCGGGTACGCTATCAGATAGGGTCTCAAGATACAATTGATTTGCGATGTGGTTAGTGGTTAGTTATTAGTGGTTAATAGGACCTATATGACCTATTCGACCTATTAGACCTACTAACCACTGAACCTGGAATTAGCATGTCTTTTACTGAACGACTCTATTACAACGATTCTCATTTGATTGAGTTTGAGGCTCGAGTCATTGACGTTACGGAACGTGTGAGCGGTTGGACTGCTATTGTGCTCGACCGCACGGCTTTTTATCCCACCGGCGGTGGACAACCAAGCGACACCGGAACACTAAGTGGTTGCAAAGTGGTCGAGTGCATCGACGGTGATGAAACAGTTTTGCATGTCGTGCAAGGCACGACCCCACCAGTTGGGGCGGAAGTCAAAGGTCGGGTTGATTGGTCACGCCGTCTCGACCACATGCAACAGCACACCGGCCAACACATTCTCTCCCAGGCTTTCGTTACCTTGTTCAATGCACAAACCAAAAGTTTTCGAGTTCTGGAAGATGCATGTGAGATAGATGTTGATTTAAGCAACCCGTCTAACGAAGTAACTGAACGCGCGGTTGAACTCGCAAACAACGTAATTTGGGAAGATCGACAAATAACAATTCGAAACGTTACTTCTGACGAAGCGATGTCGCTGCCACTCAGGAAGGATCCGGCTCGACAAGGAGAACTTCGTTTGATTGAGATCGAAGGCTTTGATCTGACGCCGTGTGGCGGCACTCATGCATTTCGCACCGGCGAGGTTGGAATGATCGCCGTGCGTTCCTGGCAACGAGCGAAGGGCCTGACACGAATCGAGTTTGTCGCGGGCACCAGAGCACTGGCTGACTATCGACGAGCAAACAAGAGCGCACGAGAAATAGCCGAGTTGTTTAGCACCGGCCGCGATGATGCACCCACTCTTGCAGCTCACATGCTGGAGGAGAACAAAGAGCTGAACCGGCGCGTGCGCGTGCTGGAAGAAGGTGCGGCTGGCGTTGAAGCTGAACGTTTCGTTAATGAACAGGAGCCAACCGCCGACGGAACGAAAGTCATCGTGCAAATTTTCGAAGATCGCGATGCAGAGTCTCTAAAGAAACTCGCTCATGCGCTAATCGCATTTCCAAAAGTCGTAGCGCTGCTGTTCTCAAAAGATAAAAACACCTCACGAATGGTCTTCGCAAGATCCTCAGATGCTGAAGGAGATATGAACCAACTGATGAAGAAAGCCTGCGAGATGCTGGACGGTCGCGGTGGTGGCAGACCCGACATGGCGCAAGGTGGTGGGAAGAATTCAGATAAGATCAACGAGACTGTTGAAGCGCTACTACAAAACCTCTAATCCACAGATTACGCAGATTACACAGATTTTGTATTTTGAAAGTAGGAGCTACGTACAAACTCTTTAAAGAAAATCTGTGTAATCTGCGTAATCTGTGGATGATGCTCTGACTGGTTATTCAATGATGATCTCGTCAGCAAAGATCCACGCATTACCTCCGGCACCGGCATGCCAGTCGGGAAGCTTGCCGAAATTCTGCGCTCGCATTCTTATGTATCGAACATTCCGTGGCGCAATTGTTCCCATGAAGTCCTTAATCGTTGCCTCATAGTTTTGGGGTGAAACATCGTTTGTTATCGAAAGCACCGGGACGAAGTTCTTACCATCGGTTGAGACCTCGAAGCTGACTACACTTGGCATCATGATCCACGAATTAACATCCTGTAGAAAACCCGCCCCGAGTTTGCTCACGCTTTGGATCTGACCCAAATCGACGACAGCAACGAGATCTGTTTCCTGGTAACCTTGCCAGGCGACACTATTGAGGTTCGTCGTCCCTCTTATCCCATCAATCAAAGCATCATTTCCACCGCCCGGATATTGCGAGTCATACTTTGAAACCAGTGTCAGCTTCCAGTTGTGTTGGAGCTTCAGAAAATGTGCGACTCCGACCTGGCTGGACTCTCCCGATTCGGCAAATGCCCGGAACTTAACTGTCGACGTCTTGTCAATAAAGAATGGTGCGCGAAACCGAGTTGAGGTTTTATCGGGTTCGTCTCCATCAATTGTGTAATAGATGACGGTGTTCGCGTCTGATCTCAGAGCGACGCGTATTTGCTTACTGAACGTCTTGCTCGATGCTTCCAAAACCGGAACAGGCACGATTAATTGCGTCGTTATTTCGGAGACCGGCGCTTCCCTGGCCCAGGTATGGTTCGGTTGTTCGTTCATATCAAAAACCAGTTCGCCGCCTGCCATCACGTCTGCATGATTGATGAAGACGTTGTGGTAAGGCTCGTTATTCAACTTCGCTGATTGAATATAGAAGTTTCGTCTCGAAACGTTGTGCGCCTTTACTATGAATGATCGTCCATTCTCTAAATGAATCTTGACTTCCGGAAATAGCGGTGTGCCGATCGTATAGACTGGTGACCCGGGCGTTACCGGATAAAAACCGAGAGCACTTAATACATACCACGCAGACATTTGCCCACAGTCTTCGTTTCCAATTAGTCCGTCCGGCGTTGCTTTGTAGAAGTCATTCATGATCTGTCTTACGCGATACTGAGTCTTCCAGGCTTCATGTGCGTAGTCATACAGATAGGCAATGTGATGACTTGGTTCATTCCCGTGCGCGTACTGGCCGATCAAACCAGTGATATCAGCCTGCTCACGACCTGTCGTCTTACTCTCGGCAACAAACAGTTGGTCGAGTTTTGTGTTGAAGTTCACTTCCCCATTCATTAGCTCAATCAATCCATGAATATCCTGTGGTACGAAGAAACTGTATTGCCATGAATTTGCCTCGGTGAAGTTGAAGTTGACTTCGCGAGGATCGAATGGACTTAGCCAACCGGCATTTGTTCGGGCCCGAACAAATCCTGTTTCTCGATCAAACACATTCTTGTACGACTGCGCACGTCGAAGGTATCGGTTGTAATCGTCCGTATGACCAAGTGCTCGCGCCACCACCGCAATGCACCAATCGTCATACGCGTACTCGAGTGTCTTTGAAACAGACTCGCGCTCATCCTCCATTTCGATGTAACCACGGTCGATGTACGCTCCGAGACCAAAATGTCTCAGCTCAGCGCTGTGCTTCATTGCCTCAAAGGCCAACTCCCGGTCAAAGCCTTGAATGCCTTTGACAACCGCGTCGGCAATGACTGAGACAGCGTGATATCCAATCATCGTGTCTGTTTCATTTGCGGCAAGCTCCCAAACAGGCAAGCGACCGCCTTCACGATATTGAGCAAGGAATGTGTTGATGAAGTCCCTAGTGCGTTTTTGATCGAGGATCGTGTATAGCGGATGTGCAGCCCGGAATGTATCCCACAGCGAAAAGACGGTGTAGTAGTCGAAGCCTTTTGCCTGGTGAATCTTGAAATCGCGTCCGAGATATTGGCCATCAACGTCCATGAACAAATTGGGCGTTAAGTCTGCGTGATATAGCGCAGTGTAAAAGGTCTTCAATTGCGACTCATCGCCACCCGACACCTCGATCTTATTCAGCTCTTTGTTCCACGAGTCAGTAGCATCGTCGCGAACTCTTTCAAAATCCCAATGGTCGAGCTCGGACTTGAGGTTCTTCCTGGCGCCTTCAATACTGACCGCGGAGATCCCCACTTTCACAAGTATCTTGTCCGGCAGATCGAAACGAAACGCCGCCTTCACGTTTGGACCTTCCAGCGCAGTTGTGACTGCAGACTGAAACGGTCTCGAGAATTCAGCAACAAAATAGACAATCTGATTCCTGGCCCATGAGCTCGATCGCCTGAATCCTTCGATGTGCTGTTTGTCGACGATCTTCAAATAGGAGTCGAGCACGCGATCTCGATGCGTTAGATCGAGAATGACATTTCCAACGTCTGTATGTTCGGGGAATGTATACCGGTGAAATCCCACACGCTTCGTGGTCGTTAACTCGACCTGCAAACCATCGTCGAATTTGACGCGGTAATAGCCTGGACTCGCCGATTCGTTCTCATGCTTGAACGTGTTTGCATAACCTCGGTTGTTCGGACCCGTGCCTTTCGGCTCGAATGAATGCAAACCGATCATTGGCATAAGAAGCACGTCGCTATAGTCCGGTATTCCAGTCCCACTGAGGTGTGTGTGCGTAAAACCGTAGATGAGATCGTCTGAGTAGTGATAGCCAGAACAACTATCCCACCCGGTCAAACGAGTGTCAGGACTTAGCTGGACCATTCCGAATGGCAGAGTGGGTCCGGGAAAAGTATGACCATGACCGCCGGTGCCGATGAACGGATCGACATAGCGCGTGAGATCTGGAAGATCCGAACTGACAGCTTGAGCCGTAAATGGGCTCTTATCAACTGAAGCTTGGAGAAGAGTGCCCCAGAGCAAACCGGCGACAACAGCAATTGCTATTAATCTGCCCGCGCATTCAATCATTGCGGCGCATCATAATGTGCGCACCTTTTGTGAGCAACGCAAGCCCATCGTCCTCGGAACGCTGGCGTCCCCACCTGGCCGTGTCGCGAGGAACCAACAGAATTTCATCGAGGGGATCTGGTATTTGTTCTTGGTTCTGCTCGAGGCGGGCAGGCGGGGACGCCTGCGTTCCCAGAACGACCGGCTCTGTTCGTGTTAATTCGTGTAATTTCGTGGATCGCTCTGCTCAGCAATGTAAAGCGATCCACGAATTAAACACGAACCGAAACTCCA
>DATDFV010000139.1:0-11227 GCA_036522415.1 Pyrinomonadaceae bacterium | reverse complement strand
AGACGACCCATCCAGATCTGCACAACGAGCTGGAGCTGGTAAATCTAGAGATTCGTGTTGGTCGCGGTCGAGATGAAGCGCTTCGTAACCTGGCTGAGCGCACCGGAGTTGATGACGTACGCAGCTTCGTCGCGCTACTAGTTCAGGCAGATCGTTATGGTTCGTCGATCGCTAAAGCAGTTCGGGTCTTCGCTGATTCACTTCGAACTCAACGACGTCAGCGCGCGGAGCAGGCCTCCCAAAAGGCTGCCCTAAAGCTTCTGTTTCCCTTAACCGCGTTCTTGTTTCCAGTGATCATCATGATCATTCTGGCACCCGCAGTGCTGAACCTGGTCGACCTTTTCGGAGGTCTCTGAGCCGCTAAGGAGCATATCAATGCGTCTAAACACCCTGTACTCGTCGGTTTTGATTAGTGTCGTGCTCATTGTTTTGGTAGCACATGGACCAATTGTTACAGCCGGTAGCTTCGATTGGGCATCATTATCGCTTGCAGAAGCCGCTCAGGCCTCGGATGCTAATGAAAATGCAACGGCCGACGACAATGGCGTTCCCAAGAAGAAGGGCAATAGCTTCACGCGGGCGCTCAGCGCACCGTTCCGGGCCATTGGACGGTTATTTGGCGGTGGGAAGAAGAACGATCAGATTGTGCGACGAATCAGTAACAAGGAAGCTGCCAAATTCGAGGCCGCGAAAGTAACGCGCGTTAAAGATGCAAGCATCATCGACCCGGCTCCTTCATCAAGCCCGTCGGACAGTGCGGCTGCTGTGACGGACTTCGATCTCCATTTGCAACAAGGTCGAAACTTTTTGATAACCGGAGACGCAAATTCAGCAATTTCTGAACTCACAATCGCGGCATCGTTAAATGGGAAATCGGGAGAAGTTCATAAACTGTTGGGAATCGCCTTTGAAAATAAAGGACTCCGGGATAGAGCCCTAAAAGAGTTCGAAGCTGCTCTTAAAACAGACGATGACAATCCCGAGCATCTAAATAACCTGGGATTTTTGCTTTTCAAGAGTGGCGATTATGAACGGGCCACAAAGTACCTGAAGCGAGCCGCAAAAGCCGCCCCACGCGATACTCGAATCTTGAATAACCTGGCACTCGCCCAATGTCGTAGAGAAAAGTTCGACGATGCCTTTTTGACCTTCGCGAGAGCGGTCGGTGAATACGATGCGCATTTAAACATGGCGGCTCAACTGCAAAATCAGGCTCATGCTCAACTCGCAATCAAACACCTTGAAGAAGCTCGAGCGATGCGTCCGAATTCAGTTGATGTGCTTACCAAATTAGTCGCTCTTTATGAATTAACCGGGAGAGCAACGGACGCAGAGAATACACGCCGAATGTTGCTTGCTAACAAGAGCTTTGCCGATGCGAACAAGCAGTAATGTTTCGTCAATTATGAATCGCTTACGAGTCACGGGGGGCGTTGCATATCGAAATCACTGGAGAAAAATATGGGCAATTTGAGCTTTTTAACGCGTGCGGAGATTGAGAGCCTTGGCCCACCAACCCCTGAGGAATTGGAAGAGACCGAAGTTTCCGAGGCGTTCTTACGCGATCTCGCGCTCAAACATGTCGCAGCATTAGCGGATCCAACAACTGCAAATGTCGCGGAACGAATGCACCTGCCACTCGCTCTTACCGATGAGCTTCTCTATCAACTCTACCGTGAGAAGCTAATTGAAATTCGTCTTCAGAGCGCAGTCGGGCTCACCCGTTACGCGATGTTGGATCTCGGGTGGGAACGAGTCACCCGGTTGCACGTAATGTCCGGCTACACCGGTCCAGCACCTGTAACGTTGAAAGACTACTCGCACATGATGCGTCTGCAGGCCGCACCGTCGCGTCCGGCGTCGATGACTAATGTGCGCAATGCTTTTAGCGATCTGGTTCTGCCTGAGTCGCTTCTTCAAACTCTCGGTTGCGCGATAAATTCCCGCACTTCACTTTTCCTGACGGGTCTTCCCGGAACTGGCAAAACCGCCATTTCTGAACGCATGAACGCTGCGATTTCGGGTTCAATTTGGATTCCCTATGCGATTGAGATCGACGGACAAATCATTCGCATATTCGACGAACATTGCCATCAAAAAGTCGAGGATAAGAGTCCGAACGAGTTCGATCGACGGTGGATCAAGATTCGACGACCGATGGTTGTTGTTGGCGGCGAACTGACGCTGGACAACACTGATCTGGTTTGGTCGGAGTCCTCCAGATTCTATGAAGCACCTTTTCAGGTAAAGTCCAATGGTGGCACCCTGGTAATCGATGAGTTAGGACGGCAGCGCGTATCCTGCAATGATCTGCTCAATCGCTGGATTATGCCGTTGGAACGAAGAATTGATTTTCTTACACTGCATAACGGCAAAAAAATTGAAGTGCCCTTCGAGCAGCTTGTCATCTTCTCCACGAATCTCGATGAGAAGGAATTTGTTGACGAGGCCTTTCTGAGGCGCATGGGCTACCGAGCTCGTCTCGAACTACCAACGCCCGAAGCATATGGAGAGATCTTCAAACGTGCCGTGATCGCCAGAGGGCTGTCAGCTGTGGATTCGGTTGTTGACCATCTGCTCAAAAAATACGATAGGGCTAACCGCCCGATGAAGTGCTGTGAACCGCGAGATCTGCTGAACCGCGTTTCCGATCTATGTATGTTAGAAGGCCAACCACTGCAAGTCTCGGAGAATCTTATCGATATTGCGTGGGAAAACTATTTTGGAAAGGGTCACAGCTACAAACAGTATTCAGCTGCCTCCAAGGTGCAAGCCCAGGCAGCAGTCATTTAGGGCAATCTGAAAGTGACTATCCCAACCTGGAGCGCGAACCAGCTTCATGTCCGACGAACTTTAGTTTGTCGTGCGTGACTTTTGCGGCCCTCTGAGATTTCCGGGCGCGATTAGCTCACGAACGACAAACTAAAGTTTCGTCGGACATGACTCTTTCGTGCTCCAGGTTGTAGTCTAATGTGACGCCGTCACTGGAACCGGCCGGGAATTCAACTTTTTAAGAGCTAAGGGCCTCGGAATCTGGAATGACATTGAACGACCGACATGAAACGAGGCAACGACTTGCACAGGTCGGCCGAATCTGTGGAATGGCTTTACTAAGTCTGTTCTTTACTGAATTCGCGGGGTCGCCAACCCAAGCCCAGCAAAAGGAGGCTCGGCGAGGCTCGACCATTACGGTCCGTTCGGACGAACTACTTTCTGACGTTGCGGCACGGGCTAATGTTTCCGCCGAAGAACTTGCAGCAGTCAATGGACTGACGGTTCAAAGTCGGCTGCGAAAAGGTCAACGGCTTTTGTTGCCCTCCATGAGTGCTCCAGCCGCGAGCGTTGAGCAGATTGGCGAGATCATCGGAAAGAAAATCGTGTTCTCTGATGGCGGGACTATCGACGTTGATGATATTTGGAAACAGGGCGATAGTGTTTGGTACCGTCTGAATGGAACCTCACAAAGCACCAGCCGTTCTATCAAGTCGATCCAAAATCGATACAAGGCTAAACCAGCACCCGTGCAAACGGCGGCAGTTGTGAAACCGGCGCCGGCACCTTTGGCGACCTGGATCTATTTAGTGGATGGCGCTCGTTTGCGGGTGGATGAAGTGCGTGAGGTAGCCGATGGGGCATGGTACAACCGCGGCCATGTCACGATCTTCCTTGGTCGTGAACGAATAGCACGAATCGAAAAGGAAAAACCACCAGAAGCTACGGGCGACTGGAAACAAACTGACTGGTCCTCGGGTAACGTCACGATCGATCAATTGATCCGGACGAATGCGAGCCGAGTCGGCGTTGATCCCTACCTGGTTTTTCTGGTCATTGAGCAGGAATCCCGATTTCATACCAAGGCGTTGAGCCCTAAAGGCGCACAGGGATTGATGCAGCTAATGCCGGGCACCGCTCGTCGGCTTGGGGTCTTGCGGCCGTTCGATCCGGGACAAAATATTCGCGGAGGTACACAATATCTTAAAGAGCTGTTGACAATGTTCAACGGTCGCGTTGACCTGGCGCTCGCGAGTTATAATGCGGGTGAAGGAAGAGTGCTTGATTACGGAAATCGCGTACCGCCGTTCAAAGAAACCCGCGAGTACGTCAAGAGGATCAGTAGTCGTTATCATTCAAATACGACAAAACAAGGACCGGCCCGAGATACGGTGTCCGGCGGTCCACAGTAAGGGAGCAAAAACATGCGAAAGTTTCTATTAAGCCGATGTCTCCCCTTTATTATCTGTTTCACCGTTGCGCCTGTGCTGAGCCTGGCACAATCAGCTGATAACAACACACCACTAACCAATGCCGCCATCGTTAAGCTGGTCAAGGCCGGTTTTAAAGAAAAGTCGATCATCACAATCATTGCCTCGCGACCTGCGCGGTTTGAACTTTCAACCGAACGCATGATCGACTTGAAGCGATCGGGAGTCAGCGAAAAAGTGATTCTCGCAATGCTTGCCCGGCAGGAAGGCAACGAGATTGACGACTCGTTCGGTGACGACGAGTTCTTCAGTTCATCTATGCCGGCAGGAACTTCACCGGGAAATTCAACTAAAGATCCTCAAAACCCGAATGCCAGGCCTGCCAATCCAAATGATGGCAGCAGCGTTGACATCTTCGGTAACAGCGGAACCAGTCGAGGCTCAACACGAAGTCGTGGCCAAAATGGTTCTTCATCCGGCGACACCATAACCACAGGCTCTGCAACCGTGAGAATTCTACGTCCACCAACTGAAGCTGGTGGCGCTCCAGCCAAGCTGGAAAAGACTCCCTCGCTAAATAACGACGCCGTTATTGAACTGGTTGAAGCAGGGTTTTCAGAGGGAACGATAATCCGTCGCATTGAGCAGTCTCCCGTGAACTTTAATCTGGCTCCTGACAAACTAAGTGAACTAAAGAAGCACCGGGTCAGTGAAAAGATTGTCACAGCCATGAAGGCTGCGATGGGAGACGACAGCGCCAACACACCTTCTGCCAATGTCACACCCAAGAATTAATCGTCCTGTCGTGGCATCACTGTTGTGTCTGGCATTTGCCGGACTGTTATTTGTTTGCGAACCCACGCGACTCTTTCCCAAAGCCCTCGCTCAAAAAAATACACAGCGAAGGTCGAGTCCAAAGACTGGCAAGGCGACCAACCAACAGGCAAAACCGCAAGACGCTTACGAGCAGTTGGGCGCGCCTCCACCAGTGCCGAAACTGAAGGAACGCCCAATTCAGGACATAAACCCGGGCGAGGTGATTTCGGTTGATACGACCGAGATACTGTTGCCCGTCACCGTGCGAGACTCGCAAGGTCGATTAGTCAACAACCTTACGCGCGGTGATTTCCGAGTGTTTGAGGATTCGAGCGAACAACCATTGAGTGACATCGCATTGCGTCAGGTGCCTGTTGATGCGGTGTTGATGGTCGACGCCTCTTCGTCAGTTGCAAGTAATCTCGACGACTTCAGGCGGGCGGCGGAGGGTTTTGCCGATCGACTTGATAAGGAAGATCGACTGAGCCTGATCAAATTCGATGATCGAGTTGAACTCCTTCAGGACTGGACCCAGAGTCGTTTTCAATTCCATCGGGCCTTGAATCGAATCGAGCCCGGAATGTTTACGCGGTTCAACGACGCTCTGATGCTGGCGGCCCGCGATCAATTTGCTAAAGGTAAATCACGCCGCGCAATAATCGTATTGAGTGATGGCATTGACAGCGGTCGTGGCACGGCCACGCTCGAGGCTGCCGCGCAGATGCTCTTGAAATCGCAGGTAACTGTTTACATCGTCAGCAACACCGAGATTTCTCGAGCGTCAAAGAGAGCCGAGCTTGATAACCTTCTTGCCGGTCCGGATAACACTGTCCGATTCAATCAGCTACATATTGACGATCTTAAAGAAGGTTTACGTGTCCTCGATGTGAGCGAACAACGTCTGGAGCAACTTGCTGAAGTAACCGGCGGCCGACTCTACAAACCCAAGTCGTTCGATGCTCTTGATGGTATTTATGCAGAAGTTGCCGACGAACTTCGTCATCAATACGCAATCTATTACACGCCTTTGAACAAGACACGCGATGGCGGTTTCCGCAAAGTTCGCGTAGAGATGACAAACCCGTCTTACGAAGCCACAACTCGTGTTGGCTACTTCGCGCCGAAGTCATAAATTCAATAACGTCGGATATGCGCCTGTCTTGTCGTGACGCAACCAACCAGGCCACATGTTGTCAGGACTTCTTGATACTTTGGGGCTTCGTTGGTTGCTTCACGACAAGACAGACCCTATCGAACATACTGGAGTGATTTTTTGAGCACCGACGCTGTCCAGCCCGAAAGTTTTAAGATCGATCCGTTGACGGAACGCTGGATAGATCTCCGCCTTGTCTCAGCCTCTCGTTTGTTGCTAGCCGGCGCCGGCTTGCTTGTAACCATAGTTGACACGGAAGTTGGGTCGAAATACATACCGTTAATCACCACGCTGTCCCTTTATACGGTTTACAGTACTGTAGTTTTTTTGTTGTCCATTCGTAAGAGCAACGTCGTTCCTGTGCAGTACTTGCATTGGGTCGACATGATCTGGTTCGTGGTATTAATCGGGTTAAATAACACTTCGAATAATATCTTCTTTAGCTACTTCTTCTTTGCCATTCTTGTCGCCTCGTTTGGTTGGGGTTACCTCTCTGGCCTTCGGATTACGCTCGTCTCGACACTGGTATTTACGACGGTAGCACTTTTAACGCTGCCTAATCCGGACCATGTCGAGTTAAAACGACTGCTTTTGAGGCCGATCGAACTGTTAATTCTGGGATTCCTCATCTCCCGCTGGGGTGGATTCAAAGTCAATCTTCGTAACCGGCTTCAGTTATTGAAGGATGTAACCGTCCAGTCAAACACGCGCTTCGGTACCGATCGCACCATTACAAGCATCCTGGAAAGTTTGCGAAATTTCTTTGATGCGGATGCCTGCCTCTTGCTGATCCCAGTTGACGGGAACGCGTCGAACTCAAAGTATCAAATCTACCGGGCCCGCCGCGGACCCGCATCAGGAGGAAGTGCTCCGGTTGAAGTTGGCCAGGACGCCGCCCAGATGTTTCTTCACCCTTCGCCGAATCACGCGGTGATCTTTCGCAAACAGAGAAAGCACGGCGCGACATTCGTCAATGTCCATACTCGCGATTTTTCGCGAGCAGACCCGTCTGTTTGCGATCGAATCGCGACGACGCTTGACACCACAAACTACCTATCAACGCCTGTTCACACTCGAAACCAACCAATGGGTCGGCTGTATGTAATCGGAAGTGCGCAAAGTTCTGACAATTCGCTCGTAGATTTCGTCCTTCAGATAATGGACCACGTGACACCCTTGATCGAAAATATGAGACTGGTTGACAGTCTGGCGTCTTACGCTGCCGACGAGGAGCGCCGCCGTATCGCGCGTGACATTCACGACAGCGTCATTCAGCCGTATGTGGGTCTTCAGTTAGGCATCGCTGCACTTGCCCAAAAACTTCATAGTGGTAATAACAAAGTGGTCGATAACGTCGAAGAGCTTTTGGAACTAACGAATCAGGAATTGTTGGAACTGCGCCGGTATGTTTGGGGACTTCGTGCGGGTGAAGAAAGGCGAGACGTTTTGTTGCCGGCAATTGAAAGGTTCACTTCTCGTTTTTCGTCCGTAACGGGAATCAAAGTCGATGTTAATGCATACGGAAAGATCGAGATTAATGACCGGCTTGCGGCAGAACTGTTTCAGATGGTGACTGAGGGACTGAGCAATGTCCGCAGGCACGCGCTTTGTAACGACGCCAAGGTTGACCTGACGTGTAAGAACGGTAAGTTTGTTCTTCAGATTAAGAACCCCAGGCCACCTGTCACCCAGTTTGAAACAGAGGATGGACATGACCAGCAGAGGCTGTTCACCCCACGGTCGATTTCAGAACGCGCGGCCATGTTAGGCGGTAAGACCTTTGTGACGATAGACAAGCAGAACCACACCGTAGTGTCAGTAACGATTCCCCTTTAGGGATATAAAACGAGTAGAAACTGTTGTCTGAGCTTAAGTAATTGACTGTGTACTAGACCGTACTTGGCTGTTCGACTATTTGATTACTTCCATGCATAATGACCGCATATTCGCCCAAGGCGCCGGACGTAAGGTTCGGGTTAACGACCATAACTATCAAGGTGGTTCGACGAAGATGACCCCCATACGCATCATGATCGTCGATGACCACGCCGTTATTCGCACTGGCCTGCGCATGTTGATTGAGCAGGACCAGGCGATGACCGTCGTGGCCATGGCGGGTACTCCTGCTGAGGCTCTCACACTAGCCGCGGCAGAAAAGCCTGACATTATCGTGCTCGACCTGATTCTGGGCGAAGAAGATGGTCTAGACTTTTTACCAGAACTTACGAAGGTCAGTAGTAACTCACGAGTGCTTGTGCTTACTGGCGTTCAAACACCTGAATCGCATCGCACCGCCATCAGACGCGGCGCAATGGGTATAGTTTTGAAGCAACAAGCGGCAGAACTGTTGTTGAAGGCGATCAAAAAAGTCCATGATGGTGAAGTTTGGATTGATCGATCGATGATTGGCAGCGTCCTTAGTGATGTTAGAAGTGAGCAGCAGACCGCGGCTAACCCAGAAGCGTCGAAGATCAATGCTCTGACAGCTCGAGAGCGCGAAGTTATCTCTTTAGTTTCTCGAGGGTTGAAAAACAAAGTAATCGGCCAGCACTTGTTTATCAGCGAAACCACAGTAACGCATCACCTCAGCTCGATTTATGCAAAGCTCGGCGTCTCAGATCGTCTCGAGTTAGTAGTTTACGCGTTCGCAAATCAACTCGCTCAAAAACCATAAATATCCGAGTGTCAGGTATACGACGTGTATGACCTATTCGACCTATCGCGCAAAAAAACTGCTGACTAATCACCGCTGATCATTCACCGCACTCAATCTGATCGAACTTTTTTCCACACATAATCCTCAGGCTTCCGGCAGAATCCTGCCAAGAAAATTTCCCAGAACCTGCCAGCAAAAAAGGCAAAGACCTCCGTTGTTACATTTTCGATCTAACTCTATTGTGTTCGCACCCCAACTTAAGATCGAAGGGTGTTTCCCCCAACATGGCAGCAGTTTTCGAACAAAGAGCAAACGAAGTTCTCGAAGGACATCTTCCCTTCCTCAATCCGATCGTTTCTACCTTCCTAAACAAAGGATATGAACGAAGAGGCAAACCGCGCCTGAGCGATTCTTTGCCGGCAAGAGTGTGGGGCATTGATCGCGAAGGCGAAATGGTAAGTCGGGATTGTTGTGTGGAAAATCTGAGTTCGTCGGGGCTTTTTCTGCGAATGCCATGTCGGATCAAACTTCGATCGCAAATTAATTTGGTAGTGCGGCTGTTGAATGGTTCGGGCTCAATGGCTGCGATTAAGGGTAGGGTCCTGCGAGACGAGCCGCAACTCGATGGCAGTCGAGGTATTGCGGTAAGGATCACAGAACATCGTTTCTTGTAAGCCCAGGAACACGCCTTAATCTATTTCGGCTTCGGTTTGCTCCTTAGTCGAAGAGGGGGCATTCCGGCTGCGATCACACAGTCGTGAATGCCCATGCTTCCCGACAGCAATTTAGAGTGATCCATTCGCCCGTTAGTTGCGAGAAGTGAGAGTGCTGAGACTATCGATTTGCCCCCAATAGTCTTGGCCGCGCGAGCTTATCTGCAACAAACGGATTGCTGTCTATTCGCCCAGAATACTCGTGGTGACTAATTGGAGTGGTTCGAGCAGCCCCGACAGTGATGCCGAGCCGGACGCTTTTGGAACTGCACCAGTATTTGATTAACAAAAACTTTGGGCCTGCACCTGCAGAAGAACCTAAAGAATTCGTCGAAAGTTAACTGAATTAGAAAAAGAAGTCAGGCGAATCTCCATACAGCTTGACGACTTTTCCGAATGAAAGGAGTTTTTCGTATGTCCTCCATAGATTGGCGCAAACTGGCTATCTCCCTCGCTGTGTTTGCGGTCGTAACGTTCGCGTCAACATCGCTTGCAATGGCCGATACCGCAACGTTTCAGTTAAACGTGCCAAGTAGTTTGCCGGCTGGCAACTACGGCACGGTTTCGCTGTTACTTAACGGTAATGGCTCTATCACCGTCACTGTCGCCCTCGCTAGCGGCGCAGTAATTAATGGTGGTCAGGACTGTTCCATCTGCTTCAACTCAAGCCTGAGTCCTGACCCGAATATTAACTTCTCCGCTTTAACGCTAAATTATGGCGGAGTCCCAGGCAATACAAATATTGCTCCTGCGGCTCTCCACGGAGATGGCTTCGGAATCTATGAATACGGAGTCAAATATCTCGGATCAACAGGCGGCACTTGCGTTAACGACGTAAACCCCTGCCAACAAACCGTAACGTTCACAGTCAGTAGGGTGAGTGGTTCGTTCTCGAGCGTATTTGACCTTGTACAAAACTCAACTGGCGGCGGCATTGCCTCGCCGTTTGCTGTTGACTTGCTTGCCAACGGTCTAACCGGCTTCGTCGGCACAGGAACATCAGCTGTTCCAGAACCGACAACAATGCTCTTGTTAGGATCAGGCTTACTGGGCGTCGGAGCAGAACTACGTCGGCGCTTTAAGAAATCTTGATCTCAACCAACGTAATCCGCTTGCGAAGCAAGTTTGGTCTCTGGATACCGTTTGCGGAACGGAGTATAGGAACTGCTTCACGTGAGGTATGTGAGTTGTTGTTCGTCACGACCGTAAGACGTTCAGATGGCCAGCATCTCTCAGCAGTGAGCTACAACCACGGCCGCAATAAAACGCAAAAGCGGTAAAAGTGATTTTAAACCGCGGCCAGCCTGGAATTTTGCAATGACATCCAGCATTCAAGCTCCAGGCTGCCTGCATCACCAAAGTCATTCCCAATTAATTGGAAAATGTATAGCAAACCGGCCATTCTCCGTTTAAATACCGAGGGCACTATCTATGCGCTCAAGGATGAACTGGGGAAAACAATCGGCACCGGCACGCGTGAGGTTTGTGAACTATTGCTCCATGTAATCAATAGCCAAGCCACTGAACGTCGCGCAGAAGACGTGCGTGCAAGGATTGAAAGAGAACGCTCAATGCCGCACCAAAATGTAAGGTCAGCTATCGCCATCTAGTTAGGGGCGTCAGAGCATTTCAAACAAGGGTACAAATCGTTTCCGTTGTGCGGAACGGATTTTTTTACGACCAATAC
>DATDFV010000138.1:0-57461 GCA_036522415.1 Pyrinomonadaceae bacterium | reverse complement strand
CGGCAGGACGGGCAGTTCGAGGTAGTCACTATCGAAAACCGTTAAAACGGTTACCGACCTTTCAAGACCTTAGCACCGGGCTGTGAGGACTTTTGAGGCAAAGCCCTCCGCGACGGCTTTGCCTTAATAACCCTGTCTGCCCCAAAAAGATCGCGTCTGCCTCAAAAATCAGATTGACCGGATTAATCAAGCGGGATAAGCGGATCAAGCAGTTTCCCGGTGGCGGCTTCTATCGTTAGGCTTTCCTCGAACTCCCCGACTATCAATACATCATTGCCGCTCAACCGGAACTTGAATTCGCCCTCTTCTCTCGTTTCTGAACCAATCATTGGTCCTTTGTACTCGAAGCTGATTTCGGGCATTCTCAGGTCGAAGGATACGATTAGCCAAAGCTCAGGGCCATGAATTTCAATTACATCTTCCCGTGGCAGAAGCTGGAGGAACTCCCTTTGCATTAAGCGATTGAAGTCTTTAATTTCTGAGGCAATATGTTTGGTTAACCGTTTCCATGTTTTTTCGGCACCCGCCTGCGTCTTACTATGACGTTGAAGCTCAAGCTCCTCGGTTTGCCGCTCCTTTGTGGCTTGCTGACGAAATTTGATCGCGGTGCGTTCTGCCCAATTTCCCATCGTTAATTCTCCTTTGTGAGTATTTGTCCCAGAAGATAGTCTGAGGTTTAGTTTAAAATCGAAACCCATATCGTAAAAATGATCGGTTATACGGTTGACCTTTGTCTCTAAGGGCGCTACCTTACGCGACCCTCTCCCTCGCCTACTTCTTTTTAGCTTGCCGTGGGCGATTCCAGTAAGGACTTTTACATTTCGGACAAACACGAGGCTCGTTGTTTGCGTCTCGCGGTATCCACTCGTGTTCGCAGCGTTCGCATGTATAGCGGTACACCGTGATTTTTTGTTTAGCCATAGCCGCACTATATACCTAAGATATATCACCGTCAAGTAAGAAACCGCTTGACGAGAATATATACCTATAGTAATATACCCGCATTACATAGGAGGCTATCCCGATGGCTGAACACGTACTAACAGAACGCGAAGTTAAGGCGCTTCAAATTGCCGCTAAATCCAAACTCAAACGCAAGGGAAATACTTGGATCGTTCCATCGCAAGCCGGACACGGCGAATACGAAGTCACTAACGATCTATTTACGCCGCGTTGCACGTGTCCAGACTTTGAGGCTCGACAAGCCACGTGCAAGCATATCTATGCGGTCTCTTATGTGATCGAGCGCGAGCAAACCGCAGACGGTCAGACGGTTGTGACTGAGACGGTGAAGGTCACGCGCAAGACCTACACGCAGGATTGGAAGAGCTATAACACGGCTCAGACGCACGAGAAGTCAGAACTGCAAGCCTTGCTCTACGAACTTTGTCAGAACGTGCCTGAGCCAGAACAAAAGCGCGGTAGACCACGCCTGTCACTTGCTGACATTATCTTTTCATCGACCTACAAGATTTACTCGACCGTCTCAGGCAGACGTTTTGCTACCGACTTGAGAGAAGCGAAAGCGCGTGGCTATCTAACGAAACTCCCGCACTACAATTCGGTGTTTCGTTATCTCGAATCAGAAGCCTTGACGCCTTACTTGTACGAGTTGATCACGCTGAGCGCACAGCCACTCAAATCAGTTGAGACGGACTTTGCCGTTGACTCCAGCGGATTTAGTACCGGACAATTCATGCGTTGGTTTGATGTGAAGTATGGTAAAGAAGAAGACCGTAGAATGTGGCTCAAACTTCATTTGATGTGCGGCACGAAAACAAACATCGTGACTTCGGTCGAAGTGAGCGACGGTTACTCAAACGACTATCATCACTTCAAACCTCTAGTGAATAAAACGGCAGAGCTTGGCTTCAACATGAAGGAAGTCTCGGCAGACAAAGCGTATCTCGGAGCGGAGAATATGCTAACCACTTTGCGGCACGGCGCGATTCCTTACATTCCATTCAAGTCAAACTCGGTGTCTCATTCGATGGGAAGCTATGGGCCAAAGTCAAAACTTTGGACTCGCATGTTTCACTTTTATCATCTGCATCGTGAAGAGTTCTTACAGCACTACCACAAGCGGTCGAACGTCGAAACGACTTTCCATATGATCAAGGCGAAGTTTGGCCAGAGACTACGCAGTAAGAGTCTCACCGCACAGATTAATGAAGCCTTGTGCAAGGTGCTTTGTCATAACCTTTGCGTCGTGATTCAGAGTATGCATGAGTTGAATGTAACGCCGGAGTTTTCAAAAGAGGCGGCGTAGCCGCAACGAAGTATGGGAAGTCACGTTATATTGAGGGTGGAATTCGAGACGTTGGGCATCCCGTACAGTCGACCAGAGAATGATTCCTCAAGTCGAAGTTATATCGATCTTAAAGAAGAGCCAGACCGAAGCGGAGAACTGCCAGAGGTTCAGGGCTGGCCCGAATTAAAGACTGCTATCGACAAGATAAACGCTCACAAGATGTTCAGGACTCTCGGTTGTGCGTCGTGGGTTGATGACACCAATTCGCCCGACTCTATTAGAGCGGTATCTTACATTGGTTTTTGCTTTCTTGAGATCGAGCGAAATAGGGACGCACTTTCCTATTACGGACTCTTTCACCATTTCGCGGTATTCCTGTCCCAACGGACACTGCCGAAAGATCTAGCCATGCATTTTGTCGTTAAAATGACGGGCTTCAACGGAGGAAAGCTATTGGTAGGATGGAGCAGTGAGTTACATGTTCAGGGTTTTGGGCCATCTGTTGAGGAAGCCCGAACTAACGCAAACTTAGCGTTTTCGTTGCTGACTGAATTCTTCGAGTTCTTCGAGAAACTGCAAGAACCCTCGCTTATGATCTGATCTTTGCGTCAACTCGATCCTCAATAAGCCCTCGTCATTACTCACCGTTGACACTTCAAACTCTTTCAAGTCGATAAGACAAAAATACTTGGTTTCATCGGAGCGATGAAACTTTATCTCTGTGCCTGATAGCGTAGCGGGAATCATGCGGTCGATTTGCTTTTTGAGGCAAAACTTCAGTCTGCCTCATAAATCATACCGATTATGGGATTATGAGGCAAAGCCCTCCGCGACATAATATGTATTATCAGACGCAAAGAGTCCTAAGCAGAGTGGGCACTGCAAATGCTTAAACCGGGCTTCCCTCATAAGCCACCAAGGTATGCGTTAACTCCCTGTGCGGCTTTGCGACCGTCGGCGATTGCCCAAACCACTAACGATTGTCCGCGTTCAATGTCTCCGGCTGCGAAGACGCCGGGTATACTGGTCATCTTGTCAGCGTTGACTGTGATGGTGCCTCGCTGGTTTAGCGTTAAGCCGAGTTCGGTGAGTAAGGTGTCCTTTGGCGGTCCGATAAATCCCATCGCCAACAAAATTAGTTGAGCCGGCCAGGTTCGTCCGGTATTAGCTACATCGACAATGCCGGCGGGCGTCTTTTCGACCTCGACCGTCTTAACAGCGGTCACGTTGTTTTCATGGTCGCCTTCGAACGCTATGGTTCGAATTGAGTATGACCGTGGGTCGCCGCCGAAGACGGCTAATGCTTCGTGGTGCCCATAGTCCATGCGGTGAACTCTAGGCCATTGCGGCCAGGGATTATCGGACGCGCGGTCAGAACCAAGCTGCGGAAGGATTTCAAATTGCACAAGAGTCCGGCATCCTTGACGAATTGCTGTTGCGACGCAATCAGTGCCCGTGTCACCGCCACCAATTACGATCACGTCCTTTCCCGCCGCATTCAGATGTTCTTGAGGCCGATCTGTTCCATCCAACAGTGCTTGAGTGTTCGTTTTCAAGAAATCCATCGCGAAGTGGATTCCCTTTAGCTCTCGTCCCTCGACGCTTAAATCGCGAGGTTTGGAAGCTCCGCCACACAGCACAACCGCCTCGAAGTTCCTCAAGAGATCCTGCGCGGGATAATCGTTTCCAATTTCAGTATTGACGATGAACTGAATTCCCTCTTGCTCGAGAAGATCAACTCGTCGCCGGACAATCTTCTTGTCGAGCTTCATGTTTGGAATGCCGTACATCAGTAGACCACCGATGCGATCTGACTTCTCAAACACCGTGATCGAATGCCCGCCCTTGTTAAGCTGATCTGCACATGCCAGTCCAGCGGGACCAGATCCGACAATCGCAACTCGCTTGCCCGTCCTCCTGGACGGCGGCCGTGCGACAATCCATCCTTCCTCGAACCCACGATCCACAATGGCGCACTCGATACTCTTAATCGACACTGGATCGTCGTCGATTCCGAGCACACACGATCCTTCGCAAGGCGCTGGACAGACTCGTCCAGTGAACTCCGGAAAATTATTAGTCTTATGAAGCAGTTCCAACGCCTGACGCCAGTTGCCTGAGTAGACCAGGTGATTCCAATCGGGAATGAGATTGTTCAGCGGACAACCGGAAGTCGCTCCATTCAGAATTGTTCCCGTGTGACAGAACGGTACGCCACAATCCATACAGCGCGCTGCCTGTTCTTGCAGCGCTGATTGCGGGAGATGATGGTGAAACTCGTCCCAATCCTTAACACGATCGCCAGGGCTGCGAAATATTGGCAACTGTCGCGTGTATTCGAGGAATCCGGTTTGTTTGCCCATCAGTTCCCTGCTGCTCGAGCGATTTCGTGTGCGTTCAATTCAAACGCAGCCATGGCCAGTTCTGGCGTATCGGAGTTAGCTTCTGCCTCCAGAACACGTCGATAGTCATTCGGCATCACTCGCACGATTGAATTAACAATTTCGTCCCAGGCGATCAGTAGCGCAGCAGCGCGCCGGCTGCCTGTGTATTCTGCGTGCCGAAAGATCATGTCTTTCACGAAGTCGATCTCAGGCTGATCTTCCAGTCTCGTGAGGGTCACCATCTGCTGGTTACATTGCGTCAGCGACTTCCCTGCCTCGTCTATAAGGTACGCAATCCCACCAGACATTCCGGCCGCGAAGTTTCGGCCAATGCTTCCTAAAACAACTACACGACCTCCAGTCATGTATTCACAACCGTGATCGCCGACGGCTTCAACCACAACATTGGCGCCGCTGTTTCTTACACAGAACCTTTCACCAGCAATTCCGTTTACGTACGCCTCACCACCCGTCGCCCCGTAAAACGCGACGTTCCCAACAATCACATTTTCTTCCGGAACAAAAGTCGATCCTGGCGGAGGAAACACCACGATCTTGCCGCCTGAAAGTCCTTTCCCAAGGTAGTCGTTCGCATCACCTTCGAGTGTCAACGTGAGGCCCTTAGGTATAAAGGCCCCAAAGCTTTGCCCGGCAGATCCTTTGAAGTTGAGCTGGATTGTGTCGTCCGATAGCCCGCTTGGCCCATGCCTTCGCGTTACCTCACTTCCGAGATGAGTGCCAACGGCACGATCCGTATTGCGAATCGCCAATGTCGCGGCAACAGATTCACCTCGCTCAAGCGCTGCCTCACACAACGACAGCAGTTTTGTAGCATGCTGGGAGCGCAGGCGTCGTCGCCTGCCCGCGTCCAACCTGAGCTCATGTTTGGAACAAGCAGGCGAGGACGCCTGCGCTCCCAGCATGGCAGGTTGAAACAATAGCGCGGATAGATCCAGTCCACGAACTTTCCAATGATTGAGATCGCGAACACGCAAACACTCTGAATGCCCCATCATTTCATCAACACTTCGAAAGCCGAGATCAGCCATCAACTCCCTGACTTCCTGCGCGATAAAGTTCATGAAATTCTGAACGTGCTCTGGATCACCCTTAAACTTCGCACGCAACTTCGGATCTTGTGTCGCTATCCCAACCGGACAGGTATTCAAATGACAGGCACGCATCATGATGCAACCAAGACTTACCAGCGGCGCAGTTGCAAACCCAAATTCGTCTGCACCGAGTAAACATGCGACTACTACGTCGCGTCCGGTTTTCAATTGCCCGTCCGTTTCTAACTTCACTCCCTCGCGAAGATCGTTCAACAAAAGAGTCTGGTGCGTTTCGGCCAAACCAAGTTCCCACGGTGCACCTGCATGCTTGATACTCGTCAACGGCGAGGCACCGGTCCCTCCATCGTATCCACTGATCAAAACGACATCGGCGCCGGCCTTTACAACTCCTGCCGCAATTGTTCCTACACCAACTTCTGAAACCAACTTCACACTGATACGTGCCTGATCGTTTGCGTTCTTCAGGTCGTAAATAAGTTGAGCCAGGTCTTCTATGGAATAGATGTCGTGATGTGGAGGCGGCGATATCAGACCGACACCCGGCGTTGAATATCTGACTCGAGCAATCCACGGATAGACCTTGTGTCCGGGAAGTTGTCCACCTTCGCCAGGCTTGGCGCCTTGTGCAATTTTGATCTGTAGCTCCTGAGCATTGACGAGATAATTACTCGTCACACCAAAACGTCCTGAAGCAACTTGCTTGATTGCGCTGTTCCGCGAATCGCCGTTTGAGTTGGGGAAATAACGCTCGGGGTCTTCCCCGCCCTCGCCGGTGTTGCTCTTCGCGCCAATTCTATTCATCGCAATCGCCAGCGCTTCATGCGCTTCGCTGCTGATCGAACCGTACGACATAGCGCCTGTTTTGAATCGCTCTCTAATCGACTCCACCGATTCCACCCGATCGATCGGAATCGGCGCGAGTTTCGACTCAAACTCAAGCGCTCCTCGCAGAGTCAAACCCTGGCTTGAATGTTCATCGACTAATTGACTGTATTCTTTGAAGATTTTGTAACTTCCGCTCCGACAGGCGTGCTGGAGCTTGTGAATCGTCTGCGGATTGAAGAGATGCCGAGCACCTTCAGCTCGATACTGAAACTCGCCACCGACATCGAGAGTGACGTCGTTGATTGAAGCTTTTTCAAAAGCGGATGCATGCCTGAGGCGTACTTCTTCAGCCATAACGTCGAGACCAATCCCTCCGATGCGCGAAGGAGTCCAGGTGAAATACTTATCGATCACGTCGTTATGAATCCCGATTGCCTCAAAGACCTGCGCTCCACAGTATCCCTGAGTCGTAGAGATACCCATCTTCGAGATCACTTTGATGAGGCCCTTATTGATTGCTTTGACGTAATTCGCGGATGCGGTGCGCGCATCAACTGTTGTGATGAGGCCAGTCTCAATCATGTTTTGAATCGTTTCGAAAGCAAGGTAGGGATTTATTGCCGCTGCTCCATAACCAAGCAGGAGCGCACAATGATGTACCTCTCGTGGCTCACCGCTTTCGACTACGAGACCAACCTGCGTGCGTGTGCCTTCGCGGATCAAATGATGATGAACGGCCGACACGGCTAACAAAGCCGGTATCGCCGCCATCTCAGAACCAACATCGCGATCCGATAGAATCACGATTTGATATCCAGACGAGATCGCAGCGCTTGCCTGCCGACAAAGATCACCGAGAGCACTCTCCAATCCCCGACCGCCTTCAGAAACGTGATACACCATCGACAGAGTCAGCGACTTAAATCCATTCTTTTCCCATGGCCCGTCCGACTCACCGAGACAGCGCAGTTGTTCAAGCTGCGTGTTGGTAACAATCGGTGACTTGAGTCTGATTTGGCGCGCACACTCGGCAGATGGCTCGAGAATGTTTGCTTCAGGACCGATGGTCGTGTCGAGCGACATGATCAGCTCTTCACGTATACCGTCGACTGGTGGATTAGTGACTTGAGCAAACAGTTGTTTGAAATAGTTGTAGAGAAGCTGTGGGCGAGGAGAAAGAATAGCCAAAGGGGTATCGGTGCCCATTGACCCGATTGCTTCGTTTCCTTCAACAGCCATTGGATACAACAAAAGCCGCAAATCTTCGTTCGTGTAACCAAAAATTCGCTGTCTAAGTCGGACGGTTGACGAATTGGTCTGATGAACGTAGGGAGGCTCAGGTAAATCGTCAATGCCAAATGAATTTTGATTCAGCCAGTGAGCGTAAGGCTCCGAGTGTACGAGTTCCTCTTTCAACTCGTCGTCACTCACGATGCGGCCTGACTCCGTGTCAACCAAAAACAGTCGTCCAGGAGTGAGGCGGCCCTTCTTAACGATCTCTTCGTCTGGCAGATCCAACACCCCAACTTCAGAAGCCATCACAATCAGATTATCTTTGGTGACGTAATACCGCGCAGGCCGGAGACCATTCCGATCGAGCACAGTGCCAATGCGCACGCCATCGGTAAACGAAATTGATGCTGGCCCGTCCCATGGCTCAGTCAGGCACGAATGAAATTCATAGAATGATCTCTTCTGTTCATTCATGGATGGATCCCCCGTCCACGGCTCAGGGATCATCATAGTGATTGCATGCGATAACGACCGACCTGCCAGCACGAACATCTCGAGTGCGTTGTCAAACATCGCGGAGTCACTACCTTGCGTGTCAATGACGGGCAAGATCTTCTGAAGGTCTGAACCAAATAGACGCGATTCAAACTTGCTCTCTCGAGCTCGCATCCAGTTCATGTTGCCGCGCAGCGTGTTGATCTCGCCGTTGTGTGCAACGTAACGATATGGATGCGCACGCGACCAACTTGGAAATGTGTTTGTGCTGAAGCGCGAATGTACAAGCGCGAGAGCTGAAGTGAGGCTCCGCTCATGCAGGTCAGGGTAAAAGTCAGGCAGTTGCTCCGCAGTGAGCATTCCTTTGTAGACGATCGTTTTGTAGGACAGACTTGAGACATAAAACATCGAACGCTGACGGATCGCAGATGCTTTTATTGCTCTTGTTACTCGCCGGCGGATTACATAAAGCTTGCGTTCAAACGAAGCTTCATCCCCAACCTCGCTGGACCGCGCCACAAAAACTTGCCGGATAGCAGGTTCCGACAATCGTGCTGTGCGACCGATGTTCGAATCATTGGTTGGCACAGTGCGCCAACCTAATAGTTGTTGCCCCTCCTCAACAACGATCCTTTCAAACACTGATTCGCACTCGGCGCGGTCCATTGAGTCAGTCGGAAGAAAAACCATTCCGACTCCGTAGTCGCCAAATTCGGGAAGATCAAACCCTGCGGTTTCACACTGTTCACTTAAAAATGCGTGAGGTGTTTGGAGGAGTATTCCAGCGCCGTCGCCAGTGTTTGCCTCGCTTCCAGTGGCGCCTCTATGAGCGAGGTTCAGCAGGACCTGAATGGACTTTTGCACCACGTCAAAGGATTTGCGTCCCTTCACGTCCACAACGAAACCTACACCGCAAGCATCATGCTCGAAGCGTGGATCGTAGAGCCCCTGTTTCGGTGGTGCGTTTATCCCGCTAACCTCCGTGCTCGTTTTGTCCGACGAACTTTAGTTTGTCGTGTGATTGGTTTTGGCCCGCTAAAGTTTTTGCCACTTTGACCCCGCGCACGACAAACTAAAGTTCGTCGGACAATCGATGTTCCTCAAAAGGTAATTCCGTAATAGACAAACAGTCCGTTGTTCTTTCTACCCTGGTTGCCGATGCTGTAGCCGGCATAAAGCAAACTTGTTTTAGAAACGGTGAAAGCAAACCCTGGAGTCGCATATCCGAAGCGATTCTTTCCACTCAGCCAGTCAGCCACAAAACTCACTTTGCCGAGTATCAATGGCTGTTCGTAGCCGACAATTGCACCTCCATTGGTCCCGCTGCCGTTGGTCCTGCCAACGAGGCCGTATCCACCGCCAGTTATTCTGGGGCCGTGTCCGGCTTTCACCTGCTTACTCACGACGGTATAAAACAGGCCAAACGTATCGGTCCCGGTTCGGTGTGCAATCGGCAGATACAAGATGGCGCCTGCAGCGGCTGTCACGCCGTTACTCTCGTTCTGATAGAACTGATGCTTCACGTTTGGTTGCAACTCGACCGGTTGATCGGGAGCGAGTGCATCCACGAATGACGCGTTCAGTCCAATCTCAGTTCTCTTCCCTATTCCGACAACTGTTCGTGGAACATAAGCTTGAAAGCCGCCGTCATGGTGATCTTCTAGATGACTGATGAAATCAAACTCGAGATAGACTTTCTGCTTAGCAACAACATCCGTTGATGGAATGTTGAAGAGTGTCGATTGACCGAACGCATGCGGCGGAGTGAACAGAGCAAGAGCAAACACTCCAAGGATTGATTTAACAAAGAGCATGACGTAGATTGTCTCCGTAATCGTTCCCCTGTGGGACGATCTCAGTGGCTCACCTGTCTCGCGCCCTCGAAAGCCAGGACAGGTGGGCCATTTAAGTTTTGTTTTACTGGAGCGCCGACTCTAGCGAGCGGAAGCTGCAGCAGCTTCAGGTTGGGCTACATCGATCGACGGACTCGGCTCTGGAACCGGCTTAGATTTCGCCACTGCAAAAACGCCAGCTGGAATTGCATCGTCCGCGATTTGATATTCCGGATATGCGGGCATTCCATGTTCGTAAAGATCCAGACCGAATTCTTCACCTTGAATGGAGACGCGGAGAATGCCTATAGCTTTGATCGCATACATGACTGCCAGCGAAACTGCGAATGTCGCGGATGTGATGATCAGGCTACCAATTGCTTGCGCGGTCAGTACGCTGGTTCCACCACCATAAAGAAGGCCGGTCAAAGGAGCAGTATTGTCCGCCGCTAGCGAACCGGTTACGCCGTATGAGCCACAAGCAAACAAACCAAGGGATAAGGTTCCCCAAATGCCGCAGAACCCGTGCACCGGGACCGCTCCAATTGGATCATCGATTCTCAGCCATTCGAGCAGTTCCAGGCCGAAACCTACGAGAACGCCAGCGATCGCTCCAATCAAAATGGATCCTGTTGGACTAACCCAATAGCAGGGGCAAGTAATTGCCACGAGACCGGCGAGGAACCCGTTTACTGTGTAACCAAGATCCCACTTCTTCAGCAGGACGAATCCATACGCCATTGCCAGGAGACCGCCCGAGCAAGCAGCCAGCGTTGTATTCGTGGCAACGCGTCCGACGCCCTCGAAATCCATCGCCGACAATGTGCTGCCGGGATTGAATCCATACCAACCAAACCACAGAATCAAACCTCCCGTCGCTGCGATCACCAGATCGTGAGGTTTCATTGGGCCGCCGCCATCACGTTTGAAAGTGCGTCCAATGCGAGGTCCAAGAACGATTGCTCCCGCAAGGGCGATGAACCCGCCGATAGTGTGAACAACGGTTGAACCCGCAAAATCATGAAAGCCAACACCGAGAGATGGCAGGAAGTTTCCAGCAGTGCCCATCGTCGCCAGGAAACCATCAGGCCCCCAGGCCCAGTGACCGATGATGGGATAGATGAAACCCGAGACAGCAACGCTATACAGGAGATCTCCAACGAAACTCGTGCGACCGATCATCGCTCCCGAGGTAATGGTTGAGCAGGTATCGGCAAAAGCGAATTGGAAAAGCCAGAAAGCGAGGAATGCAACGCCGGTCGACTCGTAAGTTGCCGGAACACCTCGTAGGAAAAACCAGTGATAACCGATGAATCCGTTTCCATGGCTGAACATGAATGCAAAGCCGATTGCATAAAAAAGCAACCCGCAAAGACAGGTATCAACTATGCATTCCATCAACACGTTCACGGTTTCTCGGGATCGGCAGAAACCCGCTTCAAGCATCGTGAAACCAACTTGCATGGCGAACACCAGGAAGGCTGCAAGCAGTACCCAAAGTGTATTGAGCGGATTGACGATGTCATTTCCCTTGAGCTCCACGTCCGCCGCAAGAGCCGTCCACCCAATGATCTCGGGCACGAGCAGAACTCCACCAATCACTACGCCGATCCCTAAGAGCTTGCCGGCAAACAACAGACGGCCATAGCGACGCCATTCGGGATCGCGCATCCGCAAGCCCAGGCGCGACACTTTTTGTGACCAACTCAATCGCCTGTCCCAATGCTTGTTCATAGGTCCTCGTCCAAGTAAAAATCCCGTGATTCGCTCGGTGATCATCTGTTAGCTCCTTTTGCGCTGAAATCAAATACAAGTGATGTCTCGAACGCCTTAACCACAACTCCGACAGCAGCGAGTTACATCTGCCCAAACCGTCGTTCTTGCCACGGCCACAACAACCTCCATGCCACGGACGCACGTGATCCAAACCAGACCTCATTTCTTCAATAAATGCGCCGTTATCAGTAGTTTTAGTGGCCGAGGGGAATCCAGTAGACGATTGACGAATCGCGACGTTTCTGTCAGACATCAAGGATTCAACTACAAAACTGTAGGCTCACGAGCCGCGATCATGCGGCGTCGAAGTCGTGACGCACTCCGTGCGACCCTGAGGTGGAGATGATTTGTAAATCCTGCGTGCAAAACAGCACGCATATACGAGAGAGGTCTGACAAATTTGTAAGTTTCCGCCTTGCCTATTACAAACATGTAAGTTAATAAGTTACCATTGATTAGCTTCGGCCTTTATGAAGTCATAAAAGTTTTCACTTTGACCCTTGATCTTGCGCGCCTCTAAGATGCGTCCCACTAGATGTTCAAATAAATGCGATGGCAGTCGTCGAAACAAACCTGACCAAACCACCTGAGCTTGTTTCCAGAGAACGTCGAGAGATCCGGAAACTGGGTACGCTTGTTGAAATCGGCCGCATTCTCGCGGACACAAATGCACTCAGTTTGGCTTTAGAGCGAGTCCTGGAATCACTTGGCCGGCATCACGGGATGGTAAGAAGTTTCGTGATGCTTCTCGACCGTGAGAACGGAATCCTGCGGGTTGAGGCCACTTATGGTTTGAATCTGGATCAGGCTCGACGTGCAACTTACAAAGTCGGAGAAGGTGTAATCGGGCGCGTGGTGCAAAGCGGAAAGCCAGTGGTTGTTCCACAAACTAGTCAAGAGCCTTTGCTGCTCAATCGCCTGAGGTCGATTGAGGAAAATCCGTCGCGAAAAGAGATGAGCTTCATTTGCGTTCCGATCCTGGTTGAGAACAAAGCGATCGGTGTAATTGGCGCCGATAGACCTTACAAGCAACACCGGGACTTCGATCGAACGACGAAGTTCTTGAGCGTGATATCGTCGATGATCGCTCAGGCACTCAAGGTCGAACAACGGTTTGAAGCTGATAAGAAACGGCTACTCGATGAGAACACGCTTCTAAAGCAAGAACTACGAGAACGTTATGACTTCAGCCGCATCATCGGGAATTCAAATCCGATGCGTCAGGTCTATGAGCAGGTGACGCAGGTCGCACGCTCGAACACGACCGTCCTATTACGAGGAGAATCCGGCACCGGCAAGGAAATGATTGCTCATGCGCTGCACTACAACTCGCTTCGAGCAGCTAAACCTTTCGTAAAGGTAAGCTGCGCGGCTCTACCTGATACGCTGATCGAATCGGAGTTGTTTGGTTACGAGAAAGGCGCATTCACTGGAGCACAAGCGCGCAAGAAAGGTAGATTCGAACTCGCAGACGGCGGGACCCTCTTTCTGGACGAGATAGGCGATCTTGATCTGACAACACAGATAAAGCTGCTTCGTGTGATCCAGGAGCGAGAGTTTGAACGTCTCGGTGGAACTGAGACGATCAAGATAAACGTTCGGTTGATTGTTGCCACAAATAAGGATCTGGAGGACGCGATTTCTAAAGGTCTATTTCGAGAGGATCTCTACTATCGGCTAAACGTTTTCACGATCTTCATGCCCCCATTACGTGAGCGAAAGCCCGACATTCTTTTATTAGCCGAACATTTTGTCGATAAGTTTGAGCGCGAGCATGGGAAACATATCAAGCGAATTTCAACGCCTGCTATCGATATGCTGACGACTTATCACTGGCCTGGGAATGTTCGTGAGCTTGAGAATGTTATTGAGCGCGCGGTTCTTGTCTGCGAGTCGAACGCAATTCACGGTCATCACCTTCCACCCAGCCTCCAGACCGCAGAAGGTTCTGACACTGTGACCCGGCTGTCACTAACTTCGGCAATGGAGGCTTACGAACGGGACTTAATCCAGGATGCATTAAAGACGGCGCGGGGTAATCGTGCCAAAGCTGCAAAGTTGTTAGACAGTACAGAACGAATAATTGGGTACAAAGTAAAAAAATATGGCATCAATTGCTCTCGCTTTCGAACGTAAGATTAATCGTTTCCACTTCCCTTCCGACATCTCTGTCATTCAACGCTCCCTCCTCCTACAAAGTTGTCACGTAACACGAAGGTAAGAAAGCAGCACTACGCTCGTTCATTCACAAAACTTTCTTGGCTATCCATTTGCTGAGAATTTATTAGTCAAGGTCATACTTATTGAACCGGGAGGTTAAGGTATTGAAATTAAGAGAAGTGTCCGTAAAGAACGAACCAGCGAAGGACGATAATCCCTGTGATCAAGTTGTTTCTCCGCAAACAACCCACGAGTTGTTGCGAATAGTAAGAGCCGCGCAACCGATTCCTCGTGTGGCTGTCGCCAGGCAACTCGGTGTTCATCGTCGTCGAGTTACTGTTTTAGTGAAACCCTTGATCGACTCCGGAATATTGCGTGAAGGGGCACCAGATCGTTCAGTCGGCGTCGGCCGTCCTCCAATCGGGCTATCACTGCGCGGCGAAAAGGATTTCCTCATCGGTGTGAACATTGGAGTCAGTCATATCCACTTGGGCGCCGCGACTATAGATGGAAAAATATTAAGCGAAGAACGCTTCGGTACGTCGTTAGATCCTGCAGTGACAGTAGAGAGTATCCGTAACTCCATTGCCAAGCTTTCCAGCGGACTTCCAGAACGTTCGTTAGCAGTAGTGGGAATGAGTGTCGTGGGACCGACCGACTGCAAACGAGAGAAATTACTTTACGCACCACACCTGGGCTGGCGTGATATTCCTCTCGCGAACATGCTCGATCCCGGCGTCCCGGTTTTGATCGAAAACAACGCCACCGCAACGGCGATTTATGAATCGCAACGAAGACGTCAACAAGGCGCTCTCAAAACGGCTGGTGACTTTGTAGTTGTTCGAGCTGGCACCGGTATAGGCGTTGGCCTCGTGCTGCGTGGTGAAGTGTTTCGAGGAACGACTGGCGCTGACATCGCTGGCGAGTTTGGACACATGACGATCGTCGCGGGTGGAAAGGCCTGCTCCTGCGGAAACTTTGGATGTTGGGAAAAGTATGCAAGCGCAGCCAGTGCTGTGGAACTGTACGTCGGTGAT
This sequence comes from Pyrinomonadaceae bacterium, assembly GCA_036522415.1. GTDB lineage: Bacteria > Acidobacteriota > Blastocatellia > Pyrinomonadales > Pyrinomonadaceae > PSRF01. Next base: position 42,395 of record DATDFV010000138.1, on the reverse strand, counting down.
AGTCAACGAGCAAAAATGCGAGGCTCTATTCGCTTCTCGGATTTAGTGACGAAAGCAACTGCGGGTGAACGACGAGCACAGGTAACTTTAGAACGTGTCGGCACACACTTAGGCATCGGAATTGGAAATGTGATCTGTGGACTTGGTGTTGCTCGTGTCGTTTTGAGTGGCGAGCTTCTCCATGGGTGGCAGTTTATTGAGCAGCCTGCACGTGCAGCCATAGGAATGTCGTTGGCGGGCAGGTTATCGCGATGGTCTTTGGAACAAGGTGATCTGCATGGCGCCGATCTTGGAGGTGCGTTAGAAGTAGCGATAGAACACTATCTCGCAACAATCGTTGGTAAGACGCCGCGAGCAGCGTAAGAATTAAGCTGAATGATGTGTGTGCTTTTTGAGGATCTTTAGAAATGCAGCGGCCGCCGGAGAAAAATTTGAGCCACGTCGATGGGCAGCCCACAAAATTCTGTTGTGGGTTAAGCCGCGTACCGGAACACTCGCCAGCACACCACGTTCGAGTTCTTCTCGCACACACATTCGAGGTACAAACGCGAGCCCAACACGTTTTTGAACAAAGCGCTTGATTGTCTCGATCGTTGCAAGTTCGAGCGTGATGTTGAGCGGTGTGTGCTGTCTGGCAAAAGCCTCAACGACTTTTAATCGAGATCCGGATGCCACGTTATGAGCCACAAAGGATTCCTTTCCCAAATCCTTGATCTTTACCGAACTCTTACCGGCCAGCGGATGTTTCGGACTCAGGATCAGAACCAGTTCATCTTTTAGAACTGGAAATGCTTCTAGGTCGCGGTCGGCTGGTTCAGACGCCATCAAAGCAAAATCCACATTGCGCTCGAGCACTTCGCGAGGCAGACGGTTTGAAACATGCCGGTAGATTTCCACCTTGACGTCCGGATGTTGCTCACGAAACGCAAGAATCAGATCCGGCAGTAAGTACAAAGAAGTACTTTCATTCGCACCCACTCGAACACGACCCCGTTTCAGGCTCTGTAGTTCCGAGATTGCCTGCCCAACCTGATCTCGCAAGGCCAGGATGCGTTGCGCATAGTCGTAGACCACCTGGCCCGCGTCCGTTAGAACAGGGGTCTTTTGGGTGCGATCGAGCAGCGGGAGGCCAATCTCCTCCTCCAACCTCCGAATAGCTATGCTCACCGCGGGCTGGGTCCGATAAACGCGATCAGCGGCTTTTGAAAAGCTCCGCTCCTGCACCACTTTAGAAAAATATTCGAGCTGGGCCATCTCCATGACGGTTAGGTTGTACCACAAGTACCTCCATCTCGTCGATGAGTGAGATTTATCTTTATCTTAAAAGAATAAATTTTACAGTAGGTGCCGAGGCAGGATAGAGTTTGATTCGTTGGAAGTGTACGACGGGCTGTTAGCCTGTCGCAGTTGGGTCTGCTCGCGTACGACAGGCTGACAGCCTGTTATACACACTGGACGGGAACGGCTTTAAAGCGCGGGCCATCAACTCATTCAGTTGGTGGCCCGATTGATTCGTTTAGAACTTCTCGGGTTTTTATGATAGCTGAACGACTTATCCAAAATGCTGCTCTAAATGAGAAAGACTTTCAGGAGTCTTTGCCAAAAGGAGCCGAGATCCTGATTGAAGCCCTGTGCTTCGAGGGTGTCGATACGATATTTGGCTATCCCGGTGGAGCTGTACTTCACATTTATGATGAGCTTTGGCGCGCTCGGGAGCGCATTACGCATTATCTCGTCCGGCACGAGCAAGGCGCTGTGCACATGGCTGAGGGCTACGCGCGAGCAACTGGACGCGTTGGAGTTGTGCTTGTTACTTCCGGACCTGGCGCCACTAATGCAGTAACCGGTATTGCGAACGCCTACATGGATTCGACGCCGCTTGTCGTTATCACGGGACAAGTCCCTAAACATCTAATTGGCACTGATGCGTTTCAGGAAGTCGATACAGTCGGCATAACTCGGCCTTGCGTCAAGCATAACTATCTTGTTCGTGACGTCCGAGACCTGGCCGGAGTAGTTCGAGAGGCGTTTCACCTTGCAAGAACGGGAAGGCCAGGACCGGTAGTTATCGATATTCCCAAAGACGTCACTGCTGCAAGAGCATCATACTCACGGTTGGATCACGTTAGTTTTCCCTTCTCCGACGTGAAGGCAAAGCCGCGGCATTCAGATGTTGCCCGCGCTGTCAAAGCTATTTTGAATTCCAAACGACCCGTACTTTATGTTGGCGGAGGTATCGTAAACTCAGGCGCAGAAGTGCCTCTACATGAGTTTGCCGAAACCTTACGGTTGCCTGTTGCGCCGACATTAATGGGACTCGGCGGGTTCCAATCAGGCCATCCTCTCAGCCTCGGAATGCTGGGAATGCATGGAACCTACGCCGCTAACATGTCGGTTGCGGAAAGTGATCTGCTGATCGCGATCGGTGTTCGGTTTGATGATCGCGTGACAGGAAAACTCGCCACGTTCGCACCGCAAGCCAGCATTATTCACGTCGATATAGACCCAGCGAACATAGGAAAGAACGTCGCGCCGACTTTAAGTATTGCCGGAGACGCTCAGGCAGTTCTGGATGAGTTTCTCGGTTACCTTCGAAGACTTGACTCCAAGGAAGTTCAGGAAAGCCTGAGGCTGCGTGAACCCTGGTGGGAAAGAATTCGCGCCTGGCAACACTCGCAACCGCTGCGCTTCTCCGGTTCTCAGAGTCAGATTAAACCCCAATCGGTCATACGAGAACTTCATCAGCTGACAAAAGGCGAAGCAATCATCACCACCGATGTTGGTCAACATCAGATGTGGGTCGCACAGTTCTATCCGTTCACCCAAACGAGACAACTGATCACAAGCGGTGGTTTAGGCACGATGGGCTTCGGACTGCCTGCTGCTGTGGGCGCCAAACTCGCCTGTCCCGACAAGCTTGTGATTGCAGTGGTTGGTGACGGCGGTTTTCAAATGACGAATCAGGAACTTGCTACCGCGGTGCAGTACGACCTGCCAGTGAAGATTCTGATTATGAACAACGGTTATCTCGGAATGGTTCGGCAATGGCAGGAGATGTTTTATGACCGGACCTACTCGGAGGTCGATATCTCGGTTGCTCCCGACTTTGTGAAGCTCGCTGAGGCCTACGGTGCCGCAGCATTTCGCGCCACGCGACCCGATGAACTTCATGATGTCTTATCAGCCGCCATAAGTCATAAGGGCGTTGCAGTGATCGATGTCGTTGTATCCAAAGAAGAGAACGTCTTCCCGATCGTTCCTGCCGGAGCAAACGCGAACGATATGATCGTGCAGAACGACGGAGCCTGATTATTTCCGATTTTCAATTGCCGATTGCCAATTCGGCTCGGATGGAACAAGTTCAAATCGGCAATTGGCAATCGGAAATCGGCAATGCTATGCGTCACACCTTATCCATCATCGTTGCCGACCAGCCTGGCGAGTTATCCCGCATCGTCGGGCTGTTTAGTGCGCGTGGATTCAACATCGAAACGATCTCGGTTGGCGAGACACTGGACCCGCACTGGTCGAGAGTGACCATCGTTACACGCGGTGAAGACCGCATGATCCAGCAAATAGTCAAACAGTGCGAGAGATTGGCAAGAGTTCGTGAGGTTCAGGATGTAACCACTCGTCCTCATATCGAGCGAGAGATGGCACTGATCACTGTTGCTGCTCGCGCGGGCGCGGAGCGACAGGAGGTTTTGAGTCTGGTCAGTGTGTTCCGGGCCAAAGTAGTTGATATTTCGCACACGCATTTAATCGTCGAGGCGTCGGGCAACAAGGAAAAGGTAGACACCTTCATCGAACTACTTCGACCGATTGGCATTACCGACATCACACGTACAGGACATATAGCAATCAATCGTCTGGCAGCTACAGCAGCGGCCACTTCAGTTGAAGATGAAGCTGAACTAATTCCACAGTTATAAAGCGAGGCAGATTACATGCAGATTTATTACGACAAAGACGCGAACGTTGAGTTAATCCGTGAAAAGCAGATTGCTGTAATTGGTTATGGAAGTCAGGGCTTTGCGCAATCGAACAATCTGAAGGATTCGGGCTGCAATGTGACGGTCGGATTACGTCCTGGAAGTGCTTCGTGGGAGAAGGCTGAGCAAGCCGGATTGAACGTGAAGCCTGTTGCCCGGGCAGCTGCCGAGGCGGATATCGTGATGATGCTGGTACCGGATGAACTTGCGCCGGACATCTATGCCCGTGAAATCGCTGAATCGATCACACCGGGCAAGTATCTCGCGTTCTCGCACGGGTTCTCGATTCATTACAAGTTCATCGAACCATCGTCGGAAGCGAACGTGTTTATGGTTGCTCCGAAGGGACCCGGGCATCTTGTGCGTCATGAGTATCTTCGCGGTGCGGGAGTTCCCTGCCTGCTCGCGGTCAATCAGGATCCCAATGGTGACACGAAGGCGATCGGTTTGGCTTACGCGTCAGCGATTGGCGGAGGAAGAGCCGGCGTCATCGAAACGACTTTCCGAGAAGAAACCGAAACCGATCTGTTTGGAGAGCAGGCAGTGTTGTGTGGTGGCTTAACTTCCCTCATCAAAGCCGGTTTTGAAACATTGATTGAAGCCGGTTACTCGCCAGAGATGGCTTACTTTGAATGTCTTCACGAGATGAAGTTGATTGTGGATCTAGTGTACGAAGGCGGCATATCAGAAATGCGCTATTCGATTTCAAACACGGCGCAATATGGAGACATGACGCGCGGACCGGTTGTCATCAACGACGAGACGAAAACACGAATGAAGGGTCTGTTAGCCGACATTCAATCAGGTGCTTTTGCGAAAGACTGGATGAAAGAAAGCCGCAATGGCCGCCCTCGTTTTCAACAACTCGATTCAGAGGCCCGTGAACATCCGATTGAGCAGGTTGGCGCGCGTTTGCGACAAATGATGCCATGGCTATCTGAAAGTCGCCTCGTGGACAAAGCTAAGAACTGAGGTAACGGCTTTGTCAGAGAAAGATGAAACAGCGCGCAGCCACGCCATTACTCGAGGTATTGAGCGCACTCCAAATCGCGCCATGCTTCGCGCGGTTGGATTTGGTGACGATGACTTCAAGAAACCGATCATTGGTGTTGCAAATGGCTATAGCACGATCACTCCCTGCAACGCGGGACTAAATCTACTTACCGCTCGAGCAGTTGAAGCTTTGAGAGAGGCTTCAACCATGCCGCAAACTTTCGGCACAATCACGGTCAGCGACGGGATCTCAATGGGCACGGAAGGGATGAAGTATTCCCTTGTGTCACGCGAGGTAATCGCCGACTCGATCGAAACCGTTTGTCAGGCTCAGGCTGTGGACGGTCTGCTGGCAGTTGGCGGCTGCGACAAGAACATGCCGGGCGCAATGATCGCCATTGCACGATTGAACATTCCTTCCATCTTCGTCTACGGCGGCACAATCAAAGCAGGTAACTTCAACGGAGAGGACCTTACTGTTGTCAGTGCTTTTGAGGCCGTAGGTCAATACTGCGCCGGGAAGATCGACGAACATCAATTAGTTGAAGTGGAACGTCGAGCGTGCCCCGGCGCTGGCTCGTGCGGTGGCATGTACACAGCTAACACCATGTCTTCGGCTATTGAAGCGATGGGCTTGAGCCTTCCCTACTCATCGACAATGGCCGCGGAAGACAATGAGAAAGTAGAGAGTGCGGCGGCCTCAGCTCGAGCATTAGCCAGAGCCGTGGAAAAACAGATTCTTCCCAGGCAACTTTTGACCAAAGCCGCTTTCGAAAACGCAATAGCGGTGGTCATGGCTGTGGGAGGATCGACAAATGCGGTTCTACATCTGATCGCGATTGCACACGCCGCTGAAGTTAAACTGACTTTGGGTGATTTTGAACGAATACGAAAACGAGTTCCGTTAATCTGCGACCTAAAACCATCAGGTAAATACGTCGCTACTGACCTTCACAAAGCTGGCGGGATTCCTCAGGTAATGAGAATTCTCTTGTCGAAGTCTCTGATCGACGGTTCTGCGCTGACGATCACTGGCGAGACCATCGCTGATGTGTTGAAGGGCATTTCCGATAAACCATCAGAACATCAAGACGTCATTCGGCAATGGGAGAATGCGTTGTATCCCGAGGGCCACCTGGCAATCTTGCGCGGAAACCTGGCTGAAGAAGGCGCCGTGGCAAAAGTCTCAGGTGTTAAGTCACGACGAATCACTGGACCAGCAAGAGTGTTTGAAGCTGAGGGGGCATGTCTATCGGCGATCTTGTCGGGAAAGATCAAAGCAGGTGACGTCATTGTGATTCGCTACGAGGGACCAAAAGGTGGACCCGGCATGCGTGAGATGCTGGCGCCCACTTCGGCAATCATCGGCGCCGGGCTTGGCGACTCAATTGGGCTAATCACTGACGGGCGGTTCTCAGGTGGAACTCACGGAATGGTTGTCGGACATGTCGCGCCGGAAGCGGCAGTCGGCGGAAACCTCGCGTTAGTTAAAGAAGGCGATTCGATCACGATTGATGCCGATTCAGGTCTCTTGCAGTTGAATGTATCCGAAGGTGAACTCGCACGACGCGCTGAAAATTGGCGACCACCCTCGCCACGCTATACGACCGGAGTCCTCGCTAAATATGCGCGACTCGTCAGCAGCGCAAGTCTAGGCGCTGTCACAGACCTCAATCTGATTTCCTAAATCAAAAGGACCCGACTTGGACAAGGTCAGTACCACCTCGCGGTAGCGGGTGGGTGCGGAGCTTGCCGAGACCCGTCAGATTTAGAGGCTCCGCACCCACCCGCTACCGCGAGGTGGTACTGACCTTGTCCAAGTTGGAATTGCTCGACTTGACCGACCCACCGCCTTCCCCCTAAAGTGACTGGCTTCGACTTCAATCAAAATCGATTCCAGGAAAACTGAACGTGGCAATACGCATTGAAAATCAGTATGAGGGCAAACTGCCTAAGGGCTCTCTCGAAATCGTAGAAGATGCCTTCAACAGTCTACCTCGCGAGCATACCAGAGGACTTGAGCGCATTCGTCTGGTTCCATTTATCTCAGACCCGCGAGTCAAGGGCATGGTTCAAGCAACGGAATTACCGGGTCTATATCACCCGAAACAGGGTCCAGGCGGCGCCTGGCTCGAAGTTGCTATTAACGTCCTGCTTCCAACAGACAAGCCGTTCCACAAAAGGATCATTCCGCGCCTTTCTTTCAAGAGCAACCTGGTAGCGCTGGTATTTTCACTCGTAGCGCAGCATTACCACTTCACACTGCGCCACTCGCTCAAGAAAACTCAACTCGAGCCCGCAGTACGTGCGTACACTGAAAAACACTTGAAACTGTGGAACGAAAGGAAGCACAGCTTTCGCGCTCGATTATTCAAACCGCTTCAGCCTACATTTGAACGGTGGGCAAAAGGTTTACAGAAGCGAGCGGCGGCTGAAAAGAAGAAGTCACTGAGGACTTGAAGCGGTCCAGGCTCGTAGAGTATTGCCGATTTCCGATTGCCTATTGCCGATTAGTAAAATGTCCGACGAACTTTAGTTTGTCGAACGCAGTCATCAAGCCTCCTCAGTTCATAGAAGGGCCTCTAATCGACCGCGACAAACTAAAGTTCGTCGGACATTTTACTAATCGGCAAGTGGCAATCGGAAATCGGCAAAGCTTTAGGGGATTTCGTCGATTTCATCTGCAATGGCCCTCAAAATCAAAGCAACATCAGCGTCAGGTACCTCTGAAGCGCGAAACTTGATCTCGAGATTGAAGTCTTTATCCGGCGATGCGTATTTGAAGGTGTAAGGCTTTGCTTCTGGAACTACCCGCGGCCCCATCTCCTGTCGACGAGCCTCACGAGCGTCGTTGCGATTCAATCCCTGCGAAGCGATTTTCTTAGCAAGACCCATCATCGATTCATCGTCGGGTTGTCGAACAATCTGAAGCAGAGATGACTTGGCATTGATATCTGCCTGCTTGCAAATCTCTCTCACATCATCCGGGATTCTCGCGATCGCCATCGCCTCAGTCACTGTTGTTCGACTCTTCCCTACTTTGCGGGCAACATCGTCGTGCGTGTAACCAAATCTCTCGCAAAGCGCTAGCAACCCGTCTGCTTCTTCCCAAACGGTCAGGTCCTTGCGCTGCATGTTTTCGATGAGCGCAATTTCCGCGATCGTCCCATCGTCCACTTCCATCTCAACGCATGGCACTTCCTTCAATCCAGCTTTTTGTGCAGAACGAAACCGCCGCTCACCTGCGATGATCATCCATCGACCTGTTAACCTGTTCGGCTTTACAAGCAACGGTTCCAAAACACCCTTTTCGGTGATGGAGGCAGTGAGTTCCGCGAGGTCGCCGAAATCCACGCGAGGCTGCTCAGGATTGGGATCGAGTTTGTCCAGAGGAATCATTCGACCTAATTGAGCAGGTCTATGCTGTGAAAGTTCCTCGACGTAGTGCGCGTCATGGCGCATCTGAAGGCCAGTTGGCAGTCCCCTCTTAGACACGGCTCATTACCTCTTCGCAAAGTTTTCCGTACTCAATTGCGCCCGACGAGTTCGGCGCAAAACTAAAGATTGATTCCTTGTATGCCGGCGATTCTTCGAGTCGAACACTTTTGGTGATTACAGTTTCGAACAGCTTTGGTCCAAACACAGTTTTGATTTGTTCGTGAACCTCACGAGCAAGTGTAGTTCGCTTATCATGCAGCGTGACCAGCACGCCAAGGAGTTCCAAATTCGGATTCGGACGCGCCTTTACCTTTTCGATCGTCTCCAGAAGATCGTCGGTACCTTCAAGCGCAAAGTATGACGACTGGATTGGAATTAAGACATGCGTCGCTGCTACAAGCGCGTTTACAGTGATCAGGCCTAGCGTGGGTGGTGTGTCGATGACAATGACATCGTAAGTTTGTCGAAATGGCTCAAGTCGATCCTTCAATCGAAATGGTGCGTCAAAGTCACCAACCAGTTTTGATTCCAACTTAGCAAGGTTGATACGTGACGGAACGAGTTCGAGGTTCTTGACCGGCGTTTTATACACCGACTCTTCAATCGGAGCCTGTCCGTCCATCATCAACTCATACACAGATCGATTGACCGAAAGCGGGTCGAGAAACGAGATAGAGCTATTTCCTTGAGGGTCGAGGTCTAAAAGGAGGACACGTTTTCTGTGACGGGCAAAAGCGGCAGCCAAATTGATGGCCGTAGTTGTTTTGCCTACGCCACCCTTTTGATTGGCGATGGCAATTACCATTCGCTGCACAGTGGGAAGCTCGCGTTAAGTGGACTCATAGAGTTTCTAACTGTACGACAGGCTGTTAGCCTGTCGCTGCGTTTCGAGCAAGGATTGCAAGTAAGTGCAACTTAACAAACCGCCGACAGGCTGACAGCCTGTCATACCTCTACATCGGTAAATCGCCCGCTTCACCTATAACGTCAGGCCATTCCTCTTCCGTTGCGGAACCCTCGCTCTCCTCAACTTCTTCTGCGGGCATTGTATTCCGCGACGCCTTTATAACTTCCATGTCAACAAAGATCGGGCAATCAGCACGAAGCGCTAACGCGATGGCATCGGAAGGTCTGGAATCGAGCCGCATCAAATTACCGTCGCTATTGCGCATTTCAATTTCGGCAAAGAACGTGTTGTCCTGGAGACGCGTAACCACAACGCGCTCTACCTGTACTCCCAGTTGAATTATCAGGTTTCGCAGCAAGTCGTGAGTCATTGGACGCGGTGGGGCAATCTTTTCAATCTCTAAAGCAATAGCATTTGCTTCGTATGCGCCGACCCAAATCGGAAGCATCGTATCGCTTTGAACATCCTTCAGAATGATGATCGGAGTTCCGCTGTTTGGATCCATCATAAGTGCCCGGATCTTTACTTCGATTTCCATACAATACCCCTTACCCTACTTCTAAACGATCAAGCTTGGTGCCGTAAAGACTATTTGTTTTAGCATCAGTAATCTGTACGTCAAGTATTTCGCCTTCAAGACCGTTATGTCCGGGGAAATTTACAACTTTGTGGCAAGTTGAATGCCCTGTTAGATCTGATTCTGACCGCGAACTCTGTCGCTCGACAAGAACGCTGAGAGTTCGCCCAACATAGGAGTGATAAATTTTTTCCTGAGCCTGTCTTTGAACTCGTTCGAGCTCGAGAAATCGCGCGCTCTTCTGTGTTTCCGAAACTGTATCGGTGAAGTTTGCGGCGGGTGTTCCTTTGCGCCGGGAGTACTTGAAGATATAGAGACTGTCGTAAGAACACTGCTCGACCAGACTCAGCGTGTCCTGGAAGTCTTGCTCCGTCTCTCCGGGGAAACCAACAATTACGTCGCTAGTCAGCGCTAATCGACGCTTCGATGCTTTAATTCGCTCAATTCGAGAAAGATAGTCAGATCTGGTATGTCCGCGTCTCATCAACTTGAGGATCCGGTCACTGCCTGATTGCACTGGCAGGTGGATCCAGTCGCAAAGGTTTGAGTTTTCTTCAAGGGCGGCAACTATGTCCTGATGAAAGTCGCGCGGGAAGGAGGTGGTGAACTTGATCCTGGGCATTCCTGTTGCAGCTACTGCCCGCAGCAATCGGCTGAATGGTGTTGCGCCAGGGAAGCCTTCCAAGCCCTGTTCAATTCTTGGTCTGTAGCTGTTGACGTTTTGACCGATCAGATGGACTTCTTTGTAACCTAGTGTTTGAAGTCTATTTACTTCCGCCACTATTTCACTCGCGGGTCTGCTGCGCTCACGACCTCGCGAATACGGCACGATACAGAACGAACAAAACTTGTTGCAGCCTTCGATAATTGGAATGAAAGCGACGTGCGGAGAGTGTCGTTCAACCGGAGAGACATCCCATGAATCGTTAAGATCCCGCTCTGCTAAATCGATAAGCTTTCGCTCGCCTTCCTGGGCTCGGTCCAGCAGTAATGGAATACGATCAGTTGCCCGAGTCCCAATAACTAAATCGACCGGTGCGCGTTCGAAAATTGTTTCTCCCTCAAGTTGGGCCACACACCCCATCAAACCAACCAACACTCGTCGTCCCGTCGACTCTGCCGAGCGAATCTCGCCCACACGAGTGAAGACTTTCTGTTCAGCCTTCTCTCTTACCGAGCAGGTGTTAATCAGAACGACGTCAGCATCAGCCTCTGATGTGCAGAGATCGTAGCCCGACTCGCGCAGACCGGTCGCTGCACGCTCAGTGTCGGCAACATTCATCTGACAGCCAAATGTTTCTATGTAAACCTTGGGCTTCATCAACTTTGCTTACGAGGCTGCAATCGTGATGACAGTCTACCAGAAATCATTTGCCAAGCGCGATAGCATGACTTTTGATCAAATTGGATAGTGACCTAATTGAAATTTCTTCTCTGTGCAGTCTCTGTGTCCTCTGCGTCTCTATGGTGATTTGGCGCGTAATACAACCACAAAGACACAGAGGACACAGAGCCTGCACAGAGAAAACCGAAACCAGGGCATCTCAATTTGCGTGTGCTTGATTCTTATTCGCAGCCCGAGTAGTATCCCGCTGTTTAGTAAATCCCAGAAACAGAAAGGCTCCTCATGTCCTTTAACAAAATCATTCTCGTGGGAAACCTTGGCCGCGATCCAGAGCTTCGCTACACAGCTCAGGGTACGCCGGTGTGCTCGTTCTCAATGGCTACAAACGAAAGACGAAAAGATCGGAATGGTGAAATGCAAGATCAAACAACCTGGTTTCGCATTACGCTATGGAACCGATTAGCAGAAACCGCCTCACAGTACCTTCACAAGGGAAAACAGGTTTACATCGAAGGTCGATTGCGCGTCGAAGAATTCATCGACCGGGAGGGAAAGCCGCGTCAATCTTTGGAAGTGTTTGCGACTGATATGCACTTCATCGGTTCGAGAGATGACGGTGCCACTCATGAACGATCAGCGTCGGCTTCGGCTGCGTCTTCATCACCGTCGGCCGCCGCACCAGCAGAGCCAGCTGAACTGTTAGACGAAGATATTCCGTTCTAGAGAATCGTGGGCGACAGGCTGTCAGCCTGTCGAATCATGCGGAAGATTGCGGACCGGTTTCCTTATCAGCGGTTCCCCAGCGGCCGAAGCCTCGGAGTTTGCTGTAACGACGAGACAATCGTTCTTCCTGTGAACAACTAACTGCTTCCGCAAGTTGCTCACTAAGTGCGGAGTCGAGATAGCGGGCGGCTTGATCGTAATCATTGTGCGCTCCTCCCTCCGGCTCTGAAATTATCTTGTCCACGATGCCCTCGGCGTGCAGATGCTGAGCAGTCATACAAAGCTCCTCGGCGGCACGCGGAGCTTGCGAAGAATCCTTCCACAATATCGCAGCACAACCTTCGGGTGTGATGACCGAATACGTCGCGTTCTCCAACATGAGGACCTGGTCGCCCACTCCGATCGCCAACGCGCCGCCTGAACCACCTTCACCGATAACAGTGACGATGGTTGGGACTTTCAGTTTAGCCATCTCGCGCAGATTGTAAGCGATCGCTTCTGCCTGTCCGCGTTCCTCCGCGTCGATGCCCGGGTAAGCACCTGGCGTATCAATGAAGGTGAAGATTGGCCGGCCAAACTTTTCGCCCAGTTTCATCACTCGCAGTGCTTTCCGGTAACCTTCAGGTTTCGGCATCCCGAAGTTTCTATAACTGCGCTGCTTCGTGTCTCGTCCTTTTTGATGGCCTATGACAACAACAGGCAGACCGTGGAATCGAGCAAGACCGCACACTATTGCCGGATCTTCCGCGAATCGCTTATCGCCATGAAGCTCGACGAAGTCCTCGAACAGACGCTCGACGAAATCAAGTGTGTACGGCCTATCTGCGTGACGTGCGAGTAAGACACGATCGAATGCCGATTTCGGCTGTTCCTGTGAATCGCTGGATTCGGGAGCCCTCTCGCTTTTCTTATCTTTCGCCATTGGAAATGTTTTTCGTTATGCCAGTATCTGCGAACCTGTTTTCTCTGCAGTGACTATACACCCGAGTTTTCTTAAAGACTCGTCTAAGGCCTGGCTGCGTTTAACTTTGAGTGCATTGTTGGCTTTGATTCGTACCACAGTGTGATCGTCGATTTCGGCTTCAAGTGCAACATCACAGTCGCCTGGATGAGCACTGAGAACACTCAAGATCGAATCCAGCAGTCCCGAAAAGTCATTATCCTTCGGTGCTCGCAAAACAAGGAACTCAGCTCCCTCCGCCACCGCATCCATCGTCTGCACATGATCAACAATGATCGTCGGTGGATTGTCTTCGCTCAGTTCTAATCGGCCTTTGATTATCGCGGGGAGATCGCTTTGAAGGATTGCAGCGTGTTTCCGGTAAATCTCCGGCCACAGCACACACTTGGTTCCCCCTGCCTCATCTTCGAGCCGCAAGAGAGCAAACTTGTCACCCTTCTTGGTCGTTCGAATTTGCAGCTCGTTTACGATGCCGCCACAAACTATTCGACCTCCGCTCGGCATGTTCGGCAAATCGGAAGACTTCGAGGCTTTCACTGCCTCCAGCAACTCTAGATATTTCTCAAGCGGGTGACCGGTGATGTAGAAACCGAGCGCGGCCTTTTCGGCAGCCAACATCTCGGCGTGCGTCCAGCCCCTGGCGTTTGGAGATACCTCGTTCGAGTAATCGATCTCCTCGACAACGCTCCCGAATAAGCCTGTCTGGCCCTGGATACGTTCGCGTTTCGCTCGCTGTGCCCTCGCTAACGCAGTATCGATCATGCCAAAGAGCGCTCCTCGCCATTCGCTTGCTATGCGACTGTCCTTCAGAGAGTCAAACGCGCCGGCGCTCACCAGACTTTCAAACACTCGTTTATTCAGCGTTGCCGTGTCGACACGTTCAGCGAAATCGAAAAATGAACGAAACGGACCCGAGTTTCGTGCTTCACAAATTGCTTTAACGGCTGAGTTGCCGAGCCCCTTAATCGCCGTTAGGCCATATCGGATCGCCCCGCTTAAAGGTGTAAAGCCCGAGTTACTCTCGTTCACGTCCGGAGGCAGCAAAGCTATCTTCTGGGCTCGAAGTTCTTTGGAATACTTAAACACCTTGGCTGCGTCTTGAGCCTCGCTCGATAGAACAGCTGCATAAAAATGCTCCGGATAGTGAGCCTTCAAATAGGCCGTTTGAAAGGCAAGATAGGCGTAGGCAACACTGTGGCTGCGGTTAAACCCATAATCTGAGAACTGAGCCATCAGCGAGAAGATCTTCTCAGCCTTGTCACGCTTGATGCCCCGGTCGACGGCCCCATTAATGAACTTCTCTTCATGGACCGCCATCTCTTCGCGCTTCTTCTTACCCATGGCGCGTCGCATTAAGTCTGCTTCGCTAAGTGTATAGCCGGCAAGCTTCTGGGCAAGCTGCATGATCTGCTCTTGATAAACAATGATGCCGTACGTATTGCTGAGAATTTCCTTCATGTCGGGCACTAGGTAACGCACACTCTTTTTTCCGTGGTGCCGCTGGATGAACTCATCCACCATACCGCCGTCGAGCGGTCCGGGTCGATACAGGGCGTTGAGAGCCGCCAAATCTTCTACGCCCTTGGGCTTCAGCTTTCTACAAATCTCCTGCATGCCCGACGACTCAAATTGGAAGACTGCTTCGGTCCTCCCTTCGCCAAACACCTGCATAGTTTTAGCGTCGTTAAGCGCGACCTCCGACCAGTTAATCTCACTACCAAACGACTGTTTAATGCTGGTTAAGCAATCATTTATAACGGTTAAAGCGGTAAGCGCTAAGAAATCCATCTTAAGCATGCCGGTCTTTTCCAGGTCCGACATGACGTATTGGGTCGTGAGCTCTTCCTTACCCGAGACTGCAATTGGGATCAGTTCCTGGAGCGGCAACGGCGAAATGACAACCCCCGCCGCATGAACCGAGGAGTGGCGCGCACAACCCTCGAGGCGACGAGCAATCTCGATGATTTCTTTGACCTGAGGATTAGTGTCAACCTCACGCTTTAGTTCAGGTACTTGTTCAAGTGCCTGGGAGATGCTGACATTTCGTCCTCGAACCGGAGGGGGAATCATTTTCGCGATTCGTTCAACCTCTGCATAAGGTACTTCCAGCGCGCGTCCAACATCCTTGATTGCGGCCTTCGATGCCAGGGTCCCGAACGTGATTATTTGGCAGACAGAATCACGCCCATAGAGTTCGGCGACGTGGTTGATGACGTCGCCCCTGCCTCGAACACAGAAGTCGATATCAATGTCAGGAAGCGAGACTCGGCCCGGGTTCAGAAATCGCTCGAAGATTAGATCGTACTGGAGCGGATCGACGTCGGTAATCTCGAGGCAGTAGGCCACTAATGAACCCGCGGCGGAACCACGCCCTGGTCCGACTGGAATCGCGTTCTGTTTTGCATAACGGACAAAGTCCCAGACGATCAGGAAATAACCTGCGAACCCCATCTGCTTGATCATCTCGATTTCATTTGTCAGACGCGTCTGATAATCAGAGATGGGTTGTTTCAGTTTGCCGCGAATAGCCTGAGAATCCCAAACCGTCTGCTGCCGACGCTCGAATCCATCTCTGACCACCTTCTCGAAGTAATCATCAGCTGATAAACCGTGCTCCGATTCGGGGATGGGATACCGTGGCAAGTGATTGACGTTCTCTGGTAAATGCAGATCGATTCGGTCGGCGATTTCAACAGTGCGTGTCAAAACCTCCGGGAGCTCGTCGCCAAAAATCCTCCACATCTCGTCCGACGAGCGGACGTAGAAATTCGGACTGGCATAACGAAGACGATTCGTATCGTTTACGGTCTTCCCTGAGCCAATACAAAGCAACACATCGTGCGCTCGCGAATCTTCAGGCATCAGGTAATGGGCGTCGTTTGTGGCAACCAGGGGAACACCCGTGCGCCTGGAGAGTTCGACAAGCGGTTTGCGAATGCGCAGTTGAGCATCAAGTCCGTGCTCTTGAATCTCAAGAAAGTAATTCCCTTTTCCAAGAATCTCCTGAAACTCAATCGCCGCAGCAGCTGCTTCGTCACACTTCTCCTGAGCAAGATAAGCAGATGGCACACCCGACATGCATGCCGACAAGCCGATTAGGCCTTTGCTGTGTTCGGCCAGGAGTTCCTTATCGATTCGCGGTTTGTAATAGAAGCCTTCCGTGTAGGCCTTTGACGTCAATCGAACCAGGTTTTGGTAACCCTCGTAATTTTGGGCGAGGAGGATCAAATGAAAGTTGGCTTTCTCGCCAGGGCCAGTAGCAGCCTTGTCTTTACGACTGCCGCGCGCGATGTAGGTTTCGCAACCGATGATCGGTTTAATGCCCCGATACTTCATCGCGTTGTAAAACGAAATCGCGCCAAACATGTTGCCGTGATCCGTCATGGCACACGCCCGCATGCCGAGTTCTTCAACCCTGCTTGAAAGTGGCTTGATTTGAATAGCGCCGTCGAGAAGACTGTAGTCAGTGTGAAGGTGTAGATGAACGAATTGACGATCGTGCTGCATTATTTCCTTTGCGGCTTATTAAGAGTTTGAGATGAACAAACTATACAACTAGCAACGTGTCACTGGCACGGCTCGATCACTCCCATTCGATCGTTGAGGGAGGTTTGGAGCTGATGTCATAAACCACTCTGTTGATGCCACGAATTTCAGAAACGATACGACCCGAGATCCGCGCAAGTAAATCATGTGGCAGACGTGCCCAATCAGCAGTCATGCCGTCAACGCTCGTCACCGCACGTATTGCGACGACTCGTTCGTACGTGCGTTCGTCGCCCATTACGCCCACAGTCGAAACAGGCAGAAGAACTGGAAACGCCTGCCAGACAGAATTGTAGAGTTCAGCCAAACGAAGTTCTTCGTCAAGAATGCGATCAGCAGCCTGAACCAATCGAATCTTCTCCTCGGTAATGTCTCCAATGATGCGCACTGCGAGTCCTGGCCCCGGGAATGGATGCCTTCCCAGAATTTCAGCAGGAACACCCAGTTCCCTGCCAATGAGCCGAACTTCATCTTTGAAGAGCTCGCGCAGAGGTTCGATGAGTTTTAGGTTCATCTTCTCCGGCAATCCACCGACGTTGTGGTGGCTCTTGATGACGGCCGAAGGACCACGCACAGAAACGGACTCTATTACATCGGGATAGAGTGTTCCCTGAACAAGGTAATTCACATCACCTAACCGCTTTGCCTCTTGATCGAAAACCTCGATGAAAACCCGGCCGATAGTCTTTCGCTTCTGTTCGGGATCGGTAATGCCTCGCAAGGCTTTCAGAAAACTGTCGCCTGCTCTCACGCCCACAATGTTCAACTTCATACTCTGACGAAGCAACGCCAGAGTAGATTCAAATTCGCCTTCGCGTAGCAGACCATTATCAACAAAGATGCAGGTCTGCCGATCGCCAACCGCTCGGTGTACCAGTGCCGCGGCAACCGTCGAATCAACTCCACCAGACAAACCTGAAACGACCCGGCCAGAATCCCCAAGTTCATTTCTTATTTTGGAGACCTGTTCTTCAACCACTGCTTCAGGGGACCAATCGCCGCGGCATCCGCAAACAGCAAACAGAAAATTCCGCAGTACCTGCGCTCCCAGCGGCGTATGGACTACTTCCGGATGAAACTGAACCCCAAAAATAGCGCGAGATTCATCCTCCATCGCATTCAGAGCATCATCAGTTAACGCCGTCAACTTAAAGCCCGGCGGAACTTCAGTGACGTGATCGCCGTGACTCATCCATACGTCCATCTCTTCAGGCAAGCCAGAAAAGAGACGACTGGTAACGTCCAGGATCTTGAGACGCGCATAACCAAATTCGCGATTGGGCGACGCAACAACCTTGCCTCCAAGTTCCTCCGCAAAGACTTGAAAGCCATAACAAATCCCAAGCTTCGGGCAATCAATCGAATTCAGAAGTTTTTCGTGGGGCTTCGGCGCGGTCGTGTCATAAACAGAGGAGGGCCCGCCAGAAAAGATCAGGCCTTTCGGACAACGGGCGTTGATTGCTTCAATGGACGCGTTGAAAGGAAGAATTTCACAGTACACTCCGGCCTCACGAACGCGACGAGCAATCAGTTGAGTGTATTGAGATCCGAAGTCAAGTATTATTACGGTTTCATGCAGGCTGGCGTTGGTCAAGCAAACCTCAGGGTGCAGTTTTGGATCAAATGTCGAACTGAAGAGTGGCAAATTATACTTTCGGATAACGAGAACGCCAACCGTTGCCCGGATGTGGATCGTAAATAGGAAGATGGCAAACGTCTCAAAACAAAAGCTGGCAATCATAAGCCTATTATTTTTTTCATTCGTGTCCGCAAGTACCATCCCAAGTCTCGCGAACGGCGACGTCGTTTTATCAGAACCATTAATCGTCCGCTGGCGATACGAATCAAGCATCACACTTAATCTGACACCCGCTTCGGATGTAGAACGCATTTATCTTCCCCTGGCAGGCGGCGTCGTCGTGGCTCTCAGCGCCAGGGATGGACAACTTTTCTGGCGTTCGGAAATCGGAGGTGAGATCTCAGCATCACCGGTCGCAGATGAATCCACAATTTACGTGGCTTCCGAAATTACTGACGCCGATGGTAAGCAATCAATTTCATCGGGAGCATTGCGCGCGCTCGGGCGCGATGGCGGTGTCACAAAGTGGTTGACCCCGATCGTCAAACCACTTCGTGGTGCCTTGACGTTGAATGGCGAGAGACTGTTCGCTGGGGGCAGCGATGGGCGAGCATACGCTTTTGATAAACGAACGGGCGGTGTCCTTTGGTCTATTCCCTTTGCATCGCCGTTTAGTGGTCAGCCAGTAGCAGAAAATGGGCGAGTCTATTTTGGCAGTGAAGATGGAACGTTATTCGCGCTCGATGAATCAACCGGAAAACTTCTCTGGCGATTCAAAACGAAAGGCGCCATCAGAGGACCCGTTGCAACTGCACAAGGAAGAGTCTTTTTTGGGTCAGCGGATGCGTATATCTATGCCGTTGATGCGAAGAATGGCCACCAGGAATGGCGAAAACGTACAGGCGCAGGAGTTGAAGCGGTGGTGCTTAGTGGTGAATCCTTGCTCGTGGCTTCACTTGATAACTTTGCTTACCTGCTAAATCTCAAAGGTTCGGTGTTGTGGAAACGGCTGTTGCCTGGTCGAATTTCAGCACAACCGCTCGCGCTGCAGGAAGCGGCTCTGTTTACGCCTCTGTCTAGTTCAACGGCAGTTGTATTGGCGCTAAAGGATGGTAAGCAGGTGAATGCGCTACCTACTGGAGAGGAAATGACGAGTTCAGCGGCTCCGATCGTTGTGGGTGACGCAGTTTTTGTTACGACTGAACACGGGTTTGTTGCCTTCTCTCGACCCAGCGATGCGAGTATTAAAAAGCCGGTTCAATGACTTGAGGAACGGCCCACCGTGGTTGTCTCAATCTTGGGCTCAGCTGATTCGCCACGACGCCAGAATGCACTGAATACTCTTGTCAGCAAACCGTGAAAAATGTAGGCCAGCACAAGACCCAGCAACACATACTGAGAGTAAAGAACGATCAACGCACCTATCGCCAGGACAATAATGATCGTTCGCATGCTTCTACTGCCGGTGCCGACAGTCTTGAAGCTCGAGAACCGCACCGTGCTCACCATCATCACGCTCAGTACTCCAACTAATACCATCAATAGCGTGGAATAGACTCGGGCTCTTTCAGGCCCATAGCCAATCAATGGCAATGGAGCGAAATGAACAAGCGCCGCAATCAGCGCGGCAGCACCGGGTACAGGCAAGCCAACAAAGCTCTTCTTATCAACCCTCGCCGTACCCGCTGCCACAACACGAGGACGTGACGCCTGTACATTAAAGCGAGCTAGTCTAAACGCTCCGCACATCAGATACATGAACGATAAAAACAAGGCAAGCCGATGAAGGTTTGTGCCTTCACTTACACTTCCGCCGTAACCCCACACATAAGCTAAGACTGCAGGCGCAACACCAAACGTAACAACATCGGCAATTGAGTCCAGTTGAATTCCGATCTCAGTTGTTGTCTTCGTCATCCGCGCAAGGCGACCGTCCAGGATATCGAAGAGCACCGCGGCACCAATCGCGATCCCAGCGTTGTCAAAATACTGAGTCGCCAGATCAGGACTCGGTCCAGCAAGTATCTGGAATGCACGGAGCGATGACATGATCGAAAGGAAACCCATCAAAATGTTTCCAGCAGTAAAGAGCGAAGGAATCAGGTATACACCTTTGCGCAAACCGCGCCGA
The DNA here is from genome assembly GCA_036522415.1 of Pyrinomonadaceae bacterium. Taxonomy (GTDB): domain Bacteria; phylum Acidobacteriota; class Blastocatellia; order Pyrinomonadales; family Pyrinomonadaceae; genus PSRF01. The sequence continues at coordinate 22,203 of DATDFV010000138.1, read as the reverse complement.
GGCGGATTTGGTGACTCTGGTTCCATTTGCACGCTTTGCGGAGTACTCATGAGATTCTCCCAATCACCGTGACTCCTCCACGAACACGCTGACCTTCCGAAACCGTGACAGATACATTCTGCGGAAGAACCACGTCTGTGCGAGAACTGAACTTAATCAACCCGAATCGCTCACCAAGGGTTAAGTCATCGCCCCTCTTTTTCCAACAAACAATACGACGCGCAAGAATACCGGCAATTTGTTTGCAGACGACGGTAATCCTGTCATTTTGTATCGTCAGAACGTTTTGTTCATTGACGATACTCGCTTTCTTATTTGTCGCCATTAGAAACTTACCCGGTGAATAAACGACATCTCTGATTGTTCCGGGAATTGGTGCGCGGTTGATATGAACATCCAGTGGCGATAGAAAAATACTAACCAGCGTTGGCGAGTCTTCACTGTTTTCGTCAAGCGCGACTACTCGAGTAACTTTGCCATCGGCGGGTGCTACTACCACGTTCGGATCGATGGGGGGTTCGCGGCGGGGATCGCGAAAGAAGAACGCCATGAACAACGCGACAAACACACTAAGGACGACTAGACTCCACAATCCCAAAATCAAAGACAGAATTGCCACGATCATTGGTATTGCGATGAATGGAATACTCTCTCGAAGAATTCTCACGTCTGTCTGATGCCTTAACAAAAAGGGACGTGTATTTTTAGTTCACGTCCCGTCGTCCATGGCGCAAGAAGCTGCTCGCGTTTTAGTGATTCAAGGTTTGAGTCTTTTGATATTGCAGCATCATTGAATACATCTGATCTTTCAGCGCCAACTTCTTCTTCTTCAGGGTAATCTCCTCCAATTGTTCCTCATCACTCGGATAGGTTAGAGCTGATAATTCACTAAGGCGTTCCTCGTACTTATGATGTTCTCTGGCTAACTCCCTAAATTCGGGATCTCGATTTATCAACTCTTCTTTCAAACTATCCGTGGTTGCGATGTCCATGTTCGTGCATGTCTCCTTTCAGACGATGAGAGTGGCGGGATTATTGGGGAGGTCAAGACTCGCGACCTCCAGTGGATTGTCTTCGCACGCGAAAAATGTTAGCCCAACACCAAGGCCAAAGCAAGCGGTTCTTACCTGAAATTCATGCTCATCACAACCGCATCTTCCGTAGGGTTGGAGTAATAGTTTGTTCGTCTTGCAATTGCCTTGAAACCGCATTGTTCGTAGAGCGCCTGTGCCGCGAGATTTCCGTGTCGAACCTCTAAAAAAGCTGTTGTAACACCTAATCTCTCCGCCTCCGTCACTACCCTGGACAGTAAGGCACGCCCTATTCCGCGTCGTCGATAATCTTGCCTGACTGCAACATTGTTTATATGAAGCTCCCCGGCGGTTTCTCTCGCAACTATATAACCAATGAGGCGACGGCGCTCCAGAATCGAGGATTTCGCGGGATGGGCGACCAGCATTAAGTCACGATTTCCAGTTTGCAGTTCAGCGTAGTACGCAGCCCAACCCCAGCGGCTGAGACCTGACTGCTCTTCGATCTCCACGACTTCAATGAGGTCATGTTCCGACATTCGACTGATTCGTATGTCACTGGCGGCCGGTGGCGCCCATTGTTCAGCTATAGACATCACACTTTCATTTCTGCGTCGGAGGGCCGAACATAGATCGCCTTAAGACTGTTTGCCGTGGTTTGCAATCCGGCCTGCGCTCTGATTAAAGCCAATGATGCTACATGCGCGGCAAGTGTCAATGCAGGTACGGTAATTATCCACGCTTCGTTGACGTCCACTTCCAGTTTGTCAGCAACAACAAACCGGTGTCCTGCCGTTCTTGCGCGCTGCTGAATCAGACCGGAGTAAAGCTGGGCAGCTTCACCTGCCCAGAGAATTCCTGCCCGATCAATATACTTGTCGATCGCACTATCCGGAGAAAGATGCTGCGGCGAATCCAAAGCAGTAACGGCACCGTGCGCTGTCGAAAACATTTGCACAAACACTTCACCTCTGCCCGCTGGCAACAGCGCAACGATAGCATCCGCAACGCCCGCCGAATGCGCAATGGCCTCGAGCGTAGGTATACCGATACACGAACGATCGAGCGTCGTTGCCAAAGCCTTGACAGTGGCAAGCCCGATTCGCAATCCAGTAAAACTGCCCGGACCATTGGCCACTGCGAACAAGTCGATGTCTCGAATCGACAAATCCAACTTCGACAGAATTTCGTTGATATCGCCAAGCAGGGTATTTGAATGAGACACATCTGGCCTGCCAACTTCTTTCGCAAGAATGGTCGATTCTCTAGAGACAGCAATACTGCCGGCCAGAGTCGCGGTCTCTAAACTCAATATGAGAGGTTCAGCCATTCCAATATGGGAGTTTGAATCATCCTATTTGTCATTGTGTTAGCTGTTCGATTGAAAAACTATCAAGCCAGAGCGTACCAAAGATCTGACAAGGTCCGGACGAGCAACCTTTTCGAATGAGTTTCAATTGAATAGTCCGGCAGTCAGCTGGCGCATCAAAGTTAAAGGATTGTCGGCGCCACGCGGGTTCAGGTGCAATCTCGAAGTCTTTAAGTCCTTGATTGTTAACTGCATCGCTCACCTGAAGGACCAGGGGGCTACCGCTCGTTAAATCGCCAGTCTTAAACGCGAAACTTACGCGGTATTTTGCCTGCGCACGGATGATAATGATTTGTGAGACGATCGAATCAGGTGTAACGGAGTGACCGTTAAAGATGATGCGAAGACTTCTCGCGCCAGTGTCTTTATCGAAACCATCCTGCGAAACATCCAGTTTCGGATCACGAAGAATGCGCCAACCGAAACCTGATTCGCTGAACGTGATTGGTCCTTCAAAACCTCCATCATAAATTGCCGGGTTGTTGACTGCTTTATCGGCGCTTGTATACCGCCAGATCTCGAAAGCCTCGGGGAATTGTTTAGTCGCAATCAATTCACGAACAAGTTCAGCTTTGTATACCGGAGCCATTTTAGTGGCCACTTGTATAAACTCATCAAGTGTTTCTTTGCCCTTTCCTTGTCTGGCAAGAAAGCGTGCAAACTCGATGCGAGCTGCTGCTGATTGAATTCCCGCGAGTTGTTGAGTCAGCGGAACGCTTCGACCTGATAGATTCCATGCCAGGTCGATCAAAGTTGGAAGAAAACGGTGATTGCTGTTAGCGGCCGTGCGAAGTTCTGCGAATGCTTCATCGTATCGACCGAGTCGAAGGCGAAGGTTTGCACGCTGCCAATGTGTGTGCGCGTAAAACGGCGCGTTCTCAACTGCCCGATCAAAAGCTATTAGTGCTCCCTCGCCATCGCCAACTTCGTCGCGCGCGATTCCGAGCTCCATCCAAAGGTAGTCATCATGCGGACGAAGGCTAACTGCCAGCTCTAACTCGTGACGAGCTTCGGCGTACATCTGGAATTTACTAAAGACAGTAGCCTGTGCTCGGTGCGCATCAGCGTCGAAGGGCGCCAGTCGAATCGCTTCAGTCGTCGCCGGCAATGACGTTGCAACTACGCCGTAGCGCGACAACAGACGAGAAAAGCCATACCGTGCCGCAAGCAGCATCAGGAAAAGGCAAAATACAATCGCCACTAAAGAGCCTGTAACGCGGCCAATCGTTCTAAGAGTCAAAATATTTAACTTCACAAACCCACGTGCAAAACAAAACGTGCCCTTCCGCAATGAAAGGGCACGCCTTAAAACCGCAAAGTAAGTTGGATACTTCAGGGATTAGCGCCGCTTGGATTGTCCTGGAAGAAAAGGGGTGTTGCGGCGGCAGCACCAATACCTGCGAATATTGCAACCGTGGCTGCTGTTCCCAATCCAAACAAACCGCCTCCACCGCCAGCCGCGGCCCCAGCAGCAGCAGCACCAGCACCTGCTCCAGCAGCTGCGGCAGCTCCCTGCCCTACGACTGGACTTGCCGCTCCTGGCGGAAAGCAGATGTCAAGAATGCCGCCAGTCGCCGGGTCCGTTTTACCTGCCGAACCACCTTGCTCAGTGGCAACTTCACCTTTGGTCTTCTTCTTTGCAGTCAGAATCGCGCATCCAAAGATGATCACAGCTTTCACGTTGCCATTATCATCGTAGGTCAGAACAAGTTTCGTATTGGGTGCGATGTCCAATGTTCCGAGTGAACCAAGATTCACGGTAGCTGATTGATCCGCACCTGTTTCTATGGTCGCTCCCGTTAAGATAGACGCACCTGTCGTTGCGCCGGCGCCGTTGACGGTTATGGGTTGGTTATTCCTGGTTGTTAACCGGGCGATAAACTGTTGTGGAATTGGCACGACCGGAGTCACAGATGTTGATGGTGCAGCGAAGCCAATTTGAATTGCAACCTGGGCCATTGCAAACAGCACTAACATCGCAACCACTTTAGAAGCTCGATGATATTTGAGATTCATCTGATGTTCCCTTCAGTAGGTGATCAGAACCAACCCTTTGGTGCCGCAAGTTTACTGTTGTTCAAACCTTTGGTCAATTAGTTTTACTTTGGAGTGCGACGGCCTGCCGTCGCTTTGTTGTAGAACTACTTCGACGATTTCGAAAGAACGTATACCGTATCTCAACATACGCTTTAACAAAGCGACGGCAGGCCGTCGCACTCCACAGTCACTTCTTCAAGAATCTTTGGAAGAAATCATCCGCGAGTTTTGCATCAAGCGTTTTTAGTTTCTCATATTCAGCGAGCGCGCCTTTCTTGTCCCCCAGCGCGACATAGGCCAACGCAAGGTTGAAGTGCGCCTCAGCATAGTTCGGCTTTAATTCGATTGCCTTGGTGAATGACGCCGCAGCATCCTGATATTTTTTTGTGCGGAAGTATACGGTGCCCAGGTTGTTATGTGTCTCAGCGTTATCCGACTTCAGTGACAATGTTTTCTTGTACGCATCAATGGCTTTATCAAATTGCTGCATCTTATACAGAGAAGTTCCGAGACTGTTATACGCCTCAACGTAGTCCGGTTTAAGAGTCACTGCCTTTTGGAGGGAGCTCACCGCGTCACCGAACTGACCAGCATTGTACTGCGCAGTCCCCAGGTTGTAGTGAGCTTCTGGAAAGTCAGACTTTGCCCTGACAGCTCGCTGCAATACCTCTATCGCGTCCCCGTACTGTCCGAGCTTGTTATAAACGGCGCCAAGATTGTTCATTGCCTTAACGTAATCCGGTCTTAAACGCAAAGCTTCCTTGTAGGCTTCGACGGCTTTTCTGAAATTCTCAACTGCGGCTTGCCGGTCCAATGTCTCTCCAAGTTTCACGTAAGCAAAACCGATGTTGTTTTGAGAGATCGGATTATCCGGGCGACGCGCAATTGATTGCTGAAGCTCCGAAATCGCTTGTCGATAATCGCCAAGAGCTATCAGCAAGCTCCCGAGATTGGTACGGGCTTCGACATAGTCAGGCTTGATTTGAAGCGCCTTGCGATAAGCAGTTGTCGCTTCACGATACCTGCTCGTCATGTAGTAGGCGTTGCCGAGGTTGTACTGAATGTCACTGGAGTCTGCCCTGAAGGATGCCGCTTTTACAAAATTGGAAAGTGCATTCTCATATTGTTCGATCACGTAATAAACAGCGCCCAAGTTGTTCAGCGCGTCGGCATCATTTGGTTTGAGTCGCACCGAACTACTGAAAGCCTGGATTGCTTCCTGATACTTTCCGGACTTGTACAAGCTGGCTCCGAGATTGTTGTAAGCAAGCGCGTCGTCTGCTTTCAAGCGGACTGCGGCCCTAAGAGCAGCAATGGATTCGTCTGACTTGCCTAAGCGGTCATACGCATATCCAAGATTGCTGTATGCAGCAGCATTAGCTGGTTGGATTCGCACAGCCACTTCATATGCTGTGGTTGCTTCCGCAAATTTGTTTAGATTGAGATATGTGTCTCCTAACGCACTTTGCGCTTCAGCCCAACCAGGTTTCAACCTGACGGCTTGCTTAAATGCATCAAGCGCTTCTTCACCACGATCGCTAGAGTTATATGCGATTCCGAGATTGAAGTAGGCGTCAGGGTCGTCGGCTTTGATAGACAGAGATTTCTTGAACGCGTCGGCGGCCTCTTTGTTTTTGTTAAGGCTGAAATAAGCCGCGCCAAGATTGTTATAGATCACTGAATCCTGTGGCGCGTATTTCAATGCGTTCTCGTAGGCGCCGACGGCCTGCGCAAACTGACCAAGGTCGTAATATGTGTTGCCCTGATTCTTGAAAGCCTCGGCACGGTCACTGGCGGTCAGGGTCCCGCCTGTTACGTCGGTCTGTCCCTGGCGCGAAGGAGGAGTCGTGGGTCGACGACGATCAGAAGGAGTGTTTCGAGCAACTTCTACAGGTTTCGAAGACTTCTTTACAACAACCAGGGACTCGTTCCCAACCAGATCTCGAATTCGTTGCGGGCGCTTAAATATGATCGCAGCCCCACCCATGATGTCCTGGCCCTGGAAACCTCCGGCGCTGGCGATGTCCTGAGGCAAAAGCGTCGCAGTAACAAAACGAGTGAGTAAGAAAATTGCCGCAAGGCCAATGACCGTCAGGCAAATGGAGATAATAGGTCTCTTACTTAACTTGAAGTTCAATTGGCTTTGCACAAACAGTCGAAAAACCTAGCTCTGAAAATAATGAGCATCGTCGTCCTGGGACCGCAGGCGTCCCCGCCTGCACGTGTGGACACTAACCAAGAAAGTTAACTGAGCCTACTGAATGACATGGAGTTGGTTCTTTAGCACATGCGCAGGCGGGGACGCCTGCGGTCCCAGGACGACGATGCTCGATTATTTTTACAGTGGCTTCAGACGTGTGGTACTCGTTTCGTCGCCAACATTATCAATACTAAAAACACAACTGCGTTAATCAGCAGATGAAGTCCGAAATCAACGAGACTGTGCACGGCAACGCCTGCGATTCCAAGTAGCGCCGCTAAGCAAACCGACCTTTGAAAGGGGTTATCTGAACGAACGTTGTCGCGTACTCGTTGAAACAAGGCAATCCCAAACCATACTCCGATCGCCAGACCGATGACACCGCCGCTCGAGAGCAGCTCGAGATAATCGTTGTGTGCTTCCTGCGGTGTTGAAACACCCGACGCGTCGTGATATGCAGTGATCGCAACCCAGTATCCGCCCAGACCGACACCGAGCACTGGGTGTGCGGTAAACATTTTCCAGGTCGCCTCCCATATTTCGATGCGACTAACGCCAGACCTCAAGTCCGCTGGCTTCTCGGTGAAATCAGTGGGCGCCTGACTAAACGAAGAAACGAGTCTGTCGCCGCCGACCCAAACAGTACCCGCCGCAATCATCGTCACCAGCAGCAACAACATCGCCTTGCGCATAATACGGACACGGCCGCCTCTTTCAGACTTAGAATCCGAGCGTCTCATCAGCAAGAGCCCCGCTACCACGACCTGAGCAAGCATCGACAGGATCCCACCACGCGAATTCGAAAGCACAAGGGCAGTCCAAACAGGTAGCATCAAAGCCACATAAATCATCATGCGATCACGATTAAAGCTACGCAGCAATCCAATACCCACGCCTAAACCGAGCGTCATTTCCATCAACAGCGCAAAATGATTCTTGTTGACGAACTGACCATAGCCAATGCCTGGCATGGTTCTGGGAAGCAGAAAGCCAGGTTCATGCTGAACAGTTTGTCTGACGATACCGAATACCGCACTGGCGACACCGATACCCAGAATCACATGAATCAGTAGGTTGATCCTGGCTGGTGTTCGACAATACCTGTAGAGCAGTGCCAGACACGTGGTTAGCGCTAATAATTGCAAAACGAAGAAGCGTGTCTGATAAGGATCTGCACTGATGGCATTCCACGCGCCGAGCCTGGCTACCGCGGAATCCGTGTCAACCCTTCTGAAATTGATCGTCTGAATAAGGGCTAGACCACAAAGAGCGATCATCGACAGTAGAATCCCACGCGAACCCCCTATGGTGCACTCGCCACTGATCAGTGTTTCCACAATTGCAACGATACAGATCAGAAACACCGCACAAACAAATGCAGCCTTCCACCACGGCTCAACCGTGCCGTAGGGCACTGCCGTAAGTGCTAACAAAACGAGCAGGCTACCGAAAACTGTTTTGTCAAGAACGCTTGCGATGCGCAATCGCATCAACTGCTGATCGGTGGATGGGAAACTCGTTATCGCGATGTCCGACATTTATTGAAGCGGCTTTCTTTCATCCTTTTCTTGCCAGCCCTTAGAAGCTCTGAAAATAATCAAAGACCTCGGTGCTGGGACCGCAGGCGTCCCCGCCTGCCCGCGTCGAACGTAACCAAGTGAGGTTCATCAATGACCTAAACTGTAAACGATGTTCCGGATCAGGGTTGCGCTGGACATGGGCAGGCGGCGACGCCTGCGGTCCCACGACCGAGGTCTCTGATTATTTTCACAGGATTTCCTGTTCGTGAAAGCCATCTACCGAATCGCCTCGCCTGCAGCCGCTTTCATCGCAACCTCACTCCTCACGGTTGTCGCTGGCTCATAATGAGTGATTATTCTCGCTACTGCTTCCGTGAACGCGCTGCGAAAGAGATTGCTCAAATAGTTTGTGTCCACCAGGAGCGAGTCCCCGTCTAAATTGTGATAGAAGTTCACCCAACCCCACTCCGTTCCGTCACTGACCAAAGGCAAACGAAAACACCAGGAAGTACGCGCACGAAGCAGGTCCTCCCGTTCTCCGCCATCGCCTAGCCAGCTCCAAAAGACACGACCATTGCGCAACTCCATCTCGTGTTCTGGATGTCGGAGCACGCTCGCGTTGTACGCCAGTTCCGTAACGTCAGCCCTTCCCGCTTGACCTACTTGCGCGTTCGCATAGGTGAACTCGGCAAAGTCCAACATCCGTCGCATCGCTTCGAACACCTCATAGAGATCATTTGCCTTCGCCAGCGCTCTGACTGCGCGACGAACTTGTATGTTCTTTGCAACTCTGAGTCGTCGATCCGAGACGGTGCGGCGTACGCCTGCTTTGATTTCATCTACTTCGTGATAACGCAAATGACCAACAGCGATGATGATTGCCACAGAGACAACGAAAAGCACTACTCCGGTGACCCTCGACCCCGTTGCAGGAAAAATCACAGCTGCCAGACCAAAGGATGCGCAAACACCGTAGAGAACAAGAACTACTTTCCTTTGCGACCAGCCACGCGCCAGCAGCATGTGATGGATATGTTCGTTATCACCTTCAAATATTGGCCGGCGGCTAACCAGCCGCCGGCTCATTGTCATTGCCGTATCGACAACTGGAAAACCGAAGGCAAGAATTGGGACGACTACCGCCACAGCAGTCGCTGCTTTTTGAGTTCCCACAACCGACAGCGCGGCCAGTATGAAACCAACAAACAGTGCTCCTGAGTCTCCAAGAAAGATTGAAGCTGGATTGAAGTTGTAGCGAAGAAATCCCGCTAGTGATCCACAAAGGACCAAAGTAATCACAATCATCAGTGGCAGGCCTTGAGCAATGGACACAATCATGATCACCATGGACGCAAACAACGCGGCGCCCGAAGCTAATCCATCGATGCCATCGATCAGATTGAAAGCGTTTGCGATACCCACCAACCAAAGGAGCGTAACAACGTAAGAAACAACTGACGGCAATTGAACCGAGCCAACGAATGGCACTGACAGTGCGTTGACCCGACCGCCCATCGCAAAGAACAGTGAAGCAATCAAACCAAGCGATACAAACTTGACCAGGGCATTTGCGCCGCGGAGGTCATCATAAACACCGACGAGAAAGACTAAAGTTGCCGGGACTAACACCAGAAATAGTTCGCTCGAATGCTGCTTGATCGATTGCGTAAGTAAGTTGTCCACAAATGCGAACGTAATCAGGGCACACGTACAAGAAAGATAAAGAGCTACTCCTCCGAGCCGAGGAATTGCCCGCCGGTGCACTCGCCTGTCGTCAAGCGGCACGTCCAACAAACTAAATCGTTGGCACAGCCGGCGAATCAAAGGCGTGATGACTAACGAAGCCACAGTTGCAATCAGAAACAGCGCAAAATAGGTGTTCAAAGAGAGACTACCTCCTGGGCCTTGGGGTCTGGGTCGGGAGAATATGTGCCAGCGAGGGCGTTGACGTTGTCTCCTTCGGAGGCCGCCGCTAACTCGACCAAACTAATCATGTGTGGAAGCAACTGAAGTTTTGAGAAGGCATCAGGCTGAAAGGCTGACGCGGTCGTCTTTCGTTTAGCCACCGCAGTGATCTGTTCGACGATCAATTTCGAATTGCCGTGGCGAGCGACAAAGATGTGATCAGTCTTAAAATGGTCGGCGATGTCTGTAACGTGACTTTCAGGTGGTCCGATGTAGAGCACGGGCCCACCAATTCTGAGGATGTTATAAATCTTGCAAGGGTGGACAATGCCAGTGAACTGATCGCCCATCACCACAACATGAAGGTCAGCGGCGGAAAGCGAACTCGATAACAACTCGAGCGGCTGGTAAGCAAGACAAAGAATATTTTGGAGTTTATGTTCGCGTGAAAACTCGCGCACCTTGTCCTGCTCAGTACCACCGCCAACGAAACAAAATGCAATGTTCGGGTCCGTTGATAACGTAAGCGAAGCGTCTAAGAGGGTGTCGAGCGGATGACAGGGGCTGTGATTGCCCGAATACATAACCACAAATTTGTGCGTTAACCCATGTTTGAATCGGAAGTCGTCTCTTCCGACTGTTGAGTAGCTGATTGATTCATCGTGTGACCATGGAGGCAAAATCGTGACACGGGCTGGGTCGACACCTTTGCTTAGCACACGATCCTTCATGAAACGATCGAGCACCACCACTCGATGGGCTTGTTTCAAGCTGTAGACAAGCAATCGCTGAAGGGCGCGCGCGAGCAATGAACCTTCGCCCAGCCAACCGGCGGCCACGGCTTCGTCAGGATTCAAGTCCATCACCCAGAAACACAATCGACCGCCTTTTAGTGAAACAAACAGGGCAGCCAGAAAAGAGATCAGAGGTGGTGACGTCAGGGCGACCACTGTGTCAAAGCTTCTGAGTGTGAGAAGTCGGAAAAAACAGACCGCAAGAAAGCTGGCAAAATTCAATGCTCGTTTTATTTTGGTTTCCTTGCCGAGTGACAACGAAGGGATGCGAATAACTTCGATATTGTTCCAGACCTCACGACGCGGAAATCGATGCGCAGGATCGTCATAGCCGCGATCACTCGCAATCACCGTAACTTCATGGCCACGTTCCGCGAGACCTCTGGCGAGGTCAGTAAGGTGTTGAGCGGTAGAAACTACGTCAGGATAGAAACACTGATTGAGAAGCAGAATGCGCAACGCTACGGCGGGTGGTTTGTGCTTCAAATGTCCACGAACTTTAGTTTGTCGTGCGTTGGATTCAGAGCCGTGCGTTTATCAGGGGGCTTGGCAATCACGCACGACAAACTAAAGTTCGTCGGACACTCGTGGGCTAGACGCTGTCTTTAAGCGTGGTCCGACTCCGAAAATCTTCGATCGTTTTCTGCAAGCCTTCTCGCAGCGGTATTGTTGGGTTCCAGCCAAGCAGTGACTGTGCCCGTGAGATATCTGGTTGCCTTTGCCTGGGATCGTCTTGCGGTAACGGCAGGTAGCGAAACTCACACTTCGTGCCGACGATGTCGATCACTTCTTCTGCGAGCTGTTTGATTGAGAACTCTCCCGGATTACCGAGATTCATGGGTTCATGCTGGTGTTCCACGTTCATCAACCGAATCAACCCTTCGAGCAGATCGTCAACGTAACAGAACGAGCGTGTCTGTTCTCCTTCGCCGTAGAGAGTTAAGGGTTCACCACGAAGCGCTTGCACGATGAAATTTGAAACCACGCGCCCGTCATCTTCCAGCATGCGCGGACCATAAGTATTAAAGATTCGAGCGATGCGAACGTCGACTTTGTTCTGCCGGTGGTAGTCCGTCATCAACGTTTCAGCTAAACGCTTGCCTTCGTCATAGCACGAACGCAAACCAATCGGGTTGACATTTCCCCAGTAGTCTTCACGTTGTGGATGGACCAGCGGATCGCCATAAACTTCTGAAGTGGAGGCTTGCAGTATTCGTGCGCGTACGCGCTTCGCAAGACCTAGCATGTTGATTGCACCCATGACGCTCGTCTTAACAGTCTTCACCGGGTTGTATTGGTAGTGAACGGGCGAGGCTGGACACGCGAGATTGTAGATCTGATCCACCTCCAGCAGGATTGGTTCTGTTACGTCGTGACGAATCAACTCGAATCGGGGGTTTTCGAGTAGATGCATGATATTGACCCGCCGGCCAGTGAAGAAATTGTCGAGACACAGTACTTCGTTTCCTTCGCCTAACAATCGTTCACACAGGTGTGAACCAATGAAACCCGCTCCGCCAGTTATCAAAATTCTCATTCGCTTACCTCATCGGAAGTTGTCAGAGACACAAAACACAGTTGGAAGCAGTCAGTACCACCTCGCGGTAGCGGGTGGGTGCGAAGCTTGGTGTGTCGATCCATTTTGGCTTCGGACCCACCCGCTACCGCGAGGTGGTACTGACTGCTTCCATAGAACGTTCACCGTCTAATCGAATAATTACCAAGATACAAAACATCCATTCGCGTTTTTTTGAAACAATCAATCGCCTGTTCAGGCGTGCAAACAATGGGTTCGTTCTCATTAAACGACGTATTGAGAACAACAGGAACGCCGGTCAATTCATTGAAGTCAGAAATCAGTTGGTAATACCGATCGTTCACGCGGCGCGATACTGTTTGTAAACGTCCTGATCCGTCCATATGAGTTACTGCTGGGATTTCTTTTCGCCGCTCTTCTTTAACTTGATAGACCATTAACATCGTCGGTGCTGGATGAGTTTGCTCAAAATAGTCTGCGACTCGATCTTCCAGTATTGACGGAGCAAACGGACGAAACGGCTCTCGTTTCTTAATCCGCTGGTTCAAGACGTCTTTCATTTCAGACCGTCTCGGATCAACCAGGATTGAACGATTGCCTAATGCACGCGGACCAAATTCCATTCTTCCCTGAAACCAGCCAACAACCAGGCCATTCGAAATATCCAACGCAGCGCGCCTGGTCAGGTCCGGATCGTTGTAGGTTTCCCAAGCTAAGCCACTTGATTTGATTGCGCTTCGCAACTCGTCATTCGAAAACTCCGGTCCGGTGTACGCTCCCTCCATTGCGTCACGTCTCGGGTGTTGAAGTATCTCGTTATAGATTTGATAACAGACACCCAACGCCGTTCCACTATCGCCCGCAGCAGGCTGAACAAAGATTCGACGAAAAGGCGTGTGCAAAAGTATCTTGCCGTTCATGACCGAGTTATAGGCAACACCTCCTGCCAATCCGAGATCGGTTAGACCAGTCTGGTCATGCAAGTGATACAGCACATGAAAAGCAACTTCTTCCAGGCGCAGTTGCAAGCTCGCGGCAATGTCTCTATCGCGATCGGTTAACTCCGCGCCTGGTGATCGTGCGGGTCCAAATGTGTTAGTGAATTCGTCAGAGAAGATCCGTCCAATAATCGGCGAACCTTGATCCCATGACATCTCTACGCCTTCGGCATGGTGGCGGAAGTAATCAAGATTCAGCCGAAACTGTCCGTCTTCGTCAATGCGAATGATTTCGCGGAACTGATCGATGAACCGGGGCTTGCCGTAAGGTGCAAGTCCCATCACCTTTCCCTCGTCCCCGTAATGGGGGAAACCAAGAAACTGAGTTGTCGCCGTGTAAACAATGCCGGTGGAGTGCGGATATTCAACCTGGCCAAGTATCCTGATCGAGTTCCCTTCTCCTATACCCCACATCGTCGATATGAAATCGCCAAAGCCATCAATTGAAAGTAAGGCGGCTTTTTGAAAAGGCGAAACAAAAAACGAACTCGCCAAATGGGCGCGATGATGTTCGATGTTGTGAAACTCGGCACGCAGAGATTTTGCCGCCGTGCTGAGCTGGCGTGCGAGTTCCTGTTTCACGTCACGAACCCTGGCGGCGTTTCCCAGCCGATCCTTTATTTGGCGAAAAATATTTGACCCGTTTGCATTGCCATTGTCGGAGTCCGATTCGATCACCGCAACGTTCGAATTGAGTTCGCTCGGTCGTCGAACCGATGAGCTTGCCTGCCTTGCAGCGCGCGAAGCTGCAAAAAGAATCTTCTTGTGCAGGTGGGCCGAAGGGTCGCGTGAAATCCCAACATGATCGACGTCTTCGATGCGCGCCCCGGCAGCTATCAAACAATATTTAATTGCTTCGGTTGGGAACCCTGCGCAATGCTTGAACCGGTTGAAGCGCTCTTCCTCAGCAGCGGCTATCAGTTTTCCATCCTTCACGATCGCCGCTGCGGCATCGCCGTGATACGCATTGATTCCAAGAATGATCATTTAGTTCTCAACGTCTGTCTGCGCAGCCTCTGCGTTCTCTGAGTCTCTGCGGTGATGAATTTGCCCGGTGAACCGCAGAGACGCAGAGACGCAGAGAATACGCAGAGATATACCCCATTAGGGCATCACTCGTGGTGTAACCTCGGTCGAAAGTTGTGCTTTGTAATTTCGAGACAGCGTAGCTGCAATCAAGTAAAGCGAAAGCATTAACTCCGCGATTCCTCTTTGGAAGGCATAAAAGAGCCCTCTCCATCCATCAAGCAATCCTCCTCGCCAAACAAGGCAATATAAAACAACTCCAAACGGGGCAATGATACGCCACGTGCGGATCCGGTCCGAGAGCGACAAGTTGTTGTTGCTGGTAAGGAGTTTTCGTGCTTCGAGTTCGGCATATGTGACTTGCGACTGAAACCATCGACGCAGTGACTTTCGATCGTCATGCAAGATCGTGGAGTGAAGTTGACTTACTCGGCCATTGATCTTGATTCGATGAGTATGACCATCCTGTTCGTAAACGGCTTCCGACGCGCGATAAAGAACATTCACCGGGGGATAGATGCCGCTACGCAACGGTTTTCCGCTCAAACAATAGATGAATTGAACTTTGTAACCATTTATCGCAGGCTCAGGATCCAGGCCCTTTAGTTCGTCGATCAGTTCATCGGTTAAGACGTAATCGGCATCGAGAGCAAGAACCCAGGGCGTTTTGATGTCAGTCTGTGTCAACCCGAACGTCCATTGATTTTGATGAGTATCGAATCTTCTTTCAAACAGTCTGGTTTGAGGAAACGACTGAGCGATGATGGCGGTGTCGTCGTCGCTGAAACTGTCAACGACTACGATGTCCCTGGCCCAGAACAGTTGTCGCATCGTTCGCTCGAGATTAGGAGCTTCGTTGTAAGTGAGGATGAGTGGCGTGATTTGGTCCAGCACTTTGTTGTGTTTATTTAAGATTTCTCTGCGCTATCTCTCCGTGCTCTTCTCAGCGGTTAGCGGTGTGCTGCCCAACTATTATCGCAGAGACGCAGAGCACGCAGAGGTAGCGCAGAGGTTTAAGCGAGATCATTTCTTCCGCGCGTGGCAAATCATATTCTTCCAGAGCCAAGGCGCCCGGCCGTAGTAGCTGAAGTTCAAATCAACAAAGGCATGGCTCGACATGAGCGCTGACAAAGTGGCGACGCTAAAGAATTTTATGTGCCCTCCGTCATGAAGTGCTGAGAAGTGACGATCCATTCTGCCGCTGATTGCCAATGCAAGATTCTTCAAGTAACCATGGTAAGGAGTCGTAATTACAAGCCTGCCGCTGGTTTTCAACAGCATTCCTGCGGCTTCGAACAAGTCTGACGGCCGATAAAGATGTTCAACGACATCGCTCGAGACCACAAGGTCGAACAGGTCCAGCTCATTGCTCTCCCGAACATCCTTATCGATCAACGATCGAATGAATCTCACGTTGGGCGCATTCCTATTTGCCTGCTCAATTCCACTCGTTGAGGCGTCGATACCAATGACATCATAACCGTATGCGGCGAGTTGCCTGGCAAGATGGCCGTTACCGCAGCCAAGATCGCAAACGGTGACCACATCCTTGAAGCTTCGAATTAGCGTAACCAGTTTTTCAGCAAGTCTCTCTCCGGTTTTTCCGTTCGCTGCACCGTCGCTAAACCATTCAAATTCGGTGTATGACTCAACCATGTCTCACCGTATGATCGCCAGGTACATTTTCTCGAGTTCGCCAGCAATGCTTTCCCAGGAGAAATTCTTAGAAAAGACCTTACCGGCCAAACCGCGACTAAGTCTTTGTTCTTCATCGGCCATCGCCTCTGAAATCGTTTTCTGAAGACTTACGACATCAATTGCACTAATCCAGCCTGCTCTTGCGTCGGCGATGTCATTCGCCATATTCACATCGCTACTAACAATCACCGGGACTCCTTCAGCAAGTGCTTCCAATACACAGAGACCGAAATTCTCCTGACTTGATGGAAGTACCAACAACGAGGCGTTGCGAATCACGTCACGCTTCTCATCGCCACTTACCCAACCGATAAAACTTACGATCTCATCTGCACTGTTTGAGCTGACGAGTTGCTTCAATGAATTTACGTAAGTTGCGTCGCCATCGCCCGCGATTACCAAACGCCATTCAGAAAACTCCCGATTTTTGTGCACTGCAACGAAGGCTTTTATCAAAACATCAAGACCCTTTTTCGGATGTAATCGCGAAAGGAAAAGAACATAAGGGCGACTCCGTCCTGGGACCGCAGGCGTCCTCGCCTGCCCGCGTAGAGCGGAACCATGTTGCTGATCAGGGTTGCGCTGGCCGGGGGCAGGCGAGGACGCCTGCGGTCCCAGGAACGAGTCACAGGATCCGATTCCCAGAGGCACTACGCTACCGTGTCTTAATCCCAGAGAGTCTTTCACCCGATCGAACTCTGCCTGTGCTGTGTAGTGAATAGTTCCAGCATCCGTGAGCATGCGCTTTGCTGCCAAATTCCAGAACAATGATTTTCGAACACTCTTTTGTTTTAGACTCCAGGGATCCAGCGTGCCGAGAGGTCTGACGACATACGGAACGAGATGCCTACGACACACTCTGGCCGCAGCGATACTCGAGTGATTGAAGACCGCATGAATGTGAACGACATCGAACCTGCGAACGTTCTCGTCTAACCACATTTTCAATGGTCGCGAGTATTTGAATCCGTCTCCCCACTGAACTGGAAAGAAATGAATGGAGGTACCGTCATAAAGTTGTGGTCCGTTTCCATTTCCTTTGAGACCTGAAAGACCATGCCTGGTCGTTGCAATACAAACCTCATGACCTCGAGCCATCAATGCTCGACACATTGGGAAGATCGCCTGTGCAGGTCCACCTGACTGTTCGGAGACTGAAGGAATGACGTGTAGAACTTTCAATTTGATTAGGAGTCTAATGCGACTCTGACGTCATTCAGTTCGCACCATTTCGCAAGTGCATAGAGAGTCCATGGCCGCGACCATCCCACACTTGATGGCCGTCGCAGAAAACGCTGCCAAAGATGATTTACGGAATCTCGACGCAGTCCGCAGCTGGCGAGTGTCGAAGAATCGGAAAAGACGTCGGAGATCTGATCTTTGAGCTTTGAAGTCATCCACGTCTCGAACGGCAGTGTGAAACCCATTTTGCGTCTGTGCAAAACTTCAGGCGGCAACAAGTCCGCCAGTATTTCCGCCAGTAGCGGCTTCGATTGGTGTCCGTTCCCATTGTTCAGTTTCCAATTACCCGGCATCGACAGAACGAACTCAGCTACCTTCTTGTCGACGAATGGAACGCGCACCTCTAAAGCATGAGCCATACTCACCGAGTCAGTATCGCGCAAAAGCGTGTTGGCCATGTAGCCACTCATCTCGAAGCGCGAAATAAGATTCACCGTGTCTCTCTCACCGTTTGAGTGATAGTCTGGCCAGCTTTTCCCGATCGGTTTCATTGCCAGCTCTGCCACTAACTGTGACGAAAAGAGTTGGCGGCTAATTCGATAAACGGCGGCCGCATCACCGTTACTGCTGGCTAACTGAATCGCTTTGCTCTCGTTAGCGAAACTGCCGACGCGCGCCACTGAGCGTAAGACGCCTTTCGTCAAACCACTCGCCGCCTCCATTCGTAACGCGCGCCGGAAACTAGGATAGCCGCCGAACAATTCATCGCCACCCAATCCGGAGAGTGCGACAGTCACCCCCGACGCCTTCACTGCTTTTGAGACGATGTACGTGTTGATGCCGTCCATCGTTGGTTGATCAAGTGCCGCAAGAGCGTCGGGCAGTTCGGAAATCAAAGAGTCTTCGCTCAGCCTTATTTCGGAATGCTGGGTGTTGAATTTCCTTGCGATAGCCTGCGAATGTTCTGACTCAGTGAACTTCCGCTCATCAAATACAACACTGAAGGTGCGCGGTCGTTCCGCAGTCACTCGGCTCATCAGTGCAACAACTGCGCTGGAGTCCATCCCTCCGGAAAGGAAGACCCCCAGCGGTACATCACTGACTAGATGGCTCTTTACTGAGTCTTCGAGAACTTTGCGCACATGAGTCTTCGCTTGATCTCTGGACATCGCGTTAGTGCTGACGCGACCGGACTTGAAGTCCACAACATCCAAGCCTAATTGTAGGGGAGACTTCTCAGTGACTGTCAGACAAGTACCAGGCATCAATGACCAAACGTCATTCACAATCGTCAGTGGCGTTTGCACCGAGCCAAATTCCAGAAGTGATGCCAGGCCGGATGCACTAAGCGTTCTCGGAACCATGCCGCTGGCCAAAAGCGCCCGCACCTCGGAGGCAAACATGAAAGTGTTTGACGAGATAACTGATGAGGTTGTGCTGATTGCTTCGCTGGAGCCGAAGAAGCAGTAGAGAGGTTTAATTCCAAATTCATCTCGCGCCAAAACCAGTGCGTGCTTGCTTTGATCCCATATGGCCAGGGCGAACATCCCTCGCAGGCGCGCGAAAGCGTCCGTGCCCCACTTTCGATATGCTCTTAACACTACCTCAGTGTCAGTGTTTGATCGCCAGGGTCCAAATTCATCACCTAATTCACTTCGGAGTTCACGATAGTTGTAGGTTTCACCGTTGTAAGTGATCCAATTCCCCGAGTCGGGATCGTGCATTGGCTGATGACCCGCAGCACTCAGATCAATAATCGCTAGCCGTGTATTTCCGAGGCTGAGGTTGATGGAGTGCTCCGGCGAAGAAGCATGAGCGCGGACATTCGCAACACCATAATCATCTGGCCCGCGATGATGCAGGGCAGTGTTCATTCGAGAAACTGCCTGACTCAATGCTTCCTGGCGGTCCGATTTTGACAGCTCAATGATTCCCGAAATGCTGCACATAATTCGGAAGCTCTGATTAAGTACGACAGGCTGTTAGCCTGTCGACGCTTTGGCCACAATGTACGCCACCGGAACCACGACAGGCTAACAGCCTGTCGTACCTAATCAGACTTCCTTCAGATATTCCATGTCGACACCACTTGAGCCGAGTATTCCTTGAATCGGTTCGCACCGTGCTCGAGACTGTGATTGGCGATACTCTGTTGAGCTGATTGCGAAAACTGTGCGAGCGCCGAGGTCGACATTGTGGCAGCTTCGCGCATCGCATTGAAAAGAGCGTCAGCATTTTCAGCAGGTATTAACCATCCGTTCCGTCCCGTCTCAACAAACTCGAGTGCAGCACCTGTACGATCAGTCGCAATAACCGGCAAACCCGAGGCTAGACCTTCGGGAACGACCATCCCCCATCCGTCATAACGAGACGGCACGCACAATACGTGACTCGTTGCGTACTGAGGCGCTAAATCTGACCATTCCACGAAACCGCCGAAGTCAACTGCCGATTCGACGGGAGCGAGCATTTTGCTGAGTGAACTCCGCAGGGATCCATCACCGATTATTTTTAACCTCGCTTTGTGGCCTCCTTTTATCAGCCGAACGAAAGCGTTTGCCAAAAGGTCAATGCCTTTGCGTCTAATCAGTGAACCTGAAAACAGGAATGTTCTTTCGCATCCGCCGTTCCGCGATTTTGAGCTGGTACTAAAGCGCTGAAGATTTGAGAAGTATGGAAGGTTGAAGTATTGGCGCTGTGGACCAAACTCCGAACGATATGTATCGACAGCAAACTTTCCGATACCCCAGATCGGAGCAGCGGACGAATGAAGCCAGCGCAGCTTTCGCATTCGCAGGAGTCGACCGGCCCATTCCGGTTTCCGCAATCCAGGCCGCTCACCCCAAAAACACCACGGGCGCATCGATCTCGCGCGCTCTTGAATCAACGAAGCGGCTTGTGGATGACGGTAATAATTGAATACGACCAGATCAGCTTCGACAATTCGACCTCGGGCTTCGGCAAACTGTGTTGGACCGTCACTCAGTGAAACAAAGTCGTGGTCTATGGTCACGTCGTTCCATTGCCGGGAAGGATCTCGGCGTCGGAGATATGCAACTTGAAGCGAGTTCTCTTTGTGTTGAGCGATCTGGTTCAGGATCTCAACCTGATACGGGGAGGGGATGTCTGTTAGGACGGTGATCTTCAAGTTACTTTAAAGACGCTTGGAAGAGGTCAGTACCACCTCGCGGTAGCGGGTGGGTGCGGAGCCAATAGATCCGGAGGAAGCTGCGCACCCACCCGCTACCGCGAGGTGGTGCTGACTGTTTGCTTCATCACTGTACGAAAGAATCGTGAGAGGAAAACCCACGCCAGCACGACGTAACTAACAAGCAACAGGTCGAGCACTGATCGCAGACCCGCAAACAGAGCCATTGCAATGATGCTATAAACCAGAAGAGTCGCTATGGTGCCGCTTCGACTTAATAGTCCATTTGCCGTCGCGGCAATGCGTCCATAGAACCACCCACCGATTGCGATCCCGAGGAATCCAAGAGACATGTAGAGTTCCCCAATGACGGAATACGAATACGATACCCCTTCAACTCCAAGAGCAGTCGGCAAATCAAACCCGGGATCCACCGGTTTGCCTTCCCAAAACACCCTGGGAATTGGCCGAACAATTACGTAGACGAGGTAGCGGTGATAGACGTATGGAAACGTTTTGGGAATCAACTGAATTATCTGACAGAGACGGTAAAAGTTGTCATCGACTCGAAGATACTGCTCCTCGAACATCGTTTGTTTTTCCTTAACGCCACTTTCCGACTCATTCTTCTGACCGACCAAGGCTCCTAATCCTACGTTCCGATACTCGAGCATGATCTGAAGCGCTATCAACAACGCAGCAACGGACAGAATACTAACCACAACTTGTTTCACTCTGAGTCGTGGTTGACTGAGCACCCATAAAACCAAAGCCATACCCAAAATCACACCCAAAACTCTTCGACTGCCACTTTGAGCAATGAAGAGTGCCATTATCGCCGACATACCAATACACACGAGCGTACGTACGTTGCGCCAACCTACGTAACGAGTGAGTATGATTGTGAGAACCGGAAGGAGATAACCAAAGTATTCCAGGTGATCCAGAAAAGCGTCCCAACCTCCCAATTGTCCTCTTCCCCACGGCGCAGCCCATCGCTCCTGTCCTGCATAGGAGAACATTTGCACTAGATCGAAGTTGCATGGAATAGCAAACTTCAACATACCGATGAGAAACGAAGTCACTGCAACTGCGAAGTAGGTGTTGGTCGTGAAGTCTCGAGAAACCGACTTGAGGATGAAAGCAGGGGCGGACCAGGGTCGTCGCAACGCACCTAACCATGCAGTAGAAGAAAAAACACCGATAGCGACAAAGCCTGCTGCGATTTCTGCACTGTTTACTGAATCCATCGCATACACGCCTTGCAACAGATCGAGTAGTAGCCAATAGATCGGCGCCAACGCTAACAGACAGTCAGCTCGCAAGATCGCTTTGGGATTCTGAACGACAAACATCAAAGGCGTGATCAAGAGGCCAAGCGACATCGCGAGAGCCGGATAGAAAAGCGCTCCTGGTGCTCCTGAGTTAGCCGGGATCAAGAGAACCGCGGACAGCGTGCCGAAGCCCGTTACGGCGACGGCAACAACTGAAGTCGCAATCGCCCGACTTGGAGCGCTGAAAGCTACTCGACGTCGTTCGTAATAAGCAGCTGAAACAGAATCCATTTCAGATGTTGAGTAATGATGAACTCAATGCCTCCAAAGTGCAGCGTTCGGGTACACAGGATTCATCAGCCATTTCCTGGAGACTTTGCGGGTCGTGAACGAGTCGCAACAGAGATTCGGCAATTTTCGCTGTGGTGACCTCAGCCAAAACCAATCCATTCATTCCGTCGCGCACTACTTCACCACAGTGGCG
>DATDFV010000137.1:0-33377 GCA_036522415.1 Pyrinomonadaceae bacterium | reverse complement strand
CGCTTCATAGTGGCAGGAGCATAATTCCTTTAGGCGCGCATTTGCACGGAGGAGGAACTGGTCAGGTTCTTGTACATCGAAAACACTGGCGTTCCAAACAAATCGAGCGGCTGAGTGTTAATCCGTTCAAAGCCAAACGTTTCATATAAGCGAATCGCGCGGTTAAGAAACGGTGTAGTACTGAGCGTCAAGCGTTCATAGCCCTCATCTACAGCAAATTTCTCCACGTGCCTTAGGAGTTCTTCGCCTATGCGCTTACCTCTTGCGTCCGGCACAATAGCCATTCCCCGAATATACAAGCTGTCATTTTTCGCTACTGCCGCCACTGTCCCTACAATTTGATCATCAAGTACCGCCACCCACATCGGGCCTTCAGACATCCGTTTGGTAACCTCATCTGCCGTGATCGCAGTCGCATTATAGCCTTCGCGCGTGTAGAGCGAACGGTATTCGGTGAAGGCGGCTTCGAGTAGGTCGCTGATAGCTGAAGCTTCGTCAATGTTCGCCGGCCTGATCTGAGTGTGATCGTTAGCTTGAGTACGCTCTACAAAACTTTTCAAGTAAGCCGGCAGCTGCGAACACGGCGAGAGACGTGGATCGGCGACAGGGTTTTGCGCTACGACCTTCAACGGCACTTCGCCGGCCCACGTCGGCAAGAGATAGTCGATATCGTCATCAAGTGGCGGACCGCTCCGAACTTTCGCGGAAGCCTCCTCCAGCGGCAATCGCAGGACTAATGTCTTTCTTAGTTCGCCCTCATTCGGTTCACGAACGTCATCCCATCGCTGAGGAATGACATGATCCGAAAAGGCGCGTAACGCTCGCATCTTTTCTTCGCGTTCTTCGATGACCGACGCCCTGCCGAAGACCATAACGGATCTGTAGTTCATCGAATGATGAAAAGCGCTGCGAGCAAGTACCAAACCATCGACGAGTGTCACCGTTACGCACACTTCGATACCGCCGGCGAGCGCGCGCAAGGCTCTGCTGGCGGCAGAACCATGGATAAAAAGCGCGTCGTCCAGCCGGCCGTAGGCCGTCGGTATTACAAACGGCCTTTGGTCGATGGTGAATCCGAGGTGACAGACAAACCCCTCGTCGAGAATCTCATAAATCCTCTGCCGCTCGAAGACACCACGCTTCGGTAATCTCTTCAGTGTCGTGCGCTCAGTTGGAGTGATCGTGTTTGGAGCCATGCATCGGATAGCGTAGAAAGAAAATTGGCCTGCCACAATAGCCACTTTTATGAAATAATCGTAGGCCAATTCAAATATGGATATTGCTTTTCGATTAGACAACAAGAATCCGCGCTCCCTGCGCCGCCAGCTGTACCACGAGATGCGGAACGCCATTCTCTGTGGCCGCTTATCTGCGGGCTCGCGCATTCCTTCGACGAGAGCGCTGGCGCAGTCACTCCGCATCTCTCGCACGACGGTGACTGAATGCTATGAAGATTTGATTAGTGAAGGGTATCTCTATGGCAGGATTGGTGCTGGCACGTTCGTCTGTGATCAACTACCTGAGCATCTGCTGCGCGCGGCCCCGTCGAAATCCGTCGCCACCACCAAGTCGGTACCGCAAGCAGTGCGTCTTTCTGCATACGGCAAACGCGTTGCGTCGGTCATTGTCGATAACGATCTTGACGGCAAGGCCCGTATTAACTTCAAGCACTGGCGCCCCGCCTTCGATCACTTACCGCTGCGCGTCTGGCGGCGATTAATGGCGAGACATGTGCGTGCCGGCGAGTCAAGAAATTTCGACTATAGCGGCGATGTCCGCGGTTATAAGCGGCTGCGCGAAGCGATCGCAAAATATATCGCGACGTCCCGCGCGGTTCGGTGCAACGCATCGCAAGTGTTCATTTGCGCCGGTGCTCAACGCGCAATGGATTTGATCACACGCGTATTAGTCGACCCTGACGACGAAATTGCGTTCGAAGATCCCGGTTATCTCGGTGCTCGCAACATTTTTACGGCGCAGGGAGCGAAGCTTTTGACCGTGCCCGTAGATGAATCAGGAATCGACGTGCGACAGCTTAAAAAGAAATCCAGTGTCAAGACCAGGTTCGTGTATGTGTCGCCGTCGCATCAATTTCCCAGTGGAGTTCTACTCTCGCTGCCACGCCGTCTCGAGTTGCTGGCGTGGGCGAACGAGCAAAACGCGTTTGTAATAGAGGACGATTACGACAGCGAATATCGATATGGCGGACGCCCTGTTCCGGCTCTACAGGGTCTTGATCAGGGTGAACGCGTGATTTACGTCGGGACTTTCTCGAAGGTTTTGTTTCCGTCCTTGCGCTTGGGATTCATGGTGCTTCCTCAATCGCTTGTTCATGCGATCGCACGAGCGAAATGGCTGACCGATCGTCAATCACCCTTGATCGAGCAGTGCGCCTTAGCTGACTTTATCAATGAAGGTCATCTCGAACGGCACATTCGCCGAATGAGGACACTCTACGCACAAAGACGGCAGGCACTCGTTAACGCCTTCGACAAATACCTGAATGGTCGCGTTATGATGCTGGGCGATGATGCAGGCATGCACCTGATGGTCAGGTTTACAACACAACTTAGTGAACAGGAATTAATTGATCGGGCAGCGACACGCGGTGTGGAGTTAACCAGCGCGCGGGAATATTACATCGATACTCCATACAACAACGAGTTCATTTTCGGTTATTCGAATTTGACAGAGCGTCAGATTCGGATGGGAGTGCAAAAACTTTCTGAGGTTTTGTTATTGTCATCATCGATCTGAAGACCAACAAGAAGGGCAAGGAAGAGGGAGAGCGTGTACTAATCTATGCGGCCAAAGTCACGGTGCTTGAGGGAAACAAAGTAGAAGTTGAGAACCTTGGGATCGATCCGGTGAAATTAATGGCCGTTCGAAAGTTTTAGGTGCCGCAATACTTGATGCGAAAGTTCATTACGTCAAAAGGGAACTGGTGAAGGAAGGAATAAATATGAAGAGAGTAGCGATTGCCTTTGTCATCGCTTTCGTCGTGTCGATCTCAGCGTTCGCAGTCATGCAGAAAATCACTTCCTTCTCTGGAACGGCCCCGGGACGAGGAACCCTGACGGTGGACCATGAGAAATCCAAGATCAAGAGTGTCTATATTAACTTGAAAGAAAATGGCGAGGCCCGACATCACTCTCTTTACCGACTTGCAATTGTTCGCGCAAGGGCAGTGGTCACCGCCCGTTGATGTGGTTAACGGAATTTCTTTAAAGATTTCGGGTGGAGTTGTTGATGGTAATGCCGTGGGCAGCGGAACTCTGTTTCTGAGCGCAGGTGGTAAGTCAGTCGAGCTCAACGTTCAAGCCGAAGACTGTTGGATAGCGACCTTTATATAATAAGGACAGAGATCCTCACGACGGCAAACTTTTTAACAGGATTTTGCCAGACTCCGCTGACAACTTAATCAACTTATGCAGCATAAAAGTGACTTCTTCAGCCGCTTTTGTTGATTTTTATTAGTGTAGAACGTGTCTATGCCGATATGCCGCTAGAGAATGATGTGGTTGAGAACTGGAATCCATCACTTAAAGCCTACCCGACCACACGGTCTGTCTTCCTTCTGACTAACCCCTCTGACTAGCACTATCTTAAGCAAATCAGTGATTTACACTTTGATAGAGCGCACGGTTCCGAGGGATGATGGATTGGACCATTGGTCAGAACCTCTTTCAACTATTGTCTTTTTACGGGGGCTTTTTGCAGATAATGCGCGAGCCGAATAGCGGTTAATTCTGTAACTTCGACAATTTTGTCCACAAATTGGCCACACGACGAAAAAAGAGCGTTAACGTTCACGACGGTATGTTGTTGATGGATTTATGAGTTATTGGTCGGGGCGAGTGGATTCGAACCACCGACCTCACGGTCCCGAACCGTGCGCTCTACCAGGCTGAGCCACGCCCCGAATGCAGGTGGGATGATAGAAACTCAGATTAAGTGTGTCAAACGGCTTAACTGAATTCGATGCAAACGCTGGTTGGAAAGTTAGAACCTTGACCTGGCGGCGTAGCTTCGGGTCCGGCACCTGTTTGTCAGTCTAACGGACCCGACGAAGGCGGGATTCTGACTTTTTATCAACTCGCTTCATTCACCTCTATTGCGGCTCGATGGCCTGATTGCAGCGCGCCGTGCATCCAACCGGGGAATTGCGAGGTGTGATCACCAGCGAAATGGATTCGACCTTCCGGCTTCGCGATGTGCGGCATCAATTCGCTCATCTCGCCTGGCCTAAACCACGCATATGCCCCGCGAGAAAATTCTTCGTCGTCCCAACAAACAGAAGATCCACCCTCGTAAAACTCGCGCATCGCTGGATGAATCTTCTCAACCTGTGAAACAGTAAATGCCAGACGCTCCGACGCCGGCATTGCGGCCAACCTCCGAGCACGTTCGCCCGCTGCATACACCTCCAACATCCCACGCGGGCCGGGTAGATAGAACGCTTTGTCGAACGCAGTCATCAATGGCAAGTCAGTCGTCGCCGCCCCGTTCAACCCTTCCTCCAGCCAGAATCGATCTCTTGTCTGAAGAAAGACGCGAACCACAGATGTGTTTCCCAACCGCGCAATCGCCCGTTGCTTTTCTCGCGACAAGCCTTGGATCTCGATCGTTCTTAGTACTGCAAAAGGAATTGCACAGATGAGACGTTCGCCTCGTACTACGCTGTGTTCACCACCTCTGTCGTAGAACACTCGCACTTCGCGTTCGTCGTTTTCAATTCTCTTCACAACAGCCGAGTAGTGAATCCGGTCACGCAGTTTGCTCGCAAACGCTCTGGGGAATGTGTCGCTACCACCACGAATTACGAACGCTTGCTTCTCAAGTGCGCGCGGGATGGCTTCGCGCAGTAGATTCAGTGCCGAAGTCTTGTCTGCTCCCTCGCCGAGTTGGTCCGCGAGTCCTAAACGCAGTATTTCAATCGCTCCGGGAGATGCTCCGCGCGCGCGAAGAAACTCAGTGAAACTCATGCGGTCGTAACGCATGAAAGATAGCTGAGGCCAATTGGGCTCATTGGGATCACCGAGTTCTGTCAGTGTTGTTGCGACGTACTTCTGCCACAACTCTCGACGTCCCATCCCTTTTTCGGATGCGCTGAGTTCAATAGGCCATTGAACCGGCTCGCCTGGCTTTACGATGAGTCGTCGCCCGCGAACATGAAAGATAGATGCACCCGTCGGCGGCGTGACCGGATCAAGTTCTACGCCGAGAAGCTTCAGATAGTGATTGGTCCAGCTATGAACATCGTAGACGTTTGTGGCGCCAGCCTCGGCGTAGAGCCCATCGGCGAATTGACCTCGAATGGTGAACACGCGGCCGCCCGGACGACTTCTTGCTTCCAGGACAGTCACATCATGGCCGGCCTTATCCATTTCATACGCCGCTGAAAGACCAGCGAGGCCTGCACCCAGAACGATTACACGTTTCGGCGCAGTCTTGAGAAGTTCTCGGGGACCAGCGATGGAAAGGACAGTTGCGCCAACTAGAGATTGATTCAGAAAGGTGCGTCGATTCATCAGCGCGCGGATTTTAGCGTACCAGGTTCACAGATTACACCCTTATCGAGGGATTCAGATGATGTCGCCTTAGGGCGACAAAACACTGGCCCAGCGCGGCATTTCTTCTCGTCCAAATCACGGTTCGCCACGTCTAAATTTCTGTTGACTGGCAAAAAGTCAAACATGGTATATTGACTTTTAACCAGGGTTTTCAACCCGGTGGCCCCTCCACCGATTTAATTCAAAAAATTCTCACCCGACTAGGCGTTGTTCTACGACACAGTGACGGAGCCTATCCTTATGACGATCAGTTGCCAACGCTCTACTATTCAACGCTCGTTTCTTGCACTGCTCGCGATCTTCCTCGGTGCTTATTCCCAAACGTTTGCTGCCACACTCAAAGCACCAACACTGATCAGTCAATCACTTAATACCCGCGCAGTGGCTTTCGAATCCGTCACTCTTCGAGCCGAACCATTCCCTTTAACTTCCTCGATCGCCTTCAGTCCCGACAATCGCACACGCATTTGCGTCTTCGCTATGGGTGTTCAGCTTCTAACAGGCGAAGGAATCAATGCGTTTACTGCTGATGTCCAGGATGCGTCAGGCAAACTCTATCCAATGCAGGTGGAGTTCATGGGAGTGGTTCCCGATGTTGCTGGTCCACCGCAGCTCTCCATGGCCGGGTTGACGATGTTTATTGTGCGTCTACCAGATGATCTTGGTGATGTGGGTGATGTTCTCTTACGCATCAACTCCCATGGCCTCGCAAGTAATCGCGTGCGCGTGGCAATTGGTCACTCGGGTGGTGGGCCGTCGGATGATCCTGGTGCTGTTGCGACACCGGCACCTGATAATCCACCGTCGGCTGAGCCGCCCCCTGATCTTGATACTTTCACGGGTCCGGCAAGCGATGCTGATGCCGTTCGGTTCCTTGAACAAGCAACGTGGGGACCGACTAACGCGGACCTGGCGCATATCAAATCGGTGGGTTTCAAAGCGTATTTGGATGAGCAATTCAGTACTGCGCCCACTAACGTTGCAAAAGGATCCAACTATCCAGATCTAACTTTTCCGCTCGATGATCAACCCACAGCTTGTCCGTCAACCAGTCCAGATCCTAACTACAATCAGAATGTTTGCAATCGCGATAACTTTTCGATGTATCCGGTGCAGCGAACATTCTTTTCAAACGCGCTGTACGGTCCAGATCAATTACGACAGCGCGTTGCTTTTGCATTACATCAGATCCTGGTCGTTTCTGGCGCGGGTGAAGTGAATCGTCCGAGTTGGATGACAGTTTATCTCCAGGCTTTGGATCGCAACGCGTTCGGCAACTATCGCACTTTGCTGAACGACATTACCTTGAATCCAGCAATGGGCGAATTTCTCGACATGCGCCTCAGCACGAGAACGAATCTGAACGAGAACTACGCCCGTGAAGTTCTTCAGCTGTTTTCAGTCGGCACAGATCTGCTGAATGCTGATGGATCGAAGCAAGTTGACTCGCAGGGCGTTCCGCTGCCGACTTACACGCAGACTCAAATCAACGAATTCACACGTGCCTTCACTGGTTGGAATTTCGCCACACCGCTTGGCGCTGGAATCACGAACTATCGCGACCCGATGGCGCCTCGTGGTGGAACAAATCATGACGTTGCAGCAAAGACGCTCCTCAACGGCCAGGTGATTCCAGCATGCGGGCAAACTAACGCACAATGCGCCCAATCAGATCTCACAGCCGCGCTCGACAACATTTTTAACCATCCGAACGTTGGTCCGTTTGTCAGTAAGCAGCTGATCCAACACCTGGTGACGAGTAACCCAAGTGGTGCTTATGTGCAGCGAGTTGTCGCCGTCTTCAACAACGATTGCGCAGGCCTATATCCAATCTCACCGTGCTCGAATGCTCGTGGAAATCTGAAGGCAGTTGTGCAGGCGATCCTGTTAGATCCCGAAGCACGAGGTAATGTGAAGACGGATCCGAATTACGGGAAACTGCGCGAGCCGGCTCAGTACATCACTGGTTTTCTGAGATCTCTGAACGTTAAGTCGTTTGATAAGTCGTCAACTAGTGATGGCGTGCTTGGAAGCAGATCCGCGCCAGACTTCACAGGTACTCTGGACCAGCCAATTTTCCAACCTCCGACTGTGTTTAGCTACTACCAGCCAGGTTACGAAGTTCCTGGCACGAAAATTCTCGGTCCTGCGTTTGGAATTCTCTCCACTGCAACGACGTTGCGACGTGCGAACGACATCAACACGCTGGTTTACACCGGGGTGACAGCGAATACTTCACCGACGGCTGCAAGCCCGGATCGTCCTCGCGGGACATCTATCGATACGTCTGCACTTGAAGCAAAGGCGGGAGTTCCGAACGACGTACTCGACGATCTCAATGCCCTTCTTTTGCACGGAACGATGTCGACACAGATGCGGAATTCCATAACGACGGCGATGAACACAATCAACGACGCGGACATCAACGTTCGGAATCAAAAGCGAGCACGAACTGCCGTCTACCTGGTCGCTACTTCTTCTCAGTACGACATACAGAGATAACAACCATGGCACAATCACGCAGAGACTTTCTACGTACGAGCGCCTGCGCTTTAGGCGGTGTGGCGATGGCATCAAGCTTTGACACCTTCAGAGCGGTGCAGGCTCTGACACCGCAAGCCGCCACGGACTATCGAGCCCTCGTTTGCGTCTTTCTTAACGGTGGAAACGACGGCAATAACATGTTCGTTGACCTCAACCAGATCACCACCTACAACAACGTTCGCAGCGCAGACGGGTTGGCGCTCTCAAACTTGCTTCAAGTCTCACCGACGACGGGTGGCTCTTTCGGTTTTCATACCAACATGGTGGAGATGCAAACGCTCTTCAATCAAGGCAAGTTGGCCGTGCTGTGCAATAACGGGCCATTAGTCGAACCACTCACGCGCACAACTTATCAAAACGGTACAGGCAAGAAACCGCTTCAGCTTTTCTCGCATTCGGATCAGGTCGGTCTGTTCCAAACAGCAATTGCGAATGTCGCGAGCCAAACCGGTTGGGGGGGCCGCCTTGCCGATAGGATCGCTTTGCTGAATGGAGTAGCGACATTTCCGCAGAACGTGTCGATTGCGGGCGTCAACTTATTTCTCACTGGAGTCGATACTCGTCAGCTCGCGGTTGCGGATTCAGGTACGAGTCTGGCCAACGTTCTCCAGTTGAACCTTTCGGGCACGGCGTCTGAACAAGCGAACCGTCTCGTGTCCTTCAATGAACTCAGAACCTTCGACAACAACTTCAAACTTGTAAAGGCGGCGAGTGATACACGCTCGAGTTCGATTCAAACTGACAACGCCCTGAGCAGCGTGAACCCGACTCTGAGTACTGTCTTTCCGACGAACACGTCGATCGGGAGACAGTTAAAACAAGTGGCACTGTTAATCAAAGCGTCCACGGATGCTCTTGCCGGCATCAATATGAAGCGGCAGATCTTTTTTGTTCAATTGGGCGGCTTCGATACACACTCAAATCAAGTAGGCGGGCAGGGAAGCTTACTGACGCAGCTTAGCCAGGCAATCAATGCATTTTTCCAAGCCACCGGCGAACCGGGAATGCCCGGCCAGGACAAAGTAACTCTGTTTACGATGTCGGACTTCGGTCGCACATTGGATCCGGCCGGCACTACAACTGCGGCTGTTGGTAGCGACCATGCATGGGGAAATCACCACCTGATCGTCGGCGGCGCAGTGCTGGGTCATGCAGTTTATGGCCTCTATCCGAACCTAGCCCTTAATGGGCCTGATGATGCAGATAGTGGTTCGGGGGCGCGGGGGCGTTGGATACCGACGACATCCGTGGAACAGTATGCTGCCACACTTGCCACTTGGTATGGTTTGTCGTCAGCAGACTTAACAGCGGTATTTCCGCTGATTGGTAGATTCTCAACGCCAAACCTTGGCTTCATGGCGCCCTAGCCACCCAAAGCTTCGAGAAAAATCAAAACCATCGTGCTGGGACCGCAGGCGTCCTCGCCTGCCCGTGCCCAACCTAACCAAGAACATGCTCCAGCCCACTCGAGGAATGGAGTTGGTTCTGCTCGACGCGGGCAGGCGGGGACGCCTGCGGTCCCAGCACGATCGTTTTTGATTATCCAAGGTTCAGTTTGATTTCACCGTTACTTCTTTCAGCAACGTATTGTTTGGATCCATCTCAACCCGCAACGGTTTTTGTGAGGACCGAACAAACTGAACGTAGGTTTTACTGGCCGGAGTTATGTCAGTCTTCATAGTGCCCGCATTCGTTGTAATTACAACTGGTATCGGGTCAGTAAACGCTTCACTCGATTGTGACTGTTTTAAGTAGATCTCGACGCCCTTTTGTTTAGGCCGCCATCGCCAAGTCACCTCGTACCGGGGATGACCACTGCCGTAAACCCAGCGAGCGAAAAACGAACGTAGCGACTTTCCCGATGCCTGCTCGAAAGCTTCTCGCAGGTCGTCGGTGTCGGCGGTCGCGTCCTTGTGTTTCTGGTAATAACTTCTGATCGCTCGAAAGAAAACATCATCGCCGAGACGCGCCCTCAGCATGTGTAACACCCACGCGCCCTTCTGATAGTTGTTCGCATTAAGAAGATCAAACAACTTTTCCGTTTCGCGATCGTGAATAGGAATTGGCTTTGTCTTTTCAAATTTGATTGCCGCTTCACTCGCATCAGTCATGTATTTTTCGAAGGCTTGCTGGCCTTCGTGCTTTTGAATAAAGAGCGCGGCGAAGTAGGTCGCAAATCCCTCGCTCAGCCAAAGATCCGCCCAGGTCGATTCTGTTACTGAATCACCAAACCATTGATGCGCGATCTCATGAGCAACAGTGCTTTCGATATTGGTTGGAATACCAAAGTCCTTGCTCAGCTTTGAGTCAGCTTTAATTGAAAATAATGTCTGAGTAAAAACGATTGCGCTCGAGTTTTCCATGCCGCCGAACTGAGTTGTACCGATAATCAGCGCCAGTTTTTCGTAAGGATATGGTGCGACGGTTTGACTGAACAACTCGACGGCACTTGATGCCGAAGCAAATCCCTTCAACGCGTATGAGCTGTCAGAGTGGGGGACGTAGTAAGTGAGGGGAGTTAGCGATGGCTGGGCTGCTTCGAGTTTTGCGAAATCTCCGACTGCAATGATCATGCAGTAAGCAGGAATCGCCACAGCCTCGTTATATGTCCAGGTCTTAGTGTTGTTCGTGTTTGTGGTAACAGCTTCCAATCGGCCGTTAGCTACGACTAGCTGGCTACTCAGCGCTGTGATGTGAAACGTAACGCCTGCTTTGCCCGATGGATGATCGAACGACGGAATCCAATAGTGCACACGATCTGGCCAGTTATCTCCGACAGCTGACGGTCTTCCATCTTTATCAGGCTTGAGAATCAGACCATCATGAGGTTTGCCATGATAGACAACCGATACAGTGATCTTCGTTCCCGGGGAAACACTTTGCGGCAATGGCACGTTTAATTTGCCATTTTGATGAGTGAAGGAGACATTATCACCGTTTACGCTAACTGAATCGGTTGTTAGATCAGCAAAGTCCAAATCGACGAGTGACAATTGTTTCACGGCGACAACTTCAATATCAGCGCGTGCCGTGGTGATTTCACTCAAGCTATCGTTGAGAGTGATTGAGATGTTGTAGTGCAGCGGTCGCCAGGAATCGATCACTCGCTCGCGTCGAATTCCGAAGATTGGAATCGAACAAAAGAATAAGACAGCTATTGTTAAAGTAATGTGATTTCGTTTCATGTCATCTGATACCGAGCATCAGAAGTGCAGAGCGATCGTGGACCTGGCGGTCGGAATTCAACCAGTTTCGATACGCGGCGAGTTCATTATCATTGAGTGGACGGTTACCAATAAGCGCCGCGGGTGTTCTTTCGAAGGCGCGATTAGTTAACGCCATGTGAGCGGTGCGAACTGGCAGCGGACCTTTTCGTAATGCGGCCTCAGCCGACTCAACGTCAGGAAAGAACTCATCGTAAGCAAGCAAGTGCCAGACAGTATCCGAACCCTCGCCCTCGACGGCCAATAACCGAAGTAGCCCGAAGCCACTCTCGAGTTGGAATACGAGATCATCGCCTGGAATGAAGGTATGTGACATTGTAGAGGGAGCTTAACATTTTCCATATATCATTTGACATTTCTCAGTTGTCGTTTGTCGGAGTACGGCAGACTGTTAGTCTGTCGTGCGTCGATTACAGGTACTTCAGTTTTCCATGCCACACTATGCGACTCTCGACAGACTAACAGTCTGTCGTACTCCGAGAAGTGACAACGAGAAATGTCAAATGAGATGTGGAAAATGACTTGAGCAAATCAACTGGCGCGCACTGACATCCTCGTCCTCCCGAATGTCATTGCCAAACGAAAATCCCCTCCCTAGAATCATCGAACACTATGCAACGCCCGAGGCAGGAAAGAGATTATTACCAGGTGCTTGGGGTCGATGAAGCTGCCAGCAGAGCTGAAATCGATCGCCAGTACAAACGGGAGGCTGCGCGTCATCACCCGGACCTGGGCGGCAATGAAGAACGAATGAAGTCACTGAATGAGGCGTATTCGGTTTTGAAAGACCAGTCGCTGAGGAGTGACTACGATCGGAGCCGCGTATCAGCCTCGCGAGCCACGACCTTCGTTCCTGTAGCCACGCCAACAGCTCAGGACGTCGGTGTCCTCGGTCATTGTCTTAGCGCGTTACTGTGTTTGCTGGCTGGATTCTTTCTATTAGTCCTTGTGAGACTTAGCTGGATCTGGTTTCTCTGGCCACTGGGGATTCTTGCGATTTGTATATTGGGTTTTGGAGTGATGATGGCGCGGAGCGCGATGGTGGCTGTTGTCGATTCACAACCGGCAACGAGTCTATGGAAGAAACACACGCGACTTGAGGAAGTGGCGTTTTGGTGTGTGATAGTGACCAGTGCGTACGGGTTGTATTGGTTGATGGAATAGCTATCCGGAGACTTGTGTTGATCTGATTATTGCCGATTTCCGATTGCCAATTTCCAATTTTGTTTCCGTGTATTGGAACGCCGCGATACAAGTCCGTGAAATTGGAAATCGGCAATCGGAAATCAACTGAGTCAATATGAAAGCTAACGGCCTTGACTTGCTCTTTCTCGAAGTCAACAATCTCGAAGAGTCACTCGGCTTTTATCAAGGGTTGCTCGGACTTGAGATGGAGTCGTTCAACCTCAAATCTGACCCACCCATGGCTACGCTTCGTGCTGGAACTTTAAAGATTACTCTTGCCCAGCAAAGTGAAACGATGTTACGCCGCGGGCGTGGTGCTCACTTCTTCATCGGCGTTGAAGATGTGGATTCGCTTTATGAAGAAATACGAGAGCAGGTTCCAGACCTTCTACCGCCGGTTGATGAAGGTTGGGGAGGACGCTTCATCACACTCCAGGATCCGGACAAGTATCGGTTTTTCTTTGTAACGTGGTCTGGCAGGGGAAGGCAGTAATTATCGCTATTGGAGATTTAAAATTTCAGACTGGCTGCGGGAATTAGTCCGATAAGTCATATCGGTCCAATTGATCGGTTGACTCTTGAACGAACGGAGTAACCAATGGCAGGACAGCACACCGAAAATCTATTCCGACGTTTCAAAGGTCAATCTGTTTCAGTCAAAACTGTGACTGGTGGTATCTACGAAGGCCGTGTCATCGAGGTTACAAATGATTATGTCTGTCTTGCCGAAAAGGTTGGCGGTGAAGGTGCACAAGTATTCGTGTTCTTTCACGCAATAGAATCGATGACCTCGTCTGAAACACCAGCATCTTAGTCAAGGAGTACGACAGGCTGTCAGCCTGTCGTGGTTCCGGTCGCGTATTATTGGGTCAAACCGCCGACAGGCTAACAGCCTGTCGTACTTAGTTGGAGCTTCCTTAACACGATCAAGGAATTGGGCAATGATGCGTTATGTGGCGAATCCACCGAATCCGTGGCTAACCCATTCAGTGGAATGGATTGGCGAACCACCCGAAGTAAAGCTCGAGGTCTTTGAAGAAACCGAGACGAAGAAAATTATCACTCACAACGACAGTCCCGATGTTGGCTTCGACTACACGGTCAACTGTTATCGTGGTTGTATTCATGGCTGCACGTACTGTTTCAGCAGGCCTACGCACGAATACCTCGGCTATGGCGCCGGCACTGACTTCGACAGAAAAATCATAGCGAAGGTAAATTCTCCAACGCTGTTGCGAACAGAACTGATGAAACCCTCATGGAAAGGCGACGAGATCGTCTTTTCCTTTACCTCCGATCCTTACATTCCCCTTGAAGCTCACTACGAACTGACCCGTCGTTGTCTTGAAGTCTGTGCCGAGTTCAGGAATCCAATCGGCATCATCACGAAATCAGCAATGATTCGACGCGACATAGATGTACTTCAGGATCTCACGCGCAACGCAAAGCTTGGCGTGTTTCTAACCATTCCATTTACTGACGTAGAGATTGCCAGAGCTGTCGAGCCTTATGCCCCTTTGCCCGAGGCAAGGTTTCACGCCATGGAAGAACTGGCACGTGCGGGCATATCAGTCGGGATTGGCATTGCTCCGGTCATTCCGGGTTTATCAACTGACATCCCGATCCTGCTAAAGCGTGCGAAGGAGGCTGGAGCCACAATGGCGTTTATCAATATGCTCCGTTTGCCCGGCAGTGTCGCGCCTTATTTCGAACAAAGATTGCGTGAGAAACTGCCGACTCGGGCCGATCGTGTCTTGAATCGAATTCGAGAAGCGCGCGACGGAAAGTTGAACTCGAGTGTGTTCGGGGAACGAATGCGCGGGAAAGGCCAATACTGGGAAGCGACAGAAAGATTGTTCAAGATTCATAGCGCGCGACTTGGCTTTAACAAAAAGCGCACTCACCAGAAGGCCCAGGGCAGTACATTTCGCAGACCCACAGCACAGGCAAGTCTCTTCGGATAGTTCCTCGTTTGAGATTCTCTGCGCTTTCTATGCGTTCTCTTCGTCTCTGCGGTGATTAGATTCCATTGCCCAATTCAAACCGCAGAGACGCCGAGAACGCAGAGATAGCGCAGAGAATTTCAATCAAAGGCCACGCTCCAAGCTCCTCAGAAATCTGTGTATTCGGCAGCCGTGCGAGTATAATGCGTCAACCCCACAGCCACAGATTCAGGAGGCACTGCGATGCTGATCAAAGACGTGATTCGCAACCGTAAGCCTTACTCGACCCGCGACTCCGCTACGGTTCAGGAAGCGGCGGAGTTTATGGCTGCTCGAAATATTGGCGCGGTGTGTGTTCTGGACGAGTCAGGAAAACTGCTTGGAGTTTTTTCTGAACGCGATGTACTTAATCGAATAGTAGTGCCCGGACGAGACCCAAACGCCGTGCGCGTCGGAGATGTAACCAGCGAGCTGCGCGCCGTAATCCGGTGTGACGAGACTCCCCATCAAGCCCTCGAGCGAATGGAACTAATTGGCACCAGACATTTACCTGTCGTAGACGGTGAACGCTGGGTTGGCATGCTATCCATTCGAGACCTGCTGCGAGTAGAACTGGGCGAGCAAGGTGACGAGTTGAAGTTGCTCCACGAATACATCCAGCATTGATGGCATCCCAGATCCCAGATTCCAGATCTCCGATCGACTCGGGAATCGCATCATAAGGGGATCTGGAATCTGGGATCTGAGATCTGAGATCTGAGATCTCGGGTTATGCGGTTTAGAAATTGGTTTCTTCTACTGGGTCTAAGTGTTGTTCTTGCCTGCAGTCATCCTCCGCCCGGTGCAGGTAACGGCGAAATCCAGACTACATCACAAAGCAAAACATCATTTCGGATTGAGAAAGTTGTCGGAGGCCTGGAAGTGCCGTGGTCAATTGTGTGGGCACCGGACGGGCGAATGATTTTCACAGAGCGGCCTGGCCGAGTCCGCGTCTTTGAAAATGGAAGTCTGCGATCCCAACCCCTCTTTGTAGTGCCGGATGTCGAGCCAACTGGAGAGAGTGGTTTGATGAGCGTCGTGCTTCACCCTCAATTTTCAGCGAACCACTTGCTATACCTTTCTTACGCTTATGGCGGTGGCGGTGTCCGAGTGCGGGTTGTCAGGTATCGTGAAACTGCCGATGGCTTCGTCGATCGCAAAGTCATGATTGAAGACATTCCCGCAGCACAGTTTCACGCTGGTTGCCGATTGCGATTTGGTCCTGATGGCAAGCTCTACATTACAACTGGCGACGCAACCCAACGCGACCTTGCTCAGAAGCTTGATTCGCTGGCCGGTAAGACGTTGCGACTCAACGACGACGGCTCCGTTCCACAGGACAATCCATTCGTTGGTCAAGCAAATGCGCGTCCAGAGCTCTGGTCAATTGGTCATCGAAATTCGCAAGGGATGGACTGGCAGCCGGGAACTGGTCTCATGTTCCAAACCGAACACGGCCCGAGCGGATTTGATGGGCCAGGCGGTGGCGATGAAGTGAACATTGTTGAGAAGGGCAAGAATTATGGGTGGCCGCTCATTCATCACAAAGAAACGCGAGCGGGTTTGGAGTCTCCACTTCTTGAATACACTCCCGCGTGCGCGCCGGCCAGCGGGATGTTTTACCGTGGATCTGTTTTTCCTGCATTTAAAGGAAACTTCTTTTTTGGCTGCTTACACGGTGAAGCAATGATTAGAGTCGTACTTGACGGCCGTAAGGTAGTTAGTCAGGAGCAGGTGGTTAGCAGGTACGGTCGCATTCGCGATGTGGCCGAAGGACCTGACGGGTTGTTGTATTTCTCAACCTCGAATCGTGATGGTCGTGGTAAGCCAACCAGTGACGATGATCGGATTTTGAGGTTGGTGCCGGCGGGCCAATAATGTCCGATATGCTTTAGCTTGTCGTGATGTAACACAAAAGCCCGGCTGGATTAATGAGTCTCGAAACGCATCCATCTACCAGCCGGGCTTTTTTTACGTCACGACAAGCTAAAGCATATCGGACATTCAAACCTTTTGCGCAAGGATCGCGGTCTTGCTCCATCCAATAGCTTGTGGCGGGGGGAACCTGTAGTGATGGACGATCCGGAAGTGTCGCTCCGTTTTACTCAGGACCTCGCGAGGTGGATGACTCTTAAAGCGGAAAAGTATTTCGAGAAAAGTGCCCGCCACTGACGGGTGAACGGGAAGATGTAACAAATGCCCTCCAGGCGCTATCACTCTCGCAATCTCAGCCAGGCCGTCAGCTAAAGGTACGTATTCAAGTGCACCACTCGTGACGACCACATCCAGCGAGTCGTCGGCAAACGGTAGTGATAGAAGATTACCCTGAGTGAAGGTTACGTCACGGGTTCTGCCGCGACTCGAGTAGAGTGCTCGACGAGCGGCATTGATTGAAGTCGAACTCAAGTCCAATGCAGTGATTGACACTGGAAACCGAATGGTTCGCAAGAGTGCAAGTGTCAACAGACCGGTGCCACAGCCAGCGTCCAGAATCCTGGCGCCTCGTGAAATTGGCAATGGGTGATTATCGAAATACTGGTCGAGTGAGCGGCCGTAACCATTTAGCTTGAAGGTCAGATCATAAAATCGAGCGATTCGATCATAGTAGGATCCGGCCCGGGCCTCATTTTTGTTTGCTGTAAGCGCATACTCCATCAGCTCTCTTAACCCTCACTTAGGTTACTTAATACGATCTTTAGGGTGGAACATTTCCAGAAGTGGCGCGCAATTGTAGCGTTCCGTTCAATTTTACTCAACCAAAAACCCCAAGGACGGGAACTGTGCACGACAGGCTGTCAGGCTGTCGCGATTTAGGTTACTGCCCTTATCTGCAACGCGAGGCTCGACAAACGACAGGCTAACAACCTGTCGTACAGAAATATGCGCAAGAATTGGTCGCTTGAACGTTCTCACTTCAGCTATGCCAGTTCTTTGGAGTGTTCCGTATGAAAATAACCCACAAACTTCTCATTTCCGTCTTGAGTGTTGCTTTGGCTGGTCTGATGCAACCGATCCTGCCCGCCATTAATGCGCAGTCTTCCCAGGAGGAGCGGATGACACGCTGGTACCCGCAACCGCAGCGCTTCGACGTTGAAATTCTGGTCAATGGCCGGCCGCTCTCCGAGTACTTTGCTCGCGGTAGAAGCTATGTCGAGGCCTTGCCTGGTGCGGAATACGAGATTCGCGTAACGAATCCGACGCCTGATCGAGTTGCGGTAGCGCTCTCGGTTGATGGCCTCAACACGATCGATGCGCGACACACATCAGCGTGGAATTCAAGCAAGTGGGTGATTGAACCGTACCAATCGATTACCGTTGGGGGTTGGCAGATGAGTACGGAGCGGGCGCGTCGTTTTTACTTCACGACTGAACGGGATTCATATGGTGCGAAGCTTGGTCAGACTGCGAATCTCGGCGTCATCGCGGCAGTAATCTTTCGAGAGAGTTCGCGACCCATTTCGGTCGCTCCTCGTCCTATTACCAAAGATGACAAGCGAATTCGAGAGGATCGATCCGAATCGTCTGCAAACTCTCAAGCACCGGAACCCTCCGCGAAGAGTGCCGGAAGTATGGCTCGCGTTCCAGATGATGAATACGCCGCAACTGGAATTGGTCGATCAGTTCACAATGATGTTCGTTGGGTGCAGATGGATCTTGAGTCCA
Organism: Pyrinomonadaceae bacterium; assembly: GCA_036522415.1. Lineage (GTDB taxonomy): Bacteria > Acidobacteriota > Blastocatellia > Pyrinomonadales > Pyrinomonadaceae > PSRF01. Next base: position 15,206 of record DATDFV010000137.1, on the reverse strand, counting down.
GGCCCATAGCTGAGTTCTCGATTCGGTACGAATACTATGACGCGTTGTTGAAATTGGGAGTCGTGCCGCGCCGAAATTACGAGCCTTATCCTTTACAGCGGCGCGAAGATTCGCGCGGCTTCAGTCCCGAGCCGAGATGATGGGGAAGGTCCGACGAACTTTAGGAAACTCTGATTAAGTCATTAATTCGTGATCAAAGATAGTTATCATGTCGGCAAAGGAGAAAAAGAATGAACCAGCCGACATTTGCCTCGCTTGCGTTTGCTAATAAAAAGAAGAAGACGCGGCGCGAAGAATTTCTCGAAGAGATGGATCAAGTGGTCCCTTGGAACCAACTCTTGAAAGTTATTCGCAAACACTATCCCAAGTCGGGCAATGGGCGACCGCCATTGGGTCTGGAAAAGATGCTGCGGATCTATTTTTTGCAGCAATGGTTCAATCTCTCCGACCCAGCGATGGAAGACGCACTTTATGACATTGAATCGATGCGCCGCTTTGCCGGGATTGAATTGGGCCAGGACGAGGTGCCTGACGAAAGTACGATTCTGAAGTTTCGTCATTTGCTGGAGCGGCATAACTTGACTAAAAAGTTGTTTGCCAAAGTCAGCACCCATTTGACGGAAAAGAAACTGCTGCTGCGCCAGGGGACGATTGTCGATGCCACGATAGTTAGTGCGCCACGTTCGAAGAAGAATGCCGCTAAAGAACTCGATCCCGAAATGAGCAGTACCAGAAAAGGAACGGACTGGTTTTTTGGCATGAAACTTCATGTCGGAACAGATACTCGGGGAGTGGCACATACCGCGATTGTGACCACGGCCAAAGTGCATGACTCGCAGCTGATGGAAGATTTGTTGCACGGCAAGGAGAAAGTAATTTACGGCGACCGCGCTTACATCAATGCTGAACTGCAGCAAGACTACGAGGCCGAAGGAGTACGCTGGCGCATCCAACGACGTGGGCAACGCAACGCCCCGCTGAGTGAACGCGACCGGCAATGGAATCGGCGGCAGAGTAAAGTGCGCGCTAGAGTCGAACATATCTTTCACGTCATCAAGCAACTTTGGGGTCATCGCAAAGTTCGTTATCGCGGGCTAGCGAAAAACGAAGCACATTACTTCAGTCTCTTGGCCTTGGCCGACCTCTTTCTGGTACGGAAACAATTACTACTCAAGGCGTAGTGTCTTTAGTCAGCAAACTGACAGTGATCATGCTGAAAGAACGAAACAAAAGAGACCTGATTACGACCGATTAGACCACTCAGAAAGCTTTGATCGATGATCGACAAACTCGAAGACAGTCATTTATCAACCTTAATCAGAGCTTCCTTTAGTTTGTCGTGCTTGGAAGTCTTGGCCCGCGAATTCTTCAAAGTACCGCTAGCCGACGGACGACAAACTAAAGTTCGTCGGACATTGGCTGATCAACGGCGAATGAGTTCGATCGTATAAAGTTGGCGGTAGGCGCGATAGTTTGACATCACTTTCTGAACATAAGCCTTGGTTTCGTCAAAGCCAATTTCAGAAGTGAAGACGCCAGCGTCGTTATTCTTCGAGCGCTTTAACCAACGCGCAACATTATCTTCTCCACCGTTGTACGAAGCTGCCACGGCCTCCCAAAGTTGCGGAAACATTTGATGGAGTGTGGAGAGATACTCCGCACCGAGCGTGATCGACGTGTCCGGCAGATAGAGTTGGTTCTCTTGTACGTTCGCCAATCCTGCCCCGGCCGCATATTTCTGTGCGGAGTCTATGGTGAGTTGGAGCAGTCCTCGAGCACCTGCTGGAGATTTGGCAAATGGTTTGAAAACACTCTCCTGACGAATCAACGCGAGAACAAAGCGCGGATCCAGCTTTCGATCTTTGGCGGCCCGAAGTACGGCTTGTCGATATGGTGCGGGATAGAGATCGGCAGCGGACGAGATTGAGGCGTTCACGCGCTGCTCGCGTTCGGCAGCTAGACTCGCGCGTGAACCACGCAATATGGACGTAAGTCTCTGTGTCGCAAGCCAGCCATAATAAGAGTCGAGACTATCTGAAACTGCGAGATAGGCCTTCACGGCTTCTTCATCTCGACCCGCTTGATCGAGACTGAACGCTTTGAGGTAGGCCACTTCAGCAGGCGTGGTCAACGTTGCTTTTGAAAAGCTGCGTTTTAATAAATCGTCAGCCATGCTGACAGCATCGTCCCACTGACTTTCCGCGACGTAGAGGCGCAACGCCGCAAACATTGCGTTTGTCTCAGTAGCGCTACCGCTAAATCGTTGTCTCGTTCTGCTGACCCACTTCAGCGCGTCGGCGGGGTTGTTTGCTTCTCGCAGGGTATCAATAACATTCAAGTGGGCTGTGTCTATTCGTTCGCCATTTGGATAGCGATCGCAGTACTCGGCATAACGTGTAGCTGATTCGGCAAACCTACCAAGACGGAGAAGGGAAGCGGCACTATAGTTCAAGCCCTCGCGACCTTCTTTTGTGCCTGGATACTCATTCGCCAACTGATTAAACACCGGATAACCGTCTTCGTAGTCTTTGGCAAGAAAGTAAGATCGAGCAATACCCAGAAGCGCCTCGGGTACGTGTGAATCTTCAGGGTAATACTGCACGAGAGCGCGCCAATGATCGCGTGCTTCATCGAAGGCGCGATTGCTCATATAAACCGACGCGCGTCGCATGTGTTCAGCAGGCGTTAGTTTGGGTAAGACGCCTTTAGCGTCGCGAATGGATGAGTCGCTGCGACGAACAGACGCGAGAGTTGCTTCACTCGCTGATTGTTTCCCCACGGTAAAAGCAGTCAGTACCACCTCGCGGTAGCGGGTGGGTGCGAAGCATGTTGGATGATTCAGCGCTTGGCTTCGCACCCACCCGCTACCGCGAGGTGGTACTGACTGCCTGGTTCGCGCAAGCTCGGAATTCGCGGAGACACGTAACCAGCTGAGTAACAGAAGAACGACTACGAGGTTCAATTTGGCCAAGATTTACTCCCCCACTTGCTATTGCTCTGTTTCGATGATCTTGAAGGTCGATTGGATTTCTACAGTCGGGCGGAGGGTCGCGGCAACGCTGCAATACTTTATCTCGGACAACTCGATTGCCTGGGCAACCGCTTTCGGCGACAGACCGGTACCTGTAAGAATGTGGTTGACGGTCATGGAAGTGTATTTGCGAGGATAATCGTCCCTACGCTCTCCAGTCACCTCAATCAGGTAATTCGTTACTTTCTGCCTTTTTTTGGTCAGGATGCCAATGACGTCCACGGCAGTGCACGAACCAAGTGCCACCAACAATATTTCAACAGGTGAAGGTGCGATTGATCTTTCGCTGTTGGTGTCGAACGTTACCGAATGACCGGAGGGAGTTGTTCCGACAAATAGATCATCTCCTGCGAATCTAACGACGGCTTTGGTGCTCTTGTTTCGCATCAGCTCCGCTCGAGAGCATAACACAATGCGAATGTTGGCAGTGGAGGTTTAGAGTGAGTGATAAACCTCTTGGAATTAGGCAGCCGCCGTGGCGAGCGATTGCTCCTGGAGTCGCGAACGCATTCGATTGATTTCGAGCACCAGCTCGATGATTCGATCAGCCGTAAATGGTTTCGGCACTACCCAATTTACGCCGGCCGCTTTCTGCTCAGTCGAACCAACCGACTCGCCCCAACCGGTAACGACAGCGATTGGTATCGTCAAATCATGTTGTCGTATTGCCTGTGCCAATTCCCAACCACTCATCCCTGGCATGCCGACATCGGTGAATACGCAATCGAATTGGTTTTTATGAAAGAGCTCGAGGGCCGAAGTGCCGCACTCCGCAACTTGCACTTCGCAGTTTTCACATTCAAGAATTTCTTTCAGCAGGTCTCGCACAAAATCCTCATCGTCAACAACCAGGACTTTCGTCTTTTTGATTTCAGATTTCTCTTGAGCCGTGCTTTGAGACTGATTGCCGTTAGAGCTTTGGCCAGGAGGATCGTATCGGGCGACACTCGCCAACGGGAGTGTGATACGAAATTCAGTTCCTTTGCCATAATGGGAATCCACGTCGATTTGTCCACCATGTCGACGAATGATTCCAAAGCTAACCGCCAGGCCAAGACCGAGACCTGCGCTTCCCTTGGTTGTAAAGAATGGGTCGAAGATCTTCGACCTGACTTCTGGATACATTCCGACTCCGGTATCTGCGATTCTGATTACGACCGACTCATTAAGGACTTCGGTAGCGAGTGTAAGCGTTCCGCCTTCAGGCATGGCATCAATAGCATTGAAGACGATGTTGACGAGAACTTCACGAAGTTCAGAATCATCCCCCATCACCATGGCGTTGGAATGAATCTGCAGATCGAGAGTAATGTGAATGCTCGCGGCTTCTGCGCAGTTCTTCCAACGCGGCCGAGTGATCTCGCTGGCATCCGTCAGTATCTGGTCCACTGAAACAAGTTCAAAGTTGTGATCGCGACGCTGGCGGGCAAAATCCTGGATTCGTTTGACAGTTTTCGCGCCATCCTCGGCGGTCTTGATGATGATGTCGAGTCCTCGTTTGATCTTTTCAGGATCTGTTGTTCGCTGGAGAAGCTGAGCTCTTCCCAGGATCCCGGCCAGAGTGTTGTTAAAGTCGTGTGCGACACCTGACGCCAACTCGCCCAGCGCGGAGAGTTTTTCGATCTGGGTGAACTGTTCGCGAATGCGTTCTTGTTCGGCTATGTAGTGAGAAAGTTCCTTTACGTGTTTCTCGGCCTGATCGGCCTGGGCAGCGGAAGTCTCCACGTTCCGGAGGTATGTCCGGTAAGTAAGAAAGACAATGCCGATAATCGGAAGAGTTACAAAGAACACGGAGAACCCAATCAGGTTTACGAGCGCCGCGATTACGCCGGCAGCGGAAGCACCCGCGAAATAAGTGATCGAGGTCCAGAGATAATGTTTGCGCCAGGTCGACCAGATTGGTTGTGCGGTCTTGAGCGCTGATCCAATGGCGACAATTCCGGAATTCGATGCGTAATGGACGAGCGCAAGCGTGCCTAGAGCGACGACGAAACCGGTCGAAAGTGGTTCACGAGGAAGTGAAACAATGTCACCGAATCCGAGTCTCAGTATTGAACTCGTTATGAAGACTGACAGCGCCGCACAGCCCCAGTTGAAGAGAACCGTTTGCTGCTTCCGGCTGAATCTTAGTGATGAGATGAACGCTTCGGTTGAAGCGACGGCTACTGCTGCCGGGCCACCGTAGAGGAGTAATGTCAGGAATACGAAGGTATCTGAGACTGAGATTTGTGAGCTTAGTCTTGGAATTGGAACAACGATTCTCGAACTCAATACGAGAGACATCAACACGAGCGCCGCAAAGCGCAGGTCCAGGTGAGATGGGTTGATGTTGAATAGTGAGTAGATTAATGCCAGAGCGCCTAAGCCGGTAACCGTTCTTAGGAATGGCAAAAAGAATCGACTCTGTGTACTAGTAACATTCGACATCGTTCTTGTCCGGGGAGCCAAGATGAGGTATTGCGAACAGAGATGGGGCTGATGAACTAGTTAGGCTGTTAATGCCTCCTGGGGGGAGAGGAAAATCGTTTCGTAAGTGGCGCGAAACAGAAAACCGCATTTTCGATAGAATGCGAGTGCTCCGGTATTCAATTCGTTAGTGAGCAGGCAAAGAGACTTTGCTGAGGTCAGGAGTTTTGCGCTGAGCTCAGACATGCAGCTGGTTCCCAGACCGTCGTTACGTTTGTGGTCGGCCACCCAAATGCCTTCGAGATAAACAACCTCGCGCGTTTCAGAGATAACATCAGCTTTGAAGACGAGATCGTCATTCTGGAACAGAACCCATGTTCGTCCCTGCCTGATCCGGCGCAGGCAGCGCCGGCGAAATCCCTGAGGATCGGTCTCGATTGGATTGACACCACTTTCCTCAAACGCCAGTTGGGCCTGGATTTCCATTACTGCGTCGAGCTCATTTTCGGTAGCTTTCCGCAAACCCGACCCGGACTGTTCCGAACAGCCGGGTATTTGTAGTTCGAGCAACAACTCACGACAAGCAAGTCGCGGGTTGCGACCAGCGTCTGAGTAATTCGTCCAAAAATCGGTGATGCGTTCCTGTTCACCCATGATCATGTGAGTGTAAGGACATTCGCGCGCAACTTGTGCAAGTGCATGGAGGGCACGATCCGAGACCGTCTCCATCAGCGTTGCGTGTCCGACAAGCGCGACACCTTCGAGCTGACCGTTGATGTCGCGACAGCCGTAAAAGTTTCCTCGGTTAAGTGGGCTAACAAGACCGTTGTCGCGTATTAGACTCTTCATCGTCACAGTGTGAATGGGACGCTGAGAGAGAAACGTGAGAACTTCAAACTCGTCTTTCGCCGTGAGTAGCTGTACCTCGACGGCGTCTGGTGAATTCGAGATGACGCTCGTGTTGTTTGTCTGGGGTGTTTGCAACATGGCTATCTTTTTTGAAGTTAGTATCCGAGGTAGTCGGTATTATCATCAGCCACACTGGGCATAGATTGAGTCGAATCGCCGTTCACCATTGCGCGGACAGAATCACCGAGAAGGACACCATCACCAAGAAGTACTCCATCACCTAGCAGGACTCCATCACCTAAGAGCACGCCATCGCCAAGCAACACGCCGGTCGGACAGAAGAAACCACCCTGGCCCAGAGATGTACCATCACTTGTTAAAATGCTGTCGCCTAGCAGGACGCCATCACCCAACAACACGCCATCACCAAGCAAGACGCCATCGCCAAGTAAGACGCCATCGCCCAGAAGGACACCATTGGCGTAGACCTTTTGATATTGGGTTATGAGATTGCTGCCACTCGCATAAGACCTTCCAATTACAATTCCCTTGGACCATGCGAAGCTGGTGGAACCGACAGCTAGCGGAATAGTCGTTTGTGGCGTCGGTGGAGTACTGGTCAGAAGAGACGAACCCAACGTTGTGGATGAGTTCAAAGTAGTGCGAATCAGCTTTGCCAACCTGACGCCTCCATCGATGTTCAGGGAGCCAGCGCCTTGTTCGAGCAGGTTAAAGCCCGGAAGCTGCTGAGCTGTATACATCAGCAATGTCTTCAACAGATTTGGCGTTAGGGTTGGATTTGCCTCGAACATTAAGGCGGCAGCACCGGCGACGATTGGGCTTGCCATCGAAGTGCCGCTCAGTCTCATTTGCTTGCGATTCACGTTTCCGCTCACGCCAGCGTCAAGAGAGGGATTTTGGCGAACCAGGTAGTTGTCGGGTGATTCAGCGAAGATTGTCTTGTTACCAGGCGCACTGATGTCAGGTTTCACGATGTTATCGAAATGGCGAAGACCATTTGCGTCGGTCCAGAAACTTCGCGTCGGTCCTCGAGAGCTGAATGTCGTAATCGAATCGTCCGACCGGGTGTCAGTTCCTTTTGTGTCGACTGCACCAACTGTTAGTGCAGAAGGCTCGTTTCCTGGCGAGTGAATCTGTCCATAGATTTTTTGGCCCGCTGAATCCTTGCCATTGTTTCCGGCGGCAGCCACAACCACGATGCCTTTATCAACGAGTTTACGAACGGCCACGCATAGTGGGTCGTTGTTGTAAGAGCTTATGGCCGGCATTCCCAGGCTGAGATTGACCACTCGAACGTTGTAGGTCGCGGCATTCGACAGCAACCAGTTCAAGGCTCCCAGCACGCTTGAGACGCTTCCGATACCCTCTGAATTCAGAACACGTAGATTTACGAGTTTGGCCCGCGGCGCGATGCCGATGTACTGACCCTTGGAGACGATTCCACTGCCAGCAGCTGCCGCGGCTACGTGAGTTCCGTGACCATAGGGATCATCGGTGCGACCCTCGCCGGTAAAATCCTGACTAAAGACAACCCGGGATGAACCAGTTTGTTGGTCCGTGAAAGAAGTGTGCGAGGCATATATTCCGGAATCAATAATTGCGATACCAATTCCACTGCCATCCAGACCACCGTCAGCGCTCATGGAACGGACGTTGTCGGCACCCGTTGTGTGTGCGACATGACCGCCCATAGTTCGAATCTCGCTATCCAGTGAAACAAAACTTACTTCTGGAAAGCCGGCTAACGACTCGACAACACTGGGCGGAAGCTCGACTGCAAATGCATCGAGATTTACGAAATGCTTATTGACCTTTACACCGTTGCTTCTAAGCAGGGCGTTCAATTGACCGCTCATCGGTCCATTGAGTTGTAATATGACAGTTACCTTTGAAACGGCATCCTTTGTCACGAACTCACGAAGGTCGGATGCGACTTTGTCGTAATCCTTATTTTCCCGTCTGTTTGAACCAGCACTGACCAGGGTAGGAACCAATGTGGTGCTTAGAGTGAGGGCCAGTGACAGAATCGTCAGCAATGGCACGGCTAAGCGGTTTGTTCTTTTCCTCGTCACTGTTTGCCTTCTCCTGAGGACAATGTGGAACTGACCGCGCAGATGCACGGCCACTGCCCTTCTGCAGTGTTTGTGCCACAGCGACGAATGAGAGCCGACCGTTGTTTTGCAATCATTTAGGGAAAGTGCCACCTCGCCGAGGCTGACCGATCCGCTCAAATTGACTGAGCGGTCTGGTCACTTTGATAGAATCTCGACATGCCTCTACCTGAAGAGATTGAGATGTATCGCGATCGAAAGTGGCGAAGAGATCCGGAGGTGCGTATCGAGGACGTCTACTCAGCAGAGCGATTTATTGAAGAGGTTGGATTCTGTTCAGCCTTGACTGATTCGCGCCGACCTGGGCCATCCCTCTACATAGCAGTCTGCGGACGACGAGATGCTCACTCTCCTCGAAATGTGCAAAAGGATCCTGAGAGTAGACTGGCGTGGAACCTCAAAGATGAAGTGATGCGACGCGGCCGGTGTTTCTATGGCAAGGTCCTTCGTGGTCAATCGACCTTCATTTCGGTTCGTCTCTTACCGGCGTTTAATGCCTTGCTGGGTTGTTCACGAAATGCGGAGAGAGAGGTTCTTACAAAAGATGCCCAAACAATTCTGAAAGTCCTACGAAGTGAGTGGGAGCTGGGCACGCGCGATCTCCGCGAGGCTAGCGGGATACTGGAGCGCGGGCGATTCGACAAGGCATTGAGCCAACTTCAGCGACGGTTAAAAGTGATCCCGAGTGAAGTGATATATGAGCCGACTTTCACTTACATTTGGGCCATTACGGAGTCAAGATTTCAGGACCAATTGAGAGTGACAGTAACTAAGGAACGTGCGCTTCGCGATATTGCTCATGCTTATCTCGCCGGCGCCGGAATGACTGTTCGAGGCGAGCTTGCTCGAGTAACCGGTTTACGTGCACCCGACGCGGGGCTTGGCAATTGGGCGCTGGTAGACGAGGGAGTTGCTGAACGGCTGGGGCCTGGAATATATCGTTTGAAGCAAGGGCTGAGTGTTACTCGTGATGCGGCTCGAGCTGCCCATTGAGTGACTGACCTTCTTTCAGCACCTGACGTTCAAGCTGCGCCATTTCCAGTGCGAGTGGAAGTTGATTCTCTGTAACCCCCAACCGCTGCATCATTATCTCAGTCTCAAGTTCGTTAAGGTTTCGACTGGCCGTAGCTTCGATTTCCTGGAGCCGAGTCTTCGCTCGAGCGAGATGTTCGGTTGCGTGCTGACGCAGTTGGTCTAATCGTTCTCGGTCCGCAGTCAGGTCTTGCTGTAGTGCCGATGTGTCACTGCCGCCGATGGCACGGGCACGGTTCAATCGACGCTCGACGCGTAACATTTCTCGGCGCGCTCTGGAAATCATTCTGGATGCCGTCAGCCGGCTAGCGAGAGTTTCCATGTAGGCATCGGCCAACAGAGGGTTTGTTCGTTGGATTTCATCGAGTGCGGCCCGTTCTGCTGAAGTTAACTCGGAACGGAACCAGACAACCTCGCTGGCTGTGATTCCATCCGATGCTAAACGGTCTCTTAGTTTTGCAAGCCACCTGCGGCGATAGATCAGCAAAATGGCGGCAATCAAGAGTCCTACAGCGAATCCAACTGTCAATGAAAGACCTGCCAGAAGCAGGTACAAAGCAGCCGAATCGGTTGCACTTGTCGTCAAAAACAAGAACAGGAAAAGAAGCGGACCCGGGAGGCTTGTCACAATGACAGTAATCCATGGCGCCACTTTAAACAGCTGGGCAAGTGTTGCGTCTCTTTTTGAAAGCTTCGCCATCGAACTCACGGGAAGTTCTCCCATTGTGATCAAGATCTTAGCTGATGAGGTACCCTCTGGCCAGTAGGACAGGCTGTTAGCCTGTCGCGGTTCCCCACTTATCTTGAAGGGTGGGACTTCAACGCAACGACAGGCTAACAGCCTGTCCTACCAGGTGGGTTAGGTCAGCTTTTCATCGCCCTATCTGTATAATGAAGGCGTCCGGAACAGAAAGAGAATGAGATGAAGATCCTGCACCGAACGAGTTTCTTTGCAATTCAACTGTCACTCTTGCTGGGCGTTTCCCTGACTTCAACCGATGTCAGTGCACAAACACAAACAATGACCGCCACCAATGCCGCTCGTTCGCCTGGCAGACCGGTCGTCATTCCGGTTACGATCAAGGTCAAAGAAACTGCATCAGAAACGGAACTGCAAAACATCGACCTCGTTGTTAGTGAGGATGGTGAACCGCAAACCATTTTGTCGATTCGTGGTCAAGGTACGAATTCGCCAATCACATTGGCGATATTAATTCAGGAAGATTTGGTGCCGCCTGTCTCGAACGAGATTAAAGGAATCGCCGAGTTTGTAAGAAGCCTGCCAAAGGGATCTCGGGTAATGGTTGGCTATTTAAGAACCGGCAGTCTCCTAACAAAGCAAAAGTTCACAACGGATCTGGAGAAAGCAGCGAAAGCGTTACGACCGCCAATCGGTTTTCCAAGTTCGGGTCCTTACAACCCTTATGTGGAAGTGGTAGAGGCGTTGAAGAAATTTGATGCCCAGCCACTTGGTCGAAGGGCAGTGCTGCTAATTTCAGATGGTTTGGATATCTCTCGTGGCGTGGACTCTTCGTCACCGACCCAAAGCATCGATCTGCAGCGTGCTGTGTCGCAGTCACAACGTCGCAGCGTAGCCATTTACGGATTCTATGCTCCAACTCAGGCAGCTGCCTCCAACTCATTGCTCGCAGCAAACGCACAAAGTTCGTTGCTCCGCCTATCTAACGAAACCGGTGGCCACGCTTTTTTTCAGGGCACTGGAGCGCCGGTAAGTTTCGATCCATATATCAAGGAACTTGACGTGGCCCTTGATCGCCAGGCCGCACTGACGTTCCTTTCAACTCACCTGAGCAAAGGATTCCATCGAATCGAGATTAACTCCGTGACCCCAGGTGTGAAGATTGCCTATCCCTCTGGCTATGTTCGTTGAGTGCTATTGAACGGTTGCGGGAAGAAGAGAACCACGATGATCGCTGGCAATTGCCCATCCGTCTGAAATCTGGCCTATCATGCCGTGAAAATGAATCTCGCTCCCACTCAGAACCACTAACACGTCACCTGCCTGATAGCGAGGGTCTTCCAGTCTGAACTTGATCACGGTAGCCTGACCGTTTTCCTGCTTTATTGCCTCAAACGCAAAGTCATCAGCGTCAACGGCGTAAGTTTGAGAATTATTAGCAACTCTTTGTTCATCAGGCATAGTTCAAAAGTTCCTCTGGAAGTGATGTTGGCTGAATCGGGTAATGAGTTGGGTGGCTACTCGGCTTGAACCGACGAACGCACCTTTATCGACAATCAAGATTCCTCTGTTTGCGCAGTGTTGTTACGTTAACAATGCGCCGTTTCGATTGCAACTCTGCTGGCCAGGGAGAGTCTTAGCAGTTGGCAGACCAGTATTTTATATAGCGATATGTTGAGTCGGCGGCTATTGGTCAAGTTTTTGTGTGAGCGGGGGTGAGCGATTTCCTGCATTGTCGTCCGCGAAAGCATGCAAGGTTGAAGACTGATGCGCCGCTACTACGAATGGGCCATAGTATTGCTGGAAATGCGTGCCATCAAACGAATAGTAGATACTCTTCAAGCCAGAAGCCGCGTCTTCAGCAACAATCTTTACCAGATAATCTTGTTGCTGCTTCGTGATGTCAAACTCCAACTTGGGTGGCTCAATATCCTGGGCATCCAGGCCGGTTAGGCGCGCCGTAGGCTTGACGACGCTGTCAAACGCATTTCCGCCTTTGCTGTCATACTTCAAATCCGTGACTCCTCGCGGTGTGGTTTTTATCATTGCCTTTGAACCTTTTGGTAGTTCTAAGTCGACATATCTGACGGACTCGGTAATTGACTTCTTGCCGGCTCCTTTCAGTATTTCGAGCGCAAGCGGCTCGGAGTCTACGTCAAACTGCATGACGTAGGTTTGATCGGCCCTAACAGAAATCCTCACGCATTTGTCACCGCAAAGTTGGTAGGTCATTCCCGGAACTGGCAGCGCAAAAATGTCATCTATTGGAGTATTGCTATGACCAAACTCGTCTGAGATCAAAACAGACTCGACGCCGATGATTTCAATGCAGTAGACAGGAGATCCTCGATAGGGAAGACACCCAAAGACATGAGTGCCAGGCAGATCCTTGTCTTGAGCGCGCAGAGTTCCATTCGACGTCGGAAACATAGTTAACCTCTGATCGCGCGATGCTGAACGTGATGGCTCGGAGCTGTACGATGCTGCCACAACCATTAAAAGCGGGAATGCTAAGGTAGTGAACCGGCGGATCTTGCGAGTAATTAACATAACTATCTCCTGACTGGGCCGAACTCACAGCGTTGGTAATTACAGCTCGCACTAACCAGTGGATACTGCATTTCAAAATTCGTGTGGTGTTTCGCGGTGCTCAATTAGCATTCATTTAAGGGCAAGCAGCGGATAGATTGTGAGCGTGCATCCGCTGAGACAGTTTTAGAAGTATCAGCCTGCGCCATCAAATGTCAATAAGTGTTCTACTGCACATCACCTTATCCACGGCGCCTGTTGAGACTCACGTGAAACATACGAAATCCGAGAGATAAAAATTAACGGCGTCAGATCTCGCGAGTTCCTGCGAGAACTTAATTATCGAGAGTGTGAGTGTAATGGCTGGGGCGGCTAGTCGGGCTCGAACCGACGACCTCTTGATCCACAATCGAATCAAGCATTAACCGCCGACATTCAAATACATGCACGCACATTAAAAATAGCGTGTTTTACTGTAACACAGTCTTGCTGAGTGATGTAGAATTCGCCGACATTCGCCGAGATTAAAGCTCAAAGCGGAGTTGAAAGCGGATACATCGCTCGCAAGGCTCTTTGTTCCAATAGGGAGGGACAAACGATGGCTAGGGAACGTCGAGGCTTTATTGTGGTCCAAGTATGGGCCACGATCATATACGCAGATAAAGTCGGAGAGCGCCAACAGATCACCAAGCCCGCATCGGCGCAAACATCCGGCAAAAAGAACCACAACTTAACCGACGCAGAAAAGCAGAAGCGGAAGATCGAACACGCGAAGCGCATCATTCGCGAGACGATTAGCGAGCTGAAGCGTACCGGCGCGACAGACTGCAAAGGTAGTGTCGGCACTCGGATACTCGCGCGAGTCGGACACACAGACAGCCAGGGCAAGCGACACGATATCGTTCGCGTCGCCGAGTCGCGCACTGACGCCCGGGAGAAAATCAAAGAGATCCTACAGGACCTCGAGGAGCGTGGCGGAAAGACCATCGAAGCTTCGCGCATGACCTTTGCAGATCTCGCCGCACATTTCGAGAAGCATTACTTGAAAGAAGCCGAGTATATCGATGGGCGCAAGGTTGACGGCGTGCGCTCGCTGGTTCCCGCTCAGGTGGCCGTGAATGCGCTCAAGCGTCACTTTGGTCGAAAGCGCCTGCAAAGCATCTCCTACGGCGATATTCGCAGCTACAAGGCCGCGCGGCTGAAAGACCCAACCATTCACGACCTCGCCCGGCACAAACGCGAGCTTGAACAGGACCGCAGAGCAGAAGTTCGAGTAACCCGAACGATCGCCACGGTCAACAGGGAATTGGCGAAGCTGAGAAGGATGCTGAACATCGCGCAGCGTGAGGGATGGATCAAACAAAATCCTTTTACCGCGGGCGAATCACTGATAAGTCTTGCCGATGAACGTAAACGCGAGCGCATTCTTTCACGTGACGAAGAGCGCGTGTTATTGGCAGCTTGTGCCGATCATCTACGGCCGATCGTGATTGCCGCGATTGATACCGGCATGAGGCGCGGTGAAATCTTTTCGTTGCGTTGGCGTGATGTCGATTTCGAACATGGTCTGATTAACATTCAAGCCTTCAATACAAAAACAATGAGAGAGCGCCAGGTTTCGCTGACGGCCAGGCTCGCGAGTGAGCTGCAAACACTTTGGGAGCAAAGCCCACAAGACGAACGGCACCGAGTCTTTGGGATTATCAGCAATGTAAAGCGGTCGTTTACCGCGGCGCGCAACGCCTCCGGTTTGCAAGATCTTAGATTCCACGATCTCCGGCACACACACGCGACTCGACTTGTGGGCGCCCACATTCCGTTGTCAGAAGTGGGGCGTGTTCTGGGCCATAGTCAACCCAACACAACATATAGGTACGTCAACGCGAATGTTGACACAGCAAGGCGAGCGAGCGCGGCGCTCGACGCTTTCAACGCGGAAAATGAATCAACGAGCGAAGTCTCAGAAGTGGTAAATTGATAAACATTCGGCTTGCCTTACGTGCGTTTAGCTGACGTGCGGACAGTTCTTCCCTAGAGAACGGGTGAGCCGAAAAACATCTAGGGCATTGGTCTATAGGGAGGCCACAAATGGAAAACAAAATCTCGAAGATTGCAGAAGCATTGGTTCTGCTGACGCTCGCAAAAACCCCTGATGACGAGGGTCTGACCTGGGAAGGAATAGAGATTCTGGACGTCCTCGTTCTAACTGGCGCTGATCTTAAGGGAATGACGCCGGTCGCGAAAAAGGTTCAGATTGCTCGCGCTGAGATGGATTCTGGCAAAACCACGGAGCTTACCGAAATACTTAGACTTTACGAACAAGCGCTTAAGAAAATGCCAGATGAAAAAATCGCTGAATTACATTATGTCGCTATGCGAGCACTAATGAGGTTTCCCCCCTACTTTAAGGTACTTCACGAAAACGGTTTGCTTTCTGACATCTTAAATACTAGGTTTCGCAGAAAGACCCACCCGAGAAAATGGACGCCTGAAGCAGAGGGATTTGTGCAACGCAATTACCCCTACC
>DATDFV010000136.1:0-20603 GCA_036522415.1 Pyrinomonadaceae bacterium | reverse complement strand
GTCAAACGAACGTTCAGTCGGAGAGGGCCTCCTTCTGGGCGTGGTGGTTCTGGTCGACAGGGGCGGCCGAGGACGACCGCGCTCCGACAGAAGAGCCTTCGTGTGTTAGGGGGTTGGGGCTTCTGTTCGACGGGGGCGGCCGAGGACGACCGCGCTCCGACAGAAGAGCTTTCGTGTATTAGCGGTTGGGGCGTCTTTGTTCGACGAGGCGCCGCGGGTTCGCATACACTTCACATACGCTTAACCGTGATCTTGTAGAGAGATGGCACGACAAGACAGACGCATCTCGGACACTAATTCGGCCGACCCACAAAAGTGCCACCACCGAAATTGCGGATTACATTTGTGTTCGGCGCTGTTGCTTGAACCCCGAGCGCTCCCTGGATGATTGACAGTCTCGCGATGATCCTGGGTTCTGTGAATTGAAACCTGCCGGCCAGAGTTTCTGAGCGTTCGAAATCAGTCTTTGCCAACAGTGCCAACTCCTGACCATAACGGCCAATTGTCGAGTTAAGCCCGCTGCCTCCCTGAGTTACATTCATTTCGCCGTCGCGGAAAATGTTCACTTCAAACCCACTCAAGACTGCAGCCGCCGATAACAGTTCATTCAACTGTCCAATTCCGGTTTCAATAACTTCAAAACTTCGCGCCGTATCAACTGCAGAAAACGCTCGTGCAACTCGAAGTTGATCTTCAAACTGGTCGTAGTTTGCGGCGCGATGATTTACGACCGTCCGTGCTTCTTCCAGTACCTGCAGTTGCGCCTTCGGATTGTCCTTCTGCAGATCATTCGCTATTTGGAGTAGTAGTGAAATCTTGTCACTGTCGTTCGCGAGTCGGGAAACGCTCTGTCTAATCTCATCGAGTCTCAGGCCGTCAGATTTCTTCACCATCTCACGAAAATCGATCCGTTGAATCATCGCATCGCGCTGACTTCCCTGAAGATGATCGGTCGCGATCTGCCTGGCCTGATCAGTGTTTCCGTCGTCCATCGCTTTACTGGCAGCCTGTCCATAAAGCCGTGACTGCAACGGTGCAGGAGCTGCTTGTGCGGCCTGCAGCAATGCGTCCGCTGTAGGATTCGGTTGTTGGAGGACGTTCATCGCCTGACCAAAGTTCGCACGTGATTGGTCTCCAAAACCGAACTCCGTAAGTTTCTGCCGCACTGCGCTTGCTTTGCTAGGAAGGTATTGATCGATTGCAGGCAATGTCGTCTGTAGACCGGCAAGCAGCCGTCGGCCGTTGTTTAGCTCGATTTGTTCATCAGTTGGCTGTGGTGGTTGATTATTTTGTAGTTGAGCATTAAGACCGCGGGCGCCACGTCCCTGAACCGTTCTTGGAGCGTTCTGAGTGGGCGCATTAACTTTCAGTGCTGCATCAATAACACTCGACAACAAGTCAGTATACAGCGATGTATCAAGCACTGGACCACGTGACTGTTGCGGCTGAGCTTTCGTATCAGTCGATGAGGTAGTGTCAGCAGACGCAGGCAATCTTGGCCCAAGACTTATAAGCGTTTGGGCGAGCATACCAGCATCGTTATTCGTCAAAAGATTTGCCGACTGAATTCGCTTAACGGTTTTGTCCGCTAACTTGCTAGCCGCGTCAGCATCTTGCCGCTGAAGTTGATTAATAACTTCGCCGAGGCTGCGTGGGAACTGCCCTTTCTCCATCATTTGTTCGGCGTTTTGAGCAGCGAACTTCGGATCCAGGGCTGCGACTCGGCCCAGTAAAGTCTGCTCGAGATTTTCATCCGAATTCAACATCATCCGCGGATTGCGTGCGTCCTGGGGCGATGCGGGCGGAGACTGTGACTTCGTTGCGGCGAGTAATTGATAAGCAAGTTGAGCATCATGCCGGCCAGCAGTGAGTACAAGTTCCTGGCGAAGACCGAACCAACGTTGATTTGGAAAACCACGCTGGTTGGTGGGCGCCGGAGTACTGCGCATCATCTCCACAATTGCTTCGGAAGCTAATGAGAACAGTGAACGTGCCCGGGTCTGATTGCGATCCCAAATTAGATCCGCTGCACTTATTTGAATGTGCACACGATTTTCAGGGAGCCGCAGGGTTTGGGCTTCGTCGATCACCTGGTCGAGGAGTCGATAAGCGTTCTTCTCCAGGGCCGCTTTTTCTTTTGCTTTATCGTCCTCGGTTGGTTGCTGGGGAGCGGGGTCTTGAGCAGTGGCAGAAATGAACGCTGAAAGGATGATTGCAATGATCACCGTCAGGGCGTGTGTCTTTCGCATAAGGTTTCGACCTCTAAAATGACTGATTCCGGACTTTGGACTTCGAAAAGGAGAGTTTGGTCTTAAAAATCCACGCGCTTGGATGCAGTGCAGAGAATAGACGCTCGCTCGCCTGAACACAAAGCGCAAGGCCAATGTTAGAATCCTCAGGCTTCCCAAAACCAGAAATAGGACCTATACGACCTAATGACCTATAGGAAATCCATGACTAAGACACTCTTCTTCCTGGTTATTGCCCTCTGCCCAACATCCCTAATTGCCCAGAATCAACAGGCACCGGCCACACCTGAATCGAAGCTCGTTCAATTTCAGATGGCCATTCTGAAGCGGGGTCCAAAGTGGTCGGCCTCACCGGATACTGCCTCGGCAGTTCATAAGCAACATGTTGATTATGTGCAGTCGCTCCTGAGCTCAGGGAAAGCTGTAATCGCCGGACCAATCAGAGACGATAGCGACTTCGCGGGCGTTTACATTTTTCGCACGCAGTCGGCCGACGAAGCCAGGAGTTGGGTGATGTCCGATCCCGCAGTCGTCGCGCAACATATCGTGCCGGAATTGCATCCATGGTGGTCCGAAGATGTCATGAAAAAGACTGAGACACCTCGGAAGATGATGACGGCCTATCTCGCGTTTCTGGTTCGTGGGGAAAAGTGGACCCCGGAAAGAACTCCACAAACGGAGGAGATCAAGAAGGCTCACCTCGCTAACATCGGACGGCTTGCGGAGATGAAAAAGCTCGTCGTTGCAGGACCATTTGGGGACAATGGAAACCTGCGCGGCATTTTCGTCTTTCGAGTTAATTCATTGGAGGAAGCGCGCAGCTTAACTCTAACCGATCCGGCAGTACAGGCAGGACGTCTGGCTTTGGATCTTCATCCCTGGCTTGTTCCCGAAGGAATCCTGCCGTAGTTTCATCACATCAGATTACGCAGATTACACAGATTAGCTTTGATAGAATTCAGCACATCGCCATTTTTCATAGTTCTTAATCTGTGTAATCTGCGTAATCGGTGGATGAATTAGTGGGGTCAATATGAAAGCAACATGGAACGGTGCTGTCTTAGCAGAAAGCGATCAGACAATCGAAGTTGAGGGCAATCAATACTTCCCTCGCAACGCGATTAACAAAGAGTATTTTCAGGAGAGTGACACTCACACAATTTGTGGGTGGAAGGGAACCGCAAGTTACTACAACATCGTGGTTGATGGTGAGATGAACAAAGACGCAGCGTGGTATTACCCGGAAACAAAACCAGCTGCTGACGAAATTCGCGACTACATAGCTTTTTGGCGCGGCGTGAAAGTTGATAATTAGTTACGAATTCGAAGGACGATGCCATGTTCTGCCCATCCTGTGGTTCTGAAGAACGACAGCTAAGTCAGTATTGCCGCGGATGTGGCACCGACTTGCGCCTCGTCCGCACAACGCTCGAACAACCCGATGCGATCACGGCCTCGGCTGTTTCCGCTCGTGAGCAGATCAGTAAAGCTTTTGCAGAAAAGATTCGCGAACTCGAGTCGGCCAAAAACCTGGAGCGTGTGGCACAAGTTGTCTTACCGCAGCTGCAGAAATTTTTTGAATCACCAGAAGAACAAAGACTGCGGCGTATTCGAGCGGGGGTAATTACTTCCACCGTCGGGCTGGCAATTACAGTCGTCACGTTCTTGATGGCAATAAGTAATTCTGAGTTATGGCCTCTTGTTTCGCCCGGTTTGATCACACTTTTCGTGGGCCTTGGCCTCGTCGTGAATGGATTGAAATTCAGTATCCCGCGAAAAGAGCTGCCCGGCGAAAAGTCCCATGCGCTCTCGCAAATAATGCTCGATTCAAAATTGCAGAAGGA
The DNA here is from genome assembly GCA_036522415.1 of Pyrinomonadaceae bacterium. GTDB lineage: Bacteria > Acidobacteriota > Blastocatellia > Pyrinomonadales > Pyrinomonadaceae > PSRF01. Next base: position 16,510 of record DATDFV010000136.1, on the reverse strand, counting down.
CTTAGCGCTGCCTCAAGCAATGACCAGCGAACTATCACCGGCAAAACCTGCGGCGCCTTCAGTAACTGAACACACCACTCACCATCTCCAGTCAAAGTCGTAGGAGCAAAGCATGGCAGTAGAGTTGGAAGGTGGTTGTCGGGTCTCAGTGATGAATGAGGGCACGCCTGAGATTGCCGGCAATATGAAGATGTGGCGCCAGATTGGGACCTCAACGGGGGCGAAAGCAGTTTCACTGCGGATTGTGGAATTTGATGAAGGTCGTTCACCTTTGATTCGTAATGACGAGTTTGATGAAGTCTTTTATTACTTGGAGTCTTTTGAAGAAGATCGACAAACAGCTTCTCAGTGCACTGTTCAACTTGACGGTAGAAGTTTCGACCTCGAGCCAGAAACCGGATTCCTACTGCAAGCAGGGAAAGTTCTTTCAGTCTTAAATCCCAGTAACGCACCGGTGGTTCTGGTGGGTGTGCAGTGTCCGAAGTCTGCGAATAACAAAGACGCAACTTCGTTCCCTGGTGTTCGGCTAACAGATCGAGCAGCAACAACTACAGCCGATCGTTGGTACCGGGTGCTCGTTGACGACGAAGTTGGCAGCAGCCAGGTAACACAATTCGTCGGATCCATCCCACCTGGTCGCGCACCCGATCATTTTCATCAATACGAAGAAGTGTTGTTCATCCTTCGCGGGCAGGGACGAATGTGGGCCGGCCAAACAAACACTCCAATTGGACCAGGATCTTGTATCTACCTTCCCCGAAAGCAAGTGCACTGCGTCGAAAATACAGGGACTAATGAACTACGATTGTTAGGTGTGTTCTATCCGGCGGGAAGTCCGAGTGTGAGATACGACGCGTAAAGGTGTTCGTAGGGTTCAAGTCATTTTCCAGATATCATTTGACATTTCTCAGTTATCAAGTAGAAGACGGCGCCTTGAGCGGACTAGCTCACGCACTTTAACCCAAGCCCCTCAGAGTCCACTCCAAGCGCGTGTTTGAATTGTTGCTTACGACTTACGAGTGCGTTCCTGGCCTAAGATCGATCGTAAGAATGAAGACACTCTTTGACCTTCAGGAATAGCAGGAACTTTTGGACGCTCGTTAACAACAACGCCAGCCTCCACCTCATCATTAAACACTTTGACAGAAGCGCTGGGCCAGGCCCAGACAATGATTTTATTTTCAAGGTGCTCAATCTCAAACGAGCCGGTTTGCTCGGCCGTTGCCCTAAGTGACAGCGTAGTTGCAGCCGGCATTACGAATTGATCGCCCCATGGCTCAAGATGAAGAACGATTTCCGTGGCTGTGGAATTCGTTACTGCTATGGATGACTCAAAGCTCATTGGTTAGATATCAGCTGCAATCCAACGAAAATGGCAGCTGAGAAATCTCAAATGATATATGGAAAATGTTGATCGTAAGCAAAGACCAAAAGCCCAAGACCGATTACTCAAAGTCCCTGATATCTCGGAACGGCCGCTCAGTGTCCGTGAAATCTGGTCGGTAGTAATACGACGCTCCATCGAACTCCTGGATCCAGCCTTCTTCCATTCCCAACTTCTCGAGCACTGAAGTGGCCTTCATCCACTCGGATTCCCGAATGCGTCGCGATAGCAGCACAAATCGCTTGTTGCTCTCAGCCTGATGGGTTGGGTAGTACTGAGCCATCAACGAAATTGCTACGCGCGGATGCAGTTCATCTTTGATCCATTCGACCGATTCTTCGACGCTCGCCACATCGTTCGGCAGCACCAGCAATCGAATTACCAGACCGCGCTTTAGCAACCCGTTTTCGTCAACGATCAAATCCGGTCCGGTTTGGCGGTACATCTCCTTCAATGCAAGCCGTGAAGAGTCTTTGTAGCTTCGTACTTTCGAATAAAGAAAGCCTGACTCATCATCCGCGTATTTGAGATCCGGCAAGTAAACATCAACGATGTTTTCAAGAAGCCGCAGGACCGGCACCGCATCATAAGAGTTTGTGTTGTAGACAATGGGTAAATGCAGTCCCTGTTCTGCCGCGATCAGAACGGAACGAGCCATCTGCGGAGCAAAGTGCGTTGGTGAAACGAAGTTGATGTTGTGACAACCGCGGGCTTGCAGTTCCAGCATCATTTCGGCGAGTCGCTCATGCGTAACTTCGTTCTTAAGCTGCTCTTTGTGTGTTTGTGAGATTTGATAGTTCTGGCAATAGACGCAACGCAGATTACAGTTTCCAAAGAAAATGTTTCCGGCGCCTTTTGTTCCCACGAGCGGAGGTTCTTCACCAAAATGGGCAGTGTACGACGAGACGATAGGTAACCTGCCTGAATAGCAAGCAGCAATTTCGTTCTTGAGTCGATTGTTGAGACAGTCACGAGGACAAACCGTGCAACTTTCCAGGAGCTTTTCGAGAGCGTCGACTCTTTGAGCTAACACACCTTCGTGCAGCAGAGGTACGTACGAAGGTTCGTGGTTGTGGGAACTATTCATTGTGCGCCTTTAAGTATGTCCGACGAACTTTAGTTTGTCGTGCGTCGGTTAGGGGCTCTGCGATTATAGAGGGCTTCGAATCCATGCCACGACAAACTAAAGTTCGTCGGACATTATTCGCGTCGCCTGAAGTGTACGAAATGCGGCTTGTGTTGCTCCACGATCTGAGCCGGTGCAACTTTCTTTGAGCGTTGCCAGATAAAGTCCATCTCGTGATGAATCGTACTCAGCGCGAGTCGCGCTTCAAAAATCAAAAGCATGCTGCCGTAAAAAAGAAAACATGCGCCACCGATCCCTAGGATCACTGGAATCACGTTATAGCGCTGGTTGTTCGCAAACCCAACGATGCCAATGGCAACACTCGTGGCAACGAATAAACCCAGACTCAGATAAAAAACAACCATTGATCTCTGAAGGATTCGCGCCCTACTCGTCAATTTGTCCAACTGCTTAAAAATCACCTCTTGCCTTTCCGTACTGTCAGCCTTGCGTTGCTCCTCGTTCGTCATGACTTCGAGACGATCAGACAAAGCCCTGACGCGATCCACTACCCGTCCCAGGCGCGAAGAAGTGGAAAGAATCATGCTGCCACACGCTGAAATCAGAACCGCAGGCGTGATCATTGCCGTTAAGACAGCGATGGCTGAGCTTGTGTCCATGACTCTGTTATAGATTCAAATGTGCAGAGAAGTCTAATGCGGATTTAAGATTTCCAAGATTTGATAGGTCCTATAAGTCCATAAGTCCTATACTACTGACTACGACTATCTACCAGCAGGCAATCTTAAATCTGAAATCTTAAATCTGAAATTGCTTGAAATACTGGCTCTCCAAAAACAGCGAGGTTCCTATCAGGGAGCAGTTGGTCACTCAGATCGTGCTGGGGATTGTCAGCAACGATCTGAAAGCTAAACAACGTCTCCCCAGCACTCGCGATCTTGCGCGCCGCTATAACGTGCACGCCAATACCGTCAGTGCTGCTTATCGCGAACTCGCGCGCCGGGGTTGGGTAGAGTTTCGAAAAGGCAGTGGCGTTTACATTCGACCGCAAAACGTTGAAAAGCTGGATGGCAAACTTGCGCTTGACCAGGTGATTGGACGGTTCTTGAGATCGACTCGCGCACAGGGTTATTCCTTAGCGGAAATTCAAGCCGCCTTCCGCCGCTCATTTGCATTACAGGCTCCGGATCACTTTCTACTGATTGAACCTGATGGAGAACTTTCCGAAATACTTGGCGCCGAGATTACTCAGGTGACAGGTTGCAAAGTGTTAATAACCTCGCCCGAGGACTTGCAGAACTCGGCAGTGCTGACAGGCGCTGTACCCGTCGTGCTGTATGGTCACGCCAAGGATGTTCGTGAACGATTGGATCCAAACTCAGACTTGTTGGTCATTCATTCAGCATCTGTAGTCGAGTCAATGCGAGGTCAAACACGGCCCGCATCCGATTCGCTGGTCGCAATTGTCTCCCGCTGGCCCGAGTTTTTGCGTTCGGCTAGAACGATGCTGATCGCTGCCGGACTTGATCCGGATGCCCTCAGCTTTCGAGATGCGCGCGAGCGTGGTTGGGAAAAAGGATTACGCTCCGCGGCGTTTGTGATCACTGATTCATTAATGGCGCCGCGGATTCCGGACGGCTGTGGCGTGAAAGTGTTTAAGTTGACCGCGGCGGCATCTCTGCAGGAGTTGAAGGATTATGCCGAACGGTACTTCTAAAAATGTCCGACGAACTTTAGTTTGTCGTGCTGCAATTAAAGACCCGACTTAAAGAACACAGGGTCTTACCAGTCAGGCACGACAAACTCAAGTTCGTCGGACAATTTTTCTAAGGCTTTACCGGTTCTTTCGCCAGGGTGCGAATGTAATTCACAACGTGCCAGCGTTCCTCTTCCGTCAGGCGCTTCTCCATTGATGGCATTATCCCGGTTATCCCTTTCGTGATCTTCCAGAATACTTCTCCATCGGTCATCGCCGACATGCGTTCTTTGTTCGTGAGATCGGCAGGCTTTCGTCTTAGACGTGGGAAGTTCGCTTCATTGCCGGCACCGGTTTCACCGTGACAGAAAACGCAGTTCCCTTTCGTCCGCTCCAGGTAAAGCTCCTTGCCTTTGGCAATCGATTCTTCAGAAGTGGGAACCGGATTTTTTGTTTTATCTGCATCCGCAGGCAGCTCCCACGTATTTTTTGAAAAATCCGGCTGAGGTTGAGCGATCCCTCTTTCATTTTGATTTTTGTTGGTTGTGGTCGAACTGTTTGCATTTTGATTGACTGATGCAAAGGCAGCTGCTGAGAGAAGTACTGCGATAGCGAGTAAAAGCAGAAATGCGAAAACGGAGTTTCTCATTTGAATTTGGTCTCCCGTACTTATCCACAGATTTCGAAGATTACACAGATTAAAGCCTGAACAAGTCAAAAAGAGAATCGGCGGAATCTGCGTAATCTGCGGATGATTTTAGCTATTGATCGTCAGCACTCGGTCTGGGTCGCTGTCCACTACCCTGCTCTGAACGTCCAACGCCAAGGTTGTCGTAGTTGAGCACAGCATTGAACAACAGGAAGAACTCTCCTTGTGTTTGATGTCTCCACATTGGATTGGTTGCAAACATTACAACATGACCACGACCAACTGGAACATCGATGATGGCAGGTTTATTCACTAATTCGGATCCACCCGCCAACATTCCACTTATTAGTAGACTTTTTTCCTCTGAACCAAAACGAAGAATAACTCGAGGGCGTAGTTGTGGTGGCACAAAGAAAAGATTTTCACGTTGATCGGCGGCTGCTTGATCGGCGCCCGTCCGATCCGAAGGATCAACAGGTCGTGGTTGCGGCATCGCCTGGATCACATCAGGATCGCCAACACCTCCACGTCCGGATGCACGATTCGCACCTTGCCCACCTCCACCAGCGCCTCCAGCCCCGCCACCAAAGCCTCCACCTGGACCACCAGCAGCGGCAACCTGGAACAATGGTGCCTGGCTAAAGTAAATGCCGAGACCTTCGCTGTAACCGTAAGCAATCGGACTCTTTCGATCGACAAAGGTGGAGTTGTAAATCGATCCACGAGCCTGAAGCTTATCTGCGGCCTGAACGGATACTCCTGTTGTAATCCCGTAATCAATCGGAATACTCGAGACGCCACCAACAGTGACGAATAACCCGCCTTCCTCGATAAACTTCTGCAGATTCGCAACACCATTAAGACCGATGCCTCCGCGAATGTCATCGGTTTGATCCGGTGAATTGGCCATAGCAGGCGTCAGCTTCGAGCCTTTCCATGGAATCGGGTCGCCTCTCATGGGTATGCCGTTCACGATACTCTGTGCCGATCCTCCGACCGGTGGAAAGATCAGCACATCAAACTTGTCGCGAAGTTTCGGAGTATCACGCAGCACCTGCACCGAAATGTAAGTGTAAGGAATCTGAAACCGATCAAACTCTATACGGTACCAACCGTCGTTCTGTGTGTTTGTCCACGTGTGAACAATACCGATTCGTGGCACAGCAAGTTCGTGCGTCTTAACCTCCGGCAATTTATCGACACCGACTGCTTTCAAACCCAATTCAGTCACAGCAGCCTCGAGTCGAGAGCGAACGTCAGCTGGATTGCCGTCAACTTTCACGATGAACGATCCGGTGTTGAACTGCTGGTCTCCGGCCTTGAACGAATCCTCCGCGGCGCCAATCTTGACGTCTTTCAATCTGAATCGAAGCGTCGCAAGAGTGTTGTCAGTGTTGTGATTGATGACGTAGGCAACCGGTGATGAGCCAGCGCTGAGTTGCCCGGTCACTTTTGCATCGCTCGTCAGCAACGTCATCGGCACCGAAAGGACACTCTTATCAACAATGCGCACTGTCTTCACGTTGCGCATCGCACCTATCGTCCAACCGGTATCGTCGTAGGGACTGGGATCGCTGACGTTGTAGTACTGTGTGTCGAGCAACATGTCAGCCATGCGCGAATACGGTTGATCCATGCGAACGATGTAAGACCCGGCCGGATACTTCTGATCCTTAACAGAGAACTCTTTGTCAGCTCGGTGGATCTCGATTCCCCGGAGTCTCATCAAGTTCACCATGTCAGCAGCTTCGACTGGTCGGGTAGTATCACCCGGAATGACGTAAGCTGCAGGACCTTCGTTCAATGCCTTGTCAACAGATCGCTTGCTCTTGAGATAAAAGTTGTTCAGGAAGCGCTCGGTGTTGTTGGCCACAAAGTTCATGGCAAACAGAATTGCCGACTGTTGCATGTTGACGTTGTTACGCATCGACCACATCACGCGCGGAAACGGCGGATTGGGTCGATACCAAACTCGATTCGTGTCGGTCGCCTGGAGTGTCCGCTCGCGAGTATCCGCGCCGCCATTGCCAAAGGTTTCGTAGAAGCGACCGATGGCATTTGCGCCGGTCGCGATGTAGAGCATGTAGTTTGGCGCCCAGCCATCGTAGAAACCGTGCGTCCAAACTCCGGGGACACCGCGCTTCGTCATCTCTTCGATTTCGTGATAGGCGAGCAACTGAAACTCGTCAATTGCGAGCGGATCGAGCCAGGCGTTATACGGGCCGGTTCCCGTCATCGTGTAAAGATAAGGAACGGATTCGTGCAGATCGTGAAGAATTGTCGGATGGTACTCGAGGAAAGTGCTCATCTGATTACGCGTTAAAGCGAGCGCCAGACCGAGGCCATCTCGGTTGTTGTCGTGAGCCACGTATTTTCCCCAAAAGATCAAACCAGGAGCAGGCTTGCCGGGGTTTGCCCTGCGGTAGTTGTATAGATCAACCATTCGGTCTCGGCCATCGACCTCAAGAGCCGGTGTAATCATCACGATGACGTTCTTTCGGATCGCTTCGATGAATGGCGAGTCCTCGACCGCAATACGGTAAGCCATCTCCATTAACATCTCCGGCGATCCCGTTTCAGAAGAGTGGATGGATCCTGAGGCCCAATAGAACGGTTTACCTTCGCTCACCAGAGTCTGTGCTTCCGTTGCTGAGATTGAACGCGGATCGGCGAGTTTGGCGGTGATCTCTTTGTAGCGATCGAGCCTGGCGAGGTTTGCCTCATCGCTGACAACCACGAGTATCTGTTCGCGACCTTCCTCGCTCTTTTCCTTTGACGTGAAAACACGAACTCGCGGGCTCGCTGCGGCCAAGGCACGATAATACTTGTTGAGGTCGGCAACGTGCGTGAGCTTGTTTGGCGTTCCCACAGCGTAACCAAGGATCTTCTCTGGCGATGGAACGGTGTCGGATGCCGGCAGGTGATCGACGAGTTCCGTCAGGAAGTACTTCTCCGTCGTGTACTCTTTGATCTTCGCACCGTACGCGGCGTCGAGTGCGTTACGCGGCGTGGTGTATTTGGGCGTGATTGCCGGGTTCGTTTCGGACTTTGGTTTGGTAGCCGAACTTGTAGGTTCGGTTGTTGTGTTGTTGCGAGCTTCGGTCTGGCCAAAAACAGCACTAACCGATAGGGCAAACACAAACACTGCAGCAAATATTAATGACCACACGCGGAGAGAAGTAGATGAGCACTTTGAGGCCATGAGTTTCTCCTTCAAGGTAGGCGCTGCCGACAAATATTGAATTAGACTGTAATCCCTAGTTCTTCTTCACAAGGAAGTGCTTAGACACGGTCATTACGCATGACGGATCAAAGCCGACGACAATACTGTTAAAGATTTCTGACTCGATGGAAGTTTTTTGGACCCTTTTTTCTGAGCAATTCCGATAGGCAACAAGGAAGCTGCGATGAGAACGAACAAAACTGTTCTGCGCATAACTTTCAGTTTGTTCACATTGCACCAACGAAATGAGCCCAATTAAGGTTGATGAGATCTAGAAACGTCTTGCTCCTTCCCGGAGCAACTGGTCTCTTGTTTTGTTCCTTTTGAAAATCACGACGTTGAAGCTTGGAAGGAGTCAGTAGCACCTCGCGGTAGCGGGTGGGTGCGATCTTATTTAACGATCACGACAAGCTTCGCACCCACCCGCTACCGCGAGGTGGTACTGACTCCTTATCCGCATCATCTCGCGCAACGGAATCCGGAGGTCATCCAGCGCTCGTGTGCGTGAAAGAAATTCCTGTAAGTCGATCGAATGTGTAGCTGTGGCGTTGCGAAGGAGCCGCCGCGTAAGACCTTCTGATTAACGAACCACTTGTCATTGTACTCATCAAATTCCGACTTGAAGCCTGGATAAGGAACATAGTCAGACGTCGTCCATTCCCAGACGTCGCCAATCATTTGATGACAGCCATAGTCGTTGACGCCTTCGGGGTAAGCTCCAACAGGCGCAACTGTCCACAGTCCGTTCTCAAAGAGGTTAGCGTGTGTTAACTCGGGCGTGTCGTCGCCCCAGGGGAATGATGCGCGCGAGCCGCGCGCATCATAACACGCTGCCTTTTCCCATTCGGCTTCGGTGGGAAGACGTTTGTCCGCCCACTTCGCAAACGCGGACGCTTCAAAGAAACTGACATGACAAACGGGCTCGTCTTTACGTTCTGAAACAGCTTGCAGTCCGTTGAAGTCGCGAATCATCCACTGGCCGTCGTGAAACTCCCAGTAGAGTGGCGCCTGCCAGTGTTCGCGATTAAGTGTTTCCCAGCCCTCCGAAAACCACCAATGAAAGTTCTTGTATCCGCCATCCCGAATAAATTCAAAGTAGTCACCATTCGTCACCGGTGCCTTATCAATCGCGAAATCCTGAATAAAGACCTGATGCTCGGGCTTCTCATTATCAAAAGCAAACTCTTTGGAGTGCGACGGCCTGTCGTCGCTTTGGTACAGCGTTCCTCCTAATCCATACCCCAACTTCATCAAACCGCCTTCAATCTCCGCCATCCCTTCAACATTCCCAACTGTCCCTGGCCTCTCCTTCATCACCACATCAAACTGATCGCACAGCAGGTGCTTGATGTCATAAACAAGCAACTCCTGATGCTGCATCTCGTGTTCGAGCCCCAGCCTGACTAACGAATGGACTTTCGGATCGTCTGAGCGTTCGATGAACCGCAGCATCTGCTCATCGATGTGATTTCGATAAGCAACTGTCGCTTTGACAGTTGGCCGCGACTTAGTGCCGCGTTTCGGCCTTTCGATTCGAGTGCCGAAACCTTCGTAATAAGAGTTGAAGTAGAACAGGAAATCGTCGGAATAGACTTCATAACCGGGTTGGTGGGCCTGCAAGACCGTCTCAAAAAACCAGGACGTATGACCTATATGCCATCGAGGCGGACTCATGAACTCTGCAGTTTGAATTACATAGTCTTCAACCTCGAGGGGCGCGACGATTTCCATCGTGCGCCGGCGAACGCTTTGATAAAGGTCGATGAGGTACTTCTTACCAGCAGATTCTTTGATTGCTGAAACCATTTTATTGCTCCGGGTGTTCAGGCAATGATACTCGGTGAGGGAAGGTTGCCAAAGTGGCTATCCACAGATTACGCAGATTACACAGATTAGATCTTGAAAGGCGACATTTTTAAACCTAATCTGTGTAATCTGTGTAATCTGCGGATGAGATTCAGTTTACTTTGAGGTGATTCGGTTGGCGATTGAGTACCCTGGCAATAACGCTCGCCGATGGATAATTCTCCTTCAGTGTGTTTAGTAACGCCTGAGATCGGCTCTCTTCGATTGCAATCAACATCCCACCAGCCGTCTGAGGATCAAAGAGCAGCTTCACAAGGTCAGCATCGACGGAATCCGCAATGTTTACGTCGCTGCCAACGTATTCACGATTTGTTTTGTCTCCGCTCGTTAACATTCCCTGATTCGCCAGCTCAAGGGCTCCTTCCAACAACGGAACAGAAGCTGAATCGATTTCAATAGTGACATTACTCGCGCATGCCATTTCCCAGGCATGACCGAGTAACGAGAAACCCGTGACATCGGTGGCGCCCCGCACGCCAAATTCGCGCATTGCTTCGGCTGCATTTTTTCCAGAAGTAAGCATCGTATCAACTGACTTCCGCACGACAACGTCGCTCGCCTTTCCCTTCTTGATGCCAGTTGAAATCACGCCTGTACCGATTGGTTTGGTGAGGATAATCACATCGCCGGGGCTGGCGCCTGAGTTTCGCGCGACTTTGTTTGGATCAATCGTTCCGGTAACTGAATAACCAAACATGATCTGTTCGTTGTCTACGCTGTGGCCACCGACAAGCGTCACACCATACTGGTTCAGAGTGTCCAAACCTCCACGCATGATCTCAGTCAGGATTTCAGGATCGATACCCTTCTTTGGAAAACACGTAATCGCCATCGCAGTGATCGGCGTTCCGGCCATTGCCCAGACATCGTTTATCGAATTCAAAGCAGCGATGCGCCCGAAGTCGAATGGGTCATCAACAATCGGCGTGAAGAAGTCGAGCGTCTGCACTAAAGCCAGGTCGTCGCGTAGGCGGTATACGCCCGCGTCGTCGGCGGTATCAAAGCCGACAATCAGATTGGGATCGTGTGGCTGTTTCGGAAGCCCGCTCAACACTTGAGCGAGTAAGCTCGGGCTAAGTTTCGCCGCTCAACCAGAGCATGAAACCATCTCAGTCAGACGCATCGATAGCTACCTCCTTCCACGGGATCTGGGTCGAACATGGATTGTTATATCTATTGTCGATTCATCCTGATTCAAGTATGCATCAACATCGCCAATGCCGACTGGATAAATGCCGGGTAATCGGCTCAAGCTGGCCAGACTGTGGCGCAACTTGGCCTGACTAAAAATCTCGCCCTCCTGCAGCTCATGTGTTTGTTTTCGCAGTGCACTGTCACGAGTCCAGGTATTACCAACGAATTCAATCCTTCGGATTGTGTACCGATTCTTTTCCGCTTCCGACATCAAACGCGTCAACAATGACTGTTCTGCCGTAGCGCCTCGTGGTTTGGAAAATGTCGAGGGAACAACCCACAGGATCAGTGTGGTACAAACACTCTTTCTCCCGAATTCTGTCATCAGTCGTTTGGGCTCGACGTTAAATAGATTGACTAACTCCTTCTTGCTGTTACTCAGGAGCCGCAATCCCTGTTCTCGGTGCCTCCTTGATGGATGGACGACGATTAAACCCTTGAGATTCGGATTCTGATTAAGATCAGCTGAGAAGAATTGCAACGCATCTTCTGCCTCGTACAGTTCAATCGTGTATTCGGGCAGACATCCGTCGCCGATTTGAAGCTGATCGTATCGAGTGTTTGGAATCAACTTTGATGTGTCTGGGGATGTCGGGCTCTTGGCACCTAGAGGAGCCAACCAGAGATCAGTTAGCGTGGTTCGAGCGGTTCCCGCATCAACTATTCGCACGCGTTCAGGATTAACGCCTCGTGAGCCGGCAAGGTAATCAAGATAACCGAAGATCTTTCGAAGATGCCAACCAGGCAATGTCGAAGTGGAACGATAGCCGACCACGAACCCTTGCAGTTTCTCGTCTTTGGTAAGCTCCCGAGCAAAAAGATCAAGATGGGCCTGAGTGTCATCTGTAGGGATATCGTTGAAGGAGTCGAATTTCCTGGAAGCTGGTTCCTGAGCTGTTGCTGATGCAGGCAAAAGGCAACAGATCAGGATGACCATACATGAAACGAGAGCTCGCATGATGTACCAGAGTGTCCGGAGGTGCTTTAGCATATCGGACATTTTGATAGAATTCACGGGCAAGTTTAAGTCAGCGCTGGAGTGTTTAGCATGAACATCTTCCATATTCGTAATGCAGCCATCGTGTTCGCCCTCTTCTTTGCTTCATCCGCACTGTGCCAGCAGCCCGAGTATGTCCGTCACTTTGACTACGACAAATCCGCGAGTCTGGAATTAAAGACCGTCGGTAAAGAGACCAGAGGAGATGTCACCGTCTACGACGTCACGTACGTCAGCCCCAAAGGCGGCGTAGTTCCGGCGTACATAGTCGTGCCAAAAGGCAAAGGCAAATTCGCGGGAGTTGTCTGGGGCCATTGGTACTGGGGCAACTCGCCAATGCGTAATCGCAAAGAGTTTCTCGACGAGGCAATAGCTATTGCACCTGCGGGAGTCGTTTCAATCCTTCCAGACGGTCCGATTGCCAGGCCTGGTTTTGTAGAAGACAAGACTCCACTCAATGTGAAGCAGACCACGGACATGGTTCAGGCAGTGATCGACATGCGACGCGCGTTTGACGTGCTATTGGCGCGAGCTGACGTTGATCCGAAACGGCTTGCTTATGTGGGTCATAGTTATCACGCAATGGTTGGGGCGTTCCTGAGTGGCGTGGATCGTAGGGCGAAGGCTTATGTCCTGATGGCCGGACCTCTATCTGATGAAGTCAATATGAAGTCGAAGGAGTTTCAGGATTACCGGCAGAAGATTGGGCCGGAGAAGCTTGACGCGTTTATGAACGAATACAAGTGGCTGGACGAAGGGAAGTACGTCTCGCATGCGGCACCTGCATTTGTGTTTATGCAGTTTGCAACGCAGGAGAAATTTCTAACACCTGAGCGAGCCAAGCTCTATGATGCGTATGTGAGCAAGCCCAAACTGATGTTGTTCTACGAAGCGCCTCACGCCCTGAATGCGCAGGCTCGGCGCGACCGGTTCAAGTTTTTAATGGAGCAACTGAAGTTAAAGACTTTGGACCCGTCCGTGATTGCAAAAGTCCCCGAACTCTATCAGCCACCAGATCCAAACTAGGCGGTCTTGGGTCTTTGATCTTTGGACTTTGCCTTCATCAAAGACCTGCCTCACTCACGATCGGTTCAAAGCACTAAGATCAAAGACCGAAGGCCAAAGACCAAAGGCGTTATCCAATCATTTGTGCGAAGGAAACCGGCAATCCATCGGGGTCAATCGCCACGGCCAGTTTTATTCCTTCCCCTTCTCTTTGCGTTGGTGGCATCACAAAGCGCAAACCCCTCGCTTTCAATTCCTCGTAAGTCTTATCCACATCGTCGACATTGAAACCAATTGAACACGATCCTGCCATCTTGGATTGATCGCCTGTGTCGTGATACTCGCGCGACGTCCCGCCACCATGTAGCGCGAGGGTCGTCGTGCCCGTGGCGAATTCCGTCCATTCAGGCGATTCGAACTTCAGAGGAATTCCTAACTTGTCTCGATAGAACTCAACCGACTTAGCCATATCGGAGACAACGATCATTGTGTAATCAAGCTGTTTGAACATACGTCTTCCTTACTTCTTCCGTGACTTACTGTTTCCCATGGCAAAAATTACATCGAATTCATCCCTGCTCAACGACATTACTGACAGCTGCGACTGTCTAATCAGCGGAAGATTGCTTAAGCGTTTGTCATACCGGATAGCAGCGAGTTGCACAGGATTCGCCAAAGGCTTCACTGGTTTTAAATCAACTGCGACCCACTGATCGTCGTCAGCCGTTGGATCCGGATAAGCACTCTTCACTACTTCAGCAAGGCCGACTACTTCCTTGCCTTTTCCCGAGTGGTAAAAAAGCACGCGATCACCGACTTTCATTCCGCGCAGGTTGTTTCGTGCTTGATAGTTTCGAACTCCAGACCAATCCGTACCTCCGTCCTTTACGAAGTCCTCCCAGGAATAGGTATCGGGTTCCTGCTTAACCATCCAATAACCGTTCTTTGTTGCCTTTTTCATGTGATTACTTTCGGAGTCGTTGTTGTTTTGTGTAGTTCTGAGTCTTAGAATGCGAATGATCCTGTTACCCAACTAATGGAGAGAGAGTAAATGGTTAAAGAAGGAACTACCGCGCCCTCTTTTAAAACGACGGATGCTAATGGCGAACCTGTCAACTTGAAAGACTTTCGCGGCAAAAAGGTCGTGCTCTATTTCTATCCCAAAGACGATACACCAGGTTGTACAAAGGAAGCTTGTTCATTCAGGGATGCGTTTTCCAGGTTCAAGAAGCAAGGCATTACCATTCTTGGCGTGTCGCCGGACAGTGAGAAGTCGCATCAGAAGTTCACCGCCAAGTACAAACTTCCGTTCACACTGCTAGCCGATACCGACCATTCGATAGCGGACGCTTACGGCGTTTACGGTGAGAAGAAATTTATGGGGCGAACGTACATGGGCATTCATCGAACAACCTTTCTGATCGACGAGAAGGGAAAGATCAAGAAAGTATTCGAAAAGGTAAAGCCCGAGGATCACGCTGATGAGGTCCTCGGAGCTTTCTCGGGATAGCCTGGCATCGGCCATTCAGTTTTAAGATTGACGATTGATAGGTCCTATCGGTCGCATAGGTCCTATACCATTTAGCAATCTGAAATCTCAAATCTTAAATCTGAAATTCTTTGGGGCTAGGCTGCCACCCAGCCTCCAATCTTCTCCGGTTCACCTTCGGGATTCTTTCCTGGCATCAACCCATGCAAGCAGCTGAACGAGCTTGGAACGTCACCTTTCCGCGGCGGGAGTTGCGGTGCATCTTCCGGTGCTGTGTCTGCTCCATCGTTCAGAAAATACAATCTGGTGTTGTCCTTGATCTGGGTTCGAATTTCGCGAGTCCAGAGCAACAGATTTGCCAATGCATCACCGATTTCATCTTTGCCGAGTTTTGTTTCCTGCGCGATCTCTCTTTGGGTGCGTGCGCCTCTGCGAATTGCTTCGCGCACGCGCTCGACAGGAGAAAGCTTACTGACGGATTTTGCGGTGTACGCAATACTGGCGGAATGATCCGCATGTACCAGTTCGCTCAGTTCAACCTGCCGGGCAATATACTTCTTGCGAGCCGACTTGTATTCCTTTAACGCGCGTCTACTCTCTGTAACCTTGTTACGAATACAACTCTTGCAGTAAAGATTTCGTCCATCCTTGCGTGCACGACAAATTCCAAACTCTGATATCGGAAGCTCCTGTGTGCAAATTGGGCAATGCTTAACGTCGGGGGCTAACTCTGTCTCTTCTTTCATTCGGACACTCCACTACGCAACAGACATTGGGGGCGAACAGTCTTTTTGAGAACACTACGCCTCAGTCCGGTCTGGATTACTCTCCGGTCTGGGTATTTGTTTTTAGTGTTTATTGTTTGGCGAAGGAGCCCTAATCCTGGGCGATCGCCTGGATTGCCTCTGCGCAACTTCCCTACTACTTGCGCCCCACTACTTAACTGATGTTGACTAACGAAGAAGGCTTCCGGGCAATTGCGAGAAATTTATGAGAGCGAGTAAACCTTCTTAACGAATCAAAAATCAGTTCGCTGATCAACTTACAAACTGGCAATCAATGCTTCAGCGAGGGAATCGCATTATAGTGATCGAAGATTTTTTTGCAACACCTTTTTCAAAACTTTTCTGCTGCGAAATGAAGTACAAATTTTTGCGAATTCGCATTGTCTTCATTCGATGTTTTTGAAGTTGCAAACGTCTCTCTTGAGTGAGGATACATGATCAGTTAAGACACTTCTTGATGTCGTAGTGAGTATTCAATGAGACGATCGATGATCAAAATCGGATCGAAAATTCTTAGGAAAAACAGTTATTGAAGCTCGGTAAAAAACTGTTCGCCGTCTGTTAGCACGCGCCTGATTTGCCGGCAAACGCAAACTCTTCGCATCCGAAAAAATAAACTCGCATTTTTCTCTGGTCCAACTTGCAACAACAAGATCATATTTCTCACTCTCAACTCAACCTGTTGCTGCATAACGGTTTTGCTGAACGCCGCTAGTGTGTGCAAAGTGTTCTAAGTGCCTACTTGTAACAGATTTGTGAAACGCCGCCGTAGGATTTCCACAAAGATTTCCTCAGAAGCTGTGGAAAACCTTGGTCTTTGACCTTCGGTCTTTGGCCTTTGGAAGACTGCTTTGAAGAACGAAATTGATACCGAAGCTGAAAGGCCAAAGAACAATGAGTAAATCGAAATTCATTTCTTCCTGTCTTTCAATCTAATTACAAACTTAAGACCCGACCACACATCATCCACAGCGCAAATTTTTACGTCGACTAATCCGCAATCCAGACCGATACGTTGAACCTTCTCAAAAACAAGATCCGTTGCAACGCCAGAGCTCTTCTTTGGCCATGCGACCCAAATCATCCCATTGGTCTGCAGTTTGTTAGCCAGGATTGGAAACTGTTTGGCCAGCGT
>DATDFV010000135.1:0-26400 GCA_036522415.1 Pyrinomonadaceae bacterium | reverse complement strand
TCATTAGCTCCAGCCAGGGTGGAAGTTGAGATGCAACCAGGTTCAGAAATGACGCTGGTAGTGAATCTTGACTATCACAGCATCGGTGACAATTCACAGCCAGTACGCATCGTTGCCAGCTTGAATGACTGGACGATCGATCGAACGGGTCAAGTCCAGTTTGAAAGAGCCAACACGTTGCCAAATTCGGCCAGCTCATGGTTGATCTACAGCCCGGCCGAAACGACAGTAATCCCTGGAAATCTACATGCGATCAGAGTGACCATCTCGGTACCAAAGGATGCCACTCCCGGCGATCATCTGTCAGCGCTCATCGTTGAACAACGGCCCGACAACATCAAACTCAATCAGAATCGCCGTCAAATGGTGATTCGTTATCGAATGGCGGCGGTGTTCTATATCAAAGTCCCGCAACTGCGTCGGCAGGGTTCGTTGGAAAGCCTTCATGCTGAGACAAACGGTGAGCAGGTAATCATTACTCCCGTGTTAAAGAATGCGGGCAACAGTGTGATTCGTCCGATTACGTCGTTAAAGGTGACAAACAGTTCCGGGGTTTCGGTGGTGGACTTACCTCAGAAAGAATCGTTGCCAGTGCTTGGAGGCGCTGAGTTGATTCAGCCACTTGTACTCGAGACGCATCTCGCACCGGGCACTTATAGTGTGAAGTATCGGGTGGATTTTCAGGACGGCAATCGACCAATAGAAGGAATCACTGAACTAGTGATTCAGGAGTCGCAACGAACGTCAAATGGACCACCCAAGACCGGGGTTCGTGCGGTTGCAAACGAATGAGCAATGTTAATTGCAATGCGTTGTTTGGAGACTCCAGCGTACCGCCGAGTGAAATTCGTGGTCCGCTTAATATGAGCGCAGGTTGGGAAACAGAAACAGGCGCTGTCCGAGAAACTTTGTCTAAGTCTTGCAGATCGAACCGGGGAGTTAAGGTAACCAGGTTGACTCGAGAAGAGGCCAACTTTCCTGTCGGATGTACATCGATCACCGACAGCTGAGCAAGTGTCGCGTTGTCCGATTCAAACACCGCCGAGATCTTGAACCCGATATTTGAACGCAGAAGCAAAGGCACGCGAATGACGGGAGCCTCAGCATCATGGCCCATCAACGTCAGTCGCAAACTATTGCCGCTCCTTACAACGTCCGCATCAACTTTAGCACTAAAGTTTGGCAGGACAGAAAGCACAACGGTTTCGCTCACAGTGCCTTGTAAGTGGACTTCCTGTGCCTTCACGCGGGCGGGAACGGACACCGCCGCGAATAGCGTGAACATACAGACACAGACCAGGCTTAACCGTTCTGCCCGCATCAAGTGAAAGCTCCTGACTTAGATTCTTGAGTTTATAACACCATCAATGGCCGCGCACTTCTAGGAAATTCTTCCCTGTCGGCTAAGACTCCAATGCGCATCTTGCGTCGCTTCATCCTGATCCTGATTGTCGTTCAGCTGACGATGCCGCGAGCCGTTGTGCAGGGATATGGCCCTAAGAAGGAAGCAGTCAAGCCTGCACCGCCCAAAGCGGGGATGCAGGAAACATCAGTAATCATCGTTAATGAACGCGTACTGGTCGGAACGAACAGTGCGCCACAAGTTCGGGGTGGTCGACTATTTCTTCCTATCGCGACCATAGCTGAAGCACTCGGCGATACCTTCAGCTCCGACTCGACACAGCGGATGGTCACAATACGTCGTCAAGATGGGATAGTGGCTATCTTCAATGCACCACTCAATGAAGTACGCGAAAATGGTGCTGTTATTCTCACCCTATCCGGTAGTGCCGATCTGGTTTTTCCTCCGACCCCAAACGAGTTAATGCTTCCCGCGGAAATCGTCGCGGCGCTTTTGGACGTAACGATCCGCCGCGACGAGAACAACGCGATCGTCGTAACTCGCAAAGGTGTTCAAGCTGAGACGATTCGTACCGGAGCTAAACATGCGCCATGGGAAATTTTTCAGCTCGAATACGATTACAACTTCAGTCGCTACACTTCATCGGGCGATCATACTCTGGTGCTTCGCGGTACAGGTCGTGTCGGCGATGCAAGGTTGAGCTTTGTCACAAACTCGTCTATCGGCCTAACGCGAAATTCGTCCAGACCTTCTCTGGCAGGTGGAACCATCAGGTTGGATCGACCAAACGGACAGACTTTTGTCGGTGGTGAATTTGGTACCGGCACAGACGTCGAATTTCTTGCCGCTGCCGTGCGAGGCGGACTCGTGCAATTGCCTCTTGAACGAGTGCGACTGGATTTTTTCGGGGGTCAAACAACATCCGGCGTGCCGCAATTACTTCCCGCGGGTGCTTCTACTAGCCCGCCAACCCTGAAGTATTCACCCCTTCCAATTCGTTATGACACTCCAATCTTTGGGGCTATCGTGACTACTTCCTCACAAACACAACGTCAGCCCGATTTCACGTTTTCTGCTGGAGGTATGCACTTTGGTGGTGAAAGTCGAAGAGGAGACTTGATCGCTGGTGGTCTCAAATATCTATCAGGTGTTAGTCGTTTTCAGGCTGATGTAGCTGCGGGCCAATTTTCCGGAGTGAATCGCGATGGCACTGAAACAAAAGGAGGTGACTTTGCGCTTACTCTCAGCGGTTCACATCACCTGACAGATCAAATCGTTCTGCAGGGTCGTTATGCCTACGTGGGGCAAATGTTCCTCAGTCCGCAAACGGGGCTACATGAACCAACCAACGCGGCCGCTGGCGGCGTGAGTTGGCAACCGCGGCGATGGTTTTCAGCGGCACTAAGCGGTAGCACCGCAACGACTCCAGGACGAGCCGGACAATTCAATCGCTATATAACCGCGACCGTCAATCTAGCTCCTGCCAACGCATTGCCCTCTCTCTTTTTCTCCCACACGCAAAGTGGCACTACGCAATTGAGAAGCTCTGCTTTTACATTGATCACTGCCACCAGGAAATTTAACCATTGGAATATGTTTTTCAATGGCTCGCGCGTCAAGACGTTTGGTAATGCGGCCCTCAACGCGCAAATTGGTGGCAATCTCCGAATCAACGAGTGGAATACTCTGGAAGTGAGCCAGTCCGTCGGCAGTCGGGGACTTTTTAGTGGCACGACAACCTGGCAGGTCTCGAACCTGCTCCACAATCATATTGGACTGAGTGCCGGACTTGGCTACACCAGAAGCGACAGTGCTCCGCTTCATACTTCAGAATACTTGTCGGGCTCAATTAAGTTGCCGCGAAACAGCTCGCTGCAATTCAGCTATTTGAAAACTCAAACCGGTACCACAGCCTTGTTTAGCTTGCATGGTCTGTTCTTCTCGTCAAAGCGTGCAGAACTTGCAATGAACGGTCCACTCACGGAGTTGAATTCCTACGGCGCGGTGTATGGCCGAGTTTACCAGGACGTTAATCTCAACGGTCGGTTCGATGCCGGTATCGACCAGCCGCAAGCGAATGCGAGAGTGGATGTAGATGGCAATCGTTACGTCGTTTCAGATGCTAATGGAAATTTCCGCATTGACAGTGTTGGACGAGGTGATCATTCGGTGTATCTCGATCTGCTATCGGTGCGTGCGGATTTGACGTTGTTGGATAACACGCAGCAACTCATCACAATGGATTCGCGACGTGACGTGATATTGGATTTTCGTGTTGTCCGGACCGGACGCATCACCGGACTGGTTTGGCTCGACGCTAATGGAAATGGCCGGCTCGATGAAGGGGAGCAGCCCCTGGCCGACGTGCGCGTTGTGACGGGAAGTGGTCGCGACACGCTGACGGATGACAAGGGCTATTTCATTATTGGTGACTTGCCACCCGGAGAGCACATACTGTTGTTGGATGAGAAGACAATCCCGGAACAAACCAGATCCGTTGCGGGCTCACAATCGGTCAAAGTCGCGGCGGGGAATGAAACTGCGACGATCTTTCCAGTTGCGCCATTGCCAGACCAGATAAAGAAATTCCCCTAAGAATGAACTTTATCCGCAGATTACACAGATTTTTATTAAGCGATATCCTGCTTTTGCGGCCCCAAATAAACCGTCCAAATCTCTTTAAAAAATCTGTGTAATCTGTGTAATCTGCGGATACTTCTTTCACGATGGCAATAGATGTCGCATGTGTGGCGTTCCTGTAATGCAGGCAATTCCGCCACGGTCAGAATAATCCACTTCTACGTTCTATTCGTGAATTACTGAGGCAAACAGACAAAGTTCTTGGGAATTTCCACCAGTAGTTTGGCCATCAAAGCTGGCACATTCGTTGCCGAAGACTTAGCGCTGCTTCAAACACTCTAATTAGAAAGCTCGCTAGGTATTGCTGTGCTAACTTTTGTGCTCGCTGATCTCAAGGCACATGGTGGCTTTGTCAACAAAGACACTGTGGCAGGTGGTTATGGTTCCCGGTTTCGTGCCGATTCGGTGATGACTCGGCTCGCCAAGAATATTCGGTCCGTCTTTCAAAATCTTCCCAGCATTCAACTCGGCTATGTTGCCTCGATCTTGTCCAGTGCGGGTCACAAGGTAGTTTACACACGAGGCGAACAAGTCAAAGGCGACGTTGCCCTCATTCTTACTTCAATCGTCGATTTCAAACACGAACGATCATGGGGTCAGGCTGCTCGGCAGAACGGGATGCGTGTCGGCTTTCTCGGAACAACCGCCACACACATGCCCGAACTGTTTGAAGAAGCCGGAGACTTTGTTATTTGTGGTGAGCCGGAAACAGCTTGCCTTGAACTCGCAGGGGGAAAGAGTTTGAGCGGTCGCGTTTTGAGCTCAGCTGTTGCTGACCTCGATTCATTGCCGTTTCCACGTTGGGACTTAATCAAGAGCAGACGCTTCGGATATGTGAATCGAGGTCACTTCGGACTTACCAGAGCATTACCGATGCTGACCAGTCGAAGTTGCCCCGAGCACTGTACTTATTGTCCCCACCGCATCACAGCTAGTTACCGCGCTCGTTCAGTGAGCAATGTTCTTGATGAGCTCGCCGAACTGTCTCGCCAACCTGAGCGCGTGCACGTTGTCATCCGCGATCCTCTTTTCACACTTGATCGCGATCGCTGTTTTCAGATCGCCGAAGGAATTCGGCGCCGCAACCTGAAACTCTCGTTTGAATGTGAAACGCGGATGGATGATCTTGACGAGGAATTGCTTCGCTCCTTACGTGGTGCCGGCCTGCGAGAGATCGGTTTTGGCGTTGAGTCCGTCGATCCTGCGACGCTAAAGAAAGTCGCTCGTCGCGTTATCCCCCACGAACACATGAAGCGGATGGTCGAGCTTTGCTGGAAACTGGGAATCAGCACGACGGCGTTTTATGTTTTTGGCTTCTTGCAGGATACTGAAGAGAGTCTGGAGGCAACGATTCGATTTTCGTGCGAGCTTGGAACAACGCGCGCGAATTTCAAAATCCTGACACCGTATCCGGGCACACCGCTTTACAAACAGATGAAGCCCCTGATTTGCGAAACAGACTGGCAGCAGTTTGACGGTTACACACTCAACTTCAACCATCCGGATTTGACACCTCGAAGAGCTCGACTCATGCTGGGCATGGCCTATTCACGTTTTTTCTTTCGACCATCGCAACTCATGAATATCTTGGGATTACATCGTTACTCAAACGTCTCGTTCTTTCGCCACGCCGACGAATGGTCATGGCGTCGCCAGGACTATTTTGATCGACAGTGGGTGTCGCAACGAAAGAGTTCAGCATAATGCCCCGCGCCGTTGCACGTTATGGAGTTCGTTCATCACCCGGTGATGAGAAAGTAGTAGTCTCGGCTTTTCGACGCGGCGAGGCAGTGAGTGGTCCTGCAATTGAAGAGTTTGAAAACAAGTTTGCCGGGTTTCATGGAATGAAGTACGCGACCGCTGCTTCATTCGGCCGAATGGCTTTTCACTACATCCTGCGAGCGCTGAATTTTCCAACAGGTTCCGAGATTATCTTTCCGGCATTGACCTTCTGGGTGGTGCCCGAGATTGCTCGTCGAGCGGGCTTAAGACCGGTTTTTGTTGATGTCGACCCGGCAACGTTCAATATCGATTCCTCGAAACTCGAAGCCGCACTAACCGAACGCACGCGCGCCATAGTCCCAACCCATCTTTACGGACAGCCCTGCGCGATGAGCGAGATCATGAACTTCGCAGAGAAATATGATCTTGTTGTGATCGAAGACTGCGCGCAAGCGGTTGGAGCGCGATACCGCGGAAAAAGAGTTGGTACTTTCGGAACGGCGTCGTTCTTTAGCTTTCAGTTGTTAAAGGGTATCAACACTTATGGTGGCGGAATGGTTCTTACTAATGATCTGGTGCTGTCACGCGACGTACGAGATCAGATTTTCAACGAACCACATCAAAGTGTGCGCGATCTCGTGAAGCGATTCGCCACTGGTTACATCTCACGCGTTGCCGTCGCTCCAAACGTTTTTACTTTTTGGGGCTTCCCGTTACAGGCAGTGACGTCTTTATTCGGTCACTACGATTTCTCAAAGTATATCTGGGAGAAGATACGTCCGCTCGAAATGTATCCTCGGACGTACCATCAGAAATATTCGAATGTTCAAGCCTTGCTGGGCTTGCGAGGTCTCGCAGATCTGGATCGTCACAATGAACGTTGTCGCGAACATGCTGCCCATTACGCTCGCGGGTTAATTGATTGTCGAAATATTCAGCGTCCATGGGTACCGGCAGACATCGAGCATGCTTATTATCAATACTCGGTGTACACCTCAGAACCGGCGTTGCTAAGTCGGAGGGCGATCCGGCGAGGTGTTGATATCGAAACAACTCACGTTGATGTTTGCTCAAAGCTGAATCTGTTTCGCGAGTTCCACGCCGACTGTCCGGGCGCGGAAGCGACTGAAAAGTCGCTGCAATTGCCGGTCTACTCGCGTTTGCGCTTTTCTGATATCGACCGAGTCTTGCGCGTTGTTCACGAGGCGAGTAAAGACCTTCCATCTGTCGAGAGTGAACAGCCGGTGTTGGGAACGCAGGCTGTCATTCACAGATTCCACTGATTAAGCAAATGAGAACTCTGATCGCTTGGGATTCAATTGCAATGGTCTTAGCAAATGGAGACAGTCTGTTTCTACAACTATTACCCAAGTATGGATACCTGGCGGTATTGGTTGCAGCGTTTTGGGAAGGCGAGGCGGTTTTAATTGCGGCCGGCACACTCTGCGGCGCCGGCTATCTTGACTGGCGACTGACAATTCTCGCGGCTGCAATTGGTGGTTCAGCTGGTGATCAAATCTATTTCTACGCCGCACACCAACGCGCGGCTCGACTAGTGCAAAAATCCAAACGATTGCGAAAGTGGTATCCACGCGTAAAGGAATTCGTCCTGCGTCACGGGACAATAGCGGTGCTCCTTTCGCGGTTTGCCGCAGGATTGCGAATTACAATTCCCTTGGTTTGCGCGACGGTTGCAATGCCGCCACGGAAGTATTCCTCGCTGAACTTGTTAAGTGCCTTATGCTGGGCATCCGTGTGGGTGGCTATCAGCTATCAATTCGGTGCACATCTTTAGGTCGTCTCCAGAAAACGACTATTTGACCTAACACGCTCTTCAGTCGGAGCGCGGCCGCCCCGGCCGCCCCCGTCGATCAGAGGCCCCATCCGTTAACCCACGTACGCTCTTCAGTCGGAGCGCGGCCGTCCTCGGCTGCCCCCGTCGAACGGTACAATCTAGGTTTTCTTCCCTCCGTGCTTACGATCAGGGGCTAATAAACGGCCATTCGCTGGACTCCTTACAAAGACATACCTTCACCGGATTATTTTCAATATACCGAAGCGCATTCCAACAGTGCTTCTTCATTCCGAATAAAGCGGTCAAAGTAATCTTCCAATCCAGAATTGACCACTGCACTTCAAGTACTCATTCGCTTTGTGGGCATGATGGCATCCCATCACGGTCGAGTAATGATTCTTCAACCATCGCTCCGATGTAAGGATCCTTTAGATAACAGCTGCCATATTTCTGGTCCAAATACAGATCAATCCGACGCTGCATGAGGATCTGCTCTTCTTTGTTATTCAGATGTTCCAGTTCTTTTTTCCAGCGATCAATAACTTTGGATAAGTCGAGTAGGCCCGGAGGTGGTTCTTTACGACGGGGCGGCCGGGGACGGCCGCGCTCCGACAAAAGAGCGTACGTGTGTTAACCGAGGGGGCTTCTGATCGACGGGGCAGCGTCCGCGGAGGTGAGGGAACTCAAGTCATTCAGATTTTGCTGGCCCTACAAGTTGGTCCACTCACCAGATTGTATGAAGTTTGCCGATGCGGGAAATCCGCCGGTTTGGTTTTGGAGGGAGGGGAACGAAACCAATCGTCTCTCCCGTTATAACGGTTCGCAGAGCTGAATTATGTTCAACTAACTGTCGCCATGCTGATGTCCCTTCGTGTTGGCGTCTCCTTTTGCTGTAGCCATGCCTCAAGTGACAATGCCCCAGGGCCAACCAACATCACAAACAACGAGCAAGCAAGCTGGGCGTATTCTGATCGTATTTCGTGAAGCACAGCCCAGAAGCCGATCTGTGGTGGCACTGGTGGCAACGGCAAAGGATAAGTTCCAAGATATAAAGGTATCTTCGTAGACAACATCGCAACAACCATTTCGACGACGAATATTATCGCTACTGGTCGAGTTAAAAGTCCGACTAACAATAGCGTGCCGCCGATGATTTCGAACCAGGCATCACCTGTCGCAAGAAAATGCGGCGCCGGAAAACCGAGTTTGGCAAAACGCCCAACGCCCTGATTGGGAAAGAAAAACTTCATCACACCCTCCCACAAAAATACTGATCCGGCCATCAGTCTCAGAATTATCGTCGCGACCGGCGCGTCAACCGGCGGTACCAAAAACCAATCCCAAACCTTCTTCATGTTTCCACCTCCAGAGTTAAATTCCATCCGCTTGTAAAGACCTGCGGGTCTGGAGGATTATTCCGGCGCAAAACACAGGAACTTCACGGGAATAAAATATACCTGTGGTTGGTCTTAATGATAGGAGCGGTGTTTACTAAACGAAGCAGTTGGAACCGAAGAACAAACTTGCATCGTTCGAGGCTGCGATTTTGCCGCACCTGAGCTCTGCGTATAACTATGCACGTTTTCTCCTCCAAAACGAGAGCGACGCTGAAGACGTAGTCCAGGAGAGTTACTTGCGGGCTTTCAAGTATTTTCAGGGTTATCACGGAGGTGATAGTCGGGCGTGGCTGCTGACGATCGTCCGCAACACCTCGTACAACCTGCTCCAGCAAAATCGATCGCGACAGTTAGTAGATTCGATTGACGACTCAACCGAAGTACCCGACACCTCGGAATACTCGAATCCTGAAACTGTCTTGCGGCAACGCATCGACGAAGACCTGCTGAAGCAAGCGATCGAGGAGTTGCCGATCAATTTTCGCGAAGTGTTAATTTTGCGTGAGATGGAAGAGCTTTCTTATAAAGAGATCG
Source organism: Pyrinomonadaceae bacterium (assembly GCA_036522415.1). Classification (GTDB taxonomy): domain Bacteria; phylum Acidobacteriota; class Blastocatellia; order Pyrinomonadales; family Pyrinomonadaceae; genus PSRF01. The sequence goes on along the minus strand of DATDFV010000135.1, from coordinate 16,949 downwards.
GCACTCTCTGTGACTTGCCGATTGGTACTGTGATGTCGCGTTTGGCGCGGGCTCGCGCGCGCTTGCAAGATAAACTCGCGGGCAAGATAAACCAGGAGATCTGAATGAACTGCGAGGAATCTCAATCTCAACTCCACCCCTATAGTGATGGCGAACTTGATTTGATGAAGAGCCTGGAACTTGAACGTCACCTACGCGAGTGTGCAACGTGCTCACAGGCGCATGACGATTTGACGACACTGCGCAAGGCACTGAGAAGCGATTCACTTCGTTTCCGACCCAATCCGGATTTCGAGGCGCGCGTCAAATCCGCACTTCGTCGCGAAGCAAATGGCGGCAGACAATGGTTTTCCTGGACCTGGATGATCCCTCTGTTTTCGGCCGCTCTTCTTTTGATCGTCTTCAGCGGTTTTCTGCTAACGAGATCTTCTAGTGACGACCTGGTCGCACGTGAGGTTGTTAGTAGTCATGTTCGTTCGTTGATGAGACCCAATCACACTATTGATGTGCCTTCGGAAGATCCGCACACGGTGAAACCCTGGTTTGATGGAAAGCTGGATTTCTCGCCGCCGGTGAGAGACTTTGCCGAGCAAGGCTTTGCCTTGATTGGTGGGCGGCTTGATTACATTGCCAATCGGCCCGTTGCCGCATTGATTTATGAACGGCGCAAGCATGACATCAACGTCTTCATTTGGCCGGCGGCGGGCGGTGATACCAGAGCTACTGCCCAGGTACAACAAGGCTACAACATGATTCATTGGACAAAATCCGGCATGACTTTTTGGGCAATCTCCGATCTGAATCTGGCCGAATTACAACAGCTTCAGGCGGAGTTGGAGAAGCAGTAGTGCAGTCAGTACCACCTCGCGGTAGCGGGTGGGTGCGCAGCCAGGATCCAATGTTAAAGCAAGCTGCGCACCCACCCGCTACCGCGGGTGGTACTGACTTCTTGCCGCCATCATTTATTGACGATCATTTGCTTTCCTCGAAACACCACGGTTTCACCCGGCTTCATTTCGTAGAACCCAATCTTTACTTTCTTAATCTCGGTGGCAAAACCGTCAGCATTTGGCAGCAATCCCGGAAAGGTTCCAAAGTGCATTGGGACGACGAGTTTTGTTCGCAGCGATTGCGCGGCCCTGACTGACAACTTCACACCCATCTGACTGATGTTCATCAGCGCAACGTCGATTGTGTAACTCTCGCCAATCACTTCCATGTCCTTAAAGTACGCAGTGTCGCCGGTGTGATAAATCGTCGGACCATTGCGGATCATAATGACGAATCCCGCCGGATTGCCCCCATATGCGCGCTCGGGCTCATTCGGTCCGGCCTTGGGATTGAACACGCTGCTCGAATGAACGGCTTCAGTCATTGCGACCGTGACTTCGCCATCTGCAATTTGAATCTCACCACCCATCTGCATGATGTAATCCTGCGCCTGCTTCGCAGGGAAGTCTGTCAACTTTACTAGATTTCCAGCGAGCTCAGGGTTGGCGATGAGAGAAGCGCCAGTCTTCTTCGCGATGTCGACTGCCTCGCCGACGTGGTCACGGTGCCCATGAGTGAGAAGTATGTAATCTACCTTCGAAATCGAGGTAAGCGGATCTTTGCCGTCTTTTGCATCTGGATTTACTGGATTCCGCAGCCATGGATCGATGAGCAAAACTTTGCCGTTCGGCGTCGTAATGGAAAAGGCTGCATGACCAAGCCACTTCAGTTTTGTTTCCTGGGCGTGTGTGGAGTTTGAGCAAGCGATCACCAAAACAGTGAAGATGAGCAGTTGCCTGGTGAATAGTTTATTCATACCTGTCCTTTCGCATCAAATATCCGAAACCATTTTTTTCTGCGCATTCCTCTGCGTCTCTGCGGTACCAATTTCCAGATGCCTATAAACCGCAGAGACGCAGAGAAGGCAGAGGAAACGCAGAGAAGACGGCTGGGCTGACAACTTTTTACAATTTCGGTGCGAATGATGGCAACTTTCCATCAAATCTCGATGTATGCTCTCGCGCAGTATGTTCCGAGGCGCACTCAGCAAACTCTCGCTTCGACAAAAGTTGGTGATACTCGCTGCGGTGGGCGTGTTACTTCCCATCGGTATATTGACTTACCTGCAGTATCGATCACTCATAGACCTTCAGAATAAAACCAAAGGGGCGTTCAAAGACAATCTCAGACAGGGCCTGATCCTTGTAGAACAACGGATGAAACAACGACTGGAAGAGATCGCAGCGCAGACCTTGAACCCGGTAGACAGCTTGCAACCTTCATCGCCGGCGCGCACGGAAGAGATCGAGCGATATCTCGCAGAAGTAAAGAGTTCACATCCTCAAATTGATGAAATTTTTGTCTTTGATTTCTCAAGCGATAAAAATCCAGCAAACACTTTTGCTTACATATATTCAGACACTTTTGTAAGAGTCGCTCGAGCTCAATTAACCCCTCAACAGAGGCGCATTTCGTCTCTTTTCGAGCAGGCGGTGTTAGAGCAAAACTATCTCGACGATAATCTCAAGTATTTATTCGCACATGATGTTGGTCTCGAGGGTTTTATCTCTTTTCGACAGGGAACATATATTCTTTACCCATTAGGCGATTCAAGAGTCCTGTCGGGTAGTTTTGCCGGCGTGTTACTAAACGACCGTTTCGTCAGTGATGACTTAATGGGCGGCGTTATCAGACCACTTGTTGCCTCACACTCACCGGCGATGACCATTACGATTAGCAACGAAAATCGACAAATACTCTATTCAAACGGCGAACCGCAAAACGGCTATCTGCTCGAAAGCAAATTGGATCGACCATTTTCCGATTGGAAAGCAGCAATCGGCCTAAAGGATACAAATATCGATCAGCTCGCGCGCGACAGTTTCCTGCACAGCGCCGGTGCAACTCTGCTTGTACTCGTTTTCTTACTTGGTGGTATTGCGCTTACCATCAGAGCCACAGACCGCGAAGCACGTCTGGCGCAAGCCAAATCCAATTTTGTCGCAAATGTCTCGCATGAACTAAAGACACCTCTATCGTTAATCAGTCTTTTTTCTGAAATCCTCGAACTGGGTCGCGTTAATAATGAAGAAAAGAAGGCGGAATACTACGGGATCATCAGGCACGAAAGTGGGCGCTTGAACAAGACGATCGACAACATCCTGGACTTCTCCAGGATCGAGGCGGGTCGGAAAACCTATGAACTCGCCAGTGGTGATATCGCGGAAGTGATCAATAACGTGCTTTCCACGCATCGCTATCAGATCATCAATTCCGGTTTTGACATTCAAACGGACATTGAACCCGATTTGCCATCGGTCTTGATCGATCGCGATGCTATAGCGCAGGCGATATCAAACTTGCTTGACAATGCGATCAAGTATTCAGGTAAGGTGAAGCAAATTTCGATAACTGCAAGAAATCTCGGATCCGAGTTGTCTATTGTGATAGCAGATCACGGCGTTGGAATTCCGCGCGCAGAACAGGCAAAGGTCTTCGAGAAGTTTTATCGTGTGGGTAACGGATTGGTTCACGACGTAAAGGGCAGTGGACTTGGGCTATCTCTGGTCAAACACATTATTGAGGCTCATAAGGGAACGATCTCGGTTGAAAGTGACGTCGGGAAGGGAACTCGTTTTACGATTCGGCTTACGGTGGCGGACCGCTGATGGTTAGGGACTCGGAGGCGATCACTCCAGAGGAGTGCGATGTTTAGAGCGCAAACACTAAGAAACCAGGCGCCCCTAAAGGACGGCCTGATTTTGTTGCCGCTATCTATAAACATCACACTCGTCACTAGAAACTCTGCGCTCCCTCTGCGTTCTCTGCGTCTCTGCGGTTGTAGAATGTGCGCGCCCTATTTTTACCGCAGAGAACGCAGAGGGAGCGCAGAGAATCATTACGTTTCACCAAGTTATCTGCTTGTTCATAAGCAGAGGGCGCCCGAGTGATTTTTGGAAGTAGGAGTTTCCAAGGAGAAGAATAGACTTGGTCAGAGTCCTGATAATCGAAGACGAACCCAACATGGTAGTGGGCTTGAAAGATAGCTGTGAGTATGAAGGCTACGAGGTTTCTGTCGCGCGGAATGGTAAAGAAGGTTTAGACAAGGCCCTGACTGAGAAAGCTGACATCATTCTGCTCGACGTGATGCTGCCTTTGATGAGCGGAATCGATGTGTGCCGTACTTTGCGGACTCGCGGAATTGAAACTCCAATTGTGATGCTGACTGCTCGCGGTCAGGAAATGGACAAAGTGGTTGGGCTCGAAGTAGGCGCTGACGATTACGTGACAAAGCCATTCAGCATAAAGGAACTGCTCGCACGTATCAGGGCACACTTGCGCAGGTCCGCCAAACAAGTCGTAAAACTGGAAAGTTTCACCTTTGCCGATGTGGAATTGAACTTTAAGAAATACGCGGCGCGCAAGGCGGGACACCCATTAGAACTTTCAGCTCGTGAGTTTGAGATCTTGCATTACCTGATTCGGCGTCGTGGTGAGATCGTCACACGCGATCAACTGCTCGACGAGGTTTGGGGTTATGACAGCACGCCGATTACGCGGACGGTTGATAACCATATCGCGAGGCTGCGCCAGAAAATCGAACAGAATCCCTCCGCGCCGCGGCACATTATTACTGTTCACCGAATTGGGTATCGCTTCGTGGAATAGTCGCCCTCACTTAAGCCTCATTAGACTCTCTACCGAAATATCTTCATCGATTGATTCCCAATGAATTCCGACGCCGCCTCCGATAAGGCGCCACCGCATTCTTTCTTCGGTCGTTGCCGCTAACAAACGTGGCGACCACGTCAAAGGAACTGAGATTTCGCGCCCATCGGCAAGCAGCACATGTAGGGCGGCATCAGTGCAGCTTACATCCACAGCCAACGGTTCCACTTCAATGGCCAAAGTGCTCATGCCATCTCTCCTCGATCAAAACTACGTTCTCTTCAACCAACCATCGAATCTCGGTTAATTCATTGCGTCGAAATCCGCGTGACTTAGCCAAGGCTACTGGGCGAAGCCACAACTTTGCAACTCTTTCAGCTGATTCAACATGTACGTGAGGCGGCTCGTGACCTTCAAGACTGAAAAAGAAGAAGCGATAACCTTTGATTCTAAGAACAGTCGGCATTGTGAGGTACCACCAAAAAGAAGTGAGGATCTTAGAACTACTCGATCCGTTTACTAATGTTAGGCCTGAGCGGCTCGCCCACGCAACCATGAGTCAGGTCACTCACCGCCGAACTCAAATCATCAAGGCAGCTAAACATCATCCGGAGAAGTATGTAATGCCTTCTCACGCATTATCACCTGACAACCAGCAGAAGCTCTTCCTACCGGTACAACTTTTTACAATCTAGTTACAGCGTGTGGAGACTTAGGAACTCAAAGTGAGGAGAATGCCTATCCGACAAATCGTTTTTCGACCCTAACCGATCTCGGAGAATAAGAAATGAAAAATAATGTGACGTTAACCGTTACGTCTCTCCTCTCGATCCTTCTTGCTACGTTTCACTTGTCAGACGACATCGTTCGTGGGTTTGAACCTGGAGGATTCAGGCACGTCAGTGGGATACTCATGATGGTTATCTGGATGTTCGGAGCACTCGTGCTCTCTGGACGACGATCGGGATACATCATCATGCTGCTCGGATCGATCCTTGGATCGGTGATGCCGCTTGCCCATATGAGAGGTGTGGGGCTTGTCGGCGGCAGGATCGTCAACTCCGGCGGAAAGTTCTTCTGGGTGTGGACACTGATCGCGCTCGGTGTAGTCGCGTTTTTCTCCTTCGTCCTTTCGGTGCTCGGGCTCTGGAGTCTACGACGGAAGTCTGAGGCATCCGAAGATTGAAAAGGCTAAACTAGGAGCAAGATATGACGGCAAGTGGTAGAGAAGTTTCGCCGAAGCTACTCGCCAGGATGGCGGGTCTATTTTTTCTTTTGACCATTCTGGCGGGAATCTTTGCGCAGGGCTTCGTCAGCGAAAGGTTGATTGTATTCAGCGACGCGAGCGCGACGGCGACAAACATCCTTTCCCACAAGGGACTGTTCCAACTCGGACTCACTGTTTATCTCATCGAGATGGCTTGCCAGATCGCGATGATCAGTCTCTTTTACGTGCTACTGCGGCCTGTTAGCAGAAATCTTAATTTGGTGTCGACGGTTTGGGGCCTTGCTGGTTGTGTTATCAAACTCTTTGCGCGCGTATTTTTCATAGCTTCGCTATTTCCGTTAGGAGGCTCGCGCGCCTTGAGCGGTTTTAGCATCGAACAGTTGCAGCAACTCGCACTAATCCTGCTTAGGATCAATGATCTTGGCGCCGCCGTTGCATTGGGGTTTTTCGGACTCGAGACAACGGTTAAGGGGTATCTGATTTTCCGCTCAACTTTTCTTCCGCGCTGGCTCGGTGTGCTATCGATCATTTCAGGGGCGGGCTGGTTGACGTTTCTTTATCCGCCTCTTGGATACCGCGCCTTTCCGATCATCGCGCTCATAGGCCTGGTGGGTTCCGTGGCGATGATCTTCTGGCTACTGGTCTTCGGTGTGAACGAGCAAAGATGGATTGAACAGGCGAACAACTCTAAGCAGAGTTACACGTCGAGTTGAAGGAGCTTTAAGAACTCCATTAAGAGCAACGTCCCACCGATCAATCCTGTCTCATTGCTTCTCACCAAGACATCTGACATGCAGCATAACTTCTTATTGACATACATTTAGACTTCGCTTATACACAACTTCGCCATTAACCAACAGCAGTAATGAACCTCGCAGCAACAATTTCTTTGCGGCTCTCGTGAAGTTTCCTGAGTCTTCAGGAAGTAGCTAAAGCAGCAGGAAGTTTTCGGGAATCACTCCTGAATAGCAGTCAAGCTTTTATTCCGGCGTGGCTGCTCACCATAACGCAGTCGGGTCTTCTCCAAAACAGAACTGTAGCAAAAGGAGCTAGCAACGTGTCTCAGGACGATCAACCCAAGAGCGTTTTCATCGACAAGCAGGGGAATGTTGGAATCGGTACCAGCACCCCCGGAGCAAAGCTCGACGTTATCGGCGGTGATGTTCATTGTGATGGGAATCTACACACGACCGGCATGGTCGAGGCGAAGCGTTTCGAAGGTGATGGAACTGCACTAATTGTGAACGGGCCGGCGCCTCTTCAGGCAGCGTTGGACAAGAAGTTCGACAAAGCTGGTGGCGAGATCACAGGTTCGTTGACCGTTGATGCAACGCTGACCGTGGCAACAATCGTCGCGCCGCAGGTCAATATGCCGGTAAACATCGGGCACGGTCTGAAGTCGCCGAACATCCAGTCGACGAATCTCATGCAGCATCGAATGTTTCCGGGTGATCCGATCGTTTACCAAGATATCTTTGAAGCTGTTAATGCAGGGGCGATCACTAGGCTCGGGAATGCGCCGTACGACGCCAACAGTTGGCCCAAAACTAAGCCGTGGGGCTTAAGACCCATTATCCAATTCGGAGGTAATGCTGACCCAGATGGCAACGGAGCGAGCCTCGCCATTCCCAGTGGTTATGACACAGTCTGGCTGCGCGTATTGGGAGACCGCTGGAACGGCATCCATGCAAGATTTCTTGATTCTCCCCAGACCGACGTCGGCCAGTGGGCGGGCGGGTGGCGCGGCTCGAACTCCTACAGCCCCGACGGAAGCGTCGGCGATAGCATGGGCTCGGCTCACCAATGGATATCGATACCAGCAGGGCGCCCAGGCAACCTGGCCCTCAACTCCATAGCGAACACCGACGGGAGTTTCTGGTTGTCTGGCATCGGGTTTAGCAGGAATCCGTGGGCTCACGCAACGCAATCGGCTGAGGGATATTGCTGGGGATATAACCTAGGCTCTCAAACAGGATGGAACAGCAATAATTGGGGGTATGACGTGCTCGGGTTTATAGCCAACGGTACCACCAATTTGTTGTTGAAGGTGCCGGTGGTGCCGTCGGGCCGCGACAAACTACTCTACATCATCAACCATAATGACAATTCGAACGAAAACTTTATGTGCTCTGGGATCACAGTCGGCGGGAACCCTATCGAACGCCTACTCACGACCTACGACAATCCTTTTTCGCGCCACTGGAACGGTAGGACTTATCAACGCTATGTGGCCGCCCGCATTCCTGCAAACATGATTGATAAGAGCGCACGTTTTCTTGACGTGAAAATCGACATGACGTACCAGAATGCGCCTTTTTATTTTCGTGAGATCGGCACGCACGATCTCGACGTCCCCTGGCAGTAAGCTCAAGTGAGGGATTTATTTCAGCTGAGACCGTCGCGTGGTTGAATCGTCTTATGAAAGTCGATTGATTCGTTAGGAGGCCGTTGGATCTTCAAGTGATGGCTCAATTCATTCTTGATAAAGCGAGCCTTCGCGCAAGAGGTCGTTCATGGGCATAACCGCCGCACCAAATCCCAATTACACAACAGCCGCGACTGCAAACGACAAGTACAACCCTTTCGTTCCTGAAGAGCTCAGGCTTGACCCGGTGGATCAGCCCGTCTTCAACTGGATGCTTAACAATCGGATCGGAACTCTAGAGAGCTTCGGTTATCAGACTTCGCAATTGCAATTGGACCTGGCGTTAAAAAATCACGCGGGGTTGATTAAAACCGAAAAAGGAAACCTCCCGCCTTTAGTTGTGGTCTCGTCTAATCGCTCAGCATGGATCCAAAAAGGACTGGCTGAGTGCGATAAGATTTTGAGTGGCAGACGGAGTTTCAAGGACGTAATGGATCTGGACGCTCTCATCAAGGGCTCCGGGAGTGTTTCTCCACCGATCTACTGCCCCAAACGAGTCAACGCTCCTAATCGCAACGTTTACGTCGTCGTCCATATCAATGAGTATGAGACCTATCGGAAAGCGTTGGATAAGCATGACATTAAAATAGTCGGTTGGAATTTCCCGGCGGCCTTCTCCACGCGTGAGCTGCCTTTTCTGGCAGGCTTCGGAGCAAGTCGCTTCGCGGCGATCGAATTCTGTAAGCTCTTGCGCAATAAGTCAGACGGCGTGAAGTCCGCTTGGCTCTTCGACGACAACGTAGTAGCGATGTCAAAACCTTTTGAGGGACTTCAGGGCACTGAAAAGAGTTTGAAAGATGGTACGTGCTGCGTAGGTTTTGCGGCGTTGCCGGCGCCCAGCTCGCGCCCGGAGATACTCAAGTGGGCAGCAAAAGGGGGAAGAGCTCCAAGAAAAACAATAGTTTCCGCGTTCGGGCCCGTCTTTCAGCAGGCAGTATTGTGGAATATCAATTACCTTATCGAAAACAACATAAATTTTGGGATAACGTACGTGGCTTCCGCCGAGGACGTGAGTCTTTCCAGATTCATCAAAAGCCGCGACCTTCAGGCGAGCTTTGTGGATTCCGTCGTCGTATACAAGGAGGTTTCTCCTCTAGATGAGCAAAACGACCAGGGAGCCCAGCATGTGGCAAGGGCCAGAAATCAACTCGAAACATTATTTGCTGGTTTGGAGAGCAAGCCTACAGAGCCCGGAAAACAATCGCCCCCGCCTGTGAACGTTCTCGTTAAAAACGGAGATGGAACTCCGACAGCGATCGCGAATTTCATAGATAATCTTGTGACAAGACAAGAACCGCATTTGAGCATCAAGGCGAAATGCCAGGCGGCGGAGCAGATTACGAAGACGGCCATCGGCATGAAGTTCGTAGCTGCAGGAGCGCTCGAACGCACCTTTATGAAGGTGGAGGCTAAGTCTGAGTTCCGCGATCTCTATGCGTAGACTCGAGATCAGATTTCATGGATCTGAACAACATCGCCGAGACTCTGAGGAAGCAGGCCTCGATCAACTCGACTCTAGTCTTCGATCAGACCGTCCTCAGTGACCAGGTTAGGTCGGAGGTTCGAACCGCATTTCTTCTGCCCGCAGACAAAGACCTGACGATCACAGGTGTTGCGGCTACTGCCATCCCTGATCCCAAGGACGGCGTGTTGACGATTCCTCCTGGGATTGGATCGGTCCTTAATAAGAGCGAGGTGACGGTTGGAGTAGCTTTAACTCAACAAAAATCTGAAGATCCGATTCAGGTGCTCATCACCGCGACGCTGAGCGATTGGCAATTCACTGACACCTTCGAAGACTTAGATCTTTTTCCTTTTCCTGATCTCAATATTTCCGACCCTCACTTCGTGTACACGAGCGTCGAGCAAGACGACTTTTTCTGGCCTGGCGATGTGTCTGTCCGCATCCATCTTGCGCCAGGACTCAATTTTCTCTCGAAGGTGACGCTCAACTTCCCGGTAATTTCCCAACTATTAAAAGATCTGAACGTTCAACAATCTTTTGAGTTCTACGGCCCCTTCGCACCGACTCAAGGTCAACAGTTGCCGGTAGGAGAGCTGAAAGCGCCATTAGGGTTGGAACCATTTGCTGTCGGGGTTGAACCCTTTATGGTGACGCTGAGCAATCCGGCTGTGGCTGTTCGCATAGGAACTGCCGACTCCGAGAATCCGCTTCAGCGAGTCGATTTAGTGATCTTAGCCGACATAAACGAAACCTTGGAATTTTCAGTTGGCCTTCCGATGACGGGGAGCGCCTTGGCGGTCAGCACTAAACCGTTGCCGCACAACGATTCAATCAACAGTTTGATAGAGAGCTTGCCGGGCGGAAAGAATTTCGAGAGTTACATTCCCACGGAAATAAAGAACGACATTTTCGCCGAAGTCGGACTCGACAACTTCTCAATGATCTTCGATTACGCCGAAACTAAGGTCACTTACCTGGGATTGTCGATCGGCACCCTCAAACCCTGGCCTCTAATCACAGGCGAGCTTGAGCTTAATAGTTTGAAGCTCCAACTTCAGACCATCGACCCCGCTGGGATGAACTGGATGCGGGTGTTCATCAAGGCTATCGCCACTTTCAAAGGGAAATTGGCGCAAGTCTTCAAGAATGGAGAGTTCGATTTCACCGTCGGCCTTGAAAAACAAACGTCCTGGGAGATAGCGACAATCAGCGGTGTCTACTTCGGATCAATCAACTTGGGTGACATCGTGGGAGGGTTTCTGGGCAATCAGGATTCGGTGCCTTCTGTTCTGAGGGAGTTCCACTTCTCGAACTTCGGAATGAGCGTTACCCGAAGTTCACCCGGAGCAGAGTTTACCTATTCGATATTCGGCAGTGCTGAAGTAGCCTTTCCGATCTCAGGCAATGACTTGACCGCTGAGCTCTCGCTATCCGTTACGAAGACACCGTCGAGCTATGAAATTCTCCTTACGGGGCAGCTCGTGATCGGTGCGGAGGCCTTCTCGCTCAACCTGGACCTTGGCTCAGCAGGCTCAAAGCTTAGCGCCTCTTGGAAAGTAACAGGAGCGCCTCTCGAATTTGAGGACATAGCTCACGCCTTCGGATTCGATGATGTGCCAACGATTCCAACAGGACTCGATCTCAACCTGGTTGGAGCTTCTTTCAGTTACGACTTTACGAACAAGCTCCTGGTATTGACTGCGGAGTCGAAGACTTACGGTGACGCGGTTTTCATCGCCGACACTTCGCAAGCGGGATCTGCCTTGTACGCGTTCGGCCTTGTGGTGCCGGTGAGCATAAACTTCGCGGACGTTCCGGTGGTGGGAAGCAAATTTCCCGATGCGAAAGATATTGGCATTTCAGAACCAGGAGTTTGGATATTCTCTCGTGGGGTAAGCAAGGACGAATGCAAGAAAATAAACGGTTACATTGAAGAGGCCCAAAAATCTGTTCACCCGGATCAAAAACTCCCGGTCTTGCCAACCGATGAGGATCTTGCTGACGTTCTCTTGAGCGCTACTCTCGAACTCGGGCCCAGCATAACCTATCCGTTACGTATACCACTTGGTTCCACCAAGGCAACTCCTTCGGAGACCCACGCGCTCGCGAACACTGAGATCGCAGCCGCCGCCCCATCAGAACCTCCTAAAGACGACGGGGTCACATCGCCGACCACAAGCCCCGACGGAGCCACGTGGAAAGAAATTAATAAGTCCGTTGGTCCACTCACGGTGCAGCGCCTCGGCTTGAAGTATGCCAACGGCGAACTTTATTTCTTGATCGAGCTCGGATTTTCAGCCGGTGGATTGACAATCGACCTCGCAGGTCTCGGCGTTAGTTCAAAGCTAACTGCCATCACCGACCCAGCAGACTTCGTTCCCCATTTCCATCTCTCAGGCCTCGAGATCGAATACAAAGCGAGTGGGTTTGAGATTGCTGGCGAGTTTCTCAATATGCAGCTCCAGGACCCTGATTTTGAATACGCGGGCACCGCGTCACTGCAAGCCGGCGAATTCAACTTGACGGCAATTGGATCGTATGCGCGAATCTCGGGGCAGACCTCACTCTTTGTCTTTGCTGTTATTGAATACCCGCTGGGTGGTCCACCCTTCTTTTTCATCACCGGAGCCGCAGCTGGTTTCGGCTTCAACCGAAACCTGGTGCTGCCGGAAGTGGACGACGTTCCAAACTTCCCACTCGTCGCCGCGGCGGTGAATCCGTCGGCAGTCTTTCCTGGTGGCAGTAATCAAACGACCTCTCTTACCCAGGCGCTTGGTGTAATGGAGAAGTACATCCCGAATGACCCGGGCGAATATTGGCTGGCAGCTGGAGTTCGTTTCACTTCGTTTGAGATGCTTTCGTCGTTTGCATTAGTAAGCGTCGCCTTTGGTAATCAGCTGGAGATTGCACTTCTTGGTGAAACGCAACTGAGTATTCCCGTCGACCCCACTGGCGAGGAGCCAAACAACGAAAAGATCGCAAACGTTGAGTTGGCTCTGGAAGTCAGAATCGATCCCGCCGCCGGCGATTTCAAAGCTTCGGCTGTGCTAACCAGCAATTCCTGGATACTGAATAAGACCTGTCGACTGACTGGTGGCTTCGCGTTTTACATCTGGTACAGTGGCGAGCACGAGGGCGACTTTGTCATTACGCTCGGTGGGTACAATCCATCCTATAAGCCAGCGCCCTGGTATCCAAACGAACCTCGGTTGGGAATCAACTGGGCGCTCAGCAAGTCACTCACAATCACCGGCGGTTGCTACTTTGCTTTGACACCTCACGCGGTGATGGCAGGCGGTAGTTTGCAAATCCTTTTTCAATTAGAAGATTGGTTTAAAGCCTGGCTCACGGCGTACATCGACTTCCTGATCGAGTGGCAACCATTCCATTACGAGGCGGATGCCGGCGTTATGGTTGGCGTTTCGATCACGGTCAGCGTTCTTGGCGCGAAGATTACTTTGACTGTGGAGATTGGCGCCACTGTTTATCTAAGTGGCCCACCCTTCGGGGGTACCGCGACGATTCATCTATGGATCATCAGCGTAACAATTCCTTTCGGTAAAACAACCGATGAACCTGGTGCGCTGACGTTCGACCAGCTCAATCAAGCAGTGCTGCCCAAACAGGCGACGAAGCAAAAAACGTTATCGATCGCAGCTGCTATCACCTTGAAGGATGAACAGAAAGATGACGGCGATAACGCGAAGCAACCAATTTTCATTACACCGAGCATCAGCTCCGGCGTCATCGCGTCTCCCACAAGCAATAAGAACCTGACAATGCCGATAGTGGCCGCAAGCACACTTAAAATCCGAGTGACATCGAGCTGGCCCGCCACCGAACTCTTGGATGGCTCCAACCGCATTCCAAACTATCCGGGCAAGTTTTCAACCACTCTCTATGCCAGGCCGATGCACGATGAGTCAGGTTTCAATAGCACCCTGAGCGTGCAGGTCACATACAAAGGAGATGGTCAGGATCACACGGGGGATTTCGTCCTTCGTCCGATCTTGAAGAACGCGCCAATGGCGCTGTGGACGAAGTGGGATAAGGACGGCCCGGCCCTCAACACGACACCTGATTCAAAAGGCGATCCCACGCTAACAATTCCCGACGTGCCTTTCGGCATCAGTTTGCGGGCGGGCTCCGAGAAGGATCTGGATCCCAGCGCTCAGATCCCGCTCGAAAACTTCGCTTCAGAGTCTGCTTCTATAACCGTAACCTGGCCTAACTATCACTTCGCGGATCCACCTAAAAACACGGGCGACGGCCTTAAGCAGATCGCAGACACCATTGTTGACGTCAAGGTAGTTGCGATGCGCGAGGACATCCGCAAAAAACTGTGCAAAGCTGGTACTCAGAATCTTCCACTCTCGGTCGTCATCAGCCCGGAACTCAGCCAACAGCCTGACAATGTCTTTCTCGCTGTCCCGGAGATTGCAAACCTGGGACAGATCCCAAGCGCGAATGCTCGCCGAGGAGTCGAACAACGATGAGCGACAATGGGCAGAACTCGAACGGCAATTGTGGCGTCCCGATCGGTGACATTCAGTTCTACGAAGCGATCATTCCGCCCCTCGATGATGGCGATTACAAACTAACCGCTACACAGAAACTGACCGGTCTTCCGGGAGCGACGCCAAATCCAACAATCGATCCAGTGACGCTGGAGTTTTCAGTACGAGGTCCTCGGTTCAAGCTCAATCCTGCGGATATCCATTCCGTTTATCCTTCCGGCAATTCAACGGCTTACGAAGGACAAATTCCGCATTTGATCGTGAGTCGCAAGACGCTGCCGTGGGAGCGTTTGCTGGCAAAAGATCAAAAGCGCTGCACGTCTTTGCAGACAAACGATCAAGAGCTCTGTACGCCGTGGCTCGCCTTGCTGACAATTTACGAAGACGATCCGGGAGGAATTCCCAAACTATGCAGCGGCACCGTCGTCGATCTGATCGCAACCAAAGATGGTGGCAAGCGGCCACCAACGACCGGCGGCACTGCCATCACGGAGTCAGATCTGGACAATGGCGAGTCACTCGATGACCTGTGTAACTTCATCGATGTGCCTGCTGAGCTATTTGCCACGATCGCGCCGCGTGTCGGAGATCTGCCCTTTCTCGCTCATGCGCGTGCCGTAAATACCGACAACAAACCGATCGAGGGAATAATTGAGGATGGGATCTATTCGGTGGTGATCAGCAATCGCGTCTCCGAGGTTTCAAAGCTCAACGGAGCGTTTCTGGTGTCTCTGGAAGAGTTCACGGATCTTTTGAAAGGCACTGTGCCCTCTGACATCCAGTCCGTGCGACTCGCCGTTCTCTATTCGTGGTTGTTTCAGATGGGGGCCGAAGACCCGTTCGATGTCTTAATGTCTGCCCAACACTCCGGCCTGCTCACCATCAATTCACCTTCCGATGTGACTAAGTCGGTATTGCCACCGACCGTAGGCTCTTCGAGTTTTGCCGATGACACGGTTAACTACGCGCTAGCGTCTGGCTATGCAGCTCTCAACCACCATATGCGTGAAGGCGACAAGAGCTTCTCGTGGTATCGGGGTCCGTTGATTCCCTATCTCATCGATCTTGTCCTCAACCGTGATCAATCCAATCCGGTTTTTCGAACTGCCGATGAGCTACTCCGTTACAGCCCGGCATCCGGTCTATTCGATGTCACGTATGCAGCAGCCTTTCAGCTTGGCCGGCTCCTGGCACTCCAGAATGAAGCTTTTCTCACCTCGCTCCGCACTTATTTACACCATGTCAAGGGACAGGCTTTCCGTCTTGCGAGCCGTAAGGCACTCATGGCCTCAGAGCGTAGTCCGTTGAAATTGGGTGCCGCTAATTCCAACGTGTGCAGCAACGGAGTGGTCCTGGACGCAACAGTACACTGGCTCGCAACCAATGGATTCGACACCTTGACAGCGGCAATTGGAGGTTCCGTCGCGCGTAGTCAAGACCGAAACATCACCAGGAGGGAGAGTTCCGGAGTTAAGAAACGCCTGTCTTGCTTACATGGCTTTCTTTCTGACAAAACGAATCGTGCTGAATTCGCCGCCATGGCGACGCCACCCTCAGACACCATTCTGCGCTGGTTCGCGAATCTAGTGCTGTTGACCGGTGTGCCCTTTGAATACCTTGTGCCCGACGAGAGCATGCTACCCCAGGAGTCAATACGCTTCTTCTTTCTCGATGAGAATTGGATCGAGCGTCTCATTGACGGAGCAATGAGCGTAGCTGGAGGGCGTAATGAACTCGACCAGCTGATCACTGACTCGCTACGCGAGGTTATACGGCAGCCCGTTCACGACTCGGTCGCAACAAGCATCCGGCAACGTCTTCTGGGAAAGGATCAAGTGTCGATCACGCCTGAAAAACTCAACTGGCCACTGACTGGTTTTCTTATTCGTTCGATCGTGGTCGATCAGTGGAAAGGAATAGTCATTGAGAACACTTCGAAGAGTGATTCGACAAAGTCCCTCACAACTCTGCGGTTGGATCAACCAGCTCAAGGTGTCTTGCTCGGCTTATACAATGGTCAGCTGGGTTCAGTCACTTTCAAGCACCCGCCCGAAAGTCTTCATTTCGGAATAGATGGTCAGGAAGACACTCCTCAGACATGGACACAGAAACTGAGGTACCTGGACACCGCTCTTGATGCGAATCTGTCGGTAGACATTATGTTCCACAATCAGGAACAACATGTCATCGACGTGCTCGGCACTGCAGGCAAAATAAAAGACAAGCTGAAAGCAAATCAGTTCACCTCAGCAGAACTTGCGATTGAAATGATCGAGAGTCCGAAATCAGTCACGTTCAAGATGCTCTACAAATGACAACTCAGTCCAACAATCTGCTTGTCCCAATGAATGTCGACGCTTTAGCCGTCGGCAAGACCGCGAACAACTGGATTCTTCAGGTGCCCAACTTCGCCGACAATATGGACAAGGATGGCAATTTCCTTGGCTATCAGCAGCTCCCACCTGACATGTGGAATCCATTCCCTTGTCCATACGAGCAGGGAATTCATCTGCGTTGGGCGTTGCCAGATGGTCTAACACATGGCTCGACTGCTAATGCAACTGATCGGAGCTCTTCCGAATGCGGGCCAAGTTCCTCCGCTGCTGATGCTACTGATCCAAGCTACCCGGAAGTGCCAAACCGTTGGATCATCCT
>DATDFV010000134.1:0-19462 GCA_036522415.1 Pyrinomonadaceae bacterium | reverse complement strand
CGGTCGATGCCGTAAACCAACAACTCATTTCCAAAGAGTTCCGCGCGTCCTTCCACTTTCTCGCCCAACCGTTCAGCTACGTGAATCGATCCTTTGTTGTCAGGATGAATCAAACTGATCACGTGTGGCCTATCCAACTCTTTAAAAGCATACTGCAGTGCGCGACGCGCTCCTTCAGTTGCATAGCCCTTTCCCCAAGAGTCCCGGGCAAGTGTCCATCCTATTTCAAAAGCCGGCCAGCCCACTGGATTGAGAAAACCGATGCGACCGATGAATTTATTTGTCGCTTTTTCTTCCACCGCAAAATGTCCATAACCGCGCAATTGCCAATGCCCGACGTGAAACGCGAAATTGCGCCACGCTTCCAATCGATCCAGAGGTTTGCCGCCGAGGTAACGCATCACTTCCGGATCAGCAGATAGCGCAGCGAATGGTTCGAAATCGGTTTGTTCGCGCCACATGCGAAGGATGAGACGATCGGTTTCAAGTCTTACTTCGTTCAATCACAGAACTCCTTATGCTCAATGATCAGTAACTTCGAATAGGTCGTATGCGCTCCGCGTTCTCGCCGTCTTTCTTACGAACTAAACGGACTCAGGCGACGAAGGGAGAAGCAGAACATACAAAGAACAAGTAAGGAAGGGTGGCTTGCCCCGCTGGCCTTAACCAATCTTGGATCAAAGGGGAAACCCAGCGGGGGCAAGCCACCCTTCCTTACTTGTTCTTTTCAAGTTTCATTCTTTTATCGGCGTTCCCATAACCTAAGAGCTTTGCGGTCAAGATCGGTTCCACGGGTTCAAACACAGAGACGCAGAGAACGCAGAGGAACGCAGAGAGATTTTAGTGAAAACCTAATACACAATGAGCTGGTCGAGAATGAGATCAAACAGCTCGAACGTAAGACCAAACCAAACTATTTTCTCTTCCAACGAACACCATCTTTCGTGTCTTCTAGAATGATGCCGCGGTTTGCAAGTTCGATTCGAATCTCATCTGCCCGGCCAAAATCACGTCGCCTTCGTGCTTCCTGGCGTTCGTCGATCATTGCCTGAACTTCAGTGTCGAGCATCTCGGTATGCTGATCGCCAAGCACATTCAGGACACTATCAAAACGAGTTAAGAGTTGGAGTAGTTCCTTTTTGTTTTCTTCTTTCACTTGTTTGCGAGCAAGTGCGGTGTTTACCTCGCGGGAGAGATTGTGGATGGCGGCGAGCGCGATGGAGGTATTGAAATCGTCATCCATTCCTTCTTCGAATTCCTTCAACGCGCGAGTCGCTGCTTCATGAAGTTTCTCATTGTTACCTGACTCAGTTTTGGCTTCACTGAGCCGCGCGCGAAAGTCTCGCAGGCTTGCGACGGTCCTTTCGGCGCCCGCCAAAGCATCGAAGGTAAAGTTCAGCTGTTTGTTATAAGGAACGCTGAGCAGAAAATATCGGATCCCGGCAGGTGAATAACCTTTCTCGACTACATCACGAAACGTGTAGTAATTGCCCTTCGACTTCGACATTGTTTCGCCATCAACCTTTAAATGCTCGAAGTGGATCCAGTAACGCACGAACTGTTTGCCGGTCGCGCCTTCGCTTTGAGCGATCTCGTTTTCGTGATGAGGAAAAACTAAGTCAATGCCGCCGGCGTGAATATCGAACGTCTCGCCAAGATATTTCATCGACATTGCCGAGCACTCAATGTGCCAGCCAGGTCGTCCGCGGCCTATCGGCGAATCCCATGCTGGTTCTGTCTCCGAATCAGGTGCCTTCCAGAGGGCGAAGTCTCGAGCGTCTTCTTTTTCGTACTTGTCCGTATCGACCCGCTCACTGGCGCCGGCGATGTTACCCGCGAAATTGATCTTGGAAAGTTTTCCGTATTCCGGAAACGATGCGATGCGGTAATAGATAGATCCGTCTGACTCGTAAGCGTGTTCATTCGCCAGCAGCTTCTCAATCAGGGTCACCATCTCTGGAATGTGTCGCGTTGCGCGAGGAACAATGTCCGGACGTTCGCAGCCGAGTGCATCGAAGTCTTCCCACAGAGCTTCAATATATTTTGCGGTGTAGTCATCGATACTCAAGCCGGCTTCCTGTGACATCGCGATGATTCGATCTTCAACATCAGTGATGTTCATCACGTGTGTGACTTTGAATCCTTTGAACTTCAGGTATCGACGCAAGATGTCAGCGGCAACGGCTGAGCGAAAGTTTCCGATATGGCCATAGTTCCAGACCGTTGGCCCGCAGTAATAGAACTTCGCCTCACCTTCATTAAGCGGGTGAAATTCTTCAACGCGTCCGGAGAGAGTGTTACGAAACTTGAGCATGGTTTGAGGATAAAGAAATGATTGCCGATTTCCAATTGCCGATTGCCGACTTGGTCTTAGGTCTTTGGGAAACCTCTTGAGAACGTTACCCAATAACAAAGAAGTAAGGCCAAAACCCAAAAGACCGAATCGGCAATCGGCAATCGGAAATCGGCAATCTCAGAAGTGTTTCCATCCTTTCGGAGTCAGTTCCCAAACACGTGTGCCCTCGGATATTTTTACGCCTTCCGAAGCTGGTCTGACTTCTCCGATCCGGGTAATACTCACGCCGTCAACCCGTTTTGGTAAGCGCGGCACATGGTTTGGTTTTACTGTAAATAACAACTCGAAGTCTTCACCACCGTGTAAAGCAAGCTGCAGCGGATCCAAAGCACGACGTCCACAAAGCTCAACGACCTGATGATCTATTGGCAGCAAGCCCGACTCGATTAGTGACCCAACGCCGCTCTCGGAACATACGTGGTTCAGATCAGAAGAAAGACCATCGCTGATATCAATCATTGCCGTTGCCAGTCTTTCCTGACCAAGTACCATTCCCCAGCCTACTCGAGCATCCGGTTTCAGGTGGCGCAGAAGAATTTGATCCAATGCTTGAGTTTCAGTGCTTCCCAGATTCTGATCGGCCAGGTGTGCACCCCTCTCAATCAATCGCAAACCGGCAGCCGATCCACCAAGGGAGCCGGTCACAAAGATCTCATCACCCGGACTTGCTCCAGAACGCCTTACAACACCGTCAGTGGTGCATTCACCAACCAACACCGAGTCAATCACAATTCTGTCCGACGTGCGCGAAGTATCGCCACCAACTAACTGTACGTCGTATTGACCAGCAAGTTCGAATAGTCCGTCGTAGAAACTATCAAGAAACTCAGTGTGCCAAACATCCTCTGGTAAACCGATTGAAGTAAGACACCAACGAGGACGCGCACCCATGGCGGCAATGTCTGAGAGTGAGACTGTCAGTGCTTTATGGCCGAGAAAATAGGCGGGTACTGTGGTGCGACGAAAATCTATGTCTTCGACGAGTAGATCGGTTGCGATGACTGTGTCCTTGCCGCTAGTCGATCGCACGATCGCGGCGTCATCGCCAATACCAGTTACTAACTGATTGTGCTGAGAGGATTGTGAACTTAGAGTTGCGCGCTCGCGCAGACGTTTGATGAATTCAAATTCAGTCGGCACTTCAGCCAGGGTCGCCGCGTTCGTTTGTTCATCATGATCGTTAGGCATGCGTCGCGGTTCCTTTATAGATTTCGACGCAGCGACTCGAGACCGGCTTCGATCATTTCAATTGGATTTGAAAACGAGAAGCGCAAGTGGCCTTCGCCATGAGGTCCAAACACAATGCCAGGCACTGCCGCAACATTTGCTTTGGTTAAAAGAATCTCTGCTGCTTCTCTACTATCACGACTGATTCGAGTGGCATCCGGGAATGCATAAAACGCTCCCGCAGGACTTTCGCAGGTCAGTCCAAGTTCGTTGAGACCAGACAAGAGTAGATCACGCCGGCGACGATACTCATTCGTGTTCTCACGCAGTGTAGCAGGGTCGATTTGCATTGCCGCGACGCCGGCCCATTGAGTGGGAGTCGATACACCGTTCGATGAATAGAGTGTTGTCTTTCTCAGACCAGTCATCCATGGTTCAGCCGCGACTGCGTAGCCGAGCCGCCATCCCGTCATAGCGTAAGACTTCGAAAGTGTGAACGAAGTGATGGTCCTCTCAAACATTCCGTCGAGCGATGCGATTGAAAAGTGTTCACCATCGTAAACAAGATCTTCGTAGGCTTCGTCTGCTACGACAATAAGATCTCGTTCCTGTGCGAAACGCGCAACAGCAATCGCTTCGTCACGTGTGAAAACAACACCGCCGGGATTCTGAGGAGTGTTGTAGTAGATCGCTTTTGTGTGTTCACTCGCAAGTCGACCCAGAGTTTTTTCGAAACCCAGTTCTCGAGCTTCGTTTGTCGGAACAAGAATCATCTTCGCTTCGCAGTGAGCAATTAGATCTTTAATTGGTGTCCAGTACGGTGAGAAGACAAGCATCTCATCGCCTGGATTCAGGACGGATTGAAAAGCACCAAACAACCCTTGCATTCCGCCATTGAGAACAATGACATCTGACTCCTGCGCAGGAATCCTATTGTTCACACGAAGTTTTTCGGCGATCAGCGTTCGCAGTTCAGGTATACCGGATGAAGGCGCGTATTGAGTTTTATTCTCGTCGAGTGCGCGCTTCATCGCTTCTTTGATTGGTTCCGGCGTCGGCATGAATGGTTCACCGCCTTCGAACTGGTAGACGGTCGCGCCTTGTGAGCAAAGGTCCATAACGCGATTACGAATTTTGACGATATCGGAAAACCCGACATGCTCAAGTCGAGTTGCAATGCGAAACGCGGTTGGCGAGGTTGTCACAGTATATGAAGCTCCTCCCGAGTGTTTTGGGAAGGCGGATTATACGCATTGCGGATTTCCGATTGCCAATTGCCGATTGATTCAATTGTCCGACGAACTTTAGTTTGTCGCGCCTCGGGTCCAAATTCTCGCATGGATTGAACGGGGCCCCACCAATCACGCACGACAAACTAAAGTTCGTCGGACACTCGGCAATGGAGTTCAACTTATACCTTTAAGAATCAGTTTCAACTAATCGACTCTAAGTGTAAGTATTGACACGTCAAAGTTCGCGCGAGTAACATGACGCCCGTTGCACGAGCTGGCAGACTTGCCATCGTCTTCCAAACTTTTCCACAGCTTTTCAGTCGTGCCAGTTTAACTTCCCGACAGGTCAAATTTTGAGATGAGTCGTCCCGCGGTCGCAATTCCCGAGAAGCTATTTTTTAAGATCGGCGAGGTATGCGAACTCGCCGGTGTGCAGGCGCATGTGTTGCGCTATTGGGAGTCGGAGTTTCCGATGCTTGCGCCGCAAAAAAATAGAGCTGGACAACGCGTCTATCGCAAGCGCGATGTTGAAATGGCACTGCGCATCAAGGAATTGCTGTACGAGGATCAGTACACCATTGCCGGAGCCAAGAAGCGACTCACGAATGATCTTCGCGGTGGGGGTAAGTTGAAAGTAGTTGGTGAGGGAGAGAACTCGTCGAGTGTCTCCGAGGCTGACGGGTTTACAACACCTCCGAACTTTGTTCGCTCCGCTGTTGTTGCGAAGACCGCTGAAGAGCGCCAGGGATTGAAACAGTTAGCCGCCGAACTCCGCGAACTACTGAGCCTCCTCGAAAAAGAAACGCAGAATAAAGCGCAGTGAATTAGAAACACGCGTTTGACAATTTACTCTCAGACAGGATACTAAGACCGTCATCGGGACGTGGCGCAGCCTGGTAGCGCGCACGCTTGGGGTGCGTGAGGTCGCTGGTTCGAATCCAGTCGTCCCGACCAATTCAATCAAGCACTTGCGGCTGTCGCTTGCGGCAGCCGCTTTTGCTTTTTGCAGAATTGTGGCAAACCGGAAATCGCAACACGCGCACGCCTTCAAGGCGCACTGAAACCTGTTAACGGATTTCCGTAGAACGCACCCGTCTTCCATAGATTTCGATCCCAAGGGCCGCTCGAATCTCCGATCACTTCGACCGGGACGATCACGCGATCAGAGCCAATCTTGTTTGCGGTGGCGATCCCATTATCAAAACTGCCGTTCGATGCCACTCTAAATTTTATCGAGCGCGCGAGATGGCCCACGAGAAGTACCTTGACCTCGTAGTCACCAGGATTGTTACGAACGCCGAACCGCGGGTCGTATCCTTCACCTTCAGGAGGTGGTGTCGGATAGACTCCAAGAAAGTCGCAATTTATAAAGCCCCAACGGGGAAGGTTGGGGTTCCAATCTGCCGCACCGTTCCCTGGCCGCGAACACTTGGCGAGATCCTTGCCCTGATAGAATAGATGCGCTTCGATGTCTGGTGTATTCCCTCGAACCCAGAAGCCCACGTGAAGAGTTGTTTGATTTCCGTGGCTTTCATCCTTCGCCCAGAAGACGTAGCCGAATGGAATTCTCCAATCTTCATCTACGTACCAGTCCCGGTTATCAATTTTAGGATCGGAAGCGGGAATCAAAACCACTTTCGCCGTACCGTTGAAGAGCGTCGTGTTGGTCCCTTGCAATTCGTTTCGAAGCCGAATAGCAAAGGCGACGGGTCCCGCATAGGCCACCTGCTTGCCCGCCGGGATATCATCGCCGCCACATCTTACGTGCCAAGAGTGACCCCTCTCGGTTTCGTTAGTTTCACAGTCAAAGCTGACCCAGGGCTTCCCCGCGAGTGTGAACTCAACAGAGAGTTTGCTGCCGCTCGCGATGGGGCCGTTGACGCTGTATTCAATCTCCGGCACCCAGCCGCGCTTCTCATACCCTCCCACCTCGCGCCCTTTCTGAGTAGTAAGCACGATGGAGTCTTTGGCGATTGTTGGCTGATCGTCGCCGGCGTTTCTGCCTGGCGCCGCCGGCTTTGCCGTCCCAGGGTCTTCGCGCTGGGTGCTAGATGGTTGCGTTGTGCCGCTCGGCGCCGGCTCCGCTTGCCCGGTTGGCGTCGGCTTCGGTTTCGGAATTTTGATTTTTGGAAACTGCGCCGAAACGCTTTGAGATATGAAGAATATAACAACCAGAATTGCAATCGCGAATAACGGAATCCTTCTCATAAGTACCATCTCCTTTCTTACCCATCTGGTGCCAATAGCCAAACAGACTTCTTCGACGATGAAAGTAAGCTCAGCGCTTTTTGATGATGACGCGGGCTTCACTTCTTCTCTCGAAGTCAAGAACGTATCTCACTCCAGGCTGCCGGCTGTCCTCAAAAACTTATAGGAAAGTTCTGAAAAAGTTCTGGAGCCGATCTTGTTGGCAGACTTCGTTATCAATTCGGCGATTTCGTCTTGAGGCGAGTCAAGAGGTGTTTCTGGGCGACGGTAAGCGAAACCAAAACGCAGAGGAGAGGTGTCAAGTTGGAAGCAGTCAGTACCACCTCGCGGTAGCGGGGGGGGGCGAAGCTCAAAATCCACGCGTCAAACTGCTTCGCACCCACCTGCTACCGCGAGGTGGTACTGACTGCTTCCAAGTTGAGCCGCTGTTTATTCGACCAACTCCGCAATCACAATCGTAGACGAAAGTGTTTTACTCACCGGACACTTGTGTGAGATTTCGCGTAACCGTTCGCGTTGTTCGTCAGTTAGATCTCCCTTGAAACTTACCGCACGTCCAATTCGATGAACGTATCCTTCGCTGTTTTGTGTGCACTCCTGGCAATCTTTTGCGTGAATACGATTCTGTCGGAGCCGCACTGTTACTTGTTCGAGTGGCCAATTCTTACGTCGAGCGTAGAGAGTAACGGTCATTGAAATGCAACTACCAAGTGCGGCGAGTAGTAACGTGTAAGGATCGGGGCCAAGGTCCTCACCACCAAGTTCGCTTGGCTCATCCGTTATCAACGTATGACCCGAACCATAACGAATTTCGTTTCGGAGATTCTGTTGTGATGTGACAACTACTTCACTCATCTTGTCCCTCATTTTTCTATAGGACCTATGTGACCTATATGACTTATTCTTCAGTGTCCTCGCTTGCAGTGATCCTACCTCGTCGCTAAACTCAACGTCCGCTCTATCCAAAGAAAAACTTTAATACGGATCAATGCATGAAGATTCACGAGTATCAGGGAAAAGAACTTCTAAAAAAATTCGGAGTCGCGGTTCCCCGTGGCATTGTTGCTCGAACTCCAGATGAAGCAGAACGGGCTGCAAAAGAGTTGGCCACGGGTGTTGTTGTCGTCAAGGCCCAAATTCATGCGGGCGGCCGTGGCAAAGGCGGCGGTGTGAAATTGGCTAAGAGTCCGGAGGAAGCTGGATCCATCGCCAAGCAAATGCTCGGCATGAAACTGGTGACGCATCAAACCGGACCGGAAGGCAGACAAGTACACGTGCTTCTGATCGAAGAAGGTTTGCCGATCGATAAAGAGTTCTATCTCGGAATCGTTTTAGATCGCGCTTCGGGGCGACCGGTCTTCATGGCGTCATCAGCGGGTGGGATGGATATTGAAGAGGTGGCAGCGAAGACTCCTGAAAAAATAATGAAGGAAACGATCGATCCGGCTGTCGGTTTTAGATCATTTCAGGCGCGGAAACTTGCCTTCGGTTTGGGGCTTTCAGCGGAATTGATCAACCAGGCGGTGAAGTTTATGCAGGCTTTGTACAACGCTTACGAGCAGATGGATGCGTCGCTGGTTGAGATCAATCCGTTTCTGTTGACCAAAGACAGTCGGCTGATTGCGCTCGATGCAAAAATCAATTTCGACGACAACGCACTCTTCCGTCACAAAGACTTTCTCGAACTGCGTGACTTGAACGAAGAAGAGCCGCTCGAGATCGAGGCATCGAAGTTTGATCTGAATTATATAAAACTCGATGGCAACATCGCGTGCATGGTAAATGGCGCAGGACTGGCGATGGCCACCATGGACATCATCAAACTTGCAGGAGGTGAGCCTGCGAACTTCCTGGATGTTGGTGGCGGAGCATCTCAGGAACGTGTTGAAGCTGCGTTCCGTATTCTGCTCGCCGATGAAAACGTAAAGGCAGTTCTCATCAACATCTTCGGTGGGATTGTTCGGTGCGACATGGTTGCGCGAGGTGTGGTCGAAGCAGCAAGGAATTTGGGAATCAAAGTTCCGGTCGTCGTTCGATTGGAAGGAACTAACGTTGAAGAAGGCCAGAGAGTTATCCGCGAGTCTGGATTGAATTTCACGGTCGCAAATGGAATGCAGGACGCGGCGGAGAAGGTTGTGGGGTTGGCGGCGTAGTTGCGAGTGGGCGAATGGGGCGAGAGGGAGAAAGGGCGAGAGGGCAAGTGGGAGAGCGGGCGAGTAAGGAGACTTGGCATTGAGCAATCATTCAATTCAGGACACGAACTATCCAGAAGGCGAGATCACCCATTCGCCCACTCGCCCCATCGCCCACTCTTCCACTCGCCCATCTCGCTCCGCTCGCATCTTCACCTGGCTCGCGCGGATCAGTCGCTTCTTGCTGGCCGCGTTGTTTCTGTTTACAGCAGGAGCCAAATTAGTAATAGCCAAAGCATTCGCAGAGAACGTTGGTCAGCTCTTGAATGGATCTGGCTTCCACCAACGGTGGTCGTGGCCCGTCACAATTGCGGTGATTTCGATTGAGATAGTTATCGCGGTCTTGCTTCTGATGCCGCGTACAATTCGATTAGGCGCGATGTGTGCCGCAGTACTTTTGATGGCATTTGCCGGTTACGCGCTTTACTACGTTTACGTGCTTCATGGCGAGCCGCTTGAATGCGGTTGTTTCGGAGGAATCATTGCAAGCCAACTCGGTCTGACCACCGCTCTGCGGAACCTCGCATTACTCATTCCTGCTCTACTCGTTTGGTTCGGCTACCGCCGCGAGAGACCTCAACTGCGTACCGCCGAAGTCTCGGTGTAAATAAAAGGAGACCGTTTGGCATCTATTTCATTCTGGGGTGGCGTAGGGACAGTTACTGGCTCGAAGTATCTTATTCAGACCGACAGAACAAGAGTTCTCGTCGATTGTGGAATGTTCCAGGGTCTGAAGGAACTTCGTGAGAGAAATTGGCAAGAGCCACCTTTCAATCCACGCGCGATCGATGCCATTCTGATTACTCATGCCCACATCGATCACACGGGTTATCTACCGCGGTTGGTCAGACAAGGCTTTCACGGACCTGTCTATTGTTCGCGGGGAACAGCCGACTTGTTGAAGATCCTTCTTCCGGACGCGGGTCGCCTTCAGGAAGAAGATGCTGATTACAGGAACCGGCATAATGTCACTAAGCATGCTCCCGCTTTGCCGCTTTACACCGAGAAGGATGCTGACGCGAGTCTTGAATTAATAAAGAGCACGACGAATATCGGAGAACGTTTCCAGGCTGCTCCCGGAGTCACTGCCAGCTTCAGTGTGTCGGGTCACATTCTGGGATCGAGTCTGGTTTTGGTCGAGATCGAAGGCGCTGGTGCGGATCGAACTGGACGTCACATTTTGTTTTCAGGAGATCTCGGGCACTACGATCAGCCTATCATTCAGGATCCGACACCGCCTCCTCTGTGTGATTACCTATTAGTGGAATCAACCTATGGAGATCGGCTGCATGATTCTGAGGATCCGAAGGTAGCGCTGGCTCGAATAATTAACGATGCGGCGAAACGGAACGCGCCGGTTCTAATTCCTGCGTTTGCGGTTGGTAGAACTCAGGAGATCCTCTACCTCATTCGTGAACTAGAGGACGAAAACCTGATTCCGGTTCTGCCGGTAGTTGTTGATTCACCGATGGCAGCAGCAGCAACGACGGCCTACGCAAATCGAAAGGAAGAGCACGACGAAGAGTATGTCAGTGTACTCAAAAGTCAGCGTCATCCCCTTCGGACGCGTTCGATGAGCACGGCATCTTCCAAGGCAGAGTCGAAAAGGTTGAATGATGCAAAGGGCGCAAGAATCATCATCAGTGCATCAGGGATGATGACTGGCGGTCGCGTGTTGCATCACGCTCTAAGACTTGTTCCGGATCCTGAAACCACGATCGTGTTCGTGGGCTATCAGGCGGCTGGCACCACGGGACGCCGCATTCAGAATGGTGAGCCTGAGGTGAAGGTTCTGGGTCAATGGATACCCGTCCGCTGTCGAATCGAAAAGATTGGTGGCTTCTCCGCGCATGCTGATTGGCGGGAGATCCTGCGTTGGCTGGAAGGCCTGAAACAGAATCCTCCGAAACGAACATTCCTGACTCACGGCGAGCCGCAAGCGGCTGAAGCAATGGCTGGTCATATAAGAGAGAAATTTGGTTGGACTGCCGAAGTACCGACATACGGAGAGAAGTTTGAACTTTTGTGAAAAGGAAAGGTAAATTGGGAATTAGTCAGTGGACTTTGGCCTTTGGTTTTTGGCCTTGGATCTTCACCTCCGCGATTTCGATGAGCAATGGGTAATCAAGGCCGACAAGCAAAGGCCAAAGCCAAAGACCAAAGACCAAAGGCCAACTAACTATGAGCGTTCTTGTAGACAAATCCACTCGTCTCGTTGTGCAGGGCATTACCGGCAAGGAAGGAACTTTCCATACAAAACAGATGGTTGAGTATGGAACAAACGTCGTCGGTGGTGTAACACCTGGCAAAGGCGGGACGACACACGAAAACATCCCAGTCTTTAATACGGTCGCCGATGCAGTCAAAGAAGCGGGTGCGAATGCGTCGGTGATTTATGTGCCGCCCCCATTTGCCGCGGATGCAATCATGGAAGCCGCCGACGCAGGAATTCCAGTCGTGGTTTGTATTACTGAAGGAATTCCTACACTCGACATGGTCAAAGTCAAAGAGTATCTCTCTGACAAAGCCACACGACTCATCGGACCAAATTGTCCGGGAATAATTTCACCCGGTCGTTGCAAGATCGGAATCATGCCTGGCCACATCCACAAAGAAGGAAGTATTGGTGTCGTCTCGAGGTCAGGGACGCTGACGTATGAAGCCGTCGGTCAATTAACTGCTCTCGGCCTTGGCCAGTCGTCAGCGATCGGTATTGGCGGTGATCCGATTGTTGGAACAACGCATGTCGATGCTTTGCGACTGTTTCAGGCAGACAACGAGACTGAAGGTATTGTCATGATTGGGGAGATTGGCGGAACTGCGGAAGAAGAAGCAGCCGCGTTTGCAAAAGAGCACGTTAAGAAACCGATCGTTGCGTTTATCGCTGGACAAACTGCTCCACCGGGAAGACGCATGGGACATGCTGGTGCGATAATAGCCGGCGGTAAAGGTACAGCAGCGGAAAAGATGAGCGCCCTCGAAGCGGCCGGAATTTCTGTCGTGAAATCACCGGCGAATATCGGTGCCGCAATGAAACAAGCGCTTCGTTGAGCTGACTTGCGGAAGGGAGAGTTTGCAACATGAAGACTTGCCCGGTTTGTCAACGACCCTACGCCGACGAAACAATGCTGTTCTGCCTGGCAGATGGTGCGCAGTTAGCGAATGTAAGTCGTCGTCTTGATCTGGATGCCACGTGGCGTTTGACACCGCCAAAGACGGAGCTCGCTCCAACGGTCGCGGCGCCGCAGGCGAATGAAGCTACGCCACAGAGCACCATCGAGTATCGACCTGAACTTCAGATGGCTCAGCCTAATACTGTGACTTCAGTACCTGGCAGCAGTCGAAGTGTGCTTCCGTGGATCTTTGGTATGGTCGTAGTGCTGGCCGGCTCTGGGATCTTAATTGCATTTATCTTGACGCGAACCAGGAACTCCGAATCACAACAGCTTCCGACAGCCACTCAACAGAGCACACCGTCTCCGTCTCCCGAGACCAAGTCATCTGATAAGTCAGCTGCGACGTCGCCGGCGAACGTAAACAAACCCAGATCTTCTTCGACACAAACCACCGTCCCCGCAGTAAAGGCCTTAATCAGTAGTGAACGTCCGACCGGTAATGAACGACGCAAGCGAGAGACTTCAAAGGTCACGCCGGATAAGAAGAAGGAACAACCAAAACCAACGGGCGAGAGTTTTATTCCCGTTTCCAAGCCTTAAGAAAATTGTATTAATGGTGAACCAGACGATGAGCTTAACTTTTGGCATTATCAAACCCGACGCTGTTAGCGCCGGACACACAGGATCAATTATTGACCGGATACTTGATAGTGGTTTCAACATCCGTGGACTCAAACTAATTCATATGACACTAGGTCAAGCGGAGGGTTTTTATGCTGTTCATCGCGAGCGGCCTTTCTTTCCAGGTTTGACGGAGTTTATGTCGAGCGGACCTTGTGTCGTGATGGCCCTCGACAAAGAAGGGGCAGTAAAGTCATGGCGCGATTTGATGGGCGCAACGGATCCGGCAAAGGCTGACGAAGGTACGTTGCGAAAGCAATTCGGTGGATCAGTCGGAGAGAATGCTGTTCACGGATCGGATTCCGATGAGAATGCCGCGATCGAAATCGCATACTTCTTTAGTCAACTCGAACTCGTGTGACGTGCCAGTCGTATTTACGGTAGCTGATGAAGTACTGTCCCCAATGTAAGAAGCAGTACACCGAGAACTGGATCACTTTCTGTTCAGATGACGGTACGATCCTGATCGATACTGGCTACGAACCTCAGGTTGGCGGTCAACGACCGCCGTATGCGCCACCGATGTCGGAGCAACCGACGTGGAGGTCTCCTGATCCGAACGCGCCAGGTGCGTGGGTCCCTGAACGGATACCATCGCCCTCCCCGTCATGGCAGCCACCACCGCCGCCCTCTATTTACCCCAGACGCCAACAACAGAATGGACTGGCCACTGCCTCGATGATTCTCGGGGTCATTGGCTTGTTCACAGGCTTATTCTGCTTCGGACCGATACCTGGAATTGCAGCGTTGATACTTGGAGTAATCGCGTTGAATCAAATCAACAGGTCGCCGCAAACCAGTACTGGAAAACCATTGGCGATGGTGGGCATGATAACTGGCGGACTTAGTATTCTTGTCTACGGCGCCATCTTTATTGCCTGGATCATAAGTGCGATTGTGTCGCATTAGAGTTAGCTCATCATGAAACGTTGTCCAACCTGCAACAAGACATTCAGCGATCAAAGTTTGAGTTATTGCATCGACGATGGAACGCCGTTGGTGTTGTTGCCAGAGGATGATGAGCTGACCGAGTTTGGTCGCGGAACCGAGGATCACCGATGGAGCCCACCTGCGTATCAGCCCCCCTCGTATGTTGCTCCCGGCGGATCAACAAAACGGAGAAGCTGGCCATGGATCGTTGGGATACTTGGTGTCTTGTTTTTGTTTTTGGTTGGATTCACTATCGCGGCGGTCCTGTTGATTCCGCGTATCGTAAAGAAAGCTAACCCCGTCATTGTCTCCAACAGCAATTCAAATACAAACAACTCAGCTAATAACAACACCAACTCAGCAACCGAGATCGTTCCCGAGACAAACTCGAACTCAGAAAGCTCCAGTCCTCCTCCTACGGACAAGGAAGTTGTTCTTGCGCAACTGCGTGATCTCGAGAATGAGTGGACGGTTGCCAACATAAACGCCGACAAGAAAAAGCTCGGTCAGATTCTCGCCGACGACTACGTGGGACCCAGTGGGTCGAACGGCAAGATGCAGGGGAAAACTGAATACATCAATACAATTGAGCGCGATACGAACACTGAAAAGTGGAACTTTGAAGACCTTCGATTAACTCTGCGCGGAGATCGTGCAACCTTGTTAGGCAAGGTTCGGTTTCAACTTCGCGATCGAGAAGTCGTCTATGATTTTGTCGATCGCTTTGTCTGGCGCGATTCTCGTTGGCAGGCGACCGGCTCTGAAGTGACCCTGAACCAATAATCCCAAACGTATAAAGGAAAGCATGTCAATCATTACTGACGTTATTGAGTCGACTAAGGCAATTATTCAAGGCATGGGAGTGACGCTGTCCTATATTCCCAAACGGAAGTGGACGGTGGAATATCCTGACGAGCCGGTCACCGTGCAGCCCCGTTATCGTGGTCAGCATTTACTACACGTCGACGAGAACGGAAAAGAGAAATGCGTTGCCTGCTATCTCTGCGCGGCCGCCTGTCCATCCGAGTGCATTTACATTGTTGCGCGTGATGATCCGAGACCTTCTGATGAGCGAATCGGTGTTGATGAGCGCTATGCTGAGGTTTACAACATCGACTACGGCAGATGCATCTTCTGTGGCTATTGCGTCGAGGCTTGTCCGAAGGACGCGATAACGCACGGTTACAATTTCGAACTCTCAGTGTATAGCCGCGCAGACTTGCTGAAAACGAAAGATGACTTGTTGATTACGAAACAAGTTCAGTCGAAGAACTATCGCGTTGCTTCGTCACATGAAGACGTCGACTCGGAATACAAAGAAGTTTAGCAATTTAGATTTAAGATTGGCCGCAGTGTCCGACGAACTTTAGTTTGTCGAGCGTTGGAGTTAAGTCCTTTGATTTTCCGGCGGACCTTCAACACCGACATCGACAAACTAAAGTTCGTCGGACAAGTGCGGCCAATCTTCAATCTGAAATCTTAAATCTGAAATAACATGCGCGAGTATCACTATCGCTGGAAGTTCGATCTGAAATCGAGTCCGGAAGAGCTGTGGCCGTTTGTGGCTGACACCAATCGGTTCAATCGCGACACCGGTGTGCCCGCAATAGAAGTCGATGACGCGAGGAAGCCTTTACGTAACGCGCGCCGGAAGGTGCGGCTATCGATTCATGGAATGGATCTCGAATGGGAAGAGCAGCCATTCGAATGGGTGAGACCGCTTCGTTTTGGGATCGAGCGCGTCTACAGCAAAGGCCCAATGGCGCGCATGCGAGCGCTCGCGGAACTGACACCAAAACCTGAGGGTGGAACGCAAGTAACGTATGAAGTGCGCGCACAGCCGCGAAATGCGATCGGCACTATCGCAATTCCACTTCAAATCAAGTTAATCAGCGGACCGAAATTTCGCGCCGCGTTTCATAAATATGACGAACTCGCATCGCAGGGCATTAGTCCTTCGTTGAGCGGTGCGACAACCGCACTGCCGGATTTCGATCAGTCTCGTTTGAATGCCCTGGGCGAACGCCTCATTAAAGAAAGCCTGCAACTCGAGTCGAGCGATGCTCGCGCAGCTGTCGAACGTCTAATCGAGTTTCTGAAAACGGGTGACGACTTTTCGGTTGCGAGAATACGTCCATACGAACTAGCCGACAGTTGGCACATTTCTCGGCGTTTGGTGTTGGAAACATGTCTGCGCGCGACACGCGCCGGCTTGCTCGATTTGCGTTGGGACTTGCTTTGTCCGATGTGTCGCGGTGCACACGATGCCGGATCGTCGTTAAAAGATCTGCCGGGCAACATACATTGCGCTACGTGCAGAGTCGATATCGCTGCGAACTTCGACCAATTCGTGGAACTCACTTTCAAACCTAACCCAGGGATTCGATTAGTTGAACTCGACAACTTCTGTGTAGGAAGTCCGCAACGAACGCCGCATGTTGTCGTGCAGCAGTTATTGCCCGCCGGAGCCGAGCGTGTACTCGAACTGCCTTTAGGTGAGGGGAACTATCGAGTGCGCGCACTCGAACTTCCAGGGTCGCAGATCGTGAATGTTTCTCCGACTGGCGCTCCAACCACTACCGTCACGCTTTCTGAATCCGGGTGGACTAACGACGTAATCAATGTTTCGGAGCGTTCCTCGTTTGCTCTCGTTAATGAAACGAACGCTGAGCAGTTGTTGATACTGGAAAGAACATCATGGATCGATCAGGCTGCAACAGCCGCTGAAGTTACCGCGCTCCAGATGTTTCGTGATCTGTTTTCTACTGAAGCCCTGCGACCCGGCGAGCAGATCTCGGTTGGAACTTTGACTGTGTTGTTCACCGACCTTCGCCATTCGACCAGACTCTATCGCGAGATTGGAGATGCCACTGCCTTTGGAAGAGTGATGAATCACTTCGATGTTCTGAAGAAAGTCATTGGCGAGCGTGATGGCGCAATTGTAAAAACAATTGGCGATGCAGTGATGGCAGTCTTTCGGAGACCTGTTAACGCATTGATGGCGATGTTGGATGCTCAGCTTGTTCTTGCCAATCCACCTGATGGTGTAATGCCCCTTCAGTTGAAAGCCGGGATGCATGCGGGCCCATGCATTGCAGTAACTCTCAATGACCGGCTCGACTACTTCGGTTCTACCGTAAACATGGCAGCTCGTTTGGAGGGACTGTCAAACGGCAGTGACGTGATAATCTCTCGCGCCATTTTCGACGATGCGAGTGTCGCCGACTTGCTGAATTCAAGCGAATTTGAAGCTTCGTCGTTTGAAATGTCGTTGAAGGGTTTTGAAGAAGAGCAAGTCGAACTCTGGCGAGTCAGAAAACT
Organism: Pyrinomonadaceae bacterium; assembly: GCA_036522415.1. GTDB lineage: Bacteria > Acidobacteriota > Blastocatellia > Pyrinomonadales > Pyrinomonadaceae > PSRF01. The sequence goes on along the minus strand of DATDFV010000134.1, from coordinate 2,259 downwards.
GTAATGACCTGATTTGAACTCTTTTCTCTGCGCTTCCTAGGCGTTCTCTGCGGCTCTGCAGTTTTTGGTTGCCGTCTTTTATAACGGCACCGCAGAGACGCAGAGAAAGCAGAGAAAGCGCAGAGAAGAGAGTCAAATAGGCAATCCGAAAACTGGATGTCTGAACTATTAGCAGCGAGGGGCCTCTCCAAAATTTATCGAATGGGCACGAATAGTGTCACCGCTCTGGACAACGTTTCGATTGGTGTTCAGGAGGGAGAGTTCGTGGCTATTCAGGGAACCTCAGGTTCAGGCAAGTCAACGCTTCTAAATATGCTCGGCGGTTTGGATCATCCTTCAAGTGGAGAAGTATTTTTTGCTTCCAAACCGCTTGGTCCATTTAGCAAAAGAGAAATGGCGCGTTACAGACGGTTCTCTGTGGGGATGATTTTTCAGAACTTTAATCTGATACCAACCATGAGTGCGGAGGAAAATGTCGCGCTGGCCTTAGCGTTTGGCGGCCTAAGAGGACAACAACGTCGTGCCCGGGCAGGGAAACTACTCGCTCGGGTTGGTTTGGAAGATCGCATGTCGCATAAGCCGTCGGAATTGTCAGGCGGAGAGCAGCAGCGGGTGGCGATTGCGCGAGCGCTGGCGAACAATCCAAAGGTTCTGCTCGCTGACGAGCCAACCGGCAACCTCGATTCAATTCGCGCGCACGAGCTACTCGGTTTGTTACGAGACATGGTCAGCAAGGACGCACTCACGATCCTGATGGTCACCCACGATCATGAGTTGGCAAACAGCTTTGCTGATCGAATTGTGTTTATGAAGGATGGGAAAGTGGTCTGATACATTGCCGATTTCCGATTGCCAATTGCCGACTTCGTGAGTGCCTCGAGCTTTTCAATCGGCAATCGGAAATCGGCAACGCCTTCAATTAGGAGGATCTGCCATGTCCAACCCGGCTAGTCAAATGACTCTTGAGGCGCTGCGGTCAGTGCCTCTGTTTGCATCGCTTGACGATAGTGAAGCGATGAACTTACGCAGCCTGCTCTCTGAACAGAACGTCAATCGCAATACGCGTCTGTTTCGTCATGGAGACAAAGGCGACGCAATGTATTTGATTGAAAGCGGCCGCGTCAGAATCAGCATTCAGGACGAAGACAAGAACGAAGTGACACTGGCTGAACTGGCCCAGGGCGACTTCTTTGGTGAGATGTCGCTGATTGATGGACGGCAAAGATCAGCTGACGCCTACGTAATTGAAGATGGCCGGTTTGCCATCTTGTCACGAGACGCATTCCTATTGTTTGTGCGATCCAATCCTGATGTTGCATTAAATATGTTGGGTGCGTTGACCGATCGTTTGCGTAGAACTGATCAACTGCTGCGTTCGCGCGTGTCGAAGAACGCAAACGAAGAAGAGAAAGCAAGGTTAACACTCGCTGATCGAGCGGCAGACTTGATTGCTGAGTTTGGTGGCAGCTGGAAATTCATCGGCGTCTCAATCGCCCTGATCATCTTTTGGATAATCTTCAACTCCTACATTCTGGTTCGCGGTTTTGATCCGGTGCCCTACCAGATGTTGAACCTCGTTCTTGCAGTTATCGCGGGAATGCAGGCGCCCATTATCATGATGTCGCAGAACCGGCAGGGTGAGAAAGATCGATTGCGAGCAGATCTCGACTATCAGGTAAATCTTAAAAACGAATTGTCGCTGGCGGAAGTATTGCGTCGCCTCGATGTGCTCGAGAGTGAACGACTGCCGAAATTGTTTGAGGAACAAAACAGGCGGCTGGGGAATTAGCTTTGTGCTTTGAGCTTTGTACTTGGTGCTTTGTACTTGGTGCTTTGAATAGATGAATAGCTCTTGTCTTTTCAAAGCACAAAGCACCAAGAACAAAGCACAAAGCACCCAGAACAAAGCACAAAGTACAAAGCACAAAGCACACAAAAGATGATCAAGTCCATATTCTTCGACTTCAACGGTGTCATCATCGATGATGAAACCATTCAGATGACGGCTTACAAAGAAGTTCTGAAGCAACACGACATCGATCTTACTGAGGAGTGGTATTTCAGTGCACTGGGAATGGACGACAGGACATTCGTAAAGGCAATGTTCGACCGCGCTAAGAAGCGAATGTCTGACGGTGTCCTCGAAAGTATCTTTGAAGCGAAGACTATCCTTCATCGCAAAATGATGGAAGATGAGTTGCCGCTGTTTCCAGGTGTGCTTACATTCCTGAAAGCCTGCTCACGTCATTTCTCACTCGG
>DATDFV010000133.1:0-24797 GCA_036522415.1 Pyrinomonadaceae bacterium | reverse complement strand
ATCCTACTTTGATCGTTGTGGGCTTTTGTCATTGCTGGAACAACGTCGACGCTTCCAGCTTACTTTGTGAACCGCCGTATACGGAACCGTACGTACGGTGGTGTGGGAGGACGGCGGAGGTGACTCCGCCTCCTACCCGATTCCGCAATTACACAGATTACGCAGATTCTTTTTCAAGTCTTTTGTCTCATTCTTATTAATCTGCGTAATCTGTGTAATCTGCGGATACTAAACGTCACCGAGTGTTCGCTTCAGTTCTGAAGTTGAGCGAGACAATGTCATGGTTTGGTCCTATTAACTCAAATGCCCAGAACCTAACGCCACTAGTTTCGGCAATCTGGTTCAGGTCCTGTCGTAGAGTTATCTCGGCCCCAGAAACTGAAACCCTCTCGTCATGATCCTCAACTCCACGAATAGGTCCATGACGTAATCCAGAACTTGCTATCGCCGTGTTTACTTCGTTCGAGTAGAACAAGCGCTGCAGAGCTTCCTTGAGTTTGGTATTACTTACACGAACTGAGTCAATCCGCGTCTCAAGCAGCGGGTTCGCGTGACCAACAGGGTAGATTTCAATCGTGTTGCCATTTCTACGCCAGGTATAGTTTGGCTTGGCCCTAACGATCGCGTTCATTACGTCGCCCAGCGTAGCGTTCGTGACATGAAACGTGAGATTGGAACGAGGCTCTAACGAATCGATCTCGAAGCTAAAGGAGTTGTTAAAGGTCGATGGCAAATGCCCAATAAAGGCCAACATATCGCCTGAGTAGTCAACAACTCGAAGCGGCTGATCAGGAATTGTACTTTGCGAGTAAGTCGTGATGGCAAAAAGAACGATCACCAGTTGAGCTAACAACAATCTTGAGGATGATTGGGCCATAATTGATTCCACCTCAAAACTTTTTATTCCGAGATGCATTCCAGGGTTCGGACGTTTCCCTGATGTCTCCGAACCTTCTAATTTGGCAGTTCGTCACCCCGCAAGTAAGATATCGAAATCATGACCAACTCAGATCGACAATCGTCAGTCGTTGAGACTTTTCACAAACTACACGAATCAGGTTGTTTTGTTATACCCAATCCATTCGATATTGGCTCGGCGTTGTATCTCGAGCATTTGGGTTTCAAGGCGCTGGCAACTTCTTCAGCCGGTTTCGCATTTACACGTGGCCTTCCCGATGATGTCAATGCAGTCGGGCTCGATATGATGCTTGATCACTTTCGCGAAATCTCTGCTGCTGTTTCGCTGCCGGTGAATGCAGATTTTCAAAATGGTTGTGCCGATGAGCCGGATGCGGTCGCGGAAAATGTTACGCGTTGTGTCGCTACGGGAGTTGCGGGGTTATCGATTGAAGACCGAATTCCTGGTCCAGCGCGACAACTTTACGATGACGAGATTGCTCTCGAACGAATTAAGGCTTCGCGAAGGGCCATTGATGAATCTGGCACGCGAGTGATTTTGACCGCTCGGTGTGAAGTCTATTTAGTTCAAAATCCCAACCCATTTGATTTCGCGGTCCGGCGATTGACGGCTTTCGCCGAAGCAGGGGCCGATTGCCTTTACGCGCCAGGTGTAACCGATCCGAAACAGATCGAAGCCATTGTCAAAGCGGTTGCACCAAGGGCGGTGAATGTTTTGTCATTTCGCCCGGATCCAAATCTTTCTTTGGCTGCATTGACCGATCTCGGTGTGCGAAGGATTTCAGTTGGTGGGGCACTTTCGCGTGTTGCGTGGACCGCATTCATGAAAGCTGCTCGCGAGATAGCCGAAACCGGCGAGTTTACGTCTTTAATCGAGAACCCTTCGTTTGGTGAACTCAATACACTGTTCAGACAATCGACTGAACGCGCTTGAATTTAACAAGTAAGGAAGGACGGTTTACCCCCGCTGGCGACCCGATCTAAGTTGTCGGGAAACAGCGGCGGTAAACCGCCCTTCCTTACTTGTTCAACTCAACGTTTCTTGTTCAACTCGACGTTACTTGTTCAATTCAACCCTACTTTTTCTAGAATTATCTTGATAACAACTACCTCACTAATCCCACGAGCGCAGTTGCAATCTTCAACCAGGCATCTGTTCCCGCAAACCATAATCGTAATGGTTGCGAGACAATGATGAACAATAAACCCCAAAGGAACACTGGGTGAAGTCGGCGGTGTTTGATGGTGTCGAATGCGACGCACCCGATCAAGCACAAGTCAGTAAGTCCAAAGAATGCGAGTGGACCTCCGGCCTCAATGAAATGAAGAGGAATGCGTGCAATTGCAGGTGTTAGCAGATTCACGGCAGCTAACAGCATGAACCGCTTGTGTACATCGAGCTTTCGCCGGAAATACAGGGCCAGGCTAACTAAGACGCCAAACACCAACATGTCGCCGATAGGTACGATAAGAAACTGAAGGGCAGGCGGTCCTGGTGAGGCTCCGCGGGCGGCAGCATAGATGCCTGTCAGGATCCCTACAATAAAGACGAGGGCCGCCAGCACTGAACCCAACACACCAAGACGTTGATGGGTCTTTGTTCGCCGGGTGGCAACGAGGCTTACCTGCGTCACAAACAGAATAACCCACGATGACATTACTAAACCGTGCAGGTGAACCAGGGGACTTGGAATTGGAGGCGTAGCAAAGAGACCCTTGAGATAGTAAGTTCGAGCAAAGCCAAGCAGAACGATAATCGGAACTAAAATTGCGGCTAGTATGTAAAGCCGGCGATCATTGATGCGGCGATTGGTAATGGGAGTCGCGGCCATTCGGGCTCTCCTTTGGTAACGCGGTTTGAGATTGAGCGCGGCGCATTATAGCCAAAACCGCAGTCTTTGGCCTTTGGTCTTTGGCCGTGACCTTTGATCTTTGGCCGTGGATGACCCGTATAGAATGGCAAGACGCCCAAAACCAAAGACCTAAGACCAAAGACCCAAACCTTCAGGTCGATGTCGTATACTTAGGGCAAATGTCGTCAACGCTAAGCCAACGAGATTTGTATCGATTGCTCAATGAAGCCGGTGAACGCGGTGAGTGTGTTGTTGTGGCAACCGTAGCGCACACGCGCGGATCTACACCCCAGCGTCGCGGAGCAAAGATGTTATTTTTTGAGAGTGGCAAAATCGCAGGTACCGTCGGAGGTGGATGTATTGAAGCTGAAGTTTGGGCCACGGCGAAGGAAACGATGCGCTCGGGTAAGTCTGAGTTACATCACTATTCGTTGACTGCCGATGAGGCAAGCGAAGAAGGAATGGTTTGCGGGGGAACGATGGACATCTTTGTTGAGGTCTTTGGAGGAGAGTAAGAAGCATTATTTCTCATTTGTCATTCGCGAAGTCAATTTGCTTAGTGAAATAGGACCTATTTGACGTATTGGACCTATTCATCGACCAAATGGAAACTGAGAAATGGCAAATGACAAATGAGAAATGAAGTCTTGATAACCACCCAGGATTCACATCCATGCCGCCTGACTTGATCACAAACTATAAATCCAAGCATCAGCACCCGCTGAACCGTTTGTCACACTCGATCGGAATTCCGTTGATTGTCTTAGCGTTGCCTGTGATCTTCTTTAACTGGCGCTGGTCTCTGGCAATGTTCGTCGTTGGTTGGATTCTCCAGTTTGTGGGTCATGCGATAGAAGGGAATCAACCCGCGTTTTTTAAGAACCCGATTTACCTTCTAGTTGGACCGTTATGGCTTCTACGTCGGGTCGGCGCAGCAATCGGTTTTACCAAACCTCACATTTCCAAATAGACTCCGACAATTCATCATGAGCGAAAAGAAGGATCGATCACCTTCCCAAGAGTTGTTGAAGGTGATTAATCAGTTACTCGAAGCGGGCTCAATCGCCGCAGTGATTACCGTCATGACCGGGCCGGAACTTGTCGGCTCAAAACTAATCGTCGAAGAGAGCGGGCGTCGTTTTGGAACAATTCTCAATGACGAATTGGATTCACTTGTCGCTACTCGCGCGCGAAAATTTCTGGAGGCTCGTGAGGACACCCGGACAATTTCACTAAGGGAGATTGCCATGGTGCTTTCTCCGTCCGAAGAAATCCTTCTTTTATTCGAGCGGTTAGAACCGGCACGGCATTTGGTCATTTGCGGTGCCGGACATGTCGGAGCTGCGCTGGCAAAACTCGGAAGTCTTCTTGGCTATCAAACAATCTTGATCGACGATCGATCCGAGTTTTTGAGGCCGGATCGATTTCCACAGAACATTGAACTGGTTGTAGCTGACAACTGGGGCGATTCAGTCCGCACTGCGGTTGGCAATGGAAAGGGTGTCGCACTCGCAGTAGTCACACGCGGACACAACCAGGATGAAGAATGTATGCATGCAATCAAGGATTTGGATCCAGACTACATTGGGTTGATTGGGAGTAAACGACGAACCAACATCGTAATCGATAATCTCCGACAAGCAGGGGTTGCAGAAGAGAAGTTGAAATCGATCAGAGCTCCGATTGGTTTGGATATCGGCGCCGTCACTCCTGAGGAAGTAGCACTGGCAATCATTGCCGAAATTGTCGCTGAGCGTCACGGTCGGGCGGGCGGATCGCTTTCCGCATGGCGGCGATTAGAGTAGCAGGGGCAGCGGCAGGATGAGGCAACGAAAATGGGACCGATATGACCTATAGGACGTATTACAATTTTGCCTGCCCCTGCTCCTGCTTCAACCGGACAGACTCACTTCAAATACTTCTCCGGTATCGGATTTTTTTCATCTTCACCTTGCCAGAATATGGTTACGACCCACCAGCGCGTTCCGTCGTTCATTAACTGGAAGCTGTTAATACCTCTTTGAAACGGTTTCGGGTCTTGGACCGTGTGACGCGACTCGTAGGTGCTGAACACCTGAGCGATATTTGCAAACGTTTCAGTCTTTCGTGCTGATTCTTTTTCGAAGAACCCTTCTTTCTCCAGGAACGGAGCAGATCGGCTGATGAAATCTTCAACCGTTAATACCCGCGACGCGTAGCCATCATTTGGTCGCTGACCAGTTGGTATGAGTCGCGCTCCCTGAATAAAAAGGGACCGCATTCGATCCCAATCGCGTTTTTTCCCAGCCGGTCCCGAAATTACATCGTAGACAGCTGCGACAATAGAGTCGATTGACCCTACGTCCACTGGGTTCGCAGCAGGTGGAGTGGGGGTAGGCTGCGTGTTTTGCGCGGCCGTACTGGTCGATACGAAGAACATAGCTACAAGGATCAACAGCGATTGGTTTACGATGCGCAGCCTCATTTCGGTGATCTCCTGAATCTCTTGAATCTTTTGACGCTCATTTAACCACAAGATGCAATTAGCAACGCCATGAATTGAACGACCTCAAAGGCCATTGGACATCGGATCCTACAACGCACCCAGAGTCGAACAAGTCCAGAATCGAACAAGTAAGGAAAGGCGGTTTACCCCCGCTGGTGTCAAAAGAGGTGCATGGTTTGAGTTGGCTGCCAGCGGGGGGTAAACCGCCCTTCCTTACTTGTTCGATTCTGGTCGTGCCGTACTTCTGAGTGTCAAAATTTTGCATTGATCGATAGAGATAACGTTAGATATTTTTTAGTCCAGATGGTAAGACATTAACGCATGCCCGTCGAAGCCCCAGCGACCCTGTCCAGACCCACCACCGTTCGCCGTCGCATGTTTCGCGCGCTCTCTAATCGAAATTACCGCTTGTTCTGGACAGGCGCCTTCCTTTCAAACATCGGCACGTGGATGCAGGCTGTTGCGCAGGGCTGGCTGGTTCTGCAATTAACAAACTCTGCCTTTTGGTTGGGCCTCGATGCGTTCATGGCAACGGCGCCGGGTCTTCTTTTTACTTTGGTCGGCGGAGTATTTGCCGACTTGATAGATCGACGCAGGCTATTGATCGTCACCCAGGTAGTCTCGGGCCTGGCTGCACTTGGTCTGGCGACGCTGGTCGCAACCGGAGTAGTGAATCGTTGGATGGTTCTGGGGTTCTCATTTGTCACTGGATGTTGCATGTCACTCGCAAGTCCATCTTATCTGGCGATGACGTATGACCTCGTGGGTCGCGAAGATTTAGCGAATGCGATCGCGATGAACTCAACGCAGTTTCAACTCTCACGAGTCGTTGGACCTACTCTGGCTGGATTGGGATTCAAGTTGTTTGGACTCGCAGGCTGTTTTTTTGCGAACGGTCTGTCTTTCATTGCAGTCGTCGTCGCCTTATCAATGGTACGTCCACTCCAATCTCAACAGCCCGCGGCTCACGCGGTAACCGATCGACGAGCTTTTCTGGGCGACCTCTTTGAGGGCTTTAGCTATGTGCGCAACAGACCGCGAGTGTCTTCGTTGTTATTACTCTCCGCAGTAAACAGTTTCTTTGGCGCGCCCTATTTCACGATGGTTCCAATTTACGCGCGCGACATTTTTCATCTCGGTGAAACTGGATTGGCGTTGATGATGGGAACGGCTGGTGCAGGTGCGTTTTTCGGAGCTCTGCTGGTCGCATATCTCGGAGACTTCCGACGTAAGGGTTGGTTAGTGTTGGTCGGCGCCGTGCTGTTTGGATTGTGTGTCGCTAATTTTGCGCTGAGTTCGTCACTTATGGTCTCGCTTATCTTTCTATTTGGGGTTGGCTTCTCCCTGGTGGTTTCGGTAGCGGTTTCGAACACGCTCCTGCAGAAACTGGTTACCGACAACATGCGGGGCAGGGTTATGAGCATGTTCATGCTGTCATTTATTGGCACGATGCCGATCGGAAACATTCTGGCGGGTTGGGCCTCCCATCGTTTTGGACCCCAGCGGGTCCTGGCGTTTGGCGGGCTGGTAGTAACACTCGCTGCCAGCGGCGTTGCGATTTTTAATAAGCGGCTGAGGCAGCTTTATTAACGAGCAACGTTTTGCTTCCGTCGAAGCGTCCTCGGCGCCCGTCGAGCAGAAGCCTCTCAACTGGATACACGAAAGCTCTTCTGTCGGAGCGCAGCCGTCCCCGGCCGCCCCCGTCGAACAGAAGTCACATTCTTGGCGAGCAGGAACAGAGCAACCAAACTCACAACCGTTCAATAGCAAAGGAGCAAGGGAACTTCTCGATTGGTTCTATTCGACAGGGGCGGCCGAGGACGTCCGCGCTCCGACAGAAGAGCTTTCGTGTTTCCGGTCAACGAGCTTCTGTTCGATGAGGGGTTCCGACACGCAAGAATTTACAAATCTTTCGTTCTACCCACAACATGGGTACTACTTTGCTCTTTTCGGAGATTTCTGATGCTAAAGATGACGCGCATTCTTCTGTTGATCTCAATTTGTATCGCAGCTTTCATAAGCGTTAACGCTCAGGGCGTGATTGTTCCGGGGCCGTGCCAGAGATGCCCCCGACCTCCCCGGCCATTTCCTCTGCCACGCGCTCTACCAGTTGCTTCCATCCGAATCGACGCAAAAATCCAGTCGCAAGTCGCGACCACTCACGTCGAACAGGTCTTTCGCAATGACAGCGACATGATGATGGAAGGCACTTACTTTTTCCCGATACCGGAATCGGCGTCGATAGCGGAGTTTGCGATTTGGGATGGTAACCGGCGGTTGGTTGGTGAGGTTCGCTCGCGCGAAGAGGCGCGGCGCATTTACGACGACATCGTTCGTCGCCAGCGCGATCCAGGTTTACTTGAATATGCAGGGAAAGATTTGTTTCAGGCAAGCATCTTCCCAATTCTTCCGCACTCCGATAAAAAACTCGAGCTTACATATACGCAAATAGTACACGCAGAGGCAGGAACAGTTGCTTACAAATATCCACTCGGAACAGGTAGACAGTTAACTGAGGTAGGTTCTGTTGCAGGCAAAATTGAACTGGAAAGCAAAGATCCTTTGCGGAATGTCTATTCACCAACTCACCAGATTGAAGTAAAGCGCAGCAACGAACGCAACTCCGTAGTCTCGTTTGAAACTGAAAAGGGAAAGGAGCTTCAGGATTTCCAACTCTTCTACACCATATCCAGGGATGACTTTGGCTTGACGCTATTAACGCACCGGGAGGCAGGCCGCGATGGTTATTTCCTGCTCATGATTTCGCCGAAGGACGACTGGTCGGAGCAGGAGTACTCAGCTAAAGACGTAGTTTTCGTCGTTGATACCTCCGGGTCGATGGCTGAAGAAGGCAAGATGGAGAAGGCGCGCGCGGCGTTGTTGTACGGGATCAGGATTTTGCGCCCACAGGATCGATTCAACGTGATCTCGTTCGCGGGTGAGGAACACCTGATGGAACCGTCTCTGGTATCGGCTGACGAACGCGGCCGGCAGCGTGGTGAAGCATTTGTGAAGTCGCTGAAACCTGTGGGCGGGACGAATATCAACCAGTCGTTGTTAGCATCGCTCCGTCAGTTTCGAGAAAGCGATCGACCGAAGATTCTTGTATTCATGACAGATGGATTGCCGACCGTTGATGAAACTAATGTTTCGAAGATTGTCGATAACGTCCATCGGGCCATCACCTCGGGCATACGGGTGTTTACATTTGGTGTGGGCTATGACGTCAATACGACGCTGTTGGACAAGATTGCCGCGGACAATGGAGGAGTAGCTGATTACGTCGAGCCGAAGGAAGATCTGGAAGTTAAGGTTTCAAACTTTTTCACAAAGGTCAACTATCCTGTACTGACCGATCTCGGTCTGGACATTGCTGGTGTTCATACCGATCTAGTCTATCCCCGCAGCATGCCGGATGTATTTCGCGGGTCACAGGTAACTCTCATCGGTCGTTATAACAATCCAGAAGCCCTGGACGCAGTTCGCATTAAGTTGAGTGGTAAATCGAATGGTGTTCTCCGAACTTATTCCTACGATAAGCTTCGATTTCCCTTACGTGAAGAGGCCAACGATTACCTGCCGAGACTTTGGGCTACTCGGCGAGTTGGTTGGTTGATGGAACAGGTCCGCACCAATGGCGAACAAAAAGAGTTAAGGGATGAGATTGTCGATCTCGGAACTCGTTATGGAATTGTTACCCCGTACACGTCTTATCTCGCCTTAGAAGGCAGAGAAACAACAATGAACATGGTTCCTGGGTCGAGTCCTCAGCCCACGCCCAGAACACGTCTTGGAGGGATTAGTGCTCAAAAATCAGCTCCGGCGCCCATGGTTGCCGAAAGTGTGACTGTAACCACGGGTGCTGGCGCGGTCCAGCAGAGCAAGATGGTGCGAGATCAGAAGGAGGCGGATGTGATAAGAGCGGATGACGCTGGGAGTGCAGTCCGCCGAGTTGCTGGTAAGACGTTTTACCTGCGTGATGAAGTTTGGGTTGATTCGGAACTGAAGCCTGACACGAAACTACCAGAGACATCGCTAACGTTTGGTACTGATGCTTACTTTGAACTGCTCAAACAAAAGCCAACCCTCGCACAATACTTTTCACTGGGAGAACGCGTCGTGGTTGTTTTCGAAGGGAGGATTTACCGGGTTAACGCCGCGCCATAACCAGCAAGTCAGAGAGGAAATGTCCGACGAACTTTAGTTTGTCGTGCGTGCCCAACAAGGGAGCATGAGTCAAGGCGCACGACAAACTAAAGTTCGTCGGACATTGCGTTGTCATTTCCGCTTGTCGAACACAGCCAAACTAAGGTACAAAATTCAAAACTCCCAATTTGGATCCCAGCATCTGTAATGCGGAAGTATGTCTTGGATGAACATATGAGAATCGAACTCCCGAACACTTTGTTGAAGCTGAAGTTATTCGTGTGCCTTTTTGTATTTGCAGGTTCCGTCTCTGCTCAGTCGTGGGTAAGTATGAAGGTCGGTCCGGCTGGCCATGATTTGAATACTGTCTACTTCGTGGATAGCAAGAGAGGATGGGTTGGAGGGGATGGTGGGTTTCTATCGCGCACCGATGATGGGGGCGCAACGTGGGCGCCTCAAGCTGTCGGCACCAAACAAGCCATCAACGATATCTACTTTCGAGATAAGGAAGCAGGTTTCCTGCTTGCCGGTAACACAATCTTCATAACACACGACAACGGAACGCGTTGGGACGTAGGGCGAAGTTTTCTTCCAAATGAATTTGAGGGTGCCGAAGTTGAGTTATACAGCGTGCGCTTCTCCAGTAAGAAAAAAGGATGGGTCGTCGGCTCGGTCAGCAGGCAAGACCGGGTCATAGATAGCATTCTCGTCTACACAGACGACGCCGGTGCAAGCTGGAGTCGAAAGCGAATACCAACCAAGACCGAATTAATTCATATCGACTTCGTCAGCGACAAAAGGGGTTGGATTGTCGGTGACGGTGGGACAATACTTCACACAGAAGATGCCGGCGAGACATGGCAAATCCAAAAATCGGGAACAGCGGAGACGATCTACCACATTGACTTTCGCAACGATAAGAAGGGCTGGGCAGTGGGTGAGAAGGGACTGATTCTTCGCACCAGCGATGGAGGCGAAACCTGGACCTCGGTCCCCACCAGCGCTAAGGCGACGATCCTGAGCGTTCAATTCCTGAATGATGAAGATGGATGGGCGATCGGAAGGCAGGGAACAATTCTGCGCAGCGAGGATGAAGGACTCACCTGGCTGCAACAAAATTCTTCAACGAAGCAAAACCTTTACGCACTGCATTTCAACAAGAAGATCGGGTGGGCAGTTGGTGGTGATGGGACGGTATTACGTTTTGAGAAGTAACCGGTTGAGGGCAACCTCTTAATTTTACGAGCCATCTGAACCAATGAGGTTAATTGGATAGTCGCAAAACAATAGTGACTACCATAACACTCGGTTCCTCCTGTGATTTACGCCCGGTATGTCGGCCATATCGGGCGCTTTTGTTTGTAAGGAAGAGAATGAGTCGTATAAGACCTATAGGACCTATGAGAGCTATTGCTTCGTTCCACTAAACGGCAGCGAATTTTCCTGCATCAAAAGCATCCCTTCAGTTGATTGTCCGTCGAAGCTTGCTGTGATTTCGACGTCAACAGAATGACCGTCCATATCAATTGACGTCGCCTTGTGAAACCCGTTGTCGTGGATTTCAATCGCACCTAAATCCGCATTGCCCATCTCTGATTCAATCTTCGCATGCAGGGCCGAACCGTCTTGATGAACGGATAACGTTGCCGGTATCAATTGGCCAAACGGCGTTTCAACATGAATCTGCCATGCGCCCACGATTTCAGTCGGAGTTGCAGGTTGAATGTCGTCCTTGCGTTTGCCCGAAGTCGTATAGGTTTCGATGTTTTCGCAATATGGTTTGATCTGATCGAGGACGGAGGAGCCGTCGCCGACCACGATAACAGCCGCCTCGTCGGGTCTAACATAAAGTTTCGCTACTCGTTGAATCTCTTCGACAGTGACTTGCTGGATTTGGTCTCGGTAAGTTTCCAGGTATTCGGCTGGTAGATTCAGCATTTTTATTTGAACGAGTTGTTCGATCAGCCCCTCCTGGGTCTCAAGCCGAATGGGAAAGACACCGGTGAGGTATGACTTTGCGTCGTTGATCTCCTTGGTCGATACCTCCTCGTTGCGAATGCGTTGTAACTCATAGAAGAACTCCTTCAGAGAGTCGCCGGTGACGGGTGTTCGAACTTCAGCTGTGGACCTAAAGGTACCCGCTGTTCGTCGTGCATCAAGATTTGAATATGCGCCGTATGTATAGCCCTTTTCCTCGCGCAAATTCATAAACAGACGAGACGACGCAGTTGCTCCGAACACGGTGTGCATTAGCAACATCGGAAAATAATCTGGACTCGTGCGCGTGATGGCCGTATTTGCAATGACGATATTCGATTGTGCGGAGCCTGGTCTATCCACAACGTAAGCGGTGCGCTGAGTTCGCGTCGGAGGAGCTGGAAAATCAGTGCTAAGGCCTACACCTCGTTCCCAACTACCGAACAGCGACTCCAATCGAGCTTCTACTTGCTCGAACTTCACATCCCCGACCACGATGAACACAGCATTGTTTGGCACGAACGTAGTGCGGTGAAAATTGACGAAGTCCTCGCGGAAACACAGATCAATTGCTTCGGGTGTCGGGGCGACGACCGCGTACGGATGATCGCCAAAAACAACTTGAGACACTTTTTCGCTGGCTAGAAACGACGGCTGAGCCCTCTGTTGACGGAGACTCTCTTTGGTATTTTGCTTGGCTAGTTCGACTTCGTTCTCGGGAAACGACGGCTGGAGCGCCACCTCAGCTAAAAGTTCCAGCACCTCATCGCTAAACTGATTTAGCGACGATGCAGCGACGATTGTGTAATCGGAAGTAGCACCGGCCGAAAGGCTGGCTCCAACACGTGCAATCTGATCCGCGATCTGGCGACTGGTTTTTGAGACCGTACCCTCAGGAAGCAAACCGGCAAGAAGATCCGTGAGACCGGGAAGCTTTGGCGGATCGTAGGATGTGCCAACGCGCAGGGCCAAACGATAACTGACCAATGGCAATCGCGCATCTTCAACGACGACGACAGTCAAACCGTTAGACAGGACGGTCTCGCGTAACGTCGGAATTACAATTGGCGAAGCGGGTAATGGCGCTGGTGCTTCACTTCGAAATGTTTCGGCTTGGCTCATTTTATACATGCAACGGTCCTGAACCCTCTTCCGGTTGTGTGTTGGCTTCCGCTGGATCGCTTGAAGGAACCGGGCTCGAAGTTGATTTTATTGGCGAAACGTCAGCTGCTGCACCTGGAGCTTCGGGATTCGGCTTATCTGGTATCTGAGGCGCAGGTGCGGCGGGTTGTTGCGGTTCTCCTGGTGGTTGCGGAGAAGCTACGGCCACCTCAGTCTCACCGGCGGAAGTTTGAGCGGGCAAGATATCCAGCACAACTCGGTTGTCGACATCAACGAAGCGGGCCACCGCATCTTTGATTCGATCGGCCGTTACATTCAAATAAGAGTCGAGTTCTGCGTCGAACAAACTTGGATTCGAGTCGTACAGCGCAAACTCGGCGATGCGTTGAGCTCGATACATCGTTGATTGGCGTCCACGCACGGCATCGTTGCAAATGGAGTTACGGAGTTTTTCCATTTCTTCCGACGTTGGACCAGACGTACCGATGGACTTGATTTCGGCGAAGATCTTTTCCCGAATTGCGGTTACGTCTTCACCAGGTTTCGGCAGTGCAAAAATATAGAGCGCCGATGGTCCGCGCCGTTCGTCAATCCCACCTTCGATGGAAACTACAGATTCGTCCCCCTTGACGAGTTTTTGATAAAGCCGAGAACTGTCGCCATCGAACAACAGCGTGCCGGCAAGCGACAGCGCGTAAAATTCAGGTGTTCGACGAGCCGGAATCTTCCAACCCAAAACAAACGCTGGAGCCGGCGCGAGGGGATCGTGATAAGTCTCCGACTTGACGGCGACGTCAGTATTTTCAGATACGTCCACCGGAGGCGGCAGTGATTGAGCGGGAATACCACTAAAGTATTTCTCGATTAACTCCCGGGCCTTGTTGTTGTCGAAGTCTCCAACAACGGACAAGACAGCATTGTTCGGCGCGTAATAGACACGAAAGAATTCACGCACATCATCAATCGTAGCGGCGTCGAGGTCCTCCATTGAACCAATCGTTGAATGAGCGTTGGCTGGATTTGTAAAGATCAGCTCGTTCATCAAAAGGAACGCGTTAACGTAAGGCTGATTGTCGTAGCGGAGCCTCTTTTCTTCCTGCACTGCATTTCGCTGGTTGTCGAGATTCTCCTGCGTTACTTTGAGCGAACGCATGCGATCGCTTTCCAACCAAAATGCCAGAGGCAAGTAGTTCGACGGTAGCGTTTCGAAATAGTTTGTTCGTTCGGTCGACGTCGTGCCATTCATTGTTCCGCCGGCGTTGAAGATGTACTGAAAATGGGCTGCTTTGGGAACATTCTCTGAACCTTGAAACATCATATGTTCGAAGAGATGTGCGAAACCCGTGCGACCAGTCTTTTCATTTCGCGAGCCTACATCGTAATAGACCGCGACGGAGACTACGGGCACGGACCGATCCTGACTGAGGACAACACGCAAACCGTTGGTGAGAGAAAATTCTTCAATTGGAGTTGATGGTATTTGAAATTGTTCAGGCACTGATGTTCTCTGGTTGTAATAAAACGTGTGCTTTACCTCCGGCAGGACCGAAGGTAAAGCACTTCGAAGGGGACCAAACTGTACTTTGTGTTTTGTTCTTTGTACTTTGTTCGAACTGCAAAGCCCAAAGCTCTTAAGCACAAAGTTCTATGTTGGCTTGCTAGTAATCAAGCCTCGCAACTCTGATCGCAATCGCTCGATTTCAGCGAGTTTTGTTCGCACGCGTTCAAACAAAGGTGCCTGGGTTTTGATACCCTCGTCGATTAGAAATCCGGCAGCTTCGGCGCGGCTGCGAAATACTCCAGCCTGGACCAGTTGCTCCAGCTTGTCCTGAGCCTCGGGTGAAATCTTCACTGCGACAACATAATCGTCCTTGGCCGAAATAGCTTTTTCAATTGTGCGACTAATATCCCGCCCGATTGCGCTTAGTGATTCTGGAATGCGTGATGCGATATCGCGGACTGATGATGCAGTGCGCGTGTTTTCCTCATGAGAGTCGTCGTCACGCAGCATCAGATCGTCGACTTGCTCGGGAGGGTTATTTTCTTCTCGTTGAAAAGGACTACTCATTTTCGTAAAGACTCCTTTGGTGCACGAAATACTACAGCCATGTCTTACGAGTATTTATGGGGGTAAGTTCATTCTAGGGGGCGGTAGGAGGGAGGTCAAGTTATTGCAGATCTCAGATTTCAGATCTCAGATCACAGATTGAACTTCGGGGAGTTTCGATCTGAAATCTGAGATCTGAAATCTGAGATCCTGCTGACCACCACCCAAAATCGTAAATCTTCAATCTGTGAATCTTAAATATAACAACCTTGCCCACCCTTGTTGCATCCGTTATATTGCGGTTCAGGTGCTCAAGCTGAACCGCGTTGAGTGTCACGAATCTGTGGGAAGTTTCAGAGGACTGTGGTGAAAAGAATTTCGAAATATCTAAATTTGTTCTTGTTGATAACCACTTTGGTTATTCCGGGATTTGTGTTCGCACAACAACGCGCACAAACGCCAAACAGCCAGACGTTGTGGGGCTCAAATCCGAGTCGCAGAGCTCGGCCGGCATCCAGCAATGGAACGGCCGCGGTCGAACGCGATTTTAGTGAGGCCTTGAAGGTAA
The DNA here is from genome assembly GCA_036522415.1 of Pyrinomonadaceae bacterium. Classification (GTDB taxonomy): domain Bacteria; phylum Acidobacteriota; class Blastocatellia; order Pyrinomonadales; family Pyrinomonadaceae; genus PSRF01. Next base: position 9,681 of record DATDFV010000133.1, on the reverse strand, counting down.
TAGAAGAACAGTACATTGATGGTCGAAAACTCGATTACAACAATGTCTACAAATCCTCGATCATCGGCATGCTTCGCTCGCTGGATCCCCACTCCAACTATTACGACCGCGAGGAATTTGACGAACTCAAAACGGATCAACGCTCCGAATACTTTGGTATCGGTGCTTCAATTCAGAGTTACGTCTACGGATATGATGTCGATACTTACATTACTTCAACATTCGAGAAATCACCGGCGGAACGCGCAGGACTGAGATTCGGCGATCGGATTGTAGAAGTCGACGGAGTCGCGATGCGAGGCAAGCAGTCGATAGAGGTCCGCGACAAGATCCGAGGTCCCAGGGGCTCAACAGTCAGATTAACTCTCGAACGGGCAACCGACAAAAAGATCGAAAAGGTGGACATTGTCCGTGATGCGGTCCCTCAGCCTTCGATCCCCGACGCTTATATGTTGAAGCCCGGCGTTGGATATATCGACATGACGCGCGGTTTCAACTACACCACAACTGACGAATTGTTGGATGCAATCGAACGTCTCCATGCAAAGGGAATGAATTCGCTCGTGCTTGATCTACGAAACAATCCGGGCGGGTTTCTCGATCAGGCAATTCACGTCGCCGAAGTGTTTTTGCGGAATGGACAGTTAATTCTCACGCAAAAAGGACGAAACGGATATCGGGACAATTCATACGAATCGCGCAACAGTTCTCCGGATCTCACACCACTCGTGATCCTGGTGAACGAAAACACAGCCTCTGCTTCGGAAATCGTAGCCGGCGCAATGCAAGATCATGATCGCGCGCTAATCGTTGGCCAAACTAGTTTTGGCAAGGGGTTGGTTCAGAGCATCATTCCACTGGAATACGGCGCAGGCCTGACGCTGACCTCCGCCAAGTATTACACGCCATCCGGTCGTTTAATTCAGCGCGACTATTCAAACGGTGGTTTCTACGACTACTACACCCACGGCGGGGTGACGGGAAAAGATCCCAAACAACCGCAAAAACAAGCAGGTGAAGAGACCAAGACGGACACTGGCCGTGCTGTTTATGGCGGTGGCGGAATTGCTCCTGATGAAAGCGTCGAAGCGAAGACAGTGACACTGTCCCAACGTCGTTTGTTAAGCCCTGCTTTTCTTTTTGCTCGTGAGTTAGTGAACGGACGAATCCGAGGGTTTGAAAGCAGTCGGATAACTGCGCCAAGCTTGAGTCATCAACTTCAAAGCGATGAATTCGTTGTCTCCGATGCGCTCTTCAAAGCATTTCGAGAGTTTGTGTTGAATAATCCGTCCTTCAAAGTGACACCGGCGATGCTCGATAAGAACCGGGATTTTGCGGCCCTGCAGGTTCGATTCAACATAGTCACCGCGGCTTATGGTCGAGTAACAGGAGATCGAGTTTTTATCGTGCAGGATGATCCACAGGTAGCGAAGGCAGTCGAGGCGATGCCAAAAGCACGTGACCTGGCCATGAGCAGCAGACAGTCAAAAGCCCAGCGATAAGTCAGTAGTAGGGCTTATAGAACCTATTCGACCTATAAGTCTTATTCAGCCCACTGGCCACCCCGCCAAGAGTGTTTCAAGCATAAGACAGAGTCTTGCGCCTAAAACCGCGCTGTGTTAAGTTTCTTCGTGGAGGTGAAACGATGAGCAGACCGGCAAAGGCGCTTGTTAACACTGAAGAGTTGGGGCGTGCAATTCGTCGCCGTCGTGAAGAGCTTGGCCTGAGCCTGCGCGACGTAGCCGTTGAAACCTCTGTCTCCGCATCGACCTTGTCGCGAATCGAGAACGGCACCGGAAAACCAGATGCTGACAACATCGCGCGCCTCACAACCTGGCTTAATGTGCCAATGGAAAGAATACTCAGCGGTCGACAGTCGCACGCTGAGTCGTCAAAAGCAGTTGTCTATTATCCGCAGGAACCAACGCCTGAAATTGTCGAGGCTCACCTTCGTGCCGATCGCAACCTTACGCCGCAAACGGCCGCAGCTTTATCCGAGCTTTTCCGGGTTGCATACCAGCAGTTCAGTCGAAACGACGCAACGAAAGGTGTGAAGAAGAAGCGTTAGTTTCTACCTCACATTAGTTATACTCAATTTGTGTTGGCCAGCGATTTACCTCCCGGAGAGAAGTGGCGAAAATTTGAAATAAGAGCTCTCGGCTTGCGTGATTTTGCTCTCGTCGCCCGCCATCAGCCACTCAACCCTTTTGACCTGGCAAAATTCGCTAATCTAATTGTGGTCAGATTCGATCAGATCGAAGGTCTAAGCGATAGCGCTCGAGAACATTTACTCGGAGATGCAGTTGATATGTGGTCCGGTGGCGCGTGTACCTTACCGAATGGATCCAAACTCGTTATTCTGAATCCGAACCATGGCAAATCCCGAACCAACGCAACGCTCATGGAGGAGATTTGCCACGTCTTTCTTGGACATCAACCCAACAGGTTATCTGTCGTTAGCAAAGACTCTCGTGGCAAAGTGATGGCCCGAGATTATAGAAAAGCGGATGAAGAAGAGGCATACGGCGTTGGCGCGGCCAGTTTAGTGCCATACGCGTCGTTAAGAAGCCTCCTACGGCGAGGCAAGAACTCTCGCGAAATCGCCAGCCATTTCCGAGTGAGTCGGGAGTTGGTCGAATATCGCATGAAAGTGACTAAGCTATGGAACGAGTACAAACTGACTGTTCGATAAACTTCAGTTTGTCGTGACAGGAAATAAGCGAAAGTACATTGACCGACGCCCTGCACAAAATGATGGGTCTTTAGGTATACACACGACAAACTAAAGTTTATCGGACATAATCAGCGCAATGGCAGAACAGCTAAAAGAAGCACCTTCGCACGGTCTAACAACCATCGACAAGTTGCGAATGCTGCTTGATATCACCAGCAAAATTAGTCGCTCTCTGGACCTGCAGGAAGTCTTAAATCTGGTGATGGACACACTCGACTCGTTGATTCCGTACGACGCGGCTGGGATCTTTGTCCTTCAATGTGTTGGCGATGAGCCTTGTACCTTCAAAGCGGAAGCAGTCCGTGGATATGACATTGACGAACTGTCTGAGCTGCACTTGAAACTCGGTGAAGGTTTCATCGGGAGTGTGGCAGTAAGCGGCAAGCCGATAATTTCACACGACGTGCGCGAGGATCCGGTTTATGTGAATGCACGCGATCGAACACGGTCGGAAATGGTCGCGCCCATAATCTCCAACGATGAAGTTATTGGAGTGTTTGATCTAGAGAGTGACGAGCTCAATGCGTATTCTGACGACGATCTCCAAGTCTTGACGTTACTGGCGTCGCAGGTCGCAATAATTATTGAGAAGGTGATGTTGCATGAACAGCTCATCGAGAAAAAACGTCTTCAGGGCCAGCTCGAAGTAGCCAGACAAGTGCAACTGGAGTTGTTACCTCCGAACGATCCTGAGCTCCCTGGTTTTGATATTAGTGCGTATAACTTTCCTACTGAAGAGGTATCCGGTGATTACTACGATTGGGTCCGCATCTATGACGATCAGATTGGTTTGGTGATTGCGGATGTAGCAGGTAAAGGCATACCCGCCGCGTTATTGATGGTCTTCTTACGTGCGAGTTTGCGCGCCGCCACTCATATCGGCTATGCCACCCACATCTCAATGGCGAAGGTGAATTTTCTTCTCTGGGAGTCGATCGAGCGTAATCAGTTCATAACTGCCTTCTACGGAATTCTCGATGCGTCAAATCGCACGCTGCATTACTCGAACGCAGGTCATAATCCACCACTTTTGATTGATGCACAGGGCGCAGCTCGGTTTATTGAATGGGGCGAGCAACCACTCGGAATGTTTCGCGACACACGCTACCACGAACATTACCACACGTTCAGACCGGGCGAGATTCTGGTTCTCTATACTGATGGCGTAACCGAGGCCCTGAGTCCAAATGGGGAGGAGTTTGGGCGCGATCGCTTAATAACAGCAGTGAAGAGTGGATCGACGCTCGGCGCTCGAGAACTGATCGCAAGTATGCAACACGACGTATTTCAGTGGACCGACGGAGTTGGCCTAACCGATGACGCAACGTTCTTTGTAATCAAGGCGGTAAAATAACATACGCGGGAGACTGCTAATCTCCCGCGCTTGCCAATACTGAGACTACTTAGTGATTCTAGTGTGCGGTCAGCGAGCAATGGGCATGATCGCCGCCCGGTGCGAGCGGGGCCCGATAGTCGCCAAAGTGAAACTCAGCTTCGGCCTCCGATAATGCATACACATCGAAGCCATATGCATCGAGATAGTCTGCCAAATCATCGGGGGAAAGAAGGTAGACGGCAGGCGAGTAACCCGCTTCAACACGAATTTCCAGCAGGCGCTCGATTACTTCAAGTGGTGCAAAGCAGCTAACAGGATCTCTGTATGTTGCCATGTTTTCCAGCGCCTTTCTTTTCAAACTTCGGACCCGGTCCAATTTTGCAACCGCGTCCTTGCCGAACATTCACTTTGATGTACGCAACCGCCGTTGAGTTTGTTCTTAATATTAGTTTCTTTACTCATCTGCCCCCGTACAAAATTTTGACGCTCGAATACTGAAAAAAGTTCCACAGAAAATGAGTACCGAACAACCAACTACCTCAAACGCTCCGCCAGCACCACCGCCACCTAATTTCGTCACCGTGTTGCGTGAAATGTTGCGCACTTCCGACAAAGTAAGTGATCTGATATTCAGTCCCGGCCGGCCACCTCAGATTGAACTGTCGGGCAAACTGGTACCCGTTCATATCAACGGCCTGGAAAAGCTCACCCCAGCGCACACGGCCGGCATCGCGAAGTTGATCATTGGTACTCAACAAGCTGCCGCCGAGGGCCTTGAGAAGTCAGGTTCCGCCGATGTGTCATTTAGTGTGCCGGGTGAAGCACGATTTCGCGTAAATATATTCAAACAACGGGGAACGCACGCCATCGTGATGCGAGTCATACCGATGCGGCCGCCACAGTTCAAGGATTTCGATCTTCCAGAACAGCTCAAAGAAATTGTGGATATCAAGAACGGGATAGTTCTTGTGACCGGGCCAACGGGCAGCGGCAAGAGCTCAACACTGGCAGCGATTATCGATCTGATCAATGAAACTCACGCTTACCATGTCGTGACGATTGAAGACCCAATCGAGTTTCTCCACACCCACAAGAATTCCACAATCCACCAACGTGAACTTCACTCAGATACCCCGAATTTCGCAGTCGCATTGCGTGCTGCGTTGCGCCAGGCGCCGAAAGTTATTCTGGTCGGAGAAATGCGCGATAGGGAGACTATTGAAGTAGCTTTGGAAGCCGCAGAGACCGGTCACCTGGTGTTATCTACTCTGCATACCATCGACGCATCGAAAACAGTGGATCGCATCATTGGCGTGTTTCCCAAGAATGAAGAGCGAGTGATTCGAACGAGAGTTTCACAATCTTTTCGTTTCATAATTTCGCAACGCTTGATTCCGCGAGCCGACGGCAACGGTCGGGTTGCCGCAATCGAAATCTTGAAATCGACGATGAGGACACGGGAATATATTGAGAAAGGTGAATCGGAAGGTAAGTCACTGATCGATGCAATGGAACAAGGTGATCAGGATGGAATGCAGACTTTCGACGGCGTCCTGGAAAACATGATTCGTGAAGGCATTTTGACCGTTGAAGGTGCCCTTCCTTATGCCACAAACGCAAACAACCTGCTGTTGAAGATCAGCGATCTGAAAGGGGCGCCGCCGGTAACGAAACCGGAGCCCGCTAAAGACGAAGGCTCAATGCTCGACCTGATTGAGAGATAGTTTTCCTGTAAGCTTGCGATTCGAGTCGTAGTCAGTTACGGTTTTTCTATGTTTTGGAATGCGCGCAGGCGTTCATCCAGCCTGGTCTTTCTTGCAGCACTGCTTCTCTCCTCAGTTTCACTTTTCGCCACCACGGTTGATGACGATCTGCGGATTGATCTGCCCGCGGACGGACGCATCCATGTTGAGAATCGTTTCGGCGATGTAACTGCAGAGGCCTGGGATAAACCCTACGTTTCAATTTCAGCGGCAGTTACGAGTCCCAATCCTTCCAGCTTGAGTCGGTCGCCAATCGTGATCGACAACAGAGGCAATTCTCTTTCGGTCTCAACCCAAAGAATCCCGTCCACTGCAATCGCGGCAATCGATCTGACACTTCGCATTCCACAGAATGCAAATCTGGAGGTGAGTACGGGCAAGGGAAAGATTTTTCTTCGTGGGCTTTCGGAGAGCGCAGTCGTCAAGTCGATTTCCGGAGACATTGAAGCGATTTTAAATGAGCCGCTGGACATAAATTTAACCGCGCGTTCTACAAAGGGCGTGATTGCTTCAGATCTATCGGTGAAACCTGCAGCAGACGATCACGTGTGGCAAGTGCGTCTGGGAGAAGGAAGTAAGCGACGTACGCTCGACGCACAGAGCGACACAGGACGAATTTCTCTAATGCAGCAGGTTGTTAGTGAAAATGATGTGACACGAAGACAACCCCAGTTGTCCGGCCCTAACAACGGGCGCACCTCGGGCACTCCGGAGGATCCAAATGCCCCTGCGGAACTCGATGAAGGCGACATCATCCGAGTTGATTCGCAACTCGTTACGTTGAATATGAGTGTCGTCGATCGTGGCACGAGTCGTGGAGTCATGGGACTGCGGCAATCTGATTTTCGCTTGTTTGAAGACGGCGAAGAACAGAACATTCTACAATTTGACTCCTCCTCAGCTCCGTTCGACCTAGTGCTGCTGCTGGATCTATCAGGTTCCACAAAACAGGTGGTCAAGTTAATTCGGGATGCCGCTCTTCATTTCATTGAGGCCGCTCGGCCGGCAGATCGAATCGCTATCATCACTTTCGCGGCAGACCCAAAAGTGGTCTCAGACTTAACTGCCGACCGGGAACTGCTTAGACAAAGAATCGATACCATCGGAACCGAACGAGGCGACACACGACTCTATGACGCTACCGCCTTTACAATGGATCAAATCAGTAAGCAGGCTAAAAAGTCGCGACGCACAGCGATCATTCTCATGAGCGATGGGTTGGACGGAACGATTCCAGGTGTCAGCGGTCAATACGGCTCGAAGCTGTCGTATCGGGAAGCGCTTCGCGCTGTGCAGGAATTTGATGGAGTTTTATATACGCTCTGTCTTGATACTTACTATCAGGCAATGAATCCACAAGATACACAACCCGAAGCCTTCGATATGGCCTACGACCGTATGAAAGAGATGGCCGATGTTGGCGGTGGAATTTTCTACGAAGTGAAGAGTCTGAAGGATCTCGCTGGCGCTTACGAGCAGGTGGTTGCCGACCTGGGGACCGTCTATAGTTTGGCTTATCGCCCCTCGAACAAAACGCGTGACGGAAAATGGCGGGCCATCAAGATCGCAATCGATCGGTCCAATGCAGTCGCGAGAGGTAAGCGCGGCTATTATGCAAACTAGTTTTACTCGAACGACGAACATCGCAATCACACTGGCGAGTTTGCTCGCGTTACTGGTTTTTTGTGCGCCTGCTCGCAGTCAGGATCCAACGGAAACGATTCGTATAGACTCTGATCTTGTGGACTTAAAAGTTAGCGTCCTCGGATTCTCGGCGAATTCACCCGCGCCGTTGCTCGCGCAAAAGGACTTCGTAGTTCTCGAAGATGGCAAGGAACAGCAGATTGCCTTCTTTGCAACGGCCGACGCACCGTTCGATCTTGTACTCCTCCTGGATCTCTCCGCTTCGAACGCGAAGAAGCTCAAATTGATAAGGAATTCCGCCAAGAAGTTTGTCGACGCGGCCAGACCTATAGATCGAATCGCCCTCGTGACATTCACCGATCGGGTGTCTCTGTACTCATCTTTTACGCTCGATCGTCAAAAACTAAAGAAGACTATTGACGAGATGGATGAAGCCATCGGCGGCACGAACTTCTGGGATGCTCTCAATTATGTGATGACAGAAATGGTAGTCCATGGACCGAATAGTCACCGAAGTGCGATCGTGGTTATGACAGACGGCATTGACAATGCTTTACCCGATGTTCAGGGTCCTGGTTCAAACATTACCTTTGACGCGTTGCTGGAAAACATACGTAACTCAGAGAGTCTGATATTTCCAATCTACCTTAATACCGAGCAGGAAGCCGTGAAACAGTATCACGTCCCTCGTGCGGCATGTGCCATGGCCCGTGCCCAGTTGAATGAGATCGCCACAACGTGTGGAACAACAATGTACAAGGCAGAAAAGCTTAGTGATCTTGAACAGGCGTACGGTCAGGTAATTCGTGACTTGAGCACCGTATATAACATCGGATACCGCCCATCAAATCACCGAATGGACGGCAAATGGCGATCAGTCGAGGTTCAAATCCCTCAGCGGCCAGATCTTCTTGCACGAACAAAGAGAGGGTATTTCGCTAAACTCGAGACTGATCAATGATCGCTGGAGTGCTACCGCTTTACTTGTAACCTGACTTCATCCGAGTGATCAGCGCGCGCGAAGATCGTGAGATTTGTGCCGACTTAGCGGTGGCTCGCCAGCCTTGAGAAATATCTTTGAGGATTTCTTGAGGACTCGGCACGCCATAAGCGCTAGGATTCAACATCCGTCGTCACCACAAAGTCTGCTGCAGCCGGTAAAGTCTGAAGGCTTAGAGGCCAGGCGCGACAAACTATCGTTCAATCGTACTTTTCGTGACGATTTGACAATACACTTTTTTGAAACGCGTCCGGAGAAAAGCTTGTAAACTCTGCTGACCGCACTATAATGCCTTTGAGTCTACCGGCCACATTTTCAATCCAATCGGAGGGCCCTTTCCGTGAAACGAACATCTAACCTCCTGAGCCTGCTTGTTTCCACTGCGATTCTGGCCACCTGCGCAATCACCATAGTCGGCCAAAATCGCGAAAAGTTTGTGATTTCAGCCAAAGCTGGAGGAATTAACGCGATCACAGGCCAGGCCAGCATACACGGAAAAGGGGAGACTGACTGGCAACAGTTGATGATCACGGATGACCTGCAAGCTGGTGACCGCGTTCAAACGGCGAGTGATGGCAGAGTTGAAATTCTGCTCAATCCGGGCTCCTACCTGCGATTAGGTGGAAACTCGGAAGTCGAGCTTTCAGATAACTCGCTCTCAAACCTGGAGTTTCGATTGTTGCGTGGTACTGCGGTAGTTGAGGCGAGCGGCGTCGAAGAGACGCAAATGCTAATCAACATCAGTACACCACACGCCAAATTGGCCATTGATCGCCAGGGCCTCTATCGTCTCAATGTCGTGCCTGATGATGCGACCGTACTCATCGTTCGAAAAGGTCGGGTGATTCTTGATTCTCACACCAAGGTAAAAGGCGGGAATAAAGTAGTTTTCAGTGCTACTGCGGTTTCCGTCGCTAAGCTCACCGATGGAGAAAAGAAGGCGGAAAAGGAATTGGCAATCGAGCAGTGGAGTCAAGAGCGAGCTGAAACCCTGGCCAAAGCTAACCGCCGCATCAACAATCGCATGCTAACTTCAGCGTTTTCCGCTGCTAATTCCGATTTCTTGTTGTTCGGTGGATTTCGTCGTTCAGGCCTCTGGTTTTATAACTCCCGCGCAGGCTGCTACACCTTCCTGCCCTACGGTTATTACGCGTCGTCTTCGCCGTACGGAATTTCTTATCCTACGACCGTCTATGGTGGTTCT
>DATDFV010000132.1:0-22137 GCA_036522415.1 Pyrinomonadaceae bacterium | reverse complement strand
GGAATCTGTCCTTAGTACGAGAGGACCGGGATGGATCCACCTCTAGTGTACGAGTTATGGCGCCAGCCGTAGCGCTCGGTAGCTAAGTGGAGTATGGATAAACGCTGAATGCATCTAAGCGTGAAGCCAGACCCGAGATTAGACCTGCCAGTGAGACTCCTCGTAGACCACGAGGTTAATAGGGTGGATATGTAAGCGCGTATATCTAAAGGCGCTCAGTTGACCACTACTAATCAGTCCCTTGGCTTGACCATAAAATTTACTCAAGCAACAAACATTGTATGGTAAAGCTTGCCAGGGCAGTCGCTATTCGATTTTTGATCTTTGTGCTTTGAGCTTTGTTACTCTGAACTTCGATCTGACGAACAAAGTACAAAGCACCGGCACAAAGATCGGTTCTGAAAAGTTTTCCGGTGATTTTGTCGACAGGGTCACACCCGTTCCCATCCCGAACACGGAAGTTAAGCCTGTTGGAGCCGATGGTACTGCGCGGGAAACTGTGTGGGAGAGTAGGAAGTCGCCGGGATTATTTTAGAAAGCCTGCGAGAGAAATCTCGCAGGCTTTTTTTGATGCATGCTCACGCATCATCATTTAAAACCTAAGCCCGCTCGTTAATTCGAGCGGGTTTTTTTCTTTCAGTTCTGTCAATCTTGCTTATCCTGTCAGGCTCACAACGAAACAACGGATGGCTCTCGCGTTTGGTGCCGTGATGGGTCCGGAGCCCTACGATGGTTTTTCAACGTGGGTTGCAGCCCGCGAATTTGACATCATCCGAGTCAGACCGTAGACAACTAACCCGACCACTATCGCTATCGACACATCTCGCGCCTCACGCCAGTCACTGGTCACCAGCAACCAAAAACAAATTGCTACACAAAGAATCGAGACTGGTATTCCTGCGGGAACTTTGAATGTCGACGACTCAGTAAAAACTTTGCGCCGACGCAGAATCGGCAATGTAGCACACGTGCTCGCGTAGACAATTACTCTCGTGATAACGGTGATCTTCACTGCATAGATAAACGTCCCTGGTAACGCAATTAGCAGTGCGGCAGTCGCGCAAGTCAGAATCGATATGTGAGGTGTGCGAAATCGGTGGTGAACGCGAGCAAGTGGTGCCGGCAGTTGGTGCTGCGACGCCATCGCAAAAGGCAGACGTGTACAGGCGAGCATGATCACGTTCAATGTTCCGAAGATTGAGATTAGTGCGCCTAACGAAATGACAACTGGTCCCGCGGTGCCCAGGAAAATGTAGCTGGCGTCAGCCAATGGCCGCTGCGAGTTTGCTAAATCCGGCAAAACGCCAATGCATACGATTTGAATTAACAAAAACAAGACGACTGCTGCACTCAATGCGACAAGCAGTGCAAACGGTATTGCACGCTGCGGTTGCTGCACTTCACCGGAGTTGACGAGCACTGCTTCAAATCCGGAGAACACGTAGACCAGCACAAATACCGCCGAGGTAAAGGATCCAAAACTTGGTGCTGCCGTGATGGTGAATCGGGACGCGTTAATAAACAACAAACCGATGACAATAAACAACAGCAGCGGGATCAATTTGGTAATCGTCAAGACGTCGCTGGTTCGCGCCGACTGTTTGACTCCAAGTAGATTGATGACAGTGAGGACAACAACCAAAGCGGTGATGATGGTAGCGCGTGGGATTCCGGATTCGGCTGCAGGCCAGAAATAACCGAGGTAGGCAACGAATACCTGCACCAGGGTGGCGAAACCCGCAAGTCTCGTCAACCACATCAACCAGCCAACCAGAAAAGCCGGAGTTGCACCAAAGGCTTCTCTTGCGTAAAGATATGGGCCACCGGTCCCACTAAACCTGCTGCCTACTTCAGCAAAGCAAAGAGCTATCAAACCGATGATCAACGCGCAGACGACGAATGCCAACAGACTGTAGTTACCCACCGCCTTTTGCACGTCTGCTGGAAGTTTGAGAATACCTGCGCCGACGGTTACGTTGACCAGAAGAGCGACTAGGTCCCACTTCCGGATTTCTCGACTCAGGCCATCACTGCTCATGTACGATGTCGGTCTTTGGTTTTGATCTTTGGCCTTTGATCTTCGACGTCAAGCTACTCTTGCGAAAGCCCCACTCCTTAGGAGTGCAATGTTTATAGAACCAGTTACCGCGATCTACGGAGTGAGGGATTTTGCAAGAGGCTCTAAAGCATATCGGACTTAAATACTATTTTTGCCTCGGACCCTTGCACAGTCACGCCTCCACGCTCCCCTGGCGTAATCGATCCAAAACGCTCAGTGTAAACTTTGGGAAGTGACCGCGCATTCGGAGGCGCCACCCATAGACGCAGCAAATGACGCTTGCGTTCCGGATCGTCGTAGTCTTCGAACGCCGTTCGGTCGTGAAGTATCGTGTGATTGTGTACGAGCTGAATATCACCCGGTTGCAGTTCCATCATCAGGTTCATTTGCGGATCGTTTGCCAGCTGGTCGAGCATATCGAGCGCCTCGAGTTGTTGCGCGCTCAGCGGCGCAACTCCTGCGAAACGTCGCGCTGATTCAATGTATTGCCTCTGATAGATCGCGGAAACTAATCCGTCGTGATAGTTGAAGACGGGGATGTTGAAATAGGGCCTGCTACCTTCCGGAACCTCACCACGCCGATCCGTTTCAATTGGTTGGAGTAACACACTGAGTAAGTCCGGTCGGCGACGGCGCATCTCATTGAAAATTGTTGTTGAAGAGACAAGACTCGACAAGCCACCCGATTTGGCAGTGTGCAAACACAATAGGCCTACGACGTCGCATGAGTCGGTATGGTGTGTCTGCCGTTCGCGCGTTTGGTAAATGCGTGTATTGGGATCATCACTCGAACGTCCGAGATCTTTGACATGACCAAGCAAGTGTCCGTCAGCGTTCTGCATTCGCAGGTTGCCCAGGTGAGTGCCAATGATAAGAAAGGCAATTGCGGCTTCTCGTTTGGACCAGCGTTCAGTTGCTAGTCCCTTTATCAGTACAAAGCCACGGCCATTGAGCACTTCTTCGAGTAACTTCCGTAGACGCGGGGCGAGACTGGGAAGAGATGGCGAATCGGTGACTGGGCGAGTGGGAGAGTCGGCGAATTGCCGCACTGCGGTTTCAACCTCTGCAATCTCGGTTTCCGACAGATGTTCAATCCAATCAGTCTTTGCCGCTAGATCTGAACCGTACCACGCCGAGGAGTCGCGAACTGGCGGTGGCAGAGACATTTCATTTGGTGAAACTGAACTCACGATTGGTGAGCTTAGCGTAGCATAAACGTCAGTTGAGTAGTCGTCAGTCGGTCGTTGAGATCGGTTGCCGGTTTCAGAAAATCTTTTTTAAGACTTAAGACTCGGCTTAAGGAGTTGCACTTCATTCTGATTCTTTCTACGACAGGATTAGATCAAGTGCTCAATGAAGTTTTGCGAAAAGCGCAGCTACTGCCTGCTTCCCACGAGCATAGTTAACTAAGAGAATTGACGTTCTGAGAATTGCGAGTAGCCTTTCCTGCTCCTGCTCACCAAACTCCCGGTAGTAATCGATAACGAACCCGCTGCTGATACTGGCTATATCCCTCCAGCTCTCTTGTGAGCATTCTCTCCTCGTCAAACAGCCGCCACACGAGGAAGGGAATAGCAAAGAAGAACGGAAGCAACCCCCAATAAGAGCCGAGTGCGAGCGGTGTTCCAAACAGATAGAGCAACCCGCTGGCGTACATTGGATGGCGCACGACCGCGTAGGGACCGCTATCGATCACTTTTTGATTTGCAACCACTTGTACCGTCGCCGACGTGTAAGTGTTTTCTCGATAGACGTAGAAGATGAAGTAGAAGCCAATTGCGACGAGAAAGTCTCCCGTGATCACTACGTATAGAGGAACCCTTGACATTCCAAATCTGTAATTGAGTGCAGGAACTACAATGAGGCCCAGGAAGGCCAGCGACGTGAAGACCATGATCACTTTCTGTGTTGGTCTGTTCTCTGCCGTTGGGCCACCGCGCATCCGTCGTTGTAGCAATTCCGGATCGTGTCGAATCAGGTAAACGGTGGTTAGCAGGGACGCGATCGTGAAGATGCCCAGGTACACCCAAGCCGGCCAATAATCAATGGTGCCCGCTGCGACAAATATGATTACGCCCATCACGATTGCGAGAATGAAAACTGAAACCAACGCTTTGACCGCTAGACGATTCATCCGTTAAGTCTACCGATCAAAGCTAAGACGTCAGATTTCCAGAACCACCCGGTGAGAGTAGGTGTGCAATGAGGTGGCACATGCGATCGAGGTCTATCGGTTTGGTTAAGTACCCTGAAACTCCAACATCGTAAGCTGCGCGTTGAAATCCCTCCGTACCGAACGCGGTTACGGCGATTATGGGTATATCTCGCATCGCCTCATCCTCGCGGATCCGGCGTGTCGCACCGAGTCCATCCAGGGTCGGCATGCTAATGTCCATCAAGATCAGGTTGGGCAATGTTCTTTCGGCAATCTGAATTGCATCTTCACCGTTACTTGCAGTCACGACTCTGTAGCCTTGTTGTTGAAGGTATAGACTCAGCATTGCTGCACTATCGGCAGAATCGTCCGCAATGAGGATTAGATACTTCGAGTCGTTTTCCCGGCTCTCCTCAAGTGCTGGATTATTTTGCTCTTTAGTTTCGTTGATAGGTGGGAGCCCTGAAGTCGCGAGCGGATCTTTCGGTTTCATGGTGAGATTATAGCGATGGAGTTGTAAGCAGTCAGTACGACCTCAAATGTCCGACGAACTTTAGTTTGTCGTGAGTGCTTGCCGCGCTCGCTAGTTGTTTACCAAATGCCTAATTATCGCGAAACGACAATCTAAAGTTCGTGGACATTTGAGGTGGTACTGACTGCTTCCTACTACTTCAACCCGACAAGCACGAAATTACTCGTGATGCCATGTACGGTGATCCTTACCTTAATGTCGCCTGGCGGCGTGATCTGATCGTTTAATTTCAAGGCCACCTGCCACAGCCAATCGGTTGCGGGAACTTTTCCGACATATTCGACAGTAAGCGGTCTTATGGTTCCTACCGAGTCCTCCGCCGTAGCCGTGACTGCAGACTCGTTTTCTCCCGCTGCCAACTTCAACCCAATTCCAAGGACCGTTATTCGCGTTCGTTGATCGGAGCTGAAATTATTGATGGTGGTAATTGGAAACGGGTCGCGCACAAATGTAACTGAATCCAGTGCCGCCCCGCGCTGTACACCTGGTTCGGTAAGAAGAAAGAGCGCATCATCATCGATGATTGTGAAAACTCCCTGACCACGTGCGATCGTTGCGTTCACGGGATTGCTGAGGTTTAAGAAGAAATCCTCCGTTCCTTCAACAAGGTTGTCTCCCTTGGTCGCGATATCCACGAACGCTGACGTGCCGCCTGGTTGAATAGTCAAAACTATCGACCCGCCCTGATAATCTGCGGGATCGGTGGCTGTATGGGGCTGCGTTGAAACTGTTACCTGCACCGTTTGCGTACTCGGAGCCGATAGCGTGACGAAAACCCTTCCCTGATTAAAAAAACCGGGATCGCCCTCGTTTACGGTGACATCACTAATGCTCAGCGACGGTGTTTGTGCGCCAGTAGGTGTAGCTACGATGAGGACAAGGCAAATAACGCCCAGCAGACCACAGAGTGGTGTGAGCGAAGAGAGACGAGCCGGGATCGGCAGATGTGCCCTTATAAACATATTCTGTTCTCTGAGAGAGTAGAAATTACTAAGAGGGGGCGTCTTCCGGGGAAAAGGTGAGCAAAGAGTAACATTTTGACGTTCGAATGGACAATGGTCTGGACCAACAAAGACACTAAGAACTGCACGCGCGTTCTTAGAAACTGCTTACGGACTCAGGTGAGGGGGAAAAGAGAAACGTGCAAAGAACAAGTGGGGAAGGGTGGTTTACCGCCGCTGTTCCCCGATCAATTAGGTGGAGGAAGCGCGGGGGTAAACCACCCTTCCCCCACTTGTTCTATGTTGAGTCTCATCTTTCTTATCTGCTGCATTTTGAACAAGCGGAGGCGCTCTGTGGTGATTTGGCGCGTAATACAACCACGAGACAGAGAGGACATAGAGACCGCACAGAGAAAGCGGAAATTAGGGCAACATCCAATTTCCGGTCAAATCTGTGAATTTGCCTAATCTGGGATAAGATTCTTATCGATGCCCCAAGTCATCGGTTTAGACTTCGGTACAACGAACAGCGCGATTGCTGTGGCTGCACCAAATGAGGAAGCGGTGCTTGCTCGCTTTGGCGATCATACGAGTTTTAGATCAATCCTCTACTTTCCTCATAGAGACCGCACAACTTCAATAAAGCCGGAAACGAAAGCTGGCCCTGAAGCCATAAGCTCATACCTTGATGCCGACACAAAAGGCCGTCTAATTCTCTCCATCAAATCCTATCTGGCCAGTCGTTTGTTCACGTCCACACAAATCAATGGTCGCTACTACACGCTTGAAGATCTGATCGCGATCATCTTGCGGCGATTACGAACGGCCGTAATAGAAGACTTCGGTGTTGAGGCAAACAGTGTCGTACTCGGCCGGCCAGTTCGTTTTGCCGGAGCGGAGAACGAGACAGATGAGAAACTCGCGCTCGACCGCCTGAGAGCAGCAGCTGAGTTGGCCGGCTTTTCTGAAATTACCTTTGAACTGGAGCCAGTCGCCGCCGCCTATCAATACGAAACGCAGTTGGATCATGATGAGCTGGTATTGATAGGAGACTTTGGCGGAGGCACGAGTGACTTCACTCTCGCACAACTTGGTCCCGGCAGAAAACACGAGGGTCGTAATCCAGTAATTGGTACCTCAGGTGTTCCCATTGCCGGCGACACGTTCGACAGCAGGATCATGATGCGACTAGTGGCGCCAAAGCTCGGTTTGGGATCGCATTATGTGTCGTTGAATAAGGAACTGCCTGTGCCCGTCTGGTTGTATTCGCAGCTTTCGAGTTGGCACCGTACCTTTCTTCTTAAGGAACCCAAGACGATGGCGATGCTGCGTGAAGTAAAGAATCAGGCTTCGGAGCCAGATAAGGTTGCTGCGTTGATTCACATCATCAACGAAAATTTAGGCTACGCGCTTTATCGAGCTGTCGAGCAAACAAAAGTTCAATTGACGGATAGTGAAGAGGCGGAATTCTTATTTGCACATGCCTCAGTACATATCACTGACAACCTTGAACGTTGGCGGTTCGAGTCCTGGATTCAGGATGATATTCAAAACATCGCTTCATGCGTGAGGAATCTTTTCACGCAACACAACGTGAACTACAGCGACATTGGGAGTGTCTTCCTCACAGGTGGATCGTCCTTCGTTCCGTACGTGCGTCGTTTCTTTGCCAGAACGTTTGGATCTGACAAGCTAAGAGGTGGTGAAGAATTAACAACCGTTGCCAAGGGTCTCGCGCTTCGGGCACTCGAAAAATAACTAGCATCCGCAGATTACACAGATTACGCAGATTTAAATTTGGTGTTGTTTCGGTGATGCGCATGGATCGTTTTTCTTCAGCGACTTCGTTCCACGAAATCACACGAAACAACACTAAATTTAAATCTGAGTAATCTGTGTAATCTGCGGATAACTTCTTTTCGCACCAATTACCTGCCGCTTCGTCACAAATTCACCTGTTAAGAAATGTAGATCTCCGAAACTCGCGTCCAACATAAGCGAGAGGAGAATCCATGATGAGATCAATATTTGCGGCAGCGCTCTTGCTCGTAATCTCAGCGACGTTCGCTCTTGGTCAATGTAGTGAAGGCGACAAGAAAGCCCTCGAGGCATTTGACCACGGCTGGACTGAGGCTAATGCGCGAGGCGACCGCGGATATCTCGAAAATGTCTACGCCGACGATTACACGCGGACGTCGTTCACCGGTCCTGCAAACAAGAATGAAATCATCGACGCAGCAGTTAAGTCAGCGACGAGGGATAAGGCCAACCCGCAAAACGCCGCGAAAGTTACTGCCGATCATTTCATCATCGCGTGTACGCCGAACAGCGCGACGATCACGCACCGCAGTGTTGTGACCACGACGGACAACGGTAGAGAGCAAACGTTCTATTCGCGTGGCGTTCACTTCCTCGAGAAGCGGGGCGGTCGTTGGCAAGTGGTAAGTCTCGCAAATCACCCCCTCGACGACGCGACAAACCTGCTCTTAATCGATGAGGAATGGAGTGAGGCTGGTCGAATGAAAGACGCTGCCTGGTTTGAGCGTAACCTCACTAATGACTACACATGGGTGAATGCACAGACAGGCGCGCTTCAAACCAGAGACGATTGGATTACGGCCGTTAAGAACAGTACATCTTCTTTGGAGAGCGTTGAATCTTCTGATTTGAAGAGTCGCGTTGAGAATGATCTTGGAGTATTGACGGGAGTCGTTCACGTAAGAGGACGTGACGCGCAGAGTCAGCCGATAAACTACAACCTACGGTTTACCATGACCTTCGTGAAACGGGACGGCCGCTGGTTGGTCTCGGCCGCGCACGCTACGAAGATTCAATAGTTTCGCTGCAGCTTACACAGGTTCCACCGATTTCTATGAATCAATCTGCGTAATCTGTGTAATCTGCGGATAAAATTTCTTATCGTCCACCAAAATACACGACATTTGGTGCATCGGATCGTGCAGCAGCAATGTCTGGCAAGCCATCACCATCCAGATCACCGATAGCCAATCCATAAACCGCACCTTTGTTATCGCCGAACGTAACGGGTTGGAAATTGCGTCCTGTGCCGTCGTTGAAATAGACGACCGAAGGTGCTTCGACATTGCCTACGACAATATCGATTGCGCCATCCTTGTTTAAGTCTCCGACAGTAAGCGCGTACGGTGTCGCACCTGTAGTCGTCGTGATTGGGATCGCGTCTGAAAAGGTCGCACCCTTTTGTCCGTAGTAGATGAAGGCCGCTCCACGCTTTTCATCAATCGCCACAAGGTCTAATGCGCCATCATGATTCAGGTCGGCTGCTTGCGAAACGCGAATCTCCGCATCACTCGGGCCAAAAAGAATCCGTTTCCCAAGTCCACCCTTTCCGTCATTGATGTAAACATAACTCTGTCCGCCATCACGATTCGGAACAATCAGATCGACGTAGCCGTCGCCATTCATGTCTGCCGGCGTAATCGTGGTTGCATTTTCATGGGAAAAGGCAAAACAGTCGGCACCAAATTGTCCTTTGCCTTTATTGAAGCAGACGTAATTCGGGCCCTTGAGGTCATCAGCGCGGTTTGCGACGAGGATGTCTGGTAAACCGTCACCGTTCACATCAGCGACGGTTGCAAGACGCGTCGGCCATTCAGGATGTCCAAAGGTTGAGAGCAAAGTAAAGTTTCCTTTGCCATCGTTTGCATAGACACGCTTCGGATCCGGCGCATCATTGCCGACAACCACATCAAGATCTCCATCGCGATCGACATCAGCAAGCGTCACTGAATAAGAACGGTCCGCGACATCGCCCAGGTTATGCGCGTTCGGAAATCTCCCATGACCATCATTCAATAGCACGCGATCGATTAACGGCCAGTGTCTACCTTTTGCAAGGACCAGATCTGGAAACCCATCGCCGTTCAGATCACCGATGCTGACATTGGCCGATGTCTCAGACGTTTGTTCGAGAAAAAGGACCCGCGTAAAACTCGGTAGCTTCTTTGAACCAGTAGCCGGCTTTCGTTGCTGGCGCACGAAGACAGTCGAACTCATGCAGGACAAAAGCAAGCTTAAGGCGAATATTCCTTTATTCATCTCGCAATACCCGCTTGTCGCAGTGAGCGTCCGCAGATTACACAGATTACACAGGCTCAATTAATCTGCGAAATCTGTGGATAACGTTGTTACGCGCTTTGTGTCTTCGCCGGCTGATAAGTACCCGGGACTGTTCTCGCTGAGATGCTGAGCCGATTCCATGAATTGATCGCGGTTACTGCTAAGGTCAGATCGGCGAGTTCCTTTTCATTGAAGAAGCTTTTGACGTGTTCAAATACCGGGTCAGGTACGTGGCCCTCTTGAATGTTAGTTACCGCCTCGGCCCAGGCGAGGGCCGCCCGCTCACGATCCGTGTAATAGGGAGACTCCTCCCAGGCATCAAGCCCATAGAGTCTTTGCTCTGATTCACCCGCTGCCCGGAGATCTTTCCAGTGCATGTCGATGCAATACGCGCAGCCGTTGACCTGCGACACGCGCAACTTGATCAAGTTTTGTAGTGACTCTTCCAATCCGCATTGTTGAAGGTAATGCTCGATCCCCAACATAGCGTGATAAGCCCCACGCGCGGACTTCAAGTAATCAATTCTTGGTTCCATTGAATTCATACTTTCCTTTCCTAACTGGATTATGGCATTTAAAAGGATAGCTAAGCGGAAGGGTCAAAACAAACCAGCCTATCCGCAGATTACGCAGATTACACAGATTTCTTCGGAAAGGCGTTCCGCACCCGGAAATGGATGAACCCCCAAACGCTCATAATAAAAATCTGCCTAATCTGCGTAATCTGTGGATAGCGCTGTTTCCTCATAAACTTTTCATCTTGTTTTCACTCTGAATCGCAAAACTGGTCTAAAGTTCATCACGTAGCAGCAAGCTCGGAGCAATTGGTGCTTTGAGTTTATTGGGGCTCGGTCGAGCGATGTATCTCGAATGAATGAATTTGAAGGAGAAGAAGAAATGCCATTTGTTAACGTCAAAGTAATCGAGGGAGTTTTTTCGGGTTCACAAAAAGAGGCAATGGTTAAGGAACTCACCGACGCCATGGTGCGCATCGAGGGTGAGAACATGCGACAGGTCACTTGGGTGGTCATTGAAGAGGTGAAGCTCCTCGGTGTTTCTATGTGTCTCAGTGTCTTCTTTGAAACTCTCTGCGCTGCCTCTGTGTTCTCTGCGTCTCGGCGGTAAAAATGGAGCGCGCACATTCTACAACCGCGGAGACGCAGAGAACGCAGAGGTTGCGCAGAGAATCCTGATGATCGAATGTTCGAACTCCACTAACGAGAACGCAGGACATTTAATCATCGAACAGAAGTTCTTTGACCGGATACACGGAAGCTCTTTTGTCGGAGCGGCCGGTCCCGGCCGCCCCCCATCGGGTTTCGTTCGATTGCGACTTTCTCGAACCGTCGAGTTCTCAACACGTTCAAGATGAAAGCGCCAGTATTTAATCAAGGGACTTCTGTTCGAAGGGGGCGGCCGCGGACGGCCGCGCTCCGGCAGAAGAGCTTCCGTGTATCCGCTCAACGAACTTCTGTTCGGCGCAAGGTGTAATTTTAAGGATTGGTTCTGTTAACACTTTTTCTTCCGAACCCGTCTCGTCCTTTCAGGGAGGCCACCCATGGACACCTTATTCAAAGACATTCGTGTTGGTCTGCGCAGTCTTCGGAAACGCCCGGGCTTCACGCTGATCGCAATTTTGACGCTGGCCCTTGGAATTGGTGCATCGACCGCAATCTTTAGTGTCGTCGATGGCGTGTTGCTCCGACCGTTGTCGTATCCGCATGCAGAACGGATGATGCAGCTGCGCGAGGTCAACCCTCGTGGAGTGCGAATCTCTTTTGCCGAGCCCAATTTTCTGGACCTCCGCGCTCGCAGTCACTCGTTCGAATCGATGGCTCAATACGGTGGAACGGTAACAACGGTGAACGGAGCCAGCGAGCCCGTTTCGGGCCTCTTGCGTATTGGGTGTCTGCCAACTTCTTTAATGTAATAGGTGTTCAACCAATCATTGGCCGTACGTTTAGTCCTGAAGAGAGAGTCGCAATGGCGGTCCACCGGTGGCTGTTGTTAGCTACGGGTTTTGGCAACGCTTGCTTGGAGGTAAGACAGACCTGACGGGAATAACGTTGAGGCTAATGGACAAGAGCGTTGCGGTTGTTGGTGTGATGCCTCAAGGACTCGGGTTTCCGCAGAGCGCCGAAGTTTGGGCGCCACGAGAAATGTTTCCACCAGAAGTTTCGCGATCGGCGCATAACTGGAGTGTCATTGGACGCCTGCATCCGATTGAAGTTTCGCACCCTGGGCGAAGTGTTTTCTTCATCGCTCGATGGTCAGCGGTTTAGTCTCGTAATCTTTGCAGTGTTCGGAGTAGCCGCACTGGTGTTAGCAGGGTTGGGCATTTACGGTGTCACTTCTTACGCAGTTGCACAGCGGACACAAGAGATTGGAATTCGGATGGCGCTGGGAGCGCAAATGAAGGATGTATTGAAATTGGTGCTGCGCAACGCAATGTCCCTGGTGTTCTTTGGCGCCTTACTGGGGCTCGGCGGCGCTTTTGCAGCTACGCGAGTGATGTCGAGTTTATTGTTTGGTGTGACGCCGACAGATTTAGCAACGTTCATATTTGTTCCCATCGTTTTGTTTCTCGTCGCGCTGGCAGCCTCCCTTATACCCGCGCGCCGCGCAACAAAAGTAGTTCCGTTGATTGCGCTGCGGTATGAGTGATCCGAGGGGTGACCTCCGTGATTATCCTTCGCAGTCTCCGGATCATGATTGCACGGAGGACATGGAACTCCTATCAACCAGGCTTAGTCGGTGTCAAATCAGTTGTTGTCAAACTCAATTCGACGCCGTTCGAGTTCGTCGAGAATTCCTGGCAAGTCCTTCAATTCTGCAAGTGGCTCCAATTGCTCTCGAATGTAATTCCAATCAAGCTTACCAGCCTGCCGCACAATCACTCGTTCTACATCGACCCAATCCTGGCCCCGTGCTGCGAAAGCTTTGAGTACGATCAAATCCTCGGCTGAACAAGTTCGCAACGAGATATTTGGCGGGTATTCGAAGAATGTGGACCGCTCAATCATCAATTCTTCGTAAGGCAAAGCGGCTAGAGCGATATCCAGTCCGACACCTTGCTGAGATCGCAACAGTAAAAC
Source organism: Pyrinomonadaceae bacterium (assembly GCA_036522415.1). Lineage (GTDB taxonomy): Bacteria > Acidobacteriota > Blastocatellia > Pyrinomonadales > Pyrinomonadaceae > PSRF01. Next base: position 9,257 of record DATDFV010000132.1, on the reverse strand, counting down.
CCGACGGTTCTGTGCAAATACTGCAGCGTCAGGAATTCTGGCATCGAAATGTTTGAGGAGCTTCTCAATGAATGGCTGCTCCTTGCCGAATCCAGCAAACAACGAAAGGTCTACGTCAACTGTTTCTCGCGGTTCGCCCCAACGCTGTAACGCGAGTCCGCCTATGAAGCAAAACTTCCACTGGTTGGATTCGCAGATTTCTTGTAGTTCTGCCGCGGCCTGAAAAACGTTATTCACGGTCAGCCACCTTTTTGAATAACTCTTGCTGTTCGACCAGACCGGACCAAGGCTTAGGGGCGTAAGGAGCTTTGCTGTAATCCGCTGTGTAGCAAAGGAGCGAGATAGCTTCGTATGAGTCGAGCTCCCGCAACTCCTTACGCCGAATTCGCTCAAGATCTTTTGCGGCAAGCTCCCAAGTCGCGACCCATCTTTTGCCTAGAGCGATTTGTTCAGGCGTCCAATTAGAAAGTGCGGATTTCATACTTCAATTTTAGCATGCCTATCCGCTGTTACTTTCCAACCTTTAAGGCAAAACCGCGTGCACTGAGGCGAGGTACAGAGCCCGCGGCCCAGAAAGCCACACTCGCAAGCCTGATTTATCGATTCAGTGGTTAACCTTGTGGAATCACGCTTTCGGTGGAGGATATAAGCGTTCAAATTCCGGGTGCCCGTGAAGTAATTGCAGATCGGGATCCTGCCTGGTCCAGATTGCGTCTCTAAATCCAGCCTCCCAGGCTTTCTTGATCGCGTTTAGCGCTTCATCGAGTAGGTTCAACTCACAAAACGCGCAGGCGCTGTTATAGAGAATCATCGTATCGTCGGGACGCAGGATCATTGCCATATCCACTTCGCGTTTGGCTTCGTCCACTCGTCCATGCATGGCCAGGTTACCAGCGAGCAAGACTCGAGCGCGCGCATCCTCCGGCACCTTCTTTACCTGTGCTTCATAGATCGCGATCTCTCGATGACTAAAGTTGATAAGCGCATCTCTTTTTCCCAGCGCACCGAGCGCGTTGTGAATCGGAACAGTTGTATTGTAATTTTCGCCGGCGTGCGACATTGCCTCTTCCATCATGTCCACAACTTCCTGATAGCGCCCATCCGCAAAAAGCGATCGTCCCAGCAAGTAGTAACCACCATCCAGATCCGGCGTCTGATCCAGGGCCTTGCGCATTTTGCCCGCAGCCTCTGCGTAGCTGCCACCCGCAAAGAGCACCCATGCTTTCGCGCACTCAATCTCGGGTGCTTCGTGGCCGGTAGCGCTTGCTCGCTGCGTGGCGATGATGGCGCGATCGATCCATTTCTGCTGCCGTTCGAAGTGATAGAAATATTCGGCGCAGACTTTCGCCAATCCAGCATGCGCGAGGGCAAAGTCGGGATCGAGTGCAACTGCGTTCTCATACATTTGAAGGGCAAACTGCAGATCCTGTCGACCTACACGACGCGCATAGTTTCTTCCTCTCAAATACAGATCGTAGGCTTGCAGATTCTCAGTCGGTTTAGCTGATAGCGCTTGTTGTTCCTGCGGTGACAAAGTAATTCTGAGCGCGGCAGCAATCTTTTGAGCAATCTCATCCTGTACTTCAAAAACATCTTCCATCTCACGGTCGTATCGCTCAGACCAGAGTGGAAAATCTGTAGACGCGTCGACTAACTGGGCGTTGATGCGAAGTCGTGCGCCGGCCCGGCGCAGACTTCCAACTAAAACGTACTTCGCTCCGAGTTCCTGCCCAACTTGTCCGGCTGTAACTGATTTATCTCGATAAGCAAGCACCATGGCTCGCGGAAAAGTTTTTAGTCCTTTGATCTTCGAAAGTTCTGTTGTGATGTCTTCAGTGATGCCATCGCGAAGGTATTCGTCCTCTTTCATGCCGCTCAGATTCTCGAAATAGAGGACGGCGACTGATTGTTCCGTTGCTGTTGACGCAGCACGACTTCGGATGGCGCTCGACTCGGCGGAATGTCTTCCTGAGGGTGATGAGTCAAGATCGCGTTTCAATCTCTTGAGCGCTGTCTTCAGATCAGTCGCACTCTGATATCGCAGCTCGCGATCCTTCTCCAAAGCCTGGCCAATGATTCGACCGAGCTCAGGAGGCAGCGAAGTATTAAGTTGAGTTACTGGAGCCGGATCTCTATTGAGAATTGAATCAAACACGACAGGAGAGGTTTCTCCCTGAAAAGGCAAGTTACCGGTACACATCTGATAAAGGACCGTGCCAAAAGAGAAGAGGTCAGTGCGCGCGTCAGTCACCTGGCCACGAGCTTGTTCGGGTGACATATACGAAACTGTGCCGAGAGTTGAGCCGGCTTCTGTCAGATCTTTCGGTCTTACAGCGGTCGCTATGTCGGAATCCGCTTTGTGGGCCATCGCCAGCCGATCGGCTTTATCGATCTTGGCCAGTCCGAAGTCGAGGATCTTTGCCTGGCCGCGAGAGGTTACGAAGATGTTCGCAGGTTTCAGATCGCGGTGCACGATTCCTTTTGAGTGAGCAGACTCGAGTGCATCCACGATCTGGATACCGAGCGTTAGAACCAATTCAAGATCGAGAGGGCCTCGACGAATTCGATCGGCCAGCGACTCGCCCTCGAGCAACTCCATGATGATGAAATGCTCTGACTCGAATTGTTCAATTCCATGAATCGTGCAGATGTTTGGGTGATTTAGCGCCGACGCAGCGCGTGCCTCGCGTTGGAATCTCTGAAGTAGACTTTCGTCGCCAGCCATTGCCGGCGTGAGGAACTTTAGAGCAACATGGCGGCCGAGGTTTGTATCTTCCGCTTCATAGACAACTCCCATCCCTCCTTCACCAAGTTGCGATTTGATGTTGTAGTGGGAGATGGTTCTGCCGAGCATCGGGGGATTCCTCCTGGGTCTGGGTCAACGCGATGTTGGAGGCATAGTAGTACATCCAGGTAAGGAGAACAAAAGTCGAAGACGTAATGACATCCGCAGATTGCACAGATTACGCAGATCAATCAAAACAATAGTTCGAGGCTGAAGGCTTCGGGGTAGTAGCCCGACCGTCAGGGAGGGCTGATGCATTGACACCAAGCCCTCCTTGACAGTCGGGCTACTGCCTCGGGCTACTGCCCCATTCAAACTTCATCGTCTGTCAACTCGACAGTCGTGAGATGATTATCACGCCACTGTTCGAAAGTCTTAAAAGGAGGTTGGATGTATGGATCCAGATCCAATGCAGTATGTGGAAGAGGAAGAGGACGATGATGAGAAGATGAAGGAGAAGTCAGAAGCTAAGAACACTCGGAAACTGAATACACTCGTAGCCATTTCAGTTGCGCTGCTGGCCACCTTCATGGGCATCTGTAAGACGAAGGATGACAACATCGTCCAAGCTATGCAACAGGCGCAAGCCGATAAGATCGACAATTATTCGTGGTACCAGGCACGCAACATTCGGGAAGAGATCGCGAGAGCAACCATCGCGGAACTAACTGCACAATCGGCTGGGGCGCCACCACAGGCACAGCAATCATATCAGGACAAAATCAAGGAATATCAGGCGATCGTGCAGGACCAGGTGCAGAAGAAGTCAATCCAGCAAGCCGACGCCGAAAAGGCAGACAAGACGTACAACGAACTAAATTATCACGACGATCAGTTTGATTTGTCCGATGCGATGCTGGCTCTCGCTATCTCGCTTTTAGCACTAACCGCGCTTACGCAAAAACGCTGGCTCTTTATTCTGGCAATGCTTCCCACCTTCTTCGGCATAGTTATGGGGGTAGCTGGGCTCTTTGGTTGGTCCATTCATCCGAACGCGCTCATCAGACTGTTGTCATAATGATTTGGAAAGACCAAATGAGATACGTCAATCTTCGCGTTTACTCGACAACCTGGGCGCTGGTGCTATTCATTGCCTGCGCCGTTGGCGGTTTTGTTAGCGTGCAAGCACAAGACCAGAGCTGTCCTGATTTCATTGTTCCGGCGCGACCCACCGTTTCCAATCCGGCAGAGTTCCAGAAACCTGGCGTCCTGCAACTGGAAGCCGGCTACAACGCAAACTTTCGTGCTCCTGGCACACATGTCCAGCAAGACATGCCGCTGGCATTGCGATTTGCAGTTAGTCGACGAGTGTTGCTGGAGTTCGATGGAGACAGTCCGAGTTCACAGAGTGATGAGGGTGTCAGGACAACAGGTGCGGGCGACTCGCAACTTGGCATTCAGGTGGTACTCCACCATGAAAATGAAAAGCGCCCAGGATTTTCGGTCGCCTATTACATCAAACTTCCAACCGCAGACAGCGCCAAAGGGTTAGGCACCGGGCGAGTGGACCACAACTTCATCGCGCTGGTGAGCAAGAAGATCCATGGGACGACTGTGGACTTTAACGCGATCTACTTAGTTAGTGGACGCACAACTGATAACGGCCATGCGTCGAGCGGTCAGGCGGCGTTCGCAGCCTCGCATAACGTGAGGAAGCGAGCTGGAATTCAGGGAGAGTTGAGCGGTTATTCTCGAAATGATGAGCAGTCCGGCGCATTGTTCGCACTCGCCGCATTCACTTATCAGATCAAGCCAAGATTGGTAATAGACACCGGATTACGTTCCGGCCTCACACATGATGCTCCACGCGTTGGCTTTTTCGCAGGATTAACACTTGGCATTCGCGATTTCTACAAGCACCACCATGGTGGATGACTGCCTTATCTAGTGTTGATCTGTGTAATCTACGAAATCTGCGGCCGTGATCCGCAAAGCCATCCGCCGCGCTAGGTATCTCATCGCGATTCTCAAGAGCGATATAGCTATGCCTTTCCTAGCAACTTCCGCAAAACGTCGCGCATCAATTCACACTTGATTAGCAGTAAACCAAACATCGGAATTGTTGGCGCCGGCATTGGTGGCGTTGCGGCAGCTGTTGCTCTTCGCAGGATCGGTATCGATGCTGTGGTCTATGAAAGATCAGTGCAACTTGGCGAGGTAGGCGCCGGCATGATGCTGTGGCCCAATGCGACTCGTGTGTTGCAGGGTATGGGATTACTAGCAGATATTCTGGAGCGCTGTGGCTCGAGCACACACTTCTTGGTGCGATCCAGCGGCGGCGCAGTGCTAATGAATATCGCGCTGGGTGAATTTGAGGTGCCTGCCATCTGCATGCGCCGTTCCGATCTCTTGGCAGTGCTACTCTCCGCAGTTCCTCCTGGACAATTTCGACTTGGCCACACGTTAAGTCAGTTGGACCAGTCTAAAGATGGGGTGAGAGTCATTTTTGAGAACGGTTTTGAAGCGAAACATGACGTGTTGATTGCCGCTGACGGAATTCGATCGAGAGTTCGTTCGGCATTGTTTGGTTCCTCTAATCCTATTTATCGCGGCTATACGGTTTGGCGCGGAGTCGCTTCCTACGAAGGAGATGCAATCTCGCCGGGTGCCAATAGTGAAACGTGGGGAACAGGAAAACGCTTTGGCATACTCAGAGTGGGACCAGGAAAATTCACCTGGTATGCAGCGGCTAACGTGTCTGAGGATCATGTCGATGGACCTCGAGAAAGAAAGCGCGATCTCTTAGCAGCGTTTAGCGATTGGCACGAACCCATTCCGGAATTAATCGCAGCGACAGCCGATGAAGAGATCCGGAAGAACGGTGCCTATGACGTTGCTCCATTGCCTCGCTGGGGCAAGGGACGGGTGATGTTGTTGGGCGACGCCGCACATGCCTCTACACCGAACCTCGGTCAGGGCGGAGGAATGGCACTGGAAGACGCGGCAGTGCTGGCGAAGTGCATTGCGAACGAGAGCTCGGCGGTGGTCGCGTTATGTCGGTATGAGAAGTTAAGACGACAACGCACGAGACACATCCAGCAGCGATCGCGACTGATGGGCGCAATCGGACAATGGGAAAATCGTGTCTTTGTTGCGGGACGTCGTGTTGTGACCGGACTGCTTCCGGCGAGCTTGTTTGAGTACAACTTGAGAAGAGTTTACTCGTACGAAGTTTGAGGGTGTTGACTCATGAATACGCACTATAGAAATGTTATCGCAATCTTAATGTCACTCGCGGTCTGTGTTGCTTTCTCTCCTGCTGCGATCAGTAGTCGAGCGCCTGATGTCCGTCATTACAGCATTGATGCCGGCCAGAGCGATTTTATGGTCCACGCATCTGTCGGCGGTCTGCTGTCCAGCTTTGGACACAACCACAACATCGCGATCAAAGACATAAGCGGCGAAACACAGTTTACCGATGGCACCGTGACGCCCGCTTCCTTGCGGATGAACATTCGGGCCGACTCGCTGACACTCACAGACAAGGTCAGTGATGACGACCGCGCAACAATCGAGAAATCAATGCGCGATCACGTCCTCGAGACGGGCAAGTATCCGGAGATTACCTTTAACAGCACGACAATCGAAGTCATTAAGAATTCAGACACTCAATTCCAGGGCAACATCTGGGGCGATCTGACATTGCATGGTGTAACTCACAACGTCTTTATCAAAGGGCAGCTGACCTTTGACCAGAAGAGTGTGCGCGCTCGCGGCGAGTTTAATTTGAAGATGAGTGACTACGGTATCAAACCTCCATCAGTGGCCGGAGGTACCATCACCGTGAAGGACACGTTAAAGTTCAATTTCAATATCCTGTCTCATTAACTTCGAACAGAAGAACCATCCCAAACACACGAACGCTCTTCAGTCGGAGCGCGTCCGTCCTCGGCCGCCCCCGTCGAACAGAACCAACATCCCTAACACACGAACGCTCTTCAGTCGGAGCGCGTCCGTCCTCGGCCGCCCCCGTCGAAGAGAAACCACCACGCTTTGCATCGACGTGTGTAAAGGACATAGGTCACAAAGAATTTGGGGGAGTCCAGTATAGTTGGTTCTGACCGACGGGGGCGGCCGAGGACTGCCGCGCTCCGACAGAAGAGCTTTCGTGTTGTCGTTCATGGTGCTTCTGTTCCAAGGGTATCCTCACACGAGCAAGCGATTTTTTGGCGGCAATTCTTTTGAGACAATCGATCAGGGGGATGGTGTGCAATTAGTCCGTACCAAAGATTCACCCGACAGTCTCAGGTCTAGCTCATCCAGTCGCTTGGCGAGTTCACTATTCGTTAGAACCATCGTACGCAACCGGACGAATGCTCTAACTACTTCAACGCTAACCTGAACCGCTTGTTCACTATTCAGAAGATTGGCTGCCATAATTGCTCCGTGTTCAGTAAAAGCATACGGCAAGGAGCGTCTGCCACCACGTCCTTTTGAGATCACAATTTGTGATCTCAAAGCATCAAACTCAGATTTGGTCAACTGGAAAAGGAAATCAGACGGAAAGCGTCGACGGTTTTCTTTTTACCGCCTGAATCAACGCGCGATTCTCAACGCCGTAGAGTGCTGCCAAATCGCCGTCACGGATTACTCTCTCGTTTCTGATAGTTCGAATCACACTGTCGATTGAGAGGTTGGAAGTTTTTACAAGTGACGTAGTCATGTGAGGTTCTCCGTGCAAAGATTTTCCAGGAGAACGGAATGGTGCAACATTGGATCAATGCTTCATAGCTGGTTGACACGAAATAGCGAAAGCCTATTCGCACACAAACGGCGCAGCGGTGAAGGTTTCTTTTGTCGGCAAATCTTTTGCGCCAAGCTTTTATGTGATACAGATCGCGTACAAGTTGGCTCATAAAAGGGGCGGCTCCTAGCAGATCGGTGGGTCTGCTATGCTTCCGGAAATGATGTAACAATCCCCGTTTGATGAAAGGCAAGTTTGCATGAAACCTGGAGTGGTCCGCCTTCTCATATTGATTCTGCTCGCGTACGGTACCGCCTCCGCTCAAATAAAGGTGAAGACTGCAAACGGCGTCGTTGAAGGAACCACAGACAACACCGGGCTCAGAATATTCAAAGGAGTTCTGTTTGCTGCGCCGCCAGTTGGTGAGCTGCGATGGCAACCACCCCAACCCGTCAAAAACTGGAACGGAACTTTCAAAGCGGATCACTTCGGTCCGCGCTGCATGCAACGGCCAATCTTCAGTGACATGGTTTTTCGCTCCGATAGCATGAGTGAAGACTGTCTCTATCTGAATGTGTGGACGCCGGCTAAATCCGCAAAAGAAAAGCTCCCCGTTCTTATCTATTTTTACGGTGGCGGGTTCGTCGCCGGAGACGGATCGGAGCCTCGATACGAAGGCGCAAGTATGGCTCGCAAGGGGATCGTTGCGCTGACAGTGAATTATCGTTTAAGTGTGTTTGGCTTTTTCGCGCATCCGGAGTTGACTCGCAGTTCTCCCGATCACGCTTCGGGCAACTATGGACTGTTGGACCAGTCTGCAGCGTTGCGATGGGTACAGCAAAATATCGCGGCCTTTGGCGGAGATCCAAAACGAGTCACAATTGCAGGTGAGTCAGCCGGTTCAGTTTCGGTGAGCGCGCAAATGTGTTCACCGCTGTCAAAGAATCTGATTGCGGGCGCGATTGGCGAGAGTGGATCATTGCTTGGAACGTTATCAGCTCTGCCACTCGAAGAGGCGGAAAAGAACGGAGTGAAGTTCTCGACAAGCGCCGGCGCAGATTCATTGGCGGCACTTCGCGCCAAGTCTGCGGAGGAAATTCTGGCAGCAACTGCTAAGCCCGGTACGCCCTGGCCGTCTCCGACAGTTGATGGTTACTTCTTCCCGAAGTCTCCCTTCGAAATTTACGCCGCGGGAGAACAAGCACACGTTCCGTTGCTGGCGGGATCAAATTCTGCCGAAGGGTCATACCAGGGCATCCTTGGCCGCGAAGCACCAACGGTTGAGAATTATCGGAAAGCACTTCAGAGACTCTACGGCGACAAGAGTGATCAAGTCTTCAATTTGTATTCAGCAACAACGGAAGCTGCCGTAATGGATGCGGCCCAGGATCTGGCTAGCGATCGTTTCATCAGCTACAGCACCTGGAAGTGGATGGACCTTTCTACTAAAACCGGCGCCAAGCCAACTTACTATTACCTCTACTCCCGCCCACGCCCTGCTCCTGCCTCTGGCCCAACTCCTCGTGGTGCTGTTCACGCAGCTGAGATTGAATACGCCATGGGAAATCTGGATCTGAATAAAGTCTTTGCCTGGACGCCGGATGATTACAAAGTATCGAAAGTTATGCAGGACTTCTTTGCGAACTTTATCAAGACTGGAAATCCAAACAGCTCCGGTGTGCCCGTGTGGCCAACCTACGCCGAAGGCCAAAGAATGATTATTGATGTCGACACGCGCGCCGAACGCGAGCGAGTGCGTGCGCGATATGAACTTCTGGATTCGTTGAA
>DATDFV010000131.1:0-4529 GCA_036522415.1 Pyrinomonadaceae bacterium | reverse complement strand
CGAATGTTTGTGTCACGATCTTCCTTAGAGAAGCCTAGGCCTTTAGATAAATTTGTTCTCACTTCGTCGCCATCTAAGATCTCCACTCTTAGACCGCGGGTTTTCAACTCTTCCGCGAGGCGAGTTGACAGAGTTGTCTTGCCTGCCCCAGATAATCCCGTAAACCACAATACGAATCCTTTATGCATTTATCCTCCGAACAATTTTGTATTTCTCTGCGCTCTCTGCGTCTGCGTGTTCTCTGCGTTTAGATAACCACAGAAACACCGAGAACCCTGAGAATTCACAGAGCTAAACGTTAACTGTGCTTCGTTGTGCGTCGATTAGAACCTGAGCTACTTCAGGTCGCGTGAACTCAACCGGCGGCAATTCACCTGCCCCCAACAATTCACGAACTCGGGTGCCGGAAAGCGTCACATGCTGATCGCTCTGGTGCGGGCACGTCTTGCTCGAGGCCATCGCACCGCAAGCTTTGCAATAGAAGGTGTGGTCAAAGAAGAGCGGCGTGATACCCAACTCACCAGGTTCAAACTGATCGAAGATGTGATGCGCATCATAAGTGCCGTAATAGTTCCCAACTCCCGCGTGATCCCGACCCACGATGAAGTGCGAGCACCCGTAGTTCTTTCGAATGAGGGCGTGGAAAATCGCCTCACGCGGTCCTGCATAACGCATCGCTGCCGGCAAGACTGACAGCACTGTCCGCGCGGATGGATAGTAGTGACTCAAAATGGCCTCATACGACCGGATGCGAACCTCAGCCGGAATATCGTCTGACTTTGTCTCACCCACTAGTGGATGTAGCAACAGACCATCCGCGATCTCCAACGCGCATTTTTGAATGTACTCATGGGCCCGATGAACTGGATTGCGGGTTTGAAATGCAACGACCCGTCGCCAGCCACGCTCCGCAAAAAGCGCTCGCGTCTCAACTGGATCCTTTCGATAGTTGGGAAAGGCGCTATTCACCGGACGATTCACCAGTGTTATTCGACCACCAAGCAACCAATCTCCTTGCTCGTATAAAACTCTCACTCCCGGATGCGCGCCATCTGTTGTCCGATACACCAACTCCGCTTCACGCTTCTTGTCGTAAGTAAACTTTTCCGCCAGATGCAAAACCGCTACGAATTCTTCGTCAACGAATAAACCGACGTCATTCCCTGGACTTAATCGGGCCGCGTGCACATTTGAAACCGGCAAGGTAACAGGGATGGACCATGCAGTTCCGCTCGCGAGACGCATATTGCCTACTACTGACTCGTAGTCGTCCTTCGTTAAGAAGCCTTCGAGCGGCGAATACGCACCGGTCGCGATTAACTCGATGTCCGAGAGTACTCGCCTGCTGATTTGAAGTCTGGGTAGCTGTTGAGCCGTAGCATTCCAGTTTTTTTGACCTGTATCACTCAATTGACGATTTACGAGCGTCCCACCATGGGGGCTAATTAGTTTCATGTCGTTTCTCCGTGTGTATAAAAATGAAGGCGTTATTGGTGAAGACCGCATTCCGTTTTCGCGGCACCGCGCCATCGACCGGCGCGAGGATCTTCACCTATCTGAACCGCAGTGGTGCAAGGCTGACAACCAATAGAAATGTAGCCAGAATCGTGAAGGGCGTTATAGGGAACGTCGTGCTTAAAGATGTAGCGCCATACATCCGTTGATGACCAGCTGGCAAGGGGATTGATTTTAATCAGGCCAAATTTTTGATCGCGCTCAATGATTCCGGCAGTCGCTCGGGCCGGTGTTTGATCGCGCCGAATAGCAGTGATCCACGCTTGAAGGTCGGTAAGCGTCTCAACGAGTGGCTCGACTTTTCTGAGCCTGCAGCAAAGATCCGGCTGACGTTTCCACAGACGTTCTCCAAACTGCTGCGCCTGTGCATGAACAGAAACACTCGTTGCTCGTCGTTCAAACTGCACTCCGTACCGCGACTGGAGCTGATCACGCAAGGCATACGTTTCAGGAAACAACAAATCCGTGTCGAGATAAAAAATCCGAGCTCGACGATCGATTTGCGACAACATGTGGACCAATACACAACCCTCAGCACCAAATCCCGTAGCTAACGCAACCTCGTCTCCGAATTCTTCAAGCGCCCAACGCAACACGACTTGAGGAGACTCACTCTCGAAAGTCCACGAAAGCTCGCGCAGTTCTTCTTGACTGGTGTTCCTTTCAACCGCTATCACAGCAACCATTCTGTTCTCCTCTTTTATGAGCGACCTAAAAAGCAACAACCTGAGCAGCTTGCGCAAACAACGATTTTTCGAACCATTTCAGGCGCTCGCGCAACCGAACAACTTCACCAACGACAATCACGGCTGGCGCTCGCAGACCGGCAGCCTCCACATCGTGAGCAATCGAACTCAACGTGCCTACCAATATCTGTTGCGCTTCATACGTGCCCCAGCGAATTACCGCGACTGGCGTGTCTAAATCTCGCCCACACTCGACTAAGCATTCTGTAATCTCATGCAGATGAGCGACACCCATCAGAATTACAACCGTGTCCGCAGTCGACACCTTCTTGAGTTGATCGAGTGGTACTGATCCATCCCGAGCTTGAGCCGCGGAAACAATCGCAACCGAAGAAGCTGCGCCTCGATGCGTCAGGGGAATTCCGGCATACGCCGGAACCGCAAGAGCAGAACTCACGCCAGGAACAATCTCAAATCCAATTCCAGCTTCATTCAGTGCCTCAGCTTCTTCACCGCCTCGTCCAAACAAAAACGGATCGCCACCTTTTAATCGAACCACTCGCTTGCCTGCACGAGCACGCTGAATCAATAGCCGATTGATCTCTCCCTGTGAGGTCGAACGGCCGCCACCGATTTTTCCAGCATAGATGCGTTCGACATTCGGTGGAGTTAGACGAAGAATCTCAAGATCGATAAGCGAGTCATAAACCACCACATCGCAGGTGGCCAAAAGGTCGCGCGCTCTCACCGTTAATAAACCCGGATCCCCAGGTCCAGCTCCCGCGAGAAAAACAATCCCTTCAGTGCTGTAACCGCGGTAGTCCCCGCCTGCCCGTGCGCGCCACGGCTCGTCATATTTACCAGCAGGCGAAAACGTCCGCGCTCCCAGCCCTGAGGTCATCTGCGTTTCACGTATCCGCTCAATGGACGCTTCGATTACCAACGGATGAGCCGCCAGTGGTTCTGTAATTTCATACCTCACGCCGGGGAAGCCAGCAGCCACGTCGCCCACTTGACGCGGCAAGTCCCCGCGCGTGTGCCGCCCCGGCGAGAGGAAGTAGGGATGCACCGTGACAATGCACGCCCCACGCTCGATTAACTTTTTGAATCCCGCCGCAACGTCCGGCTGTTCGATCTCGAGAAAAGCCGGTTCCACTAATTCAAACCCGCCTTGTTCAGCAATCTTTCGCGCAACCTCACGCACGTCATCATTAGCTTCCTGACGACGACTGCCGTGCCCCACCACTAAAATTGCCCTCAATCCTTCACCCATCTTTATCTCTTCTCTGCGTCCTTGGCGCCTGCATGCATCAGTTCAGACTACGCCGCAGATCTCGCTTGCTCACTAAGAACGCAATAAGCAACAAACGCTCTCGCTTCATCTAGAATCGTTCGCGCTCCCGATTCCGAAATATCTCGTTTCATCTTCTCGAACCACCTGGACAGTTCTTTCCACTTACCTTCAGTTTCGCCAGACAACACAAATAGATTTTCAAATTCCCAGAGTGCCTGTTCTGAAGTGAACGGATCGACAAGCCTTCCATATAAAGGCACTCGGGCTGCCGCGGCTGCCGCTTCATACGCTGTCAAAGCTGCCTCACGATATTGTTTGTGGTAGACCAAAGCTTCAGCCTGTGCCAAAAGCACCTTTGCTCTATCAATGTTCGGCACCAGTTCGGCTACAGTTGAACCAGCGCACTCGCCTTTAACCCCTTTTCGCACCGCAAACCTTTCATGCTCATGACCGTAGTCTTCGTAAAAAGTCGGATCCTCTTCAAATGAGGGAACGTACCTCAATGGATCAATCGCCTGCTTCAATCGTTCAACCCCAACTCGATTTACAAACTGGTTGAATTGCTCATTCCCTTTCCTTTCTTGCTCATAAAATGAAAGCAGTGTTTGTGTAACGTTCACACAATTCTTCGCTGGGAATTTTCCGAGCAATAAACCAAATTGAGCCCTGTCAGGCGCTGTATCACCACCGACAGTTACAAAATGGGCTGGAACCGTTCTGTCATCGCGCGTTAAAGCCGCCGCGTAGAAACCGATACCAGCGACTGAGTGCTGCGCGCATCCATTCGGGCAACCGGAGATTTTGATCTTCAGAGAACGCGCCAATTCCGCGCGGTCCACCAGTGGTCCATTAACGAAGGCGTCTCCCAATGCACTTCCCAGTCCTTTGGCAGACGCAATTCCCAACCGGCAGGTATCTGAACCAGGACACGTGGTCACATCCGCAACTGTTCCTACGCCCGCATCGGCCAACGAGATTTCCTTCAATGTCGAGTAAAGAGATTGCAGTTCACGTTGCCGCACCCACGGTAAGTA
>DATDFV010000130.1:0-17396 GCA_036522415.1 Pyrinomonadaceae bacterium | reverse complement strand
CTGCAAAACCTTTATTCATCGGTTCGATTCCGATCGCCGCCTCCAATCGCAACAATGATTTAAAAACACTCGCTCTTATCAAAGAACACTTTTATGGGCGCAAAACGACTGTCATGGGGCAAGTATCTTCAGAACAAGTTTCGCTGGAGTGAGGCCGGGGGAGGATGCAGTGATTGTTATCGGGCCGGCTTGTTTGCTCGACTTTATTATCAACAGACACCTGCCCTGCCACGCTTTGCGTTGCGGCTGCTGATAGCTTTCCGTGCTGACAGGATTACCGTTACCTACCCCAACAATCGATCCGTGACCGGCAACTGAAAACTTGACCAGGTTCTCAGCCAGCGGATTTCTGACTCCTTGCTCATCAACTAACTCCACGGTGATATAACTCAAGTCCTGCTCATCGGCTGCGATCTGGTTTCGATCAGGCGTTAACTTGATATGGGTTGGACGACCCGCCGACTTCAGCTCCGATGAGTTCACCACCTTTCCCAGGTTGTACCCAACTGCTTTGAGAAGCCCGGAGTGGTAAGGTACTCGCCATGTAGCCAGGTAAGCTGTCGAACGATTCGTGGGTTTCTTTCCTAGAGACTTCTCGTTGAGAAACAACTCCACTTGCTCGCACGAAGAGTACACTGTTACTTCCAGTGGCTCATTTTCATGTCCTTGCCAGTTCCAGTTGGCCACTACATCGTTCCAATGCCACTTGGACCACGACTGTCTTTTCGGGTTGAGATCAAAAGAAGGTCGTGGCGGCCTCACAAAAACAGAGACCTGGTTATCCTTCCAAAGCGCATCGCGATAATACGACTGCGGTCGCTTCCAGCCACACACATCAATATCGCCGCAATAGGCCAGGTTCCACGGATAGAAACTCTGCTCCTGCCAGTAACCCCGCCAACCGATACTCGCCTCACCTAAGTAATCAAACGCCGTCCACACAAAGTCGCCAATGACGTAAGCGTGATCGATGACGCTCATCCAACTGTCAAACGCTACGAGCGGGTAGGATTCCGAACCGAACATGATCCGATTAGGCACACGACCGTGGTCAAACTCGTAAAGATTCTTCTTGAGGTGATCTCCACCGGCGGCGTAGTTGTAACCGGCAACGTCGAGCGTGGCGAAGTAGGGGTCTTTATCTTCTCGTAGATCATTAACAGCCGAAGTTACAGGCCGAGTCGGTTCTAAGCCGCGAACGTAGTCTCCAACCTCCTTCGCCAGTTTCACAACTTCGGGCTTATCTCGATTAGGTATTTCATTGCCAATACTCCACATGATGATGGACGCGTGATTACGATCGTGCTTGACCATGCTCTCAATATCTTTCTGCCACCAGTCAGCGAAATATAAATGGTAGTCGTGCGGATTCTTTCCTTCGCGCCACATGTCGAACGCTTCATCAATCACCATCATGCCGAGTCTGTCACACGCTTCGAGAAAAGCGGGTGACGGCGGATTATGAGCCAGTCTGAGAGCGTTAAAGCCACTCGCCTTTAATAGCTCGACGCGACGCTCCTCTGCCCGGTCGAACGCGCGCGCACCGAGTGGCCCATTGTCATGATGAAGACAGCCTCCCTTGAGTTTTAAAGTCTTCCCATTCAACTGAAAACCGTTAATCGCGTCGAACGACAGCGTACGAATGCCAAACCTCGTCTCCACGCGATCTACTAGCTGGCCCTCCCGGTACACCTCAGAGACTGCTGTATAAAGGGCCGGCGAATCGGGTGACCACAATGAGGGCGATTCGACGCTGGCCTTCTGTGCAAACTCTCGACCTGCCTTTGCATCAATAGTCTGGTCGGATTCGAGTTTCGCAACTTCTCGCTGCTGAGGATCTTGTATGCGAGTCACCAATCTAACTTGTGCGGACTGCTGGCTTTCATTGTCAACACTCGTTCTTATATTGACCTGCGCAGACGTGGCGTTTACTGCTCCCGTAGTGATGTATATCCCCCACTGTGCGACGTGTGTGGGATCCAATGTCCTCAGCCACACGTGTCGATAGATTCCCGAGCCCGAATACCAGCGACTATTCTCGCCTTCGTTCTTTACCTTGACCGCCAACACGTTGCGTGCGCCAGGTTTGAGCTTGTCAGTGAGGTCTAACCAGAAACTCGTGTAGCCATAAGGATGACTTGCAATCCACTGACCGTTCAACCAAACTTCCGCATTCATATAAACGCCGTCAAACTCTATGAGAACTCTTTTAGCGTTCTGTTCAGTGGGCACTGAGAAACTTTTGCGATACCAGCCAGTGCCTCCTGTTGTGAAGCCGCCACTCACCTGGCTAATTGCATCCCGGTTGAATGGTGAATTGGTGTTTGGAAGATCTTCGATACTCCAGTCGTGTGGAAGATCTAGCTTGCGCCATTTAGAGTCGTCGAAGTCAGGTTGTTCTGCTCCCTGCGCACCACCTCGATGAAATCGCCAGTCGTCATCGAACAACACAGTAGTGTCCTTGAAAAGACGCGTGTTGCCTGAGACGGTTGGCAGAATGACGAGCGCAACCACGATCCAGAGTAAGAGTTGTTTGCGCATGTTTAGAGAATCTACTCTCTCACACAAATTTGGACTGTAGCGAGAACGAGCGTTGTGACCGACCGGTCAAATGAATCCGTTGTTAACGGCAGCCGTTACTTCTTTCTATCCCTTCTGAAGCGATTCAACAAATCTCTGCCCTGGACGTTCCGCTTGAAAGCAAAATGTTTCCAGCGTAAGTCCAGTAGGCCTGCAATCAGAACGCTGGCAATGGAAATAGACGGAAATAGAACATCCAGATTGAACTTCTCCTTCTCAGTCATAAACACCTGTCGGCCATGACACACTTTCCTGGCGTAAACTCTGCCTTCTCCAACCACCGTCGTAGTCGCACCATACTCACAATAATAAGAATCCAAGTATATCGACCAGCTGCAGACGGCAGCTCCAATAAGCATAAAGCCAATGATCGAAACTTTTTGGACTACACTCATAATTCGATTCTCCAGGGTGTTCATACGACCACCTGGCACCAGGTTCGTTGACGTGGACGCGAACCCACGGGAGCGTGTGCTATAGAGATCATTATTCTTAGGTGAACATTTTCGTAATGAGCCTGCCGACAAGGACAAAAACGAGCGCACCGACTGCCGCCGCAACGTAGGATGAAATAAGTTGCGACCCTGCGCCGAACAACGTCAGGCCCATCCGAGCTGCCAACATCCCGGCAGCGACGCTGCCAACGACTCCCGCTAATAATGCCCACGCTCGGAGCATGCCGCCGGCTGTCTCGGTTAAGGGCATTATCAGGCCGCCTACCACAAGTCCAACGATCGGCAGAGGAACAAGCCAGCCAAGGCTTGCATTGCCGCTGAGTAAGACAAATGATGCTGCGACGAGGAGCAAACCAGTAACTATGGCAATTATCCAGACGCGCAGACTGCCCATAAAGGTTTCTCCCTGGCTTTGCCTTAAGAATCCGATTTAAGTAATAACAAGTTTCGTGTTATTTCGTGTGACTTCGTGGATTGTTGCTTTTATCCAGAAAAGCAAGAACGATCCACGAAGTCACACGAAACAACACGAACAATACTGCTTCCCACTCAAGCGCATCATTAACTAACTCATCTGGGCAGCCCGATACGTCGAGTCAGCTCCGCGAAACGAGGATCGGAACGCAACGGGTCCAACATTGGCTCGACCTTCAGCGTAATCAACACGAAATCCCTTTCATCGAACGCTTTGTTTAGAAAGGCAAATGCCTGGTCCTTATCTCCGAGCGCGCCATAGATCGCGGCTATGGTTGTCGCGGATACGTGCTTGCTTTCTGATAACTTCTTTAACTCCCCAATTATCTTTATCGCCTCCTCGCGGCGTCCTGCCAGCGCGTAAGCGCGCGCCAACTCCGCTGGTTCGTCGGGGCTATCGCCTGAAAGTGGAATGGCTTTCTGAAATTCAGCAATGGCCTCATTAAATTTGCCTTGCGCCAGCAGCGCCCGGCCGAGGGCCCAATGTGTGAAGCCGGAATTTGAATCCATCTCCAGCGCTTTTCTGTATTGCTGGATTGCTTCGTCGTAGTGACGTTGCTGGTAGAGTATTTCTCCGATGCCTGCTGTCTTCTCTAATGAAACGGGGTCCAATTCGAGCGCACGCTTCATCTCCGCAAGTGCGTCATCGAATCGTCCAATCGCGGCCAGATAGTAGCTATTCATTTGGTGTGCATCCGAATAGCCTGGGTTGATTTCAATCGCTCGTTGGTACTCTCGCGCCGCAACAGCGAAATCCCAGTCATACGCGAAATTCACGGTGGCCAATGCCGTGTGCGCTTCAGCTAAGCTCGTGTCAAGCTGAAGCGCCCTCTGCGCTGCTTCCCTCGCCTGCGGAAAAGCCTCTTTTGGCGCGAGCGCGTCAAAACCGCCGAGCCTATCGCAAGCGTCGGCCAGACCTGCGTAAGCCAGCGCATAATTTGGATCTTTGTCGATCGCTTGTTGAAAAAACGCTCGGCCTTTGAGGAAGCCATCGTCGGTTAATCTATTGAGTTGATAGCGACCCTTGAGGTAAAGCTCATACGCCTCAGTGTCGGTGGTGTAACGCTTCGCGATTCCACTTTTCTCTTCGTTTGTAAGCGTCAGGGCAAGGGCTGAAGTAACGCGCTCCGAAATTGAATCCTGAACCGCGAAAATGTCGGTCATCTTTTCATCAAACTGGCTTGACCAGAGTGGCGCTCCGTCGGCGATCCGCAGGAGTCGCACAGTCACTCGTACCTTTTCACCAGCTTTCTGAATCTGGCCATCGAGCACCGCGTCCACTCGCTGCTCTCTTCCAGCAGCAATCGGATCCTGCTCGAGCGCTGAGTACTTGCGTACTGAACTGATTGGCCGCACGTTGATCTCGCGGATATTACTCAAACGAGCAATCAACGTGTCTGCCATGCCAAGCTCGAGTGATTCATCACGACTGTCCGCAAGCAACGGCTTGAATGGCAACACTGCGATCGACTTGATCTGGGGGCTTGCAACCTTTGCACGCCTGAACCACGTAAAATACCCCGCAACAGAGATCGCGAGTACTACGAACAACGCAACACCTAACCAGAGAACTGCAGGAAAGTGCGAGTGTTGGGTGCCAATCAGTTTCCCCTTCGGCTCATCTCCGACGACATCCTCTTCAACCGTTATGAGCCCCTCTGTTTTTGATTCAACAATGAACTCGCGCCGCAGATCGCGATTGGCTAACTCCGCAACGAAGCGATAACCCTTTCCCGGAATCGTGACGATGAAGCGGTGATCCGATGCCTTCTCGCCCAGGGCTTTGCGCAGGTTTGCCATCGTCACCGTCAGGTTAGCGTCCTCGACAATCTGGTTCGCCCAGACGCGTCCCATCAATTCTTCTTTGCCCAGTTCGCGTCCCTGGCTCTCGACAAGGGCCAACAGGAGGTCAAACGCTTTCGAAGTGAGTTGGACCGGTTGACCGTCGCGGAGCAACAGACGCCTGTTCAGATCAACGATGAAACCGTCAAAACTGTAGCTGGTACGTGTTTCCTCAGGCATCGCTTTGGAAAAACTTGGAAGATTTTGCCGTCTGCTTAAAGATTTTTTGCCAGGTCTATGGACAGGATGCAGCTCGGCTTCAGAAGACTTTGATAAGCGCCTCCCGGTTAGAGGGGTCACGATAGTAACAGAACTCTTTCGGAGAAAACCATGATTCGCCGGCGCAGAACTGTCAGGTTTGCGACGCACAACGTCACCCTGGTTCGCGCGGCGACTGAGAGTCTGGACCTCTGGTGTGAAGTATGTGGTGCGACTGTGGCTATGGTTACTCCCGGAAGGGCAGCTGAGATCTTGATGACAAACGCGCGCGCAATTTATCGCCAGGTGGAAAGAGGCGACGTTCATTTCGTCGAAGCTGGCGCGGGCGAAGTATTGATCTGCAGTGAGTCGTTGAGAGAGCACACGGCGGGTTAAATTTTTCTTAACTCGTTTGAGTCAGCCGAGATCATTAACAATTTTCTTCACGAGCGAAAAGAGGAGACAGAAAATCATGAAACGGAAAAATATAATCATTATGACGTTCGCACTCGTCGCAGTCGTCGGCGCGATTTTGGGACCTATTCCGTTTGGTAGCCGGGCCGTCTCTGCGCAAACTGATCACGCTGGCGTTTCTGTGGTCGTCGACGGTTTACACAGTCCACGCGGCTTGTCATTCGGACCGGGCAACATCTTATACATCGGCGAGGCTGGCGACGAAGGCCATGCCGGTTCGATCATTCAGGTCATAAACGCGATGTCGCAAAACCCGACGACACACACACTCGTCAATAGTCTCTCGACCGTCGGTGACGAAGGCGAGTTCCTCGGCCTTGGTGGGATCTCAGTGCTCGGTCGGGGCACAAACGCCGATATTTACGCCATCATGTCACTCTCGCCAGAAATCACAGGCAACAACGCTTTCGGAAATCTGTTCAAAGTGGACTCGCAGGGAGCGGTCCAGAACATCGCGAATGTAGGAAGCTACGACTTCCAATGGACTGCCGATCACAGTGGTTTGTGGGAAGAGTTTCCTGATACGAATCCTTACGGGGTGTTGGCTGTTCCTGGTCACATCTATGTTGCGGATGCCGGCGCGAACACGCTCAATGAGGTGCTGGCTGACGGTAGCGTGCGCGTGCTCGCTTATTTTCCAAACGAGATCATTCGTGATGCCATTCCCACATGTGTGGCGCAAGGTCCAGACAAGGCGCTTTATGTTGGGACACTCGCGCTGGTCGATACGTTTGTGTTTGGCCCCTCGGCAAAGGTTTATCGAGTTGATCCGTCGCAGGCGAATTTGAGTGATCCTACTGCGACGCCGATGACTCTGTGGACGGCGGGGCTGTGGCCAATAAACGGGTGCACATTTGGTTCCGATGGAACTTTCTACGCTTCGCAGTTATTTACGAACCCTAATATCAATGACGACTTCGACCACCCGATGGGAGATGTCGTAAAAATCCCCTTCGCCGATCCAAGCTCACACACTTTCCTGACGGGCGGTGGGCTCTCATTCGCCGGCGGCGTTGCCGTGGGTCCTAATGGAAGCGTATTTGTCTCAGACGGCACAGCGTTCGTGCCGGAAGGCAGGGTAGTCCGATTGAATCAATAGTTTTCCATCACCCGCTGCCACTAACCATTCGAATGCAGTAGCCTTCGCCCAACTCGAATCGATCCTTCGCTATGACGATGGAATGGGAAAGAAGCATGAGGATTGGCAGATCAGAATCGACTTCGCAGATTTTGAAGAGCTCCAGGGCGACAAGCAGGCGCTAGCATCCTTCGGACCAGGTTTTGGCGTGCTCCATGAGTTGGTCCATGCAGTAGTTAATTATTCTGATCCGTTAACTGACAGCGATGAACTTGGCGAGTGCGAACGTTATCTGAACTCGATCCGTGCTGAACTGGGGCTGCCACAACGTCTGATCTATTATCCGATGCGGCAATTGGCAGTGAGCCGCGAAACGCAATTACCGACCTTTCTCGGCAAACTTGTATTCGGCTGGCCTGAAGAGATGGGCCGCGAACGAAAGAAAGTATTTGTTACTTTTGATCTCGACCGAGTCTGCGAAAGTCCGACGAACTTTAGGTTGTCGCGCGCTGAGTTCAGCAGGCCTGACAGATTGTCAGGGCTAGTCAACCGACGAACGACAAACTAAAGTTCGTCGGACTGTTCCGAAGTTTCGCACTCCTTTAGGAGCACAATCTTCCGGGAGCGACGGACGTAGAGCGCGGCTCGAATTAACAACGCCATGCAACGCACATGGCACTCCTAAAGGAGTGCGGAACTCCGCGCGGTCTCCGAGAGCTATAAACATTTCACTCCTCCGGAGTGCCGCTTCGAACTCTGTATCTCGCGCTTAGGTTGTTATTTCTGCTATAGGTTAAAGCTTGCTTCTCGCACGAATTCAATATGCAGCTCCTTAATAAAGTCCTCTGCACGACACTGGTTTCGATCGCCATTCTCACGACCGCGCTCGGACAAAAAAGCTCACGACCAATGAAACAGGCGGCAGAAGTCGTTAAAGCCTATCGCGTCTGCGAACAGTTTCAGAAGATTCTCAGTCAGAATCTAGACTTCAATGCTGCCTTCGAACAGACTTTTACGGGAAACACTAAACGACAAAGAGCTATCGCAATTAAAGATGGCGAGTTTGAAGGTACCGACTTTGCGACTGTCGATGACCAGACGTTGATCAAGGCCTACAAAAGTCGGATGCAGCTCGTGTATTTGATGCTTCCCCTCGCAAGCCCAAGTGACGAAGAGGAAGTTATCTTCTTCCCTGTGAACATCAAGGCGATGTTCACCAGGAAAGCACCAGGTTCAGCGCAGGAGTTCGCTTCGTTCGCATCGCAACTTGAGCGTGATGCCAGCGACTTTCGCTCACATCTCGACGATCTTACGACTAAGTATCCTTCAGTCGCGGAACGGATTCGGAAGTTCAAGAGTGCTCTGATCGCCGGCGATTTTAGACCGCCGAAGTCTACGCTTGTTAAGCCACTGAAATATGATGGAGGCGGTCAGGTGTTAACTCAAGGCGAGAGCTATTATCAGATTGAAGGTTATACCGTGGTGCGCGAAGGTGACGAGATGAGAATCGCGGGAATTAGATTCTTCACGCGACTGTTTTAAATCAATCAATTCCCTTAACGTTATCAATCTTCCAGACACCAGCCTCTCGTCGCAGCGTCACGTTAAGGTTCCGTTTCATTTCTTTCCCATTAAGATCGACTTCAAGGGTCGCTCGCTGGGCGTCGATCTTCGCCGTCGAAACAGTGAAGTTGTTGGCCCAGGTCTCATCAGTATCCTGGGCATCAATGAAGAAAACGGCCTCGATATCACGCGCTGTAGCCCGTTTCCAACAGCTCAGAGTGACATACTTCCGAAAGGTTGCCATGTTTGAGCGCTTTGGGTTCGGAATATGCGCCCCGAGATACCAGCTATAAAACTGACGGGTGACTTCTTCCGGCGTCGACAGTTTTTGAGCCGCCGCGATCGGTTCGAATGACTTGACGATCAGAATGGCAATTACAAATGCAAAACAGATTAGTAAGGCGAGACGTTTTCCAAGAGAGAGTTTGCGAGAGAATTGGAAGTGAAACATAGGATGCCTTTTTCTTCGTTTCTGGCGTTTTAAATGTACGCCCAAGTCACGGAATGAATTTATCGGGCGATGAAAGCCAGTTAACGTTTTATCAAATCCTCGGGCTGTGCGTGCTGGATTCCCGGTGGGTTAAAAATAATGTTATAGACAGTCTCCTCGTATCCTGTGAAATGAAGAACCAACCACACGATTAGGATGCCGACACCAAATCCAACTGCACCTTTCCCAACTTTTAACAGCTTCGCCAGAATCACGAAAATGCAGATGGCGACCAAAAAGATTGTGGCTGGATAAGACAGGTGCGGCATAACAAGCAAGCTGACTCGGCGGTAGTCTAAACGGTCTGCGGGAAAACGGAAAGGATATGGCAATGCCGAGCCTGCGTTTGTCTGGTTCAGGATGGTTTCGTCTATTTCCCTGTGTCGGAGAGCCGTCGAACAGAAGTCCCTCGACCGAAGACACGCACGCTCTTCTGTCGGAGCGCGTCGGTCCTCGGCCCCCCTGTCCAACAGAACCACCTCACTCGCACACCCACGCTCTTCTGTCGGGCCGCCCGAGCACGCGCGCCCTTTAAAGGGCAAACCTTCATGATTCACAAAATCATTTATTGACAGGAGCGCGACCAACTCGATATGGTTTTGCTATCGCTGAAGAATTCCTTCCTGCGATCTCTTGCCTACGTCTCACAAACTTAAAAGTTGTTTTGGACAATTCCGGGAGTAAATCTTGATGAAAGTAAATGCCTCAATCTTATGCTTTGCACTTGGCATATGCCTGTCGACCACTGGTGTCTCCGCAATACCTGCCGCAGTCGAGCCTCCTCAGACTCCGGATCACGGCGGAGTCATCGAAACGAAATACGATGGCTTCACTCGAGAGACCGTTGTGTCGCTGAAAAAGATGACTGTCAGCTGTGCCGGCATGAAGGGTAACTTCACCGAATCCTGCGTGAGCATGGCCGTCTCGCTACACTGCCCGGGGATTCAACTAGAGAACGTACGGACCGTTACGCTCGAGCTCGAATTCGCAGCAAAGGATTGGGGTCAGCGGCATCCACTGGCGCAACGAGAACTAACCATTGTGGCAGACACTACAACTTTCAAAGCAGGTCAAATGAGACTGGTCAGTCAAACGGTGAGCGTACCGATGCGGGAAACGTTTGAGGTTGATATGTCCTATGCGGCTTATAGAAGAATCGCCGCCGCCGAAGCGATCGAGATGCAGTTAGGTCAAAGTAGGTTTGAGCTGCGAGACAAGAACATTTTAGCTTTACGCGATCTGAAGAACCGCGTGAGGGTAAAAGTTTAATTGCACTCGCAAGGCCAAAAAGACGCGAAGGCACAAAGCAAGATCTTCGAACAAAAGTTCAGCTGTCTTCTGAGAAACTCTCTGCGCTTCCTCTGCGTTCTCTGCGTCTCTGTGGTGCACTTTATAGGTTGGCCAAGAGACCATTTACGAACTCTATGTGCACCGCAGAGACGCAGAGAACGCAGAGGAAGCGCAGAGAAGATTGTTTTCTGTTTCTATTAGTTTAAATCAGCGGAGGACGTTGCGGCTTCACAAGAATGTCTACTGTTTTTGATCCAAGCACCTGATGACGAGCGGTCAATCTAATCGTTCCCGCCGCCTGCTTCGTCTTGATCCAAACAGCTCCAACTCCACCAAACAACGAAAATGGATTCTCACCAATAATCTCACCCGGACCACTCAAACTCAGAACAATCGACGCATTCGCCAACGGTCGAACGGAACCATACTCATCGGTCACTTTCAAAACAACACGCGTCGCATCGATTCCGTCGCCAACTAATTCACGATCGTCAGGTTCGACTAACAACTGCCGATCGGCTCCGCGACCTGACAGCATCTTCGTGATCACTTTCTGTCCGTCGATGTAGCCTTCAATCTTCATATCACCCCACGCACCTCTGTAAATCTCGTCGCGAATGTTCTTTACAAACGGTGGATACTTCAGATGCCCGAACGTTTCGCGATCTGGTTTCAGGTCGGCAATCAATCGGTCAGCGATATACATTTTCACGTTGTCGCAGTTAGACGAGACCATCGCGATCGTAAACGTCTCGTTGCGGTCACCGCGTGACCAGTCAAACGCCGGCTCCAACACAATCTCCTCTTTCGGATCACACTGGGACTTATAAAAACCGCCTGCCGGCTTGGGAATCCGAAAGATGTCTGCCACGCCGTGATAACAAATTCTATCGGTGGAGCAAAAGTTGGCGTGGGTGTTGTAATCAAACGCACACCAACCCAGGCCACCTGCATAACCATTCTCAGAAGCGAGTTGATTGTGAACCCGCGCATGTCTCATGGCATGCTCAGTTACCCGTTCGACATTGTCGTTTCGCTTGGTTGGATACATGTGGCCGATGAACTCGGTATTCAGATAAAGCGGGTGATTCGGCTTCCGCAACGGAATCTGAAAATCGTTCATCGTGAAAACATCTTCCAGTAACTCTGAATCGTACTTGTAACGCACGCCGCCCGTTGGACGAGAATCATCGAGTGAGCGCGCGAGATTATTAGTCTTCGTATAGAAATCGTGATAGTCACCTGATTCATTGACTCTAACTCCCCAAATGATGATCGAAGGGTGATTCCAATCACGTCGAATCATCGACTCGACATAGCTAACTGCCAGTTGTCTCCACTGTTCATCGCCAACGTGCTGCCAACCAGGAATCTCTTCCAACACCATCAATCCCAGTTCATCACAAGCGTCGAGGAAGTGCGGCGACTGTGGGTAATGTGACGTGCGAACAATGTTGCACTTCAATTCCTTGCGCAGAATCCACGCGTCTCGTCGTTGCACGCGTGCCGGCATCGCCTGGCCGACAAACGGAAATGTCTGGTGTCGATTGAGACCACGCAGCTTCAGATGTTTGCCGTTAAGAAAAAAGCCGTCGGGTGTAAATTTAGCTTCACGAAAACCAATTCGGGTCTTGTATTCATCCGCTAACTTCTCACCGTCATACAGTTTCACTTTCATGTCGTAGAGTTTTGGATAATCGATGTCCCACAGCTCAACCGAATTCAGATTGTTGAGTGTGATATTGAAGACGGCATGTTCCGGCTTTACGATACCCTCCAGACTACTAACGAGGCGTGTGCCGTCCAGTAGCTCCGCGACAATCTTACGAGGAGTATCAGTTCCGGTTTTGTGAGTTATGAAGCACTGAACATCCAGACCTCGATCTTTGAGAACGTTGAATGGCTTCGCAAAGACATTCTCTATGTACGTTTGGGGCACAAAGCGAAGCGCAACATCCCGGTAAATGCCTCCGAACGTTAGATAATCGATGTCGCCACCAAAGGGTGGAATGTCTTTTCGTTCAGTTGAGTCAACTTCAACGGCGATTACGTTATCGGCCCGCCAATTCAAATGAGGCGTCAACTCAAACGAGAATGGAGTGTAGCCGCCACGATACTCACCAAGAAGCTGATCGTTTAGCCACACTTTTGCAGCAGTCATTACCGCTCCGAAGTCGATGAACACCAGATGATTCTGGAGACCTGACGGCATCGTGAAGTGGCGACGGTAGAGAGAAACGAATTCGTAATCTTTATCGTCAAACCCATGCCACGGCAGCATCTTGTTGGTATGCGGAATGGTGACTCGTAGAAATTTGCGATCGTCGAATTGGCGCGTGTGGCCACCGGGAACGCGGCTGTCGCTGTAGAGCCAGTTATGGTTGAGTGAGAGAATTCGACGTTGTGAGTCTTCTGTTTGAGCGAACAGTTGATCCGGCAACAGAGTCAATCCAGCTACACCCGCACCACTAGCTTTTATGAATGTTCTTCGGTTGAGTTTTGATTTCATCGAGTCTCCGGTCTAGTCGATACAGATCTTCCTCTGCGTCTGCGTTCTCTGCGTCTCTGCGGTTGATTGGTTGGTGCGTCAAAATGGAACCACAGAGACGCAGAGAACGCAGAGGACGCGCAGAGATGTTTCTAAGCTCAGAATCTGAATTCAATAGATCGCTTCACAACACCCGACACTTCTTTCGGCTTAGACTGCGGACCAATCTCATCCGTCGTGTGAAACTTGTTTCGCATCGCAGGAATAACATCCAGGATGGCAATGCCAACATCGGGAAAATCGAGCAAGCCGTTGACACCATCCTTCGGCTTGAATAAACCCAGATAGGGACGCGGCTGCGGTGTTGAGATCGTGAACGGCCCTGCGCTGGTTTCAAACTGCGCCCAGTGCAGATCGCGAAAGCATCCCTTGAACTCCGGGTAGTTCCAGCGCTCACCTGGCGTTGAGTCGTTGTTCTCGTTCTCGAATACGTCCAACATCGTGCCCTTTAGTCGATTTTGCCAGACTCGATAGGGCCCCATCCCCAACCAGCGGAGTGATCGAATCTGCTCAGGCGCAGACAGAAATTGGACCCCCAGAATATCTACTACACCATCGAACGAGTATTCGTAATCGAGTTGAGCCGTCAGACGCGAAAGACCATCCGCAGAAATGCGCCAGCGAACTTTCCGTAGCGTGCCGTCGAAATCAGCCTCAATAACTACGGACGTATTCTCTACGTGACTCCTAAAGTTTATTACCTGACCGGTCTTTGCAACTGACTCGTACTTCCGATCATTCCGGCGATAAGCAATCATCAGCGGGCCGCCAGTGATCGGAATCTCTTTTCCATTCTCAACGATACGGTTAAGAGTTGCTGTTTGCTTGTTAATGCTCAAAGCGACATCGCCATTTTGCACGGTCAATAGATCCGAAACCTCCTGCACACGCAACGGGATGTTCGTAACCCTGGCCATGGGTTGCTCATGTGGTAACTCCCAGGACCAGGTCGCCACGTCGTTACCAGTTGGATCGCGCACGATTAGATAAAGCACATCCGCACGTTTTGAAATCGGCGGCAAATTCAGTTTCAAAGGACCTGATTGGTGCGGAGCGATGTCGGGGGCGGGAAGATCACCAGATGCGATGATTGTATGTCCAGCTCTTCCATCAGTAGGTTTAGGAAACCGGGCAAGCACCCATGCAAACTTACATCGATTCAGATTTGTAAAGTCATAGCGGTTTTCCAGCGTAAGCGCAGTCGGCTCTCCCTGAATCACTACCGGAGACCAAATCTCGCGCACAGTGTAGAAGCTTCCTTCCCTTTGTCGATATGGCCCAACGATTCCATCAGGTCCGCGATTTCCAGCGCAGTCGAGTTTGTTGCCCTGATCAGTCCGTCGCACACACTCGTCAAGCAGTGCCCAAAGAAAACCACCACCACCAACTTTGCTCTTTCTGATCAGCTCCCAGTAATCCCATAGGCCTGCGCCCATACCGCCGTCATATAAACCGTGAAGAAACTCAGTGGGCATATAGATGTCCGGGCCGTTCGACAGACGAGTGTGGCTATCAAACTTCTCATAGTGATCCGTGTTCACGAGGCGAAACTTTTCCCACGGGTGCAGCACTTCCCTTTTCTGCGGATCCCAACGCGCGAATTCATCGTCAAGATTCGTATTCCAACCACCTTCATTACCGTTATCCCAGAAGAGAATGCTGGGATGATTGACGTCACGCTGAATCATTTGACGAATGAGACGTGTCCCCGTCGGGGTGTCGTAAGACTGATGCCAGCCTGCGAGCTCATCGAGAACATACAAGCCCAATTCGTCACAGGCCTCCAGAAAATGAGCGTCGGGCGGATAGTGCGACATCCGTACTGCATTCATGTTTAGCTTCTTAATCAAATGCACATCGTCGTAACTGATCTGTCTGCTGAGTGTTCTTCCTGAATCAGGCCAGAAAGAATGCCGATTGATTCCTTTCAACAATATTCGTTGACCATTAAGGTATAGTCCGTCGCCCTTTCTTACTTCAAAAGTGCGGAAGCCAAACCGCTCGGTCGAGGTATGCACAATTCCTGACTTGCCAATCAAATTGAATCGCACTCGATATAGGTTTGGCGTTTCTGCTGTCCATAGCGCGGGGCGCGACAGAGTGGTTCTTAACGTGGCAAGACGTTGTTCAGCGTTGATAATTGCGAAGAACGATGCACCAACTGGTCTTCCCTTCGCATCGATAATCTGACCAACAACTTTTGAGACGTTTGATAATTCACCGTCCAAATTAACGCTCGCTGAGAAGCTGCCGTCAGCACGCGCATCGATTGCAGCCCAATCAATAAACGCCTTCGGGAGCGCTTCGAGGTAAACAGGTCGATAGATGCCGCCAAAGTTCCAATAGTCACCAAGGCGCTCAGCGTTGTTTACACTTGCATTCGATGACTCTTTGTTGACTATGACCTCAACCTGATTGACGGTACCAAACTTCAGTAATGGCGTGATGTCGTACTTAAACCGATAGAAAGATCCTTGATGAACTGGGCCGGCGGACCTCCCATTGGTCCACACCTCTGTATCGGTCATGGAGCCTTCAAAGACGATTCGAACAATGCGATTGCGCCACGTGTAAGGCACAGGGAAGATGTACCTGTATCTTCCCTGCTCTTTGGGAAATGGGTTGTGTTGGCGATCCCCGCCGTACTGGTAGGTTCCGAAGCCTTGCAGTTCCCAATTTGAAGGCACAGGTATTTTCGTCCACACACCACTGTTTCGACCTTCAGTGCAGAAGAAGTCCCACAACACACCATCGTCTTTGCCGGTGCCTGAGAGGTAACGGATTTCGGTGGCTGGGTATTGGCTCTGCGCGCTGACGCCAATAACTGCCATCACAAAGAGGAGCGTTAACGTAAGCAATTTTAATGGTCGGCTCATGTCTTTGGATCTCTCTGCGCTTTCTCTGCGTCTCTGCGGTTGATTGGTTTGCAGCGTCAAATGGAACCGCAGAGACGCAGAGAACGCAGAGTCGCAGAGAGCTCGCTAAAACCCTTGCACTCTTAACCAATCAGCACAGCGCGCGGGCCAAGTGGAAAGGATTGGGTCACTCCCACCTAATCCAAACCCATGAGGCCCGCGTTCGTAGATGTGAAGTTCAAACGGAATTCCGAACTTACGCAACTGCTCCGCGAAATGCAGACTGTTCTCGACCGGAACCGCAGAATCGTTTGCCGTGTGCACCAGGAATGTTGGTGGTGTTTGCTTCGTGATCTGCTCCTCGTTCGATAGTAGCTTCACCATATCGGCCGACGCATTCTCACCAATGAGTTGTTTTTTCGAACCAGCATGAGTGAACTCACCCATTGTGATCACGGGATAGATCAACACGAGCAAATCTGGTCTTGAACTAACTCGCTCGATAGGGTCTTCAGCCGATGGATTACCGGCGTCGAAGTGCGTTCCGATTGTCGATGCCACGTGACCGCCCGCAGAAAAGCCGAGAATCCCGATGCGTTTGGGATCAATATTCCATTCAGCTGCACGCGCGCGCACCGTTCGTATTGCTCGCGCCGCATCTTGAAGGGGCGCGGGATGGTGATATTTGGGACCGATACGATACTTCAAAACAAACGCTGTGATGCCAATTGAATTCAACCACTCTGCAACGGGCCGGCCTTCATGATCGGCAAGATGTGTGTAGCCACCTCCCGGGCAAACAATCACTGCGGCGCCTGTTGATTTCTCGCTCGGCAAGAAAGGTGTAAGCGTCGGAATGTCGTCAGGGTCTGAGCCTAGTGCTCCGGGTGCACCGTTCGGCCAAAGCTTGATTGCCTGGGTTGTCGGCGTTGGCGATTTCACGATTGGTTTGGTTATATGAGTGGATTGAGCGCTTGTTATAGTCGCGAGTAAACAGACGAGTAGCAAGAGAAATGCGTATTTCATGTTTCGTTTGAACCAGCTATCCACAGATTACGCAGATTACACAGATTTTCTTAATACGTTTTAGTCGGGGTAGTAGGTCTGAGCATGCAGAGATTGACCGTGCATGACGGTACAAATAAGTAGACCGACCAATGCAATCCCCATCATCGCCTTTTGATCTGGCTTGATCATGTCAACGCAACGAACGCAATATCAGAGTAGAACGTTGGGAAGCTTGGGCAAGGAACAATTAAAAAAGACTAAGAGTAAAAAACAAGCCTAGGAGCAAAGAGCAAATAAGGAATAGCAACCTCCATCGAACAGAAGTCCCAACCCCTAATATACGAACGCTCTTCTGTCGGAGCGCGGCCGTCCTCGGCCGCCCCCGTCGAACAGGACGCCCGGCGAATTCAACGGTTGCAAAACTCACGATCCTCGGAGTAACTGATGACCTCTATTCGACAGGTGCGGCCGAGGACGGCCGCGCTCCGACAGAAGAGCGCTCGTATATTAGGGGTTGGGACTTCTGTTCGATGGAGGTTGC
>DATDFV010000129.1:0-5368 GCA_036522415.1 Pyrinomonadaceae bacterium | reverse complement strand
TCGCAGCGCTCACATAGCCAAACTATTAACCACATCTTCAATCTGATCCAGCGCCCAATTTGTCTCGTCCTCGGTAATCACGTACGGAGGCATGAAGTAAAGAATGTTGCCTAATGGTCGTAGCAATAGACCACGTTCGATGAACCGTTTGTAGAGCTCGACACCAACATAATCAAAGTATCCACCTGCTGTCTGGGTATCTTTATCTGCGACGAGTTCGACGATTCCCACCCCGCCAATCACGCGCACGTCTCCGACAAATGATGCCGTGCGCAATGGCTCCAAACGCGTCTTCAGGTGTTGTTCAAGTGCGCTTACTCGTTTCAAAACGTCATATTCAGAAAAGAGATCCAAACTTGCCAGTGCCACTGCGCACGCCAGTGGATTCGCTGTATAACTGTGACCATGAAAGAAAGTCTTCGCGCGATCGACACTTAAGAATGCTTCGTAAATCGACTCCTTCCCCACCGTTGCACCCAATGGCAAATAACCAGCCGTCAGCGCTTTCGAAAGACAGATAATATCCGGTGATACCCCAGCATGTTCACACGCAAACATTCTTCCCGTGCGGCCAAAGCCGGTTAGCACCTCATCTGCAATCATCAAAGTGCCATACTCATTACAAAGCCGTCTTACCCCAGCCAGGAACTCCGCTGGCCAAGTGATCATCCCACCGGCGCCCTGAAGCATCGGTTCAATAACCACACCGGCAACACTGTCGTCGAGCAAATTCTCGAGCACAGAGAGACACGCAACCTGACAAGTCTCTCTCTCAAGTCCAAGTGGACAACGAAAACAATACGGCGGATCCGCACGTTTGACATCGAACAGCAATGGCGAAAAGGCCCGCGTAAAAACTGAGGTTTCACTTGCTGACATCGCACCAACTGTGTCGCCATGATAGGCGTGACTAAGCGTGATAAAGGTTCGTCTTTCAGGCTGGCCTACATTGTTCCAGTACTGGTAGGCCATTTTCAGCGCCACCTCTACCGCAGTCGAGCCATTATCCGAATAGAAAACTCGAGTAAGACCAGGAGGCAGAATCTCAATTAATCGTTCTGCCAATTCAATTGCTGGTCGATGAGTACAGCCGGCGAATAGCACGTGATCAATTTTTTGCGCTTGCTTCAATAACGCTTCATTCAGACGTGGATGATTGTGTCCGTGGATGTTCACCCACCACGAAGAAATTCCATCCAGAATGCGATTCCCCTTTTCTGTATACAGATACACCCCATCGGCGTAGACGATTGGTAATGGATCCGGAGCTGTCTTATGTTGGGTATACGGATGCCAGAGCGTCTTGCGATCACGCTCTATCAGACTTCCAACTGTTATGCGCGCTTCGCTAATTGCCATTGTAGAAAGCTCGAAACATGACTTCGAGGGTCCAGGTTTTCCCGAGCCCAATCACCAACCACATCTGAATTCAACTCCACAAATCGAGGCATCTCGCCAAGTACCGAAACCTGTCCATGTTTTTCGATTGCAGTTCGCGTACCCGGCTGTGGATCTCCGACTATTACCAGCCCGACAATTGGTACTTCCCGTTGTTTGAGTGCTTCGATAGTCAAGAGCGTGTGATTGATAGTCCCTAATTCTGCTCTCGCGACGATTACAACGGGCAGCTCTAAAACCTTCATCAGGTTGATCATCAACGCCTTGTCATTCAGTGGCACTAGCACACCGCCGGCGCCTTCTACGATCCAGTGAACGTTTTGGAGCATGCCACCAGGTATGCGGCACACGCGCGCGAGCTCAATCGTTTCCCCTTCGAGCTCAGCAGCTGCGTGAGGAGAAAGGGGGCGCTTCAGTCGCACGCCTTGATCGAGAATCTCGACGTCAACACAGTCGCCTAACTGCCGAACGGTACTCGTATCGTCGGCTTCCTCAATCCCTGTCTGAACCGGTTTCCAATAACGCAAAGCGTACTGTTGACGATAACGATGCATCAGTGCAGCGCAGACTACAGTCTTACCTACATTCGTATCTGTTCCTGTAACAAAAAGGCCGCGCATCAGACAGGTACGTAACCAGTTTTTTCCAGAACTCCCGACAGAACAATTGCAAACTGTGAAAGGATCTCTTTAGTAAGCCCAACATTGACGGAGATTCGTAACCGTGCCCGCCCAGGAGGAACACTCGGCGGACGAATAGCACGCACATCAAAACCTACGGTGCGTAACGACTCAGCCACTATTACGGTCTGCTCGCTGTCACCGATGACCACAGGAATGATCTGTGACGATCCTCTTCCCACGTCTATTCCCTCACTGTTTAGTAACTGGCGCAGGTCGACAGCCAACTCATGCAGCAGATTCAGTCTCTGGGGTTCCTTGTGTAAGCAATCCAATGCTCCATCAATAGCCGCAGCCATCGCTGGCGGTGGCGCAGTAGAAAACATGAAGGGCCGTGCACATTGCAGCAGGTAATCGATTGCCCATTCCTGCCCTGCCACGAATGCACCGCCAACGCCAAGCGCCTTACCCGCAGTATTAATCGAAAGGAACACCTCGTCGCCGATTCCATTTTCTTCAAGCAGTCCAGACCCACGATGTCCATAGACGCCGACGGCGTGCGCTTCATCTACAATCAAGTTTGTCCCAGTAGCCCGACAAAGGGCGGCATAGTCGATCAGAGGCGCCTCATCTCCGTCCATGCTGAAGAGTGACTCCGTCACAATAAACCTCTGAGCTTTGCTTTGACTCTCCCGTTCGATCAAGTGCGTCAACAAGTCGACGTCTAGGTGCGGAAACACCACGCGTCGTGCTCTCGAGATACGAATGCCATCAATCAAACTCGCATGATTAAACTCATCGGAAAAAACAACATCACCCTCCTCGAGGAACGTCGACAGAACTGCAATATTCGCGAGATAACCGCTGCCAAAGTAAAGCGACTTTTCAGTTCCCTTCCACCTGGCAAAGCGTTGCTCAACGTTGCTGAAACACTCGCGGTGTCCACGAAGCAGGCGAGAACCAGTGGAACCACAGCCGTATGCAGTTACGGCCTGGTTCATGCGGTATTTGATTTCGGGATGATTCGACAAGCGGAGGTAATCATTTGAAGACAGGTCAACGCCCTGGGGCGCTGACAGAGATCGTCGCAAACCAGCAGCTTCGATTTCCCGAAGGTGTTCCTTGACTCGATACTCAAGCCCTGTTTGCATACTTGTCTTAGTTTTCCCTGCGCAACTTCTGAGTTCTCAGATATGACGGTAATTCAAACCAACAACTTAATTTCTCGCTGATATACCTTCATTTAAATCGTGTTAGTCCTGTCTAACTCGGTCCACCTCGAAAATAGGTGTGTAAGGAGTCCAGCCAATCATTTGTGACCGGCTTCGGCGGCACAAACTCGTCGTGCGTTACCGTGTCCACTTTCTGTAAATCCTGTCTCGAAGCCAGCTTCTGAAGCTTCATTCCCAACTTCGACAATAATGACAAGTCATTACTCACTTCCGGATTACCGGTAGTCAGTAACTCATCACCCAAAAAGATCGAATTTGCTCCCGCAACAAAACAAAGAGCCTGGGCTTCATCAGAAAGTTCCAAGCGTCCCGCGCTCAAACGAATTATTGAATGCGGCATCAATATTCGCGCGACCGCAATTGTTCGCATTAGCTCAAACGGATCCAGCGGCTGAGCAGCTGCTAAAGGAGTACCTTTAACTCGAACCAATAAGTTGATTGGCACGCTTTCTGGATGTGGTCGTAAACTGGATAACTGCTGCAGAAGACCGCACCGATCTCCCTCGCTTTCACCCATGCCCACGATCCCACCGCTGCACACCGTTATGCCGGCACGTCTCACATGAGCAAGAGTGTCCAATCGGTCGCGGTAGGTGCGGGTGGTGACGATCTTTGGATAGAACTCGGGCGATGTATCCAGATTATGGTTGTAAGCGGTGAGCCCGGCATCAGAGAGCGCTTCAGCCTGCTGCTCCGTCAGCATTCCCAACGTGCAACAGGCCTCCAGGTCCAAGCTGCGAACTCCACGCACCATGCTCAACACCCGGTCGAAGGCTTTACCATCAGGCAAATCTCGCCAGGCAGCACCCATGCAGAAGCGAGTTGCGCCTGCTGCTTTTGCCTTGCGTGCGCGCTCAAGTGTTTCCTCGACCGACTTCAAAGATGTCGCCTTCAGTCCGGTTTCATAAGCCGAAGACTGTGGACAATATGCGCAATCCTCCGGACATCCTCCGGTCTTGACACTCAACAATGCACATGCCTGTACCTCATCATTGCGATGAAACGAACGATGGACGGTCTGTGCTTGAAACATTAATTCCACCAACGGCAGTCTGTATAAAGATTCGATGGCGGCTAAGGACCAATCGTACTTGAGCGGCGATTCCGATTGATTCTGACTTGCGGTGTGAGGAGCTTCTTCACTCATTGACCATGCCCGATCCCGTATGTTCGATGTGCTTTAAGGTCGTCACTTCACAAAAAAAACCGGGCCACAGATTGCCCCGTGATGAAGATAAACTCGTTCCCTTTGCATCTCTGCGTCTACCTATATCGTTTATGCCACAGCCACAACGACGTGGAGATTGCAAAGACGGCACAAAGAAAGCCGATTATCCTGATGCCTTCCCAATCCAATCTGATTTTTCCTTTACAATCCGATAGCATTCACAGGCAACACCTTCAAGCGCTTTGCGCTCAAGAATCCTGATATTCCCACGTCCGCACTCGATCAATTTGGCGCGCTCCAATTCTCCGGTTACAACACCAACACGGTTCCGATGCTTACCCAAGGCACCCGACAGTTGCTCATGTGTAACACTGAAGGCGTCGGCCTCAAGCGAATCAGTGATGTGTAACAACCATCGAGCAACCCGCTGCTTGAGATCGTGCGCCACCCGACAAATAACAGCCTGGATAATTTGTGTCTCGAGCAGGTTCGCATAGTGAAGCAGCACCTCCTGCAACTTCTCTGACCGGTTGCACCACTCACGCAAAAGCAAACCGTCTATCTTCACGGCATCAATTCGCGTTTGCGCCGTGACTTGATAGCAAGCTGTATCTACACCCAGCAACAGCGCCACACCAATAAACCCGCACTTGCCGACGGTCGCTACCTCAACCCTCTGCCCATCGTCGGAGATCGCCTGCACCGATGCGATTCCGCTATTTACGAAAATGGCCCTACGCATGGGCGCACCAGCTTCGTAAAGAATCCCATTTTTCGGGAAGCGTACCGGCGCCAGACTCGTTGTCATCTCCTGGTACTCAGCCTTCGGCAACAAAGCCAACAATCCATTTAGAGGGGTTACCGTCGCTGGTTGAAACGAAGACGCCAGCGATAGTTTCTTGCCGCTCATCCTTCGATCAGGAGATGGTTCCCTAAGGAAACGGAACAGA
>DATDFV010000128.1:0-59056 GCA_036522415.1 Pyrinomonadaceae bacterium | reverse complement strand
GGTAGTGTCTTAATTTGAACTGCATGGTCTCTACTTCATCGTTCCCTGTGGCACGCTATTTATTTTGAGGCTGCTTCTCTGGCGATATGACGCAGCCAGCCAGAGATAGTTTTGTGGTCGCTCGCCTTCGCTGCCTTCTCGAATAGCTTACGATCCGCATCGCTAACACGGATCGGAATGTAGGACTCTTTTGCGTGTCCCTTCGGCAACTTAGGCCGTCCGGGTTTCCTAGCCTTCGGCATTAGCTTCCGCCTCTCTAAAGTCTTTTATAATTGACGCTCTAACGGCGGTTGCTGGCGATTCAACGGGCGGCAATTCCAAAACAGTGACATACCTTCGGCCTTGATCGTCATCGCCTGTAGCGTGTCCCCAGCCATAGCCTCGTTTCGCCTTCGGATGGTCTTTCAATTCGAAGACTTCTACTTCACCATCCCAAACAGTTTGGCCTTGAAACTCTTCTGTTACGGGTACGGTTTCGACATGTTCCGCTCGCGTATTGTGCAAGTTCAGAAACACAGCCTTAATCTCGTCAATGTAATCTTGAAAATTCACGACACCGCCTTCACTAAATCTGAAACACTCCAAAAGTCTCTTTCAATGCCAGCATACATCGCCGGAGTCATCTTGAGCGATCCGTGCGTTCTCACAAAGTTGTAATAAGCAACTTCTTACTGAATGCGTGAGTCAGGCGAGTTAAGCGGCGCATGTGAAGGCGCGTAATGCCGTTTAGTCGTTCAATGTGCGAGGTACAAACCAAATCCATATCAGGATTGCCGGTCATAACTTGCTTCTCGCAGAACGTCACCGCTGGCGCAGAGTAACGCCGCTCTTGATGATGCTCGCCCGTATCGACGCCGTAGTTTTTGATGACCATTCCATAGTCAACGTCCGCACCAAAAGCATTCTCCATTGCTTCGACATAAGCGCGCAGACCATCCGTTGAAACCTGTGGACGGTTGCGAAGGCGAGAAGCTACGTCCGAAACGAAAGCATTAGCGGTTACGTGGTCGCGCTTTCCAACTTTGAACGCCGGGACGATCTTCGTTTCGGCGTCAATCGCGCAGAACGTCCAAACATCGCCTTTAGTTGGATCGTCTTCGGGAAGGCAATGCTTTTGCTTCTTGCCGATGAATCCCCAAATCTCATCGAATTGCAGGAAATGGCAGGATAAATCGCGCATTTTTTCGTCCAGAAGCGCGGCGCAGCCTTGTCCGATTCGGACGCCTAGATTCATAATGGTGTTACGGTTAATCCCTGTCATTCTCTCGATTGACCGGATACTCGAACCTTCGGCTAAGGCGGCTACCACCGCAACCTGTTTTTCTTTTGGAAGTACGTTTGCCATACGAATAACTGTATCACGATAATTACTTGCGGTCAAGTCTTTTTGTGTTACAATTATCACCAAGGTAAAGGCCAAGAAGATGCCAAATAGCAACCCCGCCAACGAGAACGCAACCATACCAACCCAAGAGCCACCACACTCCATTGCGATCCTTCGCATCATCCGTCATCACCCCTTGATGGTCATTACTATTATTGGAATTGTCCTGCTCATTGGTCTGGGCGTCATCACCAACTTGTTGGTTGGCAAGAATTCTTATCGAATTGCCTTCATGGCACAAAATACCCTGAATTTGTTGATTTTTGTTGCCGTGCTCGTTCAAGCTAGCATCTATTATGCGCAAGCCAAGATAATGGAAAACTCCCTTAAAATTAGCCAACAGTCCTACGTTGGCGTTCACAGTATCGGAATAAATCTCGCTAAAAACCGCTTCTCTTTGAGGATAGAAAATATCGGGAAAGTGCCCGCGACGAATGTCAGAGTCGATGCCGAAATTGTAGTTACCGTTCCTAACGAACAATCGTTGAAGCAGCCGATTAAAAGGGAATACGGAGAAACGAGCCAACTGATGCGCGGGAATCTGAACATAAAGATCCGAATTCCGTTGCAACCTTGGTTGAGCGAACCTCAGACCCGGCTGATAGAAGAAGGTGTGGCTCAGGTTGCTGTGAAGGGTACTGTGATCTGGGATGACGAATTCGAGAAATGGAAGCATAGCGAATTCGCTTTCAGTTACCTTGTCGAAGACGATCAAGCGCAATGGATTCCTTCGGCGATACAAGGGGCGGCCAATGTCACTCTTCAGCCCTTGGAATTGAAGGCCGCTGGCCGTGTTACTGGTGGCGAAGGAAAGCAGGAAAGCGACAAGGCAAAGTAAGACGCATGTTTTTGTGTTGCCATCAAG
Organism: Pyrinomonadaceae bacterium; assembly: GCA_036522415.1. GTDB lineage: Bacteria > Acidobacteriota > Blastocatellia > Pyrinomonadales > Pyrinomonadaceae > PSRF01. Next base: position 56,807 of record DATDFV010000128.1, on the reverse strand, counting down.
CAACTGATTGACACCGTGAACGAAAAGCCAAACAGCGAATCCGGCGAGCAACAAAATAAAAAGCCATTCCTTCCCGGAGGGTTGTGGTACATCCTCGCGGCGGGCGCTATTCTTTTCGGACTTTTGTATAGGCTGTCTCGCGTTTTCACTGTTACGACTGAAAAGTACACCTTCTTGGTTCTCGGCGGCGCGAATGTATTGATCTTCCTGGCGATTCTGGTTCAAGCCTTGATTTACCGTCGGCAGTGGGACGCCATGACTGAGGCAGTTAAGATCGAGAGAGCTAAAACCGATCCACGTCTGCAAATTACAAAAGTTCGAGTTGTGAACCTGAGACCGGACGAAAGTCCGATTTTCTTGCTGTCGATAAGAAACGTTGGAACCCTTGATGCTGAGGACACCTTGATTAGCCTCAGGGTCAGTTTTGGCCGTTCCGTTGATAGTGAGGGTACGCTGGCTCAAAAACTTACTGAACCGCAGAGCGTGACCATTCCCGCCGGACAGGAACATACATATGCTGTTCCGTGGGATGGAGCAATAACAAAGGAACACATCGAACGGCTTCATAAAGTGCCGCTTAAGATGTCCGGCTTCATTAAACAAAAAGGGAAAGATGAAAGAGGGTTTTGCTATCGGTATTACATTATTAAGGGCAATAGGCCAGAGGGAATGCCAGAGTTTGTTCCCTGTGATTTCGATACACGTCTCACTAAGATCGTTACTGCTGGAAGTGTGCGGCTGAAACTGGAGCCGTATCCGCCCAACGTCTCTACCGACAAGGCGCAAGAACATTCCAAAGATGAGGACGCCGATTAGAATCCAAATTAAGACACTACCCATGATTGCTAGACGCTCCGCTTCGCGTTCTTCCTCTTGCGTGTAATCACCGTCGTCTGGTTTGCTCATCGTTTCAGCCCTCTCAACCTCATTTCTGTGTGCAGCGAGACTCTATGCGCTGCACGATGAGTCTCTGTATTTGTTCTTTCTGCATCGGTGTTAGTCCGGCAGACTGAAACTTCCACCACATCTCGTCAAAGTTCTCGGTTGGCGTGAAGTACCCGATGTCGGTTTTCACGTCGCCCAAGCACATGAGAACCGCATCCTCAAGCCGAATCCCGCGACTGCGAACGTAATGCACGCGATCTCCGAATTCCATTCGGCCAATGCCTTGATTTGGCGTGAACCGCAGAGTTCCGTCTTGAACTAAATACCAAAGATGATCAGGCCCAAGAACTACGTATTCATCAGGAAACAACCACGCTGGGCCTCGTTCGGTTTGGATGGTGACGAGGAATTGTCCGCATCGAGTCCATCCGTCTTTCGTGTCAGGCGCGTGATTGGCAAAATAGGTCTCGCCCGGACGAAGCGTACTGTGCGCGCCTTCTACCGCCTGCGCGCTTCCGACAAAGGTTACATAAGCACCGTTCTCATCAATTACTTGGCTGTCGAGAGGATCAAATCGAAGCACTTCACGCGGATGCGAATAGTGAACCGACATTTCGGCGGCAATACCTTCAGGGCTCAAACGGTTACTGTCTGCGGATACAAAGCGGCTTACGACTCTGCGTGGTCTGCGACTCTCATGGGGTTTAGATAGCAGCCTACCCGTCTTTCTAACCTTGCATGGCTGGCCTGACGACGCACCACAGACATAGCAATAAGAAGCGAGCGCGTCTTCATTAGATGACGGGAGCACTAAAGTCTCGTTGCGCCCCATCTGCTCCATTGCCGGTTTCTCACCCATGATTCACGCCTCACCTCCGTTGAGAATGTCGAGAACCTTATCCTTAAGCTTGTCTTCTACTTCGGACGCAATGTCGAAGATTTCTTTTTGTTCGTCGTTCCACATTTCCGGCGCGTGGTCAGCAAAATAGCCCGTCATGCTCGATGTGAATCGCTCTCGCAATATCGAATCGAAAACGGAAACACCCTGAATCGCCCGGAGTGTTTTCTTGCTGACTCTAGCCATTACCACCCTCACCTTCTGCCCGAATTGCGGCTGCGATGTTTCGCGCTGCCCTCGCTCCGTTGTCATCATCATCCCACTGTGTTTGCGCTTCGTTATCAGCAATCTCCGCATCCACTTCCCTCTGTTGCTGACGGGCGGCGGCGAGGGCAGCGAGCACGGCTCGGTAGCATTCGCCCTCGAAGTCGGTCATCGCATAAAGATCAGAAATCTCCCGCGCGGTCTTCGCGTCGCGCTCTGCAACTTCTCTCTCTGTCTCACCCATGATTACCTATGCCACCTTTCGTGCTGCTTCGTCGATTCAATTCCTCGGCGAAATAAATGCCCGACCTGAAGACTCTCAGTACGCGGACAGGTGAAGCACTTGCTTTCGCGAAGTCGCACGATCTCTCGTACAAGCTGATCGCATTCATCCTTGATCGCGCGGCGCGAGTCTCCGTCTGCTGTCTTTCCCTTGCGCGGCCGGCGCGAAGCGAGCCTCTTTCCCCGCTTTAAGCCGTACTGAAATCCCTTGCGCTGCGCTGAACGTGAATAGCCTTTAGCTTTAAATGTTGAGTTGTGACGATAACGATCCATGTTAATGAGCCAAAACCTCGCTATTCAATCGTCGTTGTCCCCGCGTCCCGCGCTGGTAAGTCGCTTGAATTCAATCACCCACACCCACGGATTTGAGTTCCATGAGTAGCCGCGCTTCGCATTGAGCGCGTCCCAACCGCCCGCGAATTGATAGACAGCAGCCGGCATATAGCCGCCAAACCTTTCGGCCTTGATGATGGCGCCACCCATTGCGCCAGCGCCTTCAGCGACCGCGTCCTCTTCGGAAAGTAGCCGCAACTGTTCAACTCTGACCTTGGTTATTTCGAGAGTGATGCGAGAAGCCCACCGAGGCATGAAGATCGAGGGAGCGGTCGTGAGAATCGCAACCTTGGCGTCGTCCGGAATTTGATCGTTCGGTACTTCGGTGCCGTCGGCCGCGTACGTTAACCGATCTGTCCACCGCAAAGACTCACGCACCCACAAACGATCACGGACCGAGCCATGCCGACACTGCTCAATCAGCGAGTCTGTAACCATCATCTCGTCTGCGCCGTAGCGGTTTTTGACCCACGCGAGAAAGTGTTCATTTGCGGGGTGCGGCGTCGGCTGCGGAGTAATCACTCGTCGCGTCTGAGTCTTTCGACCTTCCAGAATCGCGCGCACCATCGGCCCGCTGAATAAAATCGGATGCTCTTTCAAGCTGCTTGCCTCTCTTCCCTTCGTTGTCTACGTATCTCATTGATCCTGAGTTGTTCTACCGTTCTCCACACATGAGCGCAGAGGTTCCCGAAGGAATTCGCCTCACAGGGAACAGCGTCATAGAAGCTCTCGCACTCCACCGTGTAGCCTCGCGCTCGCTTCACGAATCGCACTCGTTTGATCGTGTGTTCCTTCCCGTCGAGAGGCGTTACTTTCCACTCAAACGGCGCGACATTTCGACAAAGCATCTTCCGCGCTCTGGATGCGACGTAATCGGATGCCACAGTGATGTTGCTAACAGAAATCATTGCTGTGCTAACGAAACGGTAAAAGCCAATACAACAATAGATAAGAGAAACCAGCAGATGTCTTTTAGTTCTTGAGTGCTCATGGTTAAGTTTCGCTATAACGCGGATCGTCTTTCTTGAGTTTGTAAACGTGCCAATTCTTGCACCACGCGATCAGTCCGTTATGCTCTTGTTCTGCGTGGCAGTCGGGACAATAAACTCGCGCCTCAGTTTGCAAATTTGCGTCGTATTCGGACTGCTCGGTTGCTATCTGATTCGTGCTATCACGCCTACGATCTCGCGCGAGGCAATCCATGCATTCGCATGTCGGATGATGACGCACTACGCAGCCCTCCTAATCAACATGGCATTAACTGCTTGAGCAATTTGTTCTCCTGCTTCATCTCCGTTAGCTGGATGGTCTCCCCAGATACGGGCAATATCTACTCCATCGGCATCAACTAAAGTTCCGGCTATGCCTTCATCTTTTAAGTCTGAACGGTGAGTAACTGCGTCTACGTTTGGAATGTATTTAAGGGGTAGTCTCATTGGTGTTTTTGCGCCTCCAATACTTGTCCGTAGTGTTCGTGATTGAATCTTTCGCCTATAGTCACGCTCGCTAATTTAGCTTCATCTTCCGGCGTGAGCGTGGGCTTGGACGGAATGGCAAACTCCAGTCCCGCGTCGAGTCCCGCGCACCGTCCTTTAAGCCAAAACAGCTCGCAGATTTCTTTCAGCGTTGCTTTCTCATCCACGATCCGCGAAAGCGAGATCCAGTCCTCTTCAAATCGTTTGTTGATGTTCTCCATTTCTTTTTTCCCGCTTGGCTTCGATCCGCTTCTCTCGTTCCTTCTGTCCAGCTACGCGCTCCAGGCTGTTCCACGTACCGCAATTAGGACACGCTCTGCGTACTTCCGGCAGTGACTACAGCGAGCGGTCATTGCATCCCCTTTATTGCCATCGGCGCATCTTGCAAACCTTTCGCATATCCGGCTTCTTCCGCTCTCTGAATCGCAAGATGCAAATCGTGACTTGTTGGATCAGCGATGCCGGTCGCCTTGCTAACTACTTGCTCAAGGCCGCCGAGCTTGTCTGTTAACTCCTCAACTTCGGCGTTTGCTTTTTGCAGCAACTCCCAGAGTTCGCGATTGTTTAAAACCAATTTGCGCTTGTCAGTTGTTGCAGCCTCGACGCAAAGCGGCGGCTCGTATTCGTAGTTACCATCTCCGAAATGTTCCGCAGCCGATTCGCGGGTGGTTAGCACTTCATCGCAATGAAAACAACGCCACGATTCTGCCGCTAACTGGGAGCGAAGATCGGCGTTGTCATGTAGCAGCCTATCGATGAATTGATTTACAACGTCCTTTGGGTCAATGCCCGCCTTGCGCAGTATCGCTTCGGCTTCTTCAAGAGTTGGTATTGCTGAGAACTTTTTACAGGTACAGGCTGAAAACACGCAGTGCGGTACGTGATAGCTTCGCGGATGATCGCAAAACGGATTTAAGCAACAATCCGCATCAACTTCCGTCCGTCGAATACGCTCTGCAACTTCTCTCTCTGTCTCTTGGCCTTCATCTACCTTCATACTTCCCTCCTCTTAAAATTGAATAGTCATGCGGTTCAATTCCGTTGCGACGATCTATCTGCTCCCAGGTATCGGCAAGTTCCTCGCAGACTTCATCTACGGCTGCGTCTATCTCTGCGTCGTAGTCTTGGGACATCGTTAAACCTCCACCAGCTTTCCGCCTTGCGCTTTGTACCAAACGTCAGGCTTGAGCCCGTCTTGACCAATGCAGCCAACTGCGAAGCCAATACAGTTCTTATCCTTGTACTCAGCCAACGATATCCACGTGCCGATTGCGCCTTTGGCTTGGGAGTTCGCCCCGGCTGCGGCGATAACCGAATGCTCACCCTTGGCTTCGTTCTTGGCGTAGTGACCGCTGCTCGCGTTCGTGGCGTAGTGACCGCTGCTCGCGTTCGTGGCGGAGTCACCGCTGCTCGCGTTCTTGGCGTAGTGACCGCTGCTCGCGTTCTTGGCGTAGTGACCGCTGCTCGCGTTCGTGGCGGAGTCACCGCTGCTCGCGTTCGTTTCACACTTGCATTTACCTGTACCGCAAACCGGGCAGCCCTTGGGGGCATCAGGTTCCGCTTTGGCCTCCGCGAACATTTCATCAATCACCAAAGCTAAGAATTCTTTGTTCGTTAGCTCGCGAATAATCTTGATATTTGAAGCGGCGTGTTTGCTGTCGCCGGAATGCGGAACAACTTTCCCAGACAACTCAACTTCCGCGTATCGGCTTTCCGCTGGTGGGTAGTAACTCCAAACATCTGTCGCCTTGGTACAAGCATGGAAACCGCTATCGCAGGGAACGACGGCGCCTTTATGCTTGTATTCGCCGCCCACCTCGAATTGGTAATCACGACACTTGAAGTTGAGATCGAATCCCTTGTATGCGCGGAGTGTTTCTGTTTTCTTTTTGTCTGTTTTGGTGGTTGTGTTCATTGGTTGATCCATTTCTTGCTAGTCAGCCGCAGTCGTCAGGGCGGTCATTAGCTCGCTAAGCACTGCCTTGCCTTGCGCCCCGAAGTCCTGAGACTGTATGTAGACCGCTGCCGACATCGCCGCCGCATAGAGCCTTGGGGCTGCAGCAATCAATCGGGCGTTAGCTTCGTCCTCCGGAGACGGCACTCCGCTTTGTCGGTGAACAACGTCACAAATAACGTTGGTACTCGTATCCTGCGGACTAACCCAAAGCCCTTCGATTCCGTCGCCGCCAACGTGCCACGGTCCCGGCGTGAACGATCTCGCGTCTGTTTTGGTGGTTGTGTTCATTGGTTGATCCTTTAGGCTGCTTTCGCTGATTCCTTTTGCCTCTCGACGTATTGCAGAACCTTCAACAACACGCGGCTATAGGTCTTCTCGCCACAAAGAACGGCGATCAGCGCCTTTTTGCTAATACCGATCTGGCGAGCCAGTTCTTTTTGGGTTGGCTGTCCGGCTAGAAGCAAAGCGCGAATGCGCGTGACCGAGTAACCAGCTTCAAGAGGTCTCGGTAGTTGATTGCCCCAGTACGCCCTTCGTCTAGGCTTCTTTTGTTTGCCGCGAACTATTTTCCCGTGTGCTTCGATATGGTGGTTGCGACATAGCCATCTCACGTCAAAGGGCTTGCTGTAATCCGTGTGGTGCCCGTGCGCTTTCTTGCCACATTTCTCACAGGGCTGACGAATTATCTTTCCTGCCCTTATCGCGCTTGCCAACATGCGCCGTGCGTTGTCTCGCCGTTCGCGTTCTTCAAACGACAATCCCGTGTTGCGAACGCGATCAAATGGGTACTTAATCGCGCTTACATCGACGCCCGATTGTTCCAATCGGAACAGTGCTAAGTCTTCGATCTGGCGTACTCGCTCGCGGGTGAGGTTTAGAACAGCGCCGATCTCTTCTAGTGAGGCGTCATTGCCGCTCTCTAAGCCATGTCGAAGCGTGAGGATCTTTCGCAAACGCTCATCGGATGTTGACGCAATAACCTCACTCGCTACTCTGCGGCGCTCTTTGATCGCATCATCACGCCAAAACTTTCTAATTTGTTTGCGAGTAATTCGCGGCAGTGGCGATAGGCCAAATTTAATCCGACACGGTAGACAAAACGGACGAGAGAAATAAGGAGTGAGGCCGCACTGTCTGCACAATCCTTGCTGTATTCGCCGGGCAGACATCTTAGCGATACCCGCACTGCTCGCCTTTAGGTGCTCAGCGCACATCGAGTGGCCATTCGCCGCCTCTTTCTGGCAACGGCCATATCCGCATAGACCCTTAGATCTTTGCTCCCAGTAAAGCCTACGCGCCGAAGCCAATTGCGCTTCTGATGTTCTACGCGCCCAGCCCCGCCGCGTTCTCTCTGGAGTCTGCGCCTCACCCATACGCACATTGTACGTACAGTGTTACGACGGCGTCAATACACCATTTCGTGCGTACAATGGGATGCCGTTACCAGTCTCGCTCGGTTCGGATTACTTTGCCTTGAATGGTGAGATCGGCGGGATCGTAATAGCGGGCGGGCCATTGGGAATTGGCCCCTTCTAGTCTTATCAAGCCATCATCGTCATACCAAAGGAATTTGATGAGTAAACCTTCAGGTGCGAGCGCCGCAACTAAGTCACCCTCGCGCACGTCTTCGCAGTTAAGATGAATCAGGGCAAAGTCGCCATCGTAAATCCCCGCGCCGGAGAGGGAGTCGCCGCAAATTTCAGACATAACGAATCTGTCATTTTCCCTCGCCCATGAGGGCAAATGCGTGTCGCGGAACGTGACAGACGGCAGATATTCAACGCTTGTTCCTGCCGCCAACTGCCCTAGTACGCGAATCTTTTTGTATTCCAGTTTTCCCCGTTCGCTCATCTCTATTGCTCTTCCCTACCGGAAGACGAGCGGCCTTCGCGGCTTCTGCGGTCTTGCGTTTAAGCAGCAACTTCGCCTGTCGCTTCGCTTCTTGCTTTTCCTCGGCTCGTTTTGCGGCATCGTTAAAATCTTCCAAGTGTTCTTTTCGCGCCATCCGGGCGCGGTCCACAATGAAGCTCTCGATGAATCCGCTCAGGGTGCGGTTTTCCATTTCGGCCAATGTCCATCCGTCAACTTTAACGTCGGAATGGATGCGAATATTTACCCGCTCCAGCTTTCGCCCTACTGACATCGCAATGTACATACAAGCCTCCTGACTAAAACTCAAGCGATGCACGAAATGGTGTGTTGACACTGTACGTACACCCGTTCTAGACTCCGCAATCAGCCTGTACTTACAACGGGCGTACACGCGATGCTGAATAAAGACACTAGATTTCCAAGCGTGCGAACCAGCGCGGAGCAAGTTGAACGGTTAAACCGCGCGTCGGAATTACTCGATAAGCCGATTTCAGAACTGGTGCGCCGCGCGATTGAGAAGGAACTGGCGGCACTGGCGAAGCGCTTTCCCGAACTAAAGAAAGCCGCTTGAGGAGAGTAAGCCGGGGAGTGCCGTCCCCGGCCCCATGCGTTCCCCTGTAGAACGCTTCTGGCCTAGTGCCAGATGTCGCATTGTCTACGGGTTTGAGTAAGGGATTCAAGTTGAGTTTCGAGGAATAGTTAAGCGGCGGATTTAGGGAATGAGGACAAACCCTCACTAGCGGATCGTTCGAGAAAGCGCGAAACGCGCAGGGAGTTGAGATTATGGGATACGCAGGCGAAGCAATGAATGAGCTACACGGAACGGACGTGTTTACCGAAGACAACCGCACGTCCAGCGGCTACGGATTTTCAGAATTGACAAGGGACATGGGGCGCGATCTTCGCAAGAGTAAGGCGCGGATCAAAAGCAATCTTGTCCTGCAAGAAGTGGCCGAAGAGTTAGAAAATGCCAAAGCGACCCATGCGCCTATGAACGGCCATCACGAAGGCTACGCAGTCATCCTTGAAGAGCTTGATGAATTGTGGGCTGAGTGCAAATCCAACACCCATGCGAAGAACACGCCAGAGGCCGAACGGCCAGCATTGCGCGAGGCGAAACGCCAACGGATGCGCAAAGAAGCGATCCAAGTCGCAGCAATGGCGATCCGTTTTATCGAGGACGTGTGCGATAAGTAACGAAAGTTCAGATGAGTAACGCAGCAGAAATAAAGCTAATGCTTTCTAGTGTTTGGAGGCATGGCGACCTGACTAAACTCGCAGCTCGGAGGCGGGTGACTTTGGCAAGAATCTCTGGCTGGCTGAATGGAAACGACGAACAAAGATTCGCGATTTCAGAGGCTCTGTCGGACTTGGAAGATATCTTTGCGATCAATCGAGAGGCGGGAGAACTAATCAAGGCTTACATCGACAGTAAATGCAATTCATTTCGACAGCCTAACCGCAAACCAGCACCTCCCGAATCGGTACTCGCTGACGTTTCAAAAGAGACTTCTGAAGCAGTAGTAGCGAATCTCAGACAGTTTCCTGTCGCAGTTCAATTAAAAGAAATTGCAGAAGGAGAACAGGCACTTACTCGATTACGAGAGTGTGTGGAGGCAAAGCGGGCATGACTTTCCGAGTTCCTGTGCCATATCGCGTAACCACTGGGCCGCTTCGAAGCGATGCGAGCTACGGCAATAACGGTGCGTTCGTGTTCCGCTCTGTGATACCGGGCCGCCAAGTCGTGGCGATTGCCAGCGACGGCGAGGATTGGGAGAACGCGGGGCTGAAAGGCGAGCCGTGGGAACACGTTTCAGTCCATTGCTATCAGGGAAAGAAACAATTCACGCCGACTTGGATTGAGATGTGCGCGGTTAAAGACATGTTCTGGGACAAGGAAGACGTCGTAATCCAGTTTCATCCGCGCGAGTCGGATTACGTCAACAATCACGCGAATACGCTGCACCTGTGGCGGCCAACACAAACAGTGTTACCGACGCCGCCGAGCGAGACGGTGGGCATTAAGGAACTCGGCACATTCGCGGGAGAGTCAGAGTGTGTGGAGGCGAAAAGAGCGTGAGCCTTACGAAATCAACATCGCCGGACGGTTGCGGGACTTCAGAGGACGAGTTACGAGAAGAGGAAGATGAGAGTAACGAATCTCAACAATCTGCCTGAGCCGTTAGTTCGTGCTGTTACTCGGCATCCGCGACGGCGGACTCCGAACGTAATCAGCGTAACGGAACTGATTCAGCCGCCGCAGCTTCGCGCGCTTACGTTGAAGCATGGAAACGAGATTGTTGAGGACGCTTCTGATCGCATCTGGGCACTTTTGGGAACTCTCTTGCACGGCGTTCTGGAGCGTAATGCTAAAGGACTGAAAGACACGATTTCAGAAGAAGAATTAGAGATTGAAGTTCTCGGATGGAAGGTCATTGGTCATTACGATCTGAGTGAAATGGTTCTTGATGGTGAATTGCTAACCGACTGGAAACTAACCTCTGTGTGGGCAGTTAAAGACGGAATTAAGCCCGAATGGGAAGCGCAATTAAACGTCTATGCAGAACTAATCAGACGCGCCGGCCGGTACGTAAATCAACTTCAGATCGTGACCATTGGCCGTGATTGGTCTAAGTCTAAAGCACAGTTTGATCAGTCTTATCCTCAGCAGCAAGTGCAAACCTTTGCTGTTCCGTTGTGGTCGCCTGAACAGGCTTCGGACTTTCTCGAAGAGCGGGTGCGCTTACACCAAAAAGCTGAACAAGGAATTTACCCTGATTGCGCTCCTCAGGAACGGTGGGAGCGTGAGACGCAATGGGCGCTGATGAGGCGCGGACAGAAGAAGGCTGTGAAGCTCTATCTGAACCGAGATCTCGCGTTACAAGCGGCCGGAGAGGCCAAAGATTTGTCAGTAGTCGAACGTCGCGGGGCAAGCGTTCGCTGTGAAAGTTACTGCCCTGTTTCTCGCTTCTGTAAGCAATACGAGAAGTCGAAACCAACTTTAATGAATCAACTTGCGGCATCGCTGGAACAAGTTAAAAAAGACAAAGCCGCTTAAACCAAAGGAGAAAAACCAATGAAAGGACTGATGGAGCAATCAGATAGTAATGCGGTGTTTCTCTCGGTGAAACACCACGGAATTGTACAGGAATCCAAGACACCAAAAGACGGGTTCAAACCGATTGAAGTTAAGAACCCACGCACGAGCGAAACCTTTACCAAGTACATCAAGCGCTACAACGGCATCGAGGCGTTAGTAAACAAGATCGAATGGAGAGACACGGGCGATCAGTACGATCAGCGATACATGGGATTCAAGATTTATCTGGACGCTGACGGTGTTCCGTGTGTTCTGGATCTCCCGTTTGAGTCGCGGCAATGCACTCGATTCATGAAACTTGCGGAGAATATTGACTATTCCAAGCCGGTGATTTTCCGCGCATGGCACGACACGAAAGACGACAAAACTGCTTTCTTTGTTGGGCAGGGATGGGACGGCGACAAGGCGATCTCGGTGCCTCAGAAGTACACCCGAGCCGATCCTGGTGAATGTCCGCCGCCGGTGCAGAAGTTCAACGGGAAGTGGAATTTTGACGATCAAACGCAGTTCCTTTACGAGCGGATGATTAACGTCGTGATTCCTGCTGTTGAGGCAGCTGCGTCGATGCGACAAGCAGAGCCGATTACAGAGTCGAATGGCGAACCACCACCGGATCAAAGTGAACCTGAGTACGTTGATGACGACATACCCTTCTAGGAGAGTGAGATGCCAGAACAACAAGCCAAGAGATGCGTTATCGAGTACCGCACAAAGGAACTAAAAGAGGGCGCGAAGTGGTCTCTCTGGTTTCAACGAGAGATTGACGCGATCGATTCGCAGGATGCAATGAAGCAGTTTTACAGCCGTCCACTGTGGCCCGCAATGACTGGCAACGTCGAAGTGAAAAGAGTTATTTGGATAGATTGACTGTGCGACGGCCCGTTAAACGGAAGTCTCCCGTCGCCTCTGTGCGCGGATCGTGTGGGGCGGTTCGCGCACTAAGTAAAGAGATCGAAGCCACGGGTTTACAGAATTGAGTGATTACGTCGAAAGGTTGTGAGCCGCTAAAGCGGCGAGGTTGAGAATATGGCTAAACGAATACCGGAATTGCGAGAAGATTCTCCACATCAAGTTTTAGAAGATGCTGGGGTTGGTTTTGATCCAAGTACTCAACACATGGATTTGAGCAAGGACGAAAAGCGTCGAACCACGGCATTGCTGCTAGCCATTCAGGCTTATCAAAATCTCATCATTAAAGACGCTGAGATGTATCTCGCAATTAAGCGTGAGGAACGGGTTGGTGATGGGCCTGTTATTCAACCAGCGACGATGAACGCAATGGTTGAGGCGGCGATTCAGTTTGACGATTTTATCAGCGGCAAGCTCGCGCCTCCGAGCGACAGCGAGGGTGACGATCTTGATTAACCGAGTCAACGGTGAATGCCCTTTGGTTTCGATCAAAGAATTAGATTTTCAGCGTGAAGGAGTGGTGATGGTGAAAACGGTCGTAACGGAGTGGGTTGAGCTATCGCAGGCGTATTTGTTTGACGGACCTCCGCGCCGGAAACGCCACGAAGGCTATTTGTTCGTTAATCGCTGTGAAGTGCGCCAACTTAAATCAGGTTTAATGTTGCTTCGCACGCATGGCGTGGATGAAATACAAGCCGAATCGAAGGCTGAGCTTGAGCGCAAGGTTGCGGACTATGCCAATCAACCAGACGTGCGATTGCTGAGAAAGGGACTGGAAACGAACGACTTTCACGTTCTTCCAAGTCAATCGCGCAAGGTAACTCCTGAGCTACTAAACGGCACTGCCGACATTTACGAAAGGAACGAAGATGAAGAAGTTTCCGAAAACCTTGAATCCCGCCGAAGATATGGCGGATTTAGCTGAGCTGGGCGCGGAAAAACGGTAAAGGTAAACAAATCCAAGTGAGTTCTTTGACTTCTGGCCAGAGCTGAGAGGGGTGAGATGGATCGACCGTATGTTTATTTCATTCGAGGCTAACAAACGACTGACTTACGAAAGGCTGACCGCATGAAACAGGACGAAGAAACACGAGCTGCTGAAGAAACGATTGAAGAAATAATGCGGCGCGGGACGGTTCCGTGCCCGCGTTGTGGTTGCATACTTTTGGTGGACACAAAGGGCAACGTGACGCAGTGCGCCAAGTGCGGTGACGAGGCGTTTGTGTTCTGGAATCTTTTTTACAAAACGACTTGAAGGAAGAACGTGGCAGTGAGTAACAAAAAAGAAAACGAGCAAACCGAAACTGAACGGCTTCGCTCGCTGGGCGTCGAACAGGGAACATGTGAGGGGTGCTATCAAGACCCGTGCATCTGCCTGCCCGATGGCTACCCTTGCGATCCTGAATAGAAACATGCAAGCCAGATATTTTTGAGGCGACCTACGAGCCACTGAGGCGAGTGACGATATTTGAAAGTTATGGTCGAAGCTGACGCGCAAGCGTGTGGGGAGATGGCGAGCAATCGTCCCTAGGAAGCCTCCCACTACCGAATAGGACAGCTTCGGCCTACCAGATGTTGCGGGGCTTCTCCGTCCGAGAGCCGTAAAACGGAGTGTTCGGGTAGCGGCAGGGTCTCGCAACTTCAATACGAAGGAGACAATCAATGTTCATAACAATCAACAGTAAACCGTTGGACTTAGTGATTCTCGATAACCGGATGTCGTTACAGCATGAAGGAAAGACCGTGTCTGAACGACTTATCGGTGGCCCAGGAGACTTGAATAGCTTAATCAGTGATGCTCATCTTCGTATCGAGAAGATGGAAGCCGAAGATTCGGAATTCAAGGGATGAAGCCACGGGCGAACAAAGTTGAAAGGCTACGTCGAAAGACCTGAAGCGCGTTCCGCGCAAGTTGAGAAGAGTCGGCGTTAGGCCATGAAGCAGATAACGGAAGAACGAATGCGCAAGATGTTGGATGTCGCCATTCAGGTTGCTGGATCGCAAAAGGCGTTCGCGAAACAGGCTGGCATCTCCGAGCAATATCTTTCAGACGTGCTCAATGGTCGCCGGGATATTGGTGACAAAATTCTTAAATGGTTCGGGTTGGAGCGCGTGGTTTTCTACCGCCGCGTAGACGGTGGATCGTTATGAGCGACTTCTCAACCGCATCTGCGACTGGGAGGGAGAAACAGAGCAATGGCTAAATCTGAACTCGAAATGGCGATGATGGTATTTGATAGCTTTTCTCGCATCGCGGTGCAGCGGGCGGTACGCCCTAACGGGAAGGCGAGCTATCTATGCAGCATCCCTCTTGAGCTAAACGATGAAAGGCGGCGCGGGCAGCGAATGGAAACCTTAGACGGAGAAGGGGAAACCTTCCAAGCAGCCGTTTTCGCGGCGGCTAGGTTAGCGCGATCAAGCGACCCCGACCCGTGGAAGTTGTGTCCTCAGCATGAATGGAAAGAGAAAATTGATTCGCAATTCTCAAACGAGAAGTATGCCGACGTTTACTGCATTCACTGTGAAGCGCCGGGAGAGCAAAACAGATCGACCAAAGAAGTTACATGGCCGACAACGTGAGGGGTATTCAAATGAGCATCCAGTCTAGGGCAGCCATCTGCCCAGCGTGCGGAGTGCCGTCAGACTTAGAGATGGCAAACGGCTACGAATGTCCCGAATGTCGCAGGGTGACGCTTATCCATCCCGCAGCCGCACCACGGGCACCGGAGCGGTTCTGGCTAACAGAAATATCGCGTAACGGCGGAACTGTCGTTAGTGAGAGGATGACTGAAAGCGACATTGAATACGTTCGTGCCGAATCCGTCTGGAAGTCGGTGTTCGATGTTGTCTCTGCCGAATCATATACCAGCGTCCGACATCTCGTTAAAGCGTTGGAAGCTGAGCGAGAAAAGCAGGGCTATGGGCCGCACATAGAAGCTAAACACTCAGGCCGAATGAACGAACCAAACGCTTTTGATTAGGCAGCGCGCTTCGCGTCGAGGTTGAATGAAAGTCACAGCGTATTTCGACGGCGCAGTTGAGCCAATGAATCCTGGCGGACACGGCGGGTACGGAGTAGTCGTCTACCGCGACGATCAAGTTCTCTTTTCTGAGGCTGTCTATGTCGGACGCTGGCCTGAACTGTCAAACAACGTGGCTGAGTACTGCGGCGCGATTGGCGTACTTCGATTTCTGATTAGTGCCGGGATCACGGAAGCCAGAGTCCGCGGTGATGCGAATATCGTTATCAACCAACTTAACGGCCGATGGAAAGCGCGAGCCGGGGCGTATCTGCCTTACTACCGCGAGGCGTATACGCTTCGATCTAAATTGCCCGATGTTCAGTTTGAATGGGTTCCGCGCGAGATGAACGCAGCCGCGGACGAACTCTCCAAGCAAGCTGTAACTACCCGCCCGCGCATGAGAACTTTCGATCTTGATGCGTCTCTGGAGTTGATTGCTACTCCAAAATTCAAAGCGCGAAAACGTAAGCGAGATATGCGCGAGCCTCCGGTTGTTCAAGACGATGCTTGGGAGACTTTTAAGCTGCGGTACGGTTGAAAACGTATCCGATTGGAATGTGAATAATGAAATCGGTTTCGCAACCTAGACCCGTGGCGGCGGGCGACTTCCAGAGACAGGCTGAGCCTCCTTAAATCGGGGCGCTCGACGGCCACTCCGTAGCCTGTCTCGGAGTTAACCGCTAAGCGCCGCAGCGTCCCGACTTGAGGAGGCGTTTTCTTGCCCAATGAAAAGAGTGCAACCCCTGTGACAGACCTTACCCGCGGCATCTATCGACGTATCTATTCCGGCTTCATTGAAGGCCAGCGAATCAACAAACTGTCCCTCCAGGCAGAGGCTTGGTTCTGGCGCGTTCTCGCTACAACGGACGATTTCGGTAACGCGAAGGGCGAAGCTCGCTCGTGCTGGCTGGCGACTGTAGGACATCGAGACAACATCACCGTTAAACACGTCTCTAACTGGCTTCAAGAGATGGTAGACGTTGGGTTGATTTTCTTTTACGAGGTGAAAGGCGAGCGTTTTCTACATGTTACGGGCTTCGAAGAGATGCAGCCATGCGGCAGAAACGGCAAGAGGATTCAGCGATTCGCGCCTCCCGATGAATCCAGAACAATCCAGGTGAATCCAGAAAAATCCAGAATCAACGTGTCACCCGATACCGAAGAAGAAGAAGATACCGATACCCATACCGAAGAAGAGAAAGAGTCGCGGTCTGCGACCGCTGTTTCCGTCTTTGACTACTGGAAGAAGGAAAGCGGGCACGTACACGCGCACTTCACCGACAAGCGCCGGAGCCGCGTTGTGGCAAGGCTCAAGCAAGGCTACTCAGCGGAACAGTTACAGACTGCGATCCGTGGTTGTTTAGCTTCGCCCTTTCACCGCGGGCAAAACGACACGGGCGAGAAGTACGACGACTTGGAATTGATTTGCCGCGATGGTGAGCACGTTGAAAAGTTCATCGCAATCTCAGAGAACGGAGGAAGCCAGAATGGGAAACCTACAGCATCGCAACGACGAATTGATCAGCTCAGAGCCAATGCTGAGTTCTTACGATCAGGCGGTGGGGCAGTTAATCGTCAAGAGCCGGATAGCGGCGGGATTGCCACCATTGGATAACTACGAACTGGCGCTTCATATCTCCGCATGGGCAGAGATTGTTTTCGGCGTCATTCCTGAATCGAGATTGCAGGATGCTTACGTGCGGGCGATGCGAGACAACGCAGACGGTTTCACGTTAACCGCTCCGGGCTTGGTGAAAGGCTACCGCGATTTATGCGAGTCGGAACGCTTGGCGCCTCAGATGCCGATGGATCGCAATCTACTGCCAGGGAATGTTTGCTCTCGATGTTTCGGAACCGGCCTCGAACAATTCATTGAAGCCGATGGTTATAAGAGTTCGCGGAGGTGTGAGCATTGAAACGCTGTCCCAGATGTCCCTCAGTAGGTAGAGAGGCAATGAAGCCTCTATCGGAATTTGGTATCTGTCGAGCGATGGCGGACGGACTCAGTTTTTACTGCAAACAGTGTATTAACGAAAAGACAAAAACGCGGCGCGAAGTACTCCGAGCAACGAAGGTAAAAGCAAAAACACGTCGCAAACCATGCGTGAAATCTCCAACGCGGGACGGGTCGATTGATGCAGGGTTGGAATTACTACTTCTTGCTACTCCACGAGGGATAGAGCGCACAACAAGCGAGATTGCATTCGTGTGTGGATGCACCGCTTCGATGATTAACAAGATTGAGAGAGAGGCATTACGGAAGTTAAGAGCAACGAAGTTACGGGCGATAGCGTGAACTGGATCTATTACCGAATGGTGGCATGAAACACTGGCGAACAGTATTAGCTCAGACAGATGTAAGAGGTTATCAAGGCGAGCCTCTGCACTCCTATGCGCTTGTCCGCCCGCGCTGGTATTGGTCACTGTGCCGCCTCAGTTTGTTCCTGCGAATAGTTTGGCGCGAATGGGACAGCGGTTATCGGCTATCCCCAGCGACAGCATGGAGCGTGAGCGAGGTAGCCTCACAGCAAATTTAGTTACTCGTACTGATGAAGATGTTGAGTCGAGATGGTGGCCGAAGTGAGTAGTAATTCTCCATTGATTAGCTTTGAAGAGGCGCACGATATCCTGCCGCTTCATCACACTACGTTCCGACAACGAAAAGCCGGAACGGAAGAGTTAACCCATGTTCGCTGCGGGCGCCGCGTGTTTCTCGTTCGCGCTGAAGTCGAAGCGTTAGCCCAAAAGTTAATCAAGTCTCATCAGATAGAACAGCGTAAGACATTGCTGAGATTGGCAAGTTGAAATTATGATTCGCCGCGTGATCAAACCTATCAAGTCCAAAAAGACTGGCAAGCGCGAATACTTGCTTGATATCCGCGTGAATCGGAAACGAATTAGAGCAAGGTTTCCCACTCAAGCTGACGCAGAATCTGCTGCGTACAAAGTTCGGCGTGATAAGCAATTGAAAAAGTTTGGCATTCGATCCGTGGTTGATGCGCCGCCGTTTCTCGATCTAATTGAAAGACGTTGCGCGACTATCAACTCGAAGAAAGAAAGAACCCGAGCGCGGACATTGCTAACGCGGTTGGCCGATTTGATGCCTCGCGGAGTTGCGGTGGATCAGATTACAACTCCCGATCTTCAGCGTTACGTTGACGCGCGTTACTCGGCTGGAATCTCGCCCGAATCCGTCAAGAGGGAACTGAACACTATTGGTTCCGCGCTCTATGCGTCAAGAGTGCTTTACCCGCAGCTAGGACAGTGGATTGTGCCGAAGATACCCAGACCAAAAGGCAAGAGCCGCCGGCGGGAGCGATACATTACTCATGATGAACGGTGGGCGGTGATTGACTGTCTCATGGCTGAGAAGCGCCCAACGGAAACGGTTGCAGACGCCAAAGCTAGACACGTTGTTGGGCTGCTGTTTCAGTTTGCTCTCGCAACAGGAATGCGTCACGGTGAAATCGATAAGTTGGAGTGGGCGCACGTTGGAGAAACCGATATCCAGGTACGCGAGACGAAGAATCCAAAGAATCGTTATGTTCCGATCACGTCAGCTATCCGTGGAATTCTTGAGCGCCGCGCCAGCGAAACGAAATCAAGATTTGTGTTCACGCGAAGCGGTCAAACCAGCCCAAAGTTTTACAGGATTCTCGCGGCTGGCTGCCGGGATGCGGGCATACCTTACGGCAACGATCCGAACGGAATCATCATTCACGATTGCCGCCACACGTTGACTACAGACTTGCTGAGAGCAGGGACGGACTTATCGACAATTCAATCGATCACCGGGCATTCAGATCGGACAATGATTCTCTACTACTCGCATCCGAGTGGCGAAACAAGAAGCCGCGCAGCGATGGTTATGGAAGCGGTTTTAGAGCGGAAAATAGCGTGACGTGGACACTTTTTGGACTTAGAATTCAGTGAGAGGCGCGAAACATTGGCGATAAAACGGAAGATTGGCTCCGCAGGTAGGACTTTTCTAGTCCGTCCTTCCATTTCAGAAATCTCAATCTTTCGACAACTCGGCAAGTTGCTCGCCTATATCGAGTAGATGGATTTGATGGTTAATGTTTCGACTGGACACAAAGCGGACATTACATCTGAAGGCAGCAGCGTAGGAAGATGGGGATTGAATACAACATCAGGGTGCGAGCTTCATGGGAAGAGTTGCGCCAGCTTCTCAGTGCGAATCCCTACGCGGAGACACACTCAACCTTTAACCCTCGATCTTACTCTGAGGGCGGTGGAATGGGTTGATTGCTTTTTGTCTTGTGGCGTGGATTACAAAGTAGATGCAAGTTGAGTCTCAAATCCAAACCGTCTCACCGTTTCTCGGCCGGTCAATCGAGTTCTCTGCACCCATAAGGATCGTGAGTGAAGCAAACGATAGAAGTCACTGGGCCGTCAAGCACAAGCGTAAGACAGCACAACAGGGAGAGATGATCATCATCCTCCGTAATGTGTTGAGACAGAATCCTAAAGTTACTTTCCCTTGCGTTGTGACTCTGACACGAATCGGGCCGCGAAGAATCGATGACGACAATTTAGCGGGAGGTTGCAAATTTTGCCGCGATGCTATTGCTCACGAACTAGACATAGATGACGGCGATGAACGAATCAAGTTTGAATACGATCAAGAGGTTATTGGAAAAAGAGAGTACGGAGTAAGAGTAAAAATATCTTGGTGAAAAACTGGCGCGTAAGATTAGCTGAATGGCTGTTGCGGTTAGATCGCACTCCAGCGCTCCTCCGCGCTGACGGCAACTTGAGGGATTGCGATTGCGGCCACTTTGCAGAACTGCGCTGCCTTTTAATGCCGAGTGGCGAGCCTCAGTATTTCTTTTGTTGTCCTCACGGATGTCGTCGCGAGGCAACCATGCAGAAAAGTGTTGCGGCGGCAGTTGACGATTGGAATACAGCCGAAATTAAACGCGAGGTTTTGGATGCCGAGTATGTAGCGTGAAAAGAAAAACGTCAGGGAACTGAGCTGGCCCGTTCAGTCCTGACGCCTTCCCTGCTTGTAAGTTGTGTTACCAACTCGAATGCTACACGAGTCGGGAGATTAACGAATGATGACGAGTGCCAACCTTGCTGCATCCCCTAAAGTGGTCACGATTGCTCGCGGCCCGCTTGATGAACCTGGATTCACCTTCACGTCCACAGGATTAGATATTGATCCTGATGTTACCTATGAGCAATGGGAACGGTACGGCCGGAAGCTCCAGCTTGCGGATCAGGGTATTCAGTGGGCACTAGGCGATTGGGTGATCTTTGGGGAGGGTAAGTTTAAGGAACGAGCTGCGCAAGCCGTTCAGTTTACCGGGAAGAAGATCAAGACGCTTCAAAACTACGCGACTGTAGCGAAAGCGGTCAAAAAATCCCGCCGGCGGGATTCTGACGTTGTGGACTTCTCCACCCATGCCGAGGTCGCCATGCTTCCAGAGGAGGAGCAGGAGCGGATTCTTGCGAAGGCTGAGGGCGATCCTGAGTTTTCCAAGCAGAACGCGCGCAAGGAAGCGAAACGGGCAAAACGCAGACTTCACCTCATTCCTGACGAAGTTGATTTGATTCACAACGAGGAAGTTCAGAGTTTTCTCTCTGGCTACATTGAGATATTGCAGGGCTTGGACGAGCACGTACCTCAGTCGGCTTTGTTTCTTCGCGGGATGATCCAATCCCACATCGGACAGGCTCAAGCTCAAAAGGATCGCACTGTCGAATCAGATTGCGGGTGGATTCTCGACACGTTTGACGAGGCTTACACGCAGACTGATCAGGACATTTACAAGCATCTAGTAAGTTCGGGCCACTTCATTTCCGATCCTGACTTGGATGATCGTCTCGAAACGATGGTTCAAAGCAAACAGCTAAAGAGGGTAAAAACAGGCGGTCGCCAGGAGACTCGAAGGGGAGATATGGTTGATCTCTACATGCTTTACGACCAAGCCACGGGAGACGCCGGGAATCTTAGGAAGAGCGAGTCGGTTTATCAAATGGGAGAGGCGGAAAAATAAGACACCGCTTATGGGTAGCCGCCGTCAAAAGCGCATCCGAGAATTGCTGGATACATGGAAAACTAAACCGTCCGGTCGTCGCGCGTATAACCTGAAGCGCCTAGATCTCCGAGCGGAGGCCCTGTAAGCCCGCTGGATTCTCTTGTCTCCGAAGTAACTCCGTCAATTCGCCTATTCTTTACAGGTGTACGACCGCACCAAGTTCTTTGACGGATATCGAGCGAAGTTCGGAAGGCTTGATCAGAATCAAGTTAACGGGCTGAGCTTTCTCTTACGCGCTTTTGAACTCGATTCTCGTTGGGCTGATATCAGAAACGTGGCGTACGCATTGGCGACTTGCATGAGAGAAACAGCCCATACATTTCAACCAATTCACGAGATTGGTAGCGACGTTTATCTAAGCAAGTACTGGACGAATCCGAGATTAAGAAATCAGTTAGGAAATATTCAGCCAACGGATGCCCAGACTTACAAAGGACGCGGTTATTGCCAGATTACAGGGCGGGCGAACTATCGCAGATTCGGATTGGAAAACGATCCAGAGAAGGCTTTAGAGCCGCAGACAGCGTTCGAGATTATGACAAAGGGAATGTTCGATGGATTGTTCACAGGAGCCAAGCTGGGTCATTACATCCACAACGGATCGACTAATTACGTCGCTGCGAGGCATGTCGTGAACGGAACAGATCATTCCCTTCAGATTGCGCATGACGCGGAAGTGTTTGAGGGCATTCTACGAGAAGCGCAAACGTAATTCGCGGGAACTAAGAGGGAGAAATTTATGAATTACGCAAAGGCATTAGCAGCGGTAGCGGCTACGGTCTTGAGTGGCGTGGTGGTCGCAATGGCGAGCGGCGCAGCGATAACCCCCGCTCAGTGGATCAACATTGCAATCGCCGGAGTTGGGGCTTGTGCGGTCTTTGCCGCTCCGAATGTTCCCGGCGCGATGTACACCAAGTCAATTATCGCCGTTCTGACAGCGGTATTGACGTTCATTTCTACCGTCGTAGCGGGGTGTTTGAACTTTGCTGAGTGCCACATTTCGACGGCAAGCTGGCTTCAGGTCGCGGTAATTGCGCTGGGCGCACTAGGAATCTATGCGGTTCCGAATAAGACAACCGAAGCGCGATCGGCAAACCCGTAAGGAGTAAACATGAGACACCGAATAGTCATAGCCCCGGTTCTGCTTGCCCTGATGCTGTTTAAGGCGTGTCCGACGCAGAGCGATTTGACTCGCATGGCGAAGGCGTCGAACGAGCTTGGACACGACACGGTAGTCGCGGAAAAGACTGTCGCGGCGTTTTACCAGGCAGGGCGCATCTCTAAAGAGCGCAAGGATTTTTACGCTGATAAGTTGAAAGTCATCGCGGTCAAGGGCAAAGCGTTCAACGATTTGCTGGTGTCGCTTGATAAACAATATCCCGAGGGTTCGTTACCGCCCGATCAAACTCAAGCAGTTAGAGACCTGTGGGCACCGCTGGCGTTGTTGATCGGTTCAGTGGTCAGCGACATTGCTAGTGATGGCATGAAGGCCGGGAAGTTGGATGAACACGCGAAGACGATTTCGGGGGTGTTGCAATGAACATTTTAATTTTGCTGCAAACGATGCTCCCAGTTCTGGGAACCGTCACGCATCATCCTGAGATCGCTCAACTGGCTACGAACTTAACGTCCATCGCCGAGGAAGAAATTAGCCGGCGTATGAGTCAGACAGGAAAGACGCGGGCAGAAATTCTAGCAGACGCCGGGGCGGCGTGGGATGAAGCTATTAAGGGTGCTGACGACTTAAAGAACCTATGAAACGAAATCCCACTGACAGCACTCTCCGCAATGCTCGCGCGTCTAAGGGGCGGCGTGATGATGAGCTGAAAGAGATGCTCGCGAAGTTAAAAGAGCGAGTCAAAGGTTCAGAGAGTCTTGTTCGTTCACTCTTCACCGACGTAAACAAGAGGTACAACGAACTAGCTAAGAGAGTGAGCAAACTTGAGGCGAAGAAGTGAGCGAACACAACAAAACCCAATTGGATGGTGCGCAGTTTAGAGCTTTAGTCCTGGTTTGGAAAGACAACATCGAAGCAATCAACCGGCTATCGGATAACACAGGAAAATGGCTGGCGTTAATTGCACAAGCTCTTGGTGGTTCCGATCCTGATCTGCAAAAGAAGATTGATGCGTTAACCGAAGACCTACATTCCTCCACGGACGAATTGAAGGATGCGGTTGACGCGCAAAAGTAACTGGCGATTCCGGCGTTTCGTCATTGGCAATTAACAACTAACGAAGGAGCGAAGACAATGGCAGCTGATTTTTCCGCATTGACCGCCGAGGTCGAGCGGGTAAAGGGCGTGAATGCTTCGGCAATCGCACTGTTAAATGGCATCGCGGCACGAATTCAGGCGGCAGTGGATGCTGACAATTTGGAAGATAACACCGCCACGGCGCAACTGGCCGCAGACCTGAGCGCGCAAACTGATGCGCTCGCGAGCGCAGTCTCAAGTAATCCGTAGTGCTAGAGTGTCCGCACTGTGGGCAGGATAGTCCCGAGGGGCAGTATTGCTGTTCACTGTGCGGCAAGCCCCTGTACCCCCAAGGCTGAGAATCAATGAATGCAGATTGGCCTCTCGGAACTAAGTTTTGTCATCGGCGCCATGGGTTTGATCTTGGGGGCGTTGAGCTATTTCAGGAAGACTTATGTAGCGAATGACTTTGCCGAGACGAAGAAAGATGTAGAGATACTCAAGAAGCAGATGGATCTGTTTTGGGGCGTGATTGAGAAAGAAATGAGCAAGTTACTTCACAGCCCCCATCGGCCGATTCTGGATGCGTTTCTGGATAGGAACCTGGGAGATGGATCGCTGACTCGTGATGAGGCTTTTGAGTTAGTAGCATTGCTTCAAAAGTTAATTGACAGCGGCGACTTGAGCGGCGATGAGGTATCTTATGCAACTTTGCTGATGGCGACAACGGTAGCCAAGTACGAACTCGATGAATACGATGCCAAAGTGGTTAATCATTAGCTGCTATCCGCTGCTTCTAATTGGGGCGGCGGTTGCTGTTTGGCAGACGAGGAAACTTGCCAATCGGTTTCCTTCTAAGGCATGGGCGACGAAAGCGCGAACGATGACGTTTTTCGCGGCCCTGAATATTTACGGAGTGACTTACAGCTTGCTTACGGCCCGCAACTACACGTGGCTTGGGGCTATTTACCTTGTAGGGTTGGTGATCTTTATTAGCGGCTTACTGAGATTCAACCACAGGCTTTACAAGGATGAGAAAGCTCTTAAGAAATTTGCGCAGAAGTATCTGAAAAGAGACGGGACGAAAACAGTTTTGTGAGGAGCGGCGGCAAGCCCGCAAGCCTGCCGCCAACTGCTCGCACCCGGCCAACTTGCGAAGGCCAACCGGATGCGCGCGGACGGAAGATAACAATCCCCGCAATGGGAGACAAGGAAAGAGGGACAATAAAACAGGGGAACCCCAACCCTGACAGTTCCCATATCTTGTGAAATGTCCGCATGAGTCAAAATGCAAATGTCTTACGAGGAAACAACTGGACGGCGGTGCGCGATAACTCGCCTAAAGGCTTGCAAAAAAACGCACAAGACTGGAAGCAGTGGCTTATCCCGCACGTCAGAGTCAGGCAAATGACAGCAGTAGAAAGCAAAGGGGTGTTTCTACCGTGGCCGCTCTTAGCTATTGTCGTTACTTTGGCGATAGTTTTGGTTAGCGGCTTAGTCACCCTCGAGGTGCAAGTAAGCAATCTCTCGACTACTTTGCTTTTAAGAGATGCGGATCACGGTCGGCAGCTTGCGGACCTGAAGGATCAACTATCTGAAGTCAAGACAAAGAACGAACAGCTTCAGGTCTACATCACGAATGATCGAGAGAAGTTGATAACAATTCAAACCAGACTTGGAATAGGAAGGAATTAAACTCAATGCCCCCAGGGTCAGGCGGATGTGATTTGGCTTGCCAAACGAAGATCATCATCGACGGTGATTCGATTGCTAAACTCTTTGAATCTACTTGCGAAGGAATCGAGAGGTTTCTCGACAAGGGCGGATCGTTTCAAAACTCAGACAAGATTCTCGCAAAACTCATTGCTGCGGAAGACGCAGCTTACGAATTCCAGCGCGCGGTGCTTGAAGGCATGGGCTATAACGGGCCGTGGCCGAAGTGTCTATCTCTATGATCTGCGACCGGATGGTTCCTGAAGATTGCAACGAAAAGAATGGAATATGACGCGTATGAACGAAGGAGAAGCAAAACAGTTATTGATCGATGCGGGTATTCCGGCGAATCAAATTACACGGGATGCGATTTTAATTGCCTCAGCACTTGGCGATGCGATAGCCAAAAGAGCAGCCGACGCTCTTGTTGAAAAGATGCTCAAACATACGACGTTTGGGCCGCGCTCGCGTCCGGCTGGGGCAGTGGACTACCAAGGCGTTAAATGTGAATGCGGATTTCTTGAGTTGCGATTCGGGTTAGTTCCGCTTACTGAGTGTCCGAAATGCCACAGGTTAATAGAAGGTGAATGGCCGGAAGTAATCGGATGATCTGCGACTTGTGCGGAAGGAGCTGGAGTGGTGAAGAAGAGAGTGGGCGGGCTACAATGAATTCAGCAACAGCAAGTAAGGAATGGTGAAATGAACGCGAGCGGAACTTATTGCAAAGCTACAAAAGTCCATTGAGGAGCACGGCGACTTGCCCGTGTTCTATACTGATGATGACGCGACTGGGGAAGTTAAAACCGTTGCGTTTATTCCAGCCGGGAAGGGTTTGACGTTCAACGACGGAGTTGCTCAATTGCCGGACATATTGTTGATTACATCGTGAATTTTGAGCACGGCGAGTAGAGAGTGGTAGACGTTATAAAACGAGGTAAAACGTGGCAGCAGGCGCAGCAGTTAAAGGTCAGGGCGGCAAGAAAGGACGAAGTGGCCGCAAGTCCAGGGCGGAAGAACTCGGGCTTTCTTCGCTTCTGGACGATGCCTTTACCCTTAGTGACCGCAAGGCCGTGATTGCTAATCTTCGTGATATTGCTCTTGGTTCGGATGCTAAGTCCGCAGTGAGTGCTGCGTCTCTTCTTTTCGGTTACACCTATGGCAAGCCTACAGAGAAACATGAGCACGGTGGCGAAGGTGGTGGGCCGATTGTTCTAAAGGTTGTTTATGACTCCAAGCCGTGAATTAACGGTTAAGCTCCCCGCTCCTCACGAGAAACAAGCCGCGTTCGTTGAAAGCAAAAGCAAAAGAATAGTTATCCGGGCCGGCCGTCGCGGTGGAAAGACGGTTGGTATGGCGATTCGTGCTGTGAACAGGTTCCTTGCCGGCCGTCGCGTCTTGTATGCTGCCCCAACTCAAGAGCAAATTCAAAGATTCTGGGTAAGCGTCACGCGAGCACTTCAGGAGCCCATTGACGCTGGTGTATTCGTTAAGAACGAGACCTATCACACGGTTGAATTAGCGGGAACAGAACAGCGTATCAGAGCAAAGACAGCTTGGAATGCCGACACTCTCCGCGGGGACTATGCTGATGATTTAATCTTGGATGAATGGCAGTTGATGAATGAGGATGCGTGGGGCATAGTCGGCGCTCCAATGCTTTTAGATAACAACGGGGACGCGGTGTTCATTTACACGCCTCCATCACTTCACAGTCGAAGCACGAGCAAGGCGACTGACCCTCAGCACGCTGCGAAGCTATACAAGAAGGCTCAGGCAGATAAGACCGGACGCTGGCAAACCTTCCATTTCACGAGCCACGACAACCCGCATATTAGTGCTGACGCGATAAGCGAACTAGCTGGGGATATGACTTCCCTAGCTTATCGGATGGAGATCAACGCGGAGGATGTTGACGAGGCTCCCGGTGCTCTCTGGACTCGCAAGGTGATTGAAGACAACCGAATCATTGAAGCGCCAGAACTTGAACGCATCGCGGTGGCTGTTGACCCTTCTGCTACCAGTGGTGGTGATGAAGCAGGAATCATCGTGGCCGGCAAGGCCGCGGAGCATGGCTACATACTCGCAGACAAGAGCCTGCAAGGTAGTCCGAAAACGTGGGCCTTGGCTGCGGTGAATGCATACCACGATCACAAAGCGGATTGCATAGTTGCTGAATCAAACAATGGTGGCGAGATGGTTGAACTAACTATCAAGACGATCGATCCGAAAGTCCCTGTCAAATTAGTCCATGCCTCGCGTGGCAAGCAGACGCGCGCAGAGCCAATCTCGGCATTGTACGAACCGAAACCCGATAGACCGGGGCGAGTTCATCATGTCGGTCCATTCCCTGCCCTGGAAGATGAAATGTGCTTATGGATGCCTGGCGATCCGAGTCCGAACAGAATGGATGCGGCAGTTTGGGCGCTGACAGAACTAATGCTTGGCAGAGGCGATCGCTACTCCGAATCAGAAAGCCAAACTTGGGGATTTAGTACTTACTAAGAAATAAACATCTCTCTACCGCTAACCTTACGGCGTGGGAGAACTCGCCGCTCAATACGCTCCGCTAGCTGAGAAGTCTCAGTCCTCTTCGATTCGTCTTTCCAAGATCACTAAGGTTGACGATGCTAAGACACTCTTCCGCGACCGTCGTCCCTCGGGATCTGTAGCAAATTCCCTCTTTGACTCTGGGGATCATTATCAAAACGGTAAAGGCTACATTGGGGCCAAACCTTTACTTGGTGATGATGGCTATTCGCAGATTCTCTTGCAGATCAAAGAGGGGTTTGTTTCTGAAAACGTCATCAAGGAAATCATCGATCGGCACATAGCGGGTCTGTTAGGCCGTGAACCGCTGTGGGGATTTCTCCCTTCAGATGTTCCCTCGCCTCAAGTTGAAACCCGCAGAAAACTGTTTTCCAAGCTATTCAACATCGTTCGGAATGTCATCTCTCCCGTTGCCGGGGATGATAAATCAGCCCAAGACGCTGATGATGCCTTAACTATCTGGTGGAACAATCGCAAAGTTCGCAAGACTCTCAAGCAAGTTGTAAGAACTGCGCTGCTCGAGGAAAGAGCCACCATTCGCTTCTTCTTTCCTGAGGGGCTCACAAACGATCAAGGCCAAGTCGCAGTTCAAAGCGATCTCATCTCAGCCTTAACTATTCCGCAGATTGAAGTTCTGACTTCAGACAAAGCGGGAATATTTGTAGACGCCGGCACCCAACAGGAGTTTGGAGTCTACATCTACAAGACTGAGGACAACAAAGATGCTGCGTGGTTAACGTACGTCGATAAAGGCCAAACAATTCTGAGAATCATGGTTGAAGACAAGCCGGATCAGAATTTCTCTTACGATCTGGGTGGGCGTCTTCTCATGTATGAACTCGAACGGGATGCGTTAATCACAGAACAGATCAGGTCTCTTCAGAAGTCTTTGAATCTAGCCCGAACAATGATGGTGCGCAACGTGAACCTAGCAGGATCGTTAGAGCGCACGATTATGAATGCGGAGAAGCCTGAGAACTGGTTAGCCGGGCCCGGTAAGATCATGGGTCTCACAGGTCTGATTATCCGCAATGATAATGGTGAAGTGATCAACCGCGCGAATCCGTCAATTTCCTTCCACGAGCCTACATCTACAAAGACGTTTACCGAGACACGAGACGATTTGTATGCGGCTATGTTGGGCGGATGTCAGCAGAGATATGCACTGATTTCTGGTGATGCTACCGCCTCAGGAAAGAGTCGAATAGAAGCTCGCTCAGAGTTTGAAACGTCGCTAAAAGATTCCAAGGACGGATTAGACGATTTGGGAAGATGGTTATTGGAAACTCAATTGAGAATCGGCGCCACGCTATCAGCAAGAGGTGAATTTCTTGAGCTGCGCGCTGACTTTAATGCTGTCATCGAGACGGGCGAAATCACACCAGAGGAAAGAGATGCTAACCGTAACGATGTCAAAGCGGGGTTGATGAGTAAAGAAACCGCTATGTCGAGGAATGGCGTAGATGACACTGATGCTGAGTTAGAGCGGATAGCACAAGAACCACAGCCGACGCCTATCAACCCGTCACAACCCGGACAGCAGCCGCCGTTAATTGGATGAGCAGGGTTTACGACGATGCCGAAACGAAGGCCCAAGCTATTGACGCTGCGTTTCGCTACGCGCGTAGGTATCGTCCGGCCCTTGTTCGCATCTTTGCCGCCAACGGGAAGATGCAAAAGGAAATTGAGTGGGGAAACGAAGGCCGTGCGTGGGTGAATGTGTGAATCAAACAATCGAAGTTTTAGCTATCGGGACGCGAGTCACCATTGATGCAGAGATTCCCGCCACTATTCGCAGAATTGAGATTCGCGGCCCTCAGCACGATCAAATCAGTTACGAGTGCGTGTGGTGGGATGAAAGAACCCGAAAGAGTGAGTGGTTATCACCTGACGAACTCACCACAAAAGAGTCGCAACACATGCCAGTAACGTTCGTTAGGAAAACGTAAGAAGTAGTTACGTGATACGAATCTTTCACCGCAAGACAGCGGAGGGAAACTTATGCAACCTGTTAGTCCCGTTATTCCGGGAACAGACATTGACGAAGTGGTTTACGCCGCAGATCAGCCTCAGTATCGACCGCTGCCAGCCTTTAAATGCCTAGACGGCAAGATTCTCACGCGATGGCAGATGAGCGAAGCAGAAAAGAAACTCATCTGCGAACAGGGCTACATCTATCTGGCAGTGAGCACCTTTAATGAACCGCTTCAGCCCGTGATGCTGGCCGCCACGCCGCCCGACAACATTGAAACAGTTGATTGGGAAGAGGCGCGTCAGTCTGCTCTTGAGCGCGGTGAAACAAACCCGCTCGCAATGGTTGCATCGTCAGTTCCACAACCAACCCCTGAAGATCAGGGAAGGACGGAGGCCAGAGGCTAATGTTCAGAATTTACGACAAGCTCGAAGACGTGCCAGAGGCAATCAGAGAGCATTACAAAATGATCGGCGGCAAAGCAGTTCCGGAAGTCGTTGATGAGCATCCACTCGTTGTTAATTATCGCACCTTGCTGAACGAGAAAACCGCCGCCGAGACCAAGGCTAGCACTCTCGAAACTGCAAACGCGGGGCTAAAAGCCGATCTGGAGTCTGCGAAGACCCACAGTTTACCTCGTGGTACTCGCGCCGTTCCTGTTGCTGAAGTTGAGGCAATGGAAAAGCTCAAAGAACACGGATCGGCTACCGAGATCGTTTCCAAACTTACAGAACATAAGACTCTCAAGGAAGAGTCGCAGAAGCGCGCGAAGGAAGACCATGGCCGGAAAGTAGCGGAGGCGTTGAATTTCGATCCCGATTTGTTCGTGATGTTGCCGAATCTTCCAGACTGCGAGATCCGAGAGAAGGACGGGAAAAAGACTGTGATTGCCAAAGTGAAGGATGGCGACACCGTAACTGAGCGACCCTTACTTGAGTTTATGGAAAACTCGGCAGAATTTGCGAAGGTGTTATCGAAACTTAAAACCACAACGGGTGGTATACCCGTCCCAGGTGGAACGCGAGACAGCGGAAAACCAGCGGCAAACATTTACAGCGACATTCGCGAAGATGCGAAGAAGCGAGCAGAAAAGAAAGACACATCAGTCCCGTTAAGCGCACGTCAAGGCTTGCGAGTCATTGGCGAGCGCGCAGCGTAAGGAGAAATCACATGCCACTCAGCATCACGAACACAGCAGGGGGATCCGTACACGGCAATCCTTTTGTCGGGCCGATTAACCACACGGCCCACGTCAAGGTGGACATCTCAGGTCTAACCACTAAAGAAGTTGACGCATACGGCTATCTCAAGCCAGGAGTCCCCTTGAAACAGAATGGAGCCCTAGTTGGGTCCGGGACGTTTGTGTTTGGCGTGACGATGGAAGCCGCAAAACTCAATCTCGCAGTCGTTCCCCCGACGGACAGTTCTCTCAGCAGCGAAACGGGCGATCTGTTTGTCGCCGTGGGGACGGTTGGGCAAGTCTCACAAGACATCATTGAAGACAACCTCGGGCGGGCCTTGACCGCTGATGAGTTGGCAGGGTTCGATGTCGCCGGCTCGAAAGTCGTTTTGATTCGCACCTAAAGGAGTAACCGAACATGAGTACATTTGATTGGATTCAAGCCGAGCAAGCACTTTCGCCGGTTGCTCTGACGGTAAGAGCGCAAACTATTTCTCCAAACGACGAGGGGCGGTTGTCGTGGGACGTTTTCTTCCCCCGCCGGAATGTCGATTCAGTAGACCTGAAGGACATTACAACTCTCGATCGACGTCCGGCCGCGGATCGGCGCGAGTGGAATACTCGTGGACGTTACATTCCGCTTTTGACTCCCGCACAACGGGAAATGTCAATGGTGCCGATCGAAGCCTACGACAAGATCGAAGAGAAAGAACTTCAGAAACTCGCTGAGCAAACTCGGGGTAATGCTGCGATCATCCAGAACGTCATCGGCTCATCCATTCCCGATCGTACTGACACGTTAGTGTCGGCTGACTATCGACGGTTGGAACTCGATGCGATGTCAGCATGGGCGAATGGCTACATTCGTCAGTACAACCCTCAACAGGGCGCTTATTATCAAGCCTCTTTCGGCTTCTCAAACACTCGACTCACTACCGCAGGAACCGCGTGGAACAACTCGGGAATTAGCGGATGGGACGCTTTCCTGACGTGGGTTGCTGCGGGCGTTGATCTCGTCGGCCCGATTGATGGCGCCGTGATGAGACAGGCTACTTTCAACGCAATTCTCGCCGACGCACCGGATCTTCCGAATGGTGCCTCTGCGGTTGCTGGAGATCTTCCAGGGCTGGCTACTCGCCAGCTCGGATTCGACTTCCGCTTCGTCATCAATGAGAACTCCGTTGACGTGTTCGATGATGGTGGAACGGCAGTTACTCGCACGAAAGTTTGGACCGCACAAAAGGTTGCCGCGATTCCTGCGGGCAATCAAGTTGGTGTTACGGCATTCGCGCCGGTTCGCAGAGCAATGGAAATGTCCAATCAGATTCCCGAAGCAGGGATCGACGTTCGCGGAGTCACTGTCTACCACGAGGAAGGCAACGGGGGACGCGAACTGACCATTGAAGCGCAGTTAAATGCGATGCCGATTCCTGACGAGCAGAAGGTTTACGTCATCGACGCGGGGGTATAGAGCTATGGCTGACAACAGAAAGATCAATCAAGGCGTTCTTGTGGGTGATAAGACCTACACCGATCCAGACGAACTCGAAGAGGTAATGACAAAAGAGATGCACGATCGTCTGATTGAGTCAGGGGCGATCGAGGGCAGCTTCAAGCCCAAGGCTAAGGCCGAAAAGCCGAAAGATAAGGAGTAGCTAATGAAGCGAAAACTTGTCGCATTCGCATCGCTTTTGATTCTGCTTTGTGCTGTTTGCGTCGTTGCCCAGCGAATCAAGAAGCACGGTGCTCTGGTTGACATACTCAACACTGGAGCCATCAGTCTCGTTCCTGCGTCGGGTCAATCTGTAGCGATTACGGGTCCCCTGACAGTCTCGAACACGGTTACGGTTGCCGCATCACAAACTCTTGCGGTTACGACTGCGGATAAGTTGACTGTAGGCGGCGTAATCGTCCCCCAGACACTTACAGTTACTTACCGCTGCGCCGCCGCGGCTACGTGCGCCACAACGCATTTCTTTATTGCGGACGCTGCCTATCAAGTCACAGGGGTCAACGTCGTATGGAGTACGGCTGAGGCCACCGCGACAAATCTTCGTGTTCAGGTTGAGAAACTTACAGGAACTACCGCTCCGGGATCGGGTACAGCATTACTAACGGACAATACGAATGCGGGCGTTTCGATCAAAGGAACTGCGAACACGGTGACAGCCGGCACACTAACAGCGACGGCAGGATCGAAACAGCTAGCCTCGGGCAATCGGCTGGGGATTGTTTTTGAGACTGCGCCCACGGAAGGTGCTGGTCTGGTAATGACTGTTACCTTGAAGAGAATCTAATCATGGCGATTCAACTCAACGCAGCAACGCGCAACGCACGTCTCGACACAATCGAGTCCACTAATGGAACGAGCTGCGCTCTGGAGATTCGTACTGGTGCAGCTCCAGCAGACTGCGCTACCGCGGGCACGGGAACGATTCTTGTAACGATCAATCTTCCTTCTGACTGGATGGCTGCGGCTTCGTCGGGGTCAAAAGCGAAATCAGGAACGTGGCAGGACGCCTCTGCGGATAATACAGGTACAGCAGCGCATTTCAGGGTTTACAACAGTCAGGCGACAAAGGACAACACTACTTGTTTCATACAGGGAAGCGTAGGGCAGGGCTCGGGCGATCTTTCACTAGATAACACCTCAATCGTCGCGGGTCAAACAGTAACGATCACTTCGTTCACTCTTACAGATGGCAATGCGTAAATAAGAGTGACTCACAGATATTTTCAGGAAGCCGGGTCGGGCAATGCTCGGCTCGGCTTTTAGTTTATGGCGCAACGTAACTACTTAATCAACACAACCACGATCGCGACTAGCGCTAGCGGGACAACTATTGGATCAGGGAATACGCAGTCGAGCACTTTTGTCGTGGCGGTGACGTTAGTGCGCAGCGGCATAGCGGCCGCTGAATTCTTATCCGGTTCGCAGACATGGTCGGTCCACTATGTTGTTTCCGCTATGACCACGCCCTACGAGATGCGCTTGAAAGTTCAACGGCGTAACTCTTCGGGAGCGATGCAGGCAGAATCGGGCTACGGCACCACGCGCAGCGCGACTGGAACTTACGACGACAACCTCACTGCTGACTTGGGCACATGGGCGGCAAGCGATCAGTTAGCTCTTGTTTGGGAACACCGCCGACCGTCGGGAACGGGAAACAAAAGCGGGACGATAGATGCGAACGGAGCGAGCTATATAGACGCGCCCGCGCCTGCTGGGGGTCCGTTTCCTTTTTTCGAGGATCATGAGTTAGCCGGAGGACTTCTATGTTAGTAGATTACAAGCGAGGTACAACCTCAATCATCCTGCGAGTCAAACTTCGCGATAGCGCAGTTTCAACTGGTGCAGGTAAAACCGGACTGACAAGCTCATCCTCCGGGTTGATAATTTCAACCATTGCAAACAACGAATCGACGCCGACTGTCTATGCTCAAGCATCTTCCAATGTTGAATCAATCACAACGTTAGGAACCTTCGCAGCTCCGACTTCCGGCAAGTGTCGTTTCAAGGAAGTGGACGCGACTAACCATAAAGGTATCTATGAAATTCAGATTGCCGATGCCCGGTTTGCTGTTTCAAGCGCTCGTACTTTGCTTGTCTCTATTTCTGGCGTGTCGGGTGTAGCAGAAACAGACTTCCTTATTCCTCTTCGCGATGTTGACCCTTATGACTCAGTGCGTTTTGGAATGGCTGCCCTTCCTAGCGCCGCTGCTGAAGCATTAGGAGGACTTTACACACGCGGAACCGGAGCGGGACAAATTAACCAGCCTGCAAACGGAATGGTGGACTCGAATGTCGTCCGCAACGCAGGGTCGGCTATTACCTCAGCTTCAGGAGTGCAGGAGGTAAAAGTTCAGAGCATTGCAGCGAACGCGATTACCGATGCCGCCGTCGATACGGGGATGGACAGTTACACCGCAAAGGTGTGGGTCATTAAAGAATCGACTACTACTGATCACTATGCCGTGCGATGGTTCAAGAATGGCGTCCCAATCACTTCAGGCATTACGAGTCCTACGATTCAAGTCATCAAGGCTTCGGATGGCACGGATCTAATCGCATCAACGTCACTGACTGAGATTGGCTCGACGCATTACTTCAAGAAGGACGAATCTACCAACAAGCTCACTGCTGGGCAGATCTACTTTGCGAAGGTATCGGCCACGATTGACAGTTCAACACGAACCTTCGATCAGCAGGTGGGTAGAGATTCTGCCTAAAGGAGGCACGATGAAGTTCAGACAAGTTGCTGTGTTGATATGGTTAGTGCTGTTGATACTCGGCCTCGCCTTTTACGGTTCGCGTACTCGCGCTGCAAAAATAATTACCGTACCTGCCGGCGGAGACTTTCAAGCTGCGTGGAATTCGGCAACATGGGGAGATACTATCGTTTTACAGGAAGGCGCGGCTTACAGAACTCCTGCTGACTTCACTCCTTATAACTTGACGAACAAAGGGCCGAGTAATGGATCGTTTATTACGATCACATCGTCCGCTCCTGCGCCCGCTGATGGAACGCGCGTTACTTTAGCTGATCGTGCCCACATGCCCAAGTTAGTCGTCAGAAAAGGCAGTGCGTTTTTTGATGCTTTACACGGCGCGCATCATATTCGTCTGAGCAATCTTTGGATCACAAATGAAGTGGGTGGAACTACTACCCAGTTGCTCAGCACAAACGGTTATGACATTACGCATCCTGATCCAAGAGACCCGCAAGTAGACTGGCCGCACGACATAATTATTGATCACTGCTGGTTCAACCCTGTCGAATGGGATCTTTATCCCGATAAAAATCTCTGTTCGTCTGTCAACACGGCTGTGGGAATGGTCGGGATTAACGTAACCATCAGAGACAGTGTGATGAAAGGTTTTGGTGCTCGATACGGAAGCGGGACCCGCGCAGATCAACCTACTTGCGGAACAACGATTCTTGATGGTGAGTCAGTAATCATCGGCACTGCTCCCGGTCCAATGGTCATTGATAACAACGAAATGGAAGAGTGGTTTGTAGCGTTCTTTATTGGCGGTGCTGATCCTAGCTCGATGTATGGTGGCACAGTGCTTTCGAATCCGATGCCGACTTTGACCTCTGCGACGCTGTCAAATGTCAATGGTCTGAGCGTGGGAATGAACATCGCGTTTGAGATGGTTACGGAATCGCCTACACATGGTGGAATCACCGTGGCGGACGGCACCATAACGTCAATATCCGGCAACTCAGTGACTTTCACCCGACTGGTTGGACTGTGGGGAAGTAACGACACCTATGCTCCATTGCCCGATGGTGTCAGGCCAAAGACCATGAGTGATGCGGGTGGAGTTGCGCCATGTTCGACAAATTATCTCGGAGCACCTGTCTGGTGCAGTCAAGCCTACTGGGGTGGATATGTTCCGAGCAATATCACCATCACACACAACAAGATCACCAAGCCTACTCGCTGGCGGGATTTCAACGGCAGTGACGGAAAAGGATTTTTTGAAATCAAATTATGTGACACCTGTTTGATTGATGGAAATACCTTTGACGGCGAGACGGGGTTCACGATCACTGTTAGAAACCAGGGGGGCCGAGCACCGTGGTCGGTAATTAAGAATCTGACGATAAGTAATAACTTAGCTACCAGGTTTCGTGCCGGGTTCTACACTTTGTTTTTCGACAACCAGCAACTGTCGATGGAATCGAGCAACATCAATATCACTAACATGCTGATGTTCGGTGACGCCGGGCCGGATGGGTATGGCGGGCCTATGGTCTTTAAGGGCGCCTACGGAAGTAATGTGAGCCTTACTCACAGCACCATTCTCCAGTCAGGGCGAATCATGGCTTACGGTAATGATGCGAGCTCGGCCGGAATTGATGAACTTAGTAACTTCACTTTCCGCGACAACATCGTGGGGTGGGGCACTTATCCAGCAGTTGGCTATGCGTGTTTTGATGGCGCTCACGAGGTCTGCACTCCGGGTTACATATGGACGAAGAACGCGATGATTGGAGCGCCCACAGGACCCATCTACGCAGAACCGTCGTTGGCTGACTTCCCTGCGGGAAATTGGAATCCCGCGACAATAAACGATGTTGGGTTTACTGATCCGACGAGCGGAAACTATCGGTTGCTAACGACAAGTCCGTACTACCGGAAAGCGAGCGATGGCAAGGATGTAGGTGTGGACGTCGATCAATTGCTGGCGCATCTGAACGGCCCGATTTCGGTTCCCACTCCGAGCCCGACGCCTGTTCCCAGCCCAACACCGACTCAAACGCCTACGCCAACACCAGTTCCCTCACCGTCACCCCTGCCCACCCCGACGCCAGTGCCGAGCTCAACGCCAACGCCGCAACCGGGAATGGTTACGATTAGTGGTCAGACTTTCTATGGGGGAGATGGTTCTCCGTTTAATTACGTATTCGTTGTCTTGGAAGATGCAAACGGAGATGAGATCGCACGACAGCAAGAACAAGGAAACTCGTACCTATTCAACGTCGCGCCAGGTAGTTATCGGATTCATGTTGAGCAAGGAGGATATACGACTTCACCCTCCGAAATCTGGTTGAATGACATCACTGCTAATACGCCCGGACTTTCCATAATGAGTTTCACTGTTTGGCCGGAAGCATGGCACCACCCGTCAGAAGTGATGTGCTTTCCGACTGCTTGTCCGATGCCGAGTCCAACTCCTACGCCGTTACCAACACCATCCCCAACTCCTGTGCCGTCTCCTAGCCCGACGCCGCTACCCTATTGTGCATCAGGCCAAAAGCCGGGGAATCCTCCGAAGTGTCAATGTAGAAACGGATTTGCTGGTAACTCCGGGAAATGTAAATGAGTTGGATAAAAGGATTCAACGGTCGCGCAACTCCTACGTTCGTTACGGACGGACCCTATGAGACGCATCTTCTAGCCTCTGATCTTTATCCAGTCACTCGAAACTCGGTAGTTTTTGGATTTGATTCTTCCACAGGTCTTGACGCTCGCGATCGCAATGCCAGTCTTGATCGGCGGTTTGCGGGGTTTGTGTTTACCTTCGAGCCGGACCAGCGCACGCTTCAAGTCGATTTAATTGCTGCCGGTGTTTATGAAATCCGCATTTCGATGGGCGATTCTGACAATGATCAGATCGTCTACTTTGCTCTTTACGACAACAACACATTACTCACGAGTCAAGGCGAGACGGCTGTGCCTACGGGCCATTACATGGACGCTACAGGAGTCGTTAGAACCAGCGCGACCGACTGGATCAATAACAACTCTGCGTACCAGGCAACATTTGCGACGACAACTCTAAAGCTAAAACTCGGCGCTACTTCTGGATCTAACGCTGCCACCCTGACGCACTTACTGATTACTCAAGTGGACAGCGGTGCCGGTCCTGCGCTATTTCGCGGTCGCATCGCCGCTCAGTTTGACGATGAAGAAGTAAATAGATACGAATTCTGGCGATCCTATGCGTCGGTAGTCTCCGGCTCTCTAAGCTCTACGCTGGGGGCTCTTACCTCGTCCGCAACGGGAACTGTTGACGTTCAGGGAGCCTTAAGTCCAACTCTCGCGGCCTTAACTTCCTCTGCGACGGGAACCGTAGCG
Source organism: Pyrinomonadaceae bacterium (assembly GCA_036522415.1). GTDB lineage: Bacteria > Acidobacteriota > Blastocatellia > Pyrinomonadales > Pyrinomonadaceae > PSRF01. Next base: position 18,608 of record DATDFV010000128.1, on the reverse strand, counting down.
GTTAATGGGGCACTCAATTCAACTCTTGGCGCCCTCACCGTGGCAGGAGTTGCAAGTGTCAGCGTAACCGGATCGGCATCGCCAACGCTTGGGGCGCTTACAAGCTCCGCAGTAGGCACAGTTGCGATCAACGGGTTAGTGTCTGTTACGCTCGCGAGTCTCGCTGTTTCATCTGCCGGAACTGTCGATGTTCAAGGCTCCCTCAGTTCAACCTTAGGCGCGTTAACTTCATCCGCGACTGGGACGATCCCGATCAATGGATCAGTCTCCGTCACGCTCGGCAGCCTGAATTTATCCAGTAGTGCCAGTGTTGACATTCAAGGTTCAGCATCCTCGATACTCGATGACTTAACGCTGACGGGCGAGGGATCGGTTGGAAACGTCCCGTCGATAGGGACCTTGGATGTCACCTTAGGGGATGCTTCACTTTCCAGTGTTGGGATCGTAGAGGTTCAAGGTCAACTCGCTTCCACAACTCTGGACACTCTGACAATTACCAGTGTTGGAACAGTCAGCGTCCAAGGCCAGGTTAACTCAACTCTCGAAGCTCTCAATCTTAGCAGTGCGGGAACGGTAGGCGTTCAAGGCCAGGCTAACGTTACGCTTGGCGACATTGCCTCAGTCGGCACTGGGGCGATTGATGTTCAGGGACAACTCAATTCAACCCTTGGACCTCTGACGCTCATAGCTACTAGCGGGGGCGGCATTCAGGGAACTTTAACGGCCACTCTCGGGAGTTTAGCGTTCAGTTCGGCCGGCACAGTTAGCATTAGTGGACAGGCCGTCTCTAGCCTTGAGGAGTTAACAAGTTTTGCATCTGGTGTCGTTGCTGCCCAAGGAACACTCACCACCACGTTAGAAGCCGTCTCGTCTGTTTCTTCGGGATCAGTTTCAGTCAGCGGACAATTAGCTTCCGCGTTCGATCCGTTAATAGGTGCAGGGCTTGGAGTAGTTACCGTTCAAGGGGCGCTAGATAGTTCGCTAGACGCCTTTACGCTTTCCGCAACAGGCAAAGTCGGCAATGATGTACTTGGGAGTCTAAACGTGACTCTCGGGGCGGTATTGCTCTCAGGAGTGGCATCCGCTGAGATTCGCGGCACTGTCTCAATAACTCTTAATCCTGTTACCTCTTTAGGTACAACAGCACTAAATTTCATACCTTCTCAGACGATAAATATCCCTTCTGAAAGTCGTAATCTGAATGTTCAAGCAGGAAGTACGATAACAACGGTAAGTGCAGAGTCCACGGTTATAACCATTCCGGCAGAACAGACAATCGCATGACTGTATTAAGAAAAGATCCGAACGAGACAAAGACTTTTGGCGTGAATTGGGCGCCGTACCTGGGGGACAGTCTCACCATTGCCAGTTCTTCGTGGATCTTACCCCCTGGCGTTACCGAAGTAAGTTCCGGGCACACTGACACACTAACCACGATCAAAGTATCTGGGGGTGTTGAGGATGTTGAGGATGATATTGAACCCGTCAACATTGTGACCCTCTCTCCAAGCGGGGACGTATTAAGAAAAGTCGCCGTCATTCAGATCCGCGAAGCCTCTTGGGAACTCACCGAAGACGAACTCTTGGTTCTCGCAGAGATCGCCATTGAGGATATATCCGATGTGCAGGAAATTGCTGAAGATCTAACTATCAATCAAGTGACTTATCTTCGGGCTGAAATGGCGACGTGGAATGAGAATCGAAACGAGATCGACTTAGAACTTCAGGCCGGAACCGGCGGAGGCGTTGATCTGAATACTTCTCGGTTACTCGAAGCCATTCGATCGAGAGTCAGAAAACAATTAGGTCTGCCTCTGTATTCTTCTGAGGTTATGGGCGGATCGTATTCGGTGGACGTAAGAGGCGTGTTCTAAATGAGCCGAGTAGGAAGCGCAATTGATCGAGCAAGGGCAAGAGTCGATAGGGTTGCTAGTCGCGCGCTTCCTGATCTGTGCGACATCGTTCAAATCAGAAAAGTGTCGGACGGGTTCTCTGGTCACACTGAGGGCGAGACATCTGTAGCGACAAATATACCCGTAGAAGTCACTCAGGCTCCAGCAAGCGGGAATACAGTCATCGCAGGGGATGTTACTTACATCGGAACACACAGATTGAAGTTTGGTTGGAACGCGACAACTGTTGCGATCAACCCGAAACAGATCATCAAAGTTCAGGCTCGGGGAAATGAATCGATGCTGAGATTCGAACAGCCGATTAGAGAGCGAGGTAGCAATTCAGAATGGTTATTTGTATTAGCGAAATTAACGACAGGGTACAGAAGTCCGTCGAACGTGTGAAATGTGGGTTCTTCAAATACAACCGACTGGACAAGCGGAACTGCAACTTGGCTTTCAGAAACTACTTGCGGAGTTTGAAGACTGGCATTCTCAGTTTGAACTACTCGAACCAGAATCCGAGATCGTCATGGTCAGGCGGTTCGAGCAGGAAGGGCCGGGGTGGTTAGAACTCAAACCTGCGACGGTCGCGTACAAAGCAACACACTTTCCCGGTAAGACGATCCTGCGAAGGACTGATGCACTATTTCTTTCGTTTCAAAAAGGCAATGCAGATAACTTTGTAAGGATCGACGCGCTAACGGCTGAATTTGGATCGACTAATCCTTATGGAAAGTTCCAACCTGATACAAGGTTGATCGTAGACATTAGCGACTCAGACGAAGAGCGATTCTTACAGATCGTCGCAGAGGACAAGACAGAAAGATTTAGACAACTTGGGTTTGATGTTAACTAGGGGCAAGGTTTGTGTATTTCTTGATTAAATGGATTTGTAATCTGTCGCGTTTGGCTGATGCTTTCCGAATCACGACAGAGCCGCGCCGCGTACCAGTAGGAAACGTTGTCGAATACAGCCTTCCGTTTATAAACAACTCATACTTATCTTTTGACGGAATTGGAAATGAATACCTATCAAACGGGGCATCGCCGTGCTCAACCGCGACCCATCGTCTCATTACAAACGTAGCCGGCTCAGTAATTAACCTTTTGTGTCGTCCTATCATGAGAGTGAAAGGCTTGTTTAGGTGCAGTTCGCTTTTGGGTAGTTCTTCAATGACGGTCGGCATGGTCGAATTATAGAACAAAACTAATGGCGGCAACAGTCAGATTTGGGATCATTCTTGGAGGGATCGTCATAGACAATCTTCTGAAAGTCGCCAAAGACTCGTTCAAAGACAATCTGGATGTGCTGTACCCGACTGAAGCTCTCTTAGCCCCTACACACGCCGATTTTCTGCCCGATTTAGCGCAGAGGACGCGCGGAAACTTCATTAGGCTGGCAATGCCCGCCCTTGCCATCGAAGCGGCCAAGGGGAGCGCAGATGAGGACTCAAATTCAGCCTACAAAGCTCGCAAACTCACTCTCAATGCCTATCTAACCGTCGAGGATAGTTCGCCCGACAGAGCCGACCGGAGGCTTGAGAAGTACATGGCAGCGTTTGAAGCGTGCTTGGATGCCCCGATCTCAGCTTATGTGTTGAACGTTCCCGCTAATCACGCCTTTGGATTTGTCAAAGGTGAGTTGGGATGGTCATACAACCAGATTGGAAAGAGCGTGAATGAACCCGATCCGAATAACCCTGACAACCGAATTACCGGACATCTAAAGTCCGTCACTTTTACGATCCCATTGGCTTATAGCGAGCGATGAAAACGTAAAGCTGGGAATATGACTACTATTTCGACTTGAGGAGAATTTGTTATGCCTGAACCGCAAGCGAATGCATCAACTCCACTGCCCGGAAAAGTCGGGGACGGGTTTTCTGCGCCCATTGAAGATCCGGGCGAGGGCAAAGTACCCGACCATATTCATCCAGATACCTTGATGGCGAAGGGTGTTGATCCGGAGACAAAGGAAACCGTAACAGTAAATCTTGCAGTTCTTCAAAAGAAGCACGGCGAAAAAAAGGGCCGCGCCCTATACGAGCGAATTGCGCGACTTGGCGGATTTTTTAACCCAAACGAAGAGCCGCAAGGCTCCAACTTCGCGCCAGATCTTCAACTTGAAGGTTTGGACAGGAAAACTCGCGGGGAGCTTGACGCGATTCTCAGCGAGGCATAAAGGAGCAACCCTATGGCCGGCACAGCAAAGAACTATCAAGTTTCAATGGTCGAAATCGGCCCGGGCGACATCTGGCTAAATGTTGCAGTTCCCGGTGCTGGCGCACGCATTACTCTGGCGACAGACGGCACCCCTGACGCTACCGCAAATCCATCGTGCGTCCATTTGGGAATGACGACAGAGGGAGCGAAACTGATTTACACTCCGAACATCACGGAGTATGAATCTGACGAGCAAACCTCTCCGATCATCGTTCAGAATGTCAAAGAAGTGCTCGGTATTCAGGGGAACATGATCCAGACTCTGGACACTTCCCTTCTGAACTACCTGATTGCCGGCGGCACACGTTCAACTGGCTCAGGATATGAGGAAGTTGCGCTTGGCGGGAAGCAAACCGTGGCAACGTTTACGGTGGCCTACATTGCTCCGGTCTATAACGACACGACGAAATTTCTTGTCTATAACCTTTACAAATCTTACAACAAATCAGGATTCAACATGGACGTTTCCCGGAAGAAGATGTCGAGCATTGCCTTTGACTTTCAAGGTATATCTATTTCTTCTCGCGCCGCCGGCGACCAAACCGGAAAGATCTGGAAGAGCGTATAAATGAGTAACTGGACCGCCTCAAACTATCGCCAACGGCGCGCTGATCGGCTACGGCAGACTAAGCCCGAGTGGGTGACTAACTCCGAGACAGGCGAGAGGTTTTACCTGCGCCAGGTTCGCGCGGTTCTCTCCTCTGTACTTGCCGGAGCGTTACCCTCATCTCTTACCGCAGAAGCTGTAAAGGCGTGGCAGGAACAGGGGGTTGACGGCCCGGACAAGATCGCTGAAACCGTTGCCGCAAAGATGTCTCCTGAGCAATTACAGGACGGGGCTAGGGAGATCCAACGCCTTTCGCAAATCATTCAACAATCGTGCGTGATTCCATTTCTCTCTAACGAACCAGCAAGCAAGATTCAGTTCACGGATGAGTGGAAGCAAGACGCAATAGCCGGTTTGAAAGAACTCGATCCATCGTTCGATCCAGTAAAGTTTGATCCAACTGACGTCGTGCTCGATCCTCGAGAGTTAGATGGCGCTGATTCGTCTTTCTTGTTCAAGTGGGCGGCCGGGATGGTTGCGGACGTAATAATGAAGGGGGGCGATGCCGCTAACATAAGCGACATCTCGCGCTTTCGTAAAAAACCCGGACGCGTGTCTCGAGCTCGCAATGATCGGGCGTCAGTTCGCAAAGCGTCCTAGTGATCTAGTCGGTATTTGTGATGTTGGTATAGCGTTAGATTTCGATCGCGCTTGTTCTTTGCGGTTGCAGTTCTTTGATTCTGAAGTTGAACAAAAGAGGGCGGAAGCCCTGCGATCACCTTCAGATGAATCCTTTGGCGCAAGTGCGCCGCCTCAATTCCGGGTCTCACCGGAACTATCTGAACACAACTGAATAATCCAAGCGGCGCATATTTGAAGGTATGCAGGAACTAACTTGGAAAGTCTCTATTGATCCGGCAATTGCTACTGCCGCCTTGAAAGAGATCACTAATGAGGTAAAGACCGCGACAGCGGACGTGGAGGCGTCTGTTCGTCGTGAAGCCCAAGCTGCGATTGCTCTTCAACGCCAACGCTCTGCCGCCTTTTACGATCAATGGAAGAAGGATGCTAAGGAGGCGGAAAAAGCCGAAAGAGAAAAACAAGCAGCCATTGCCAGGGTCGCCGCACAATCGGCCGCTTCAAACCTTCAACTAGCCGGCCACACACGCGAAGCTAGCGGAATTGTTGAATCCGCAATTGATGAGTTAAGTGAACACTTAAATGTTTTTGTAGGCGAACGACTGCCTCTTGTAGGTGGAGGGTTTGTTCGCATCACTGATAACCTTCGTTCTCTGTATGTCGATCTACAACCTACAGAGGGATCGGTTTTACGACTTGGGCAGGCGATCTTTGATCTTACTTCCAAGAGTAATAAGTCAGCCGACGAGATTAAAGGATTTCTCGAGTCTTACGCGAAGCTAGAAAGCCAATCCGAAAAAGACGCTGCGGCGATTGAATTCTTTGGTGCCGACTTGGCTCAAAAGCTCAGTCCGGCATTAAATCGCGCCAGTACCGAGATCACGGCTTTAGCAGAAGGCGGTGAGGCGGCCGGGGCAAGCATTGCTGCTGTGGCTGTTCCTGTTGCCATCGCCGTCGCGGCGATTCTCGCTTTGGCCGCGGCTGAGTATGAGTTAATTCAACGGTCATACGAAGCAAGTCTCGCCTTTGCTGAGCAGGGTGAGAAGCTAGGCCGCGCCGCAGATCAAACCAAGTTATCAGTCGAACAACTAGAAGCCTTACAGATTGCCGGTGGCCGGGCAAATATCACGCTTGAAGAGATCGCTTTAACTCTTGGGCGTTACCTAAGTGCTGTTGGTCGCGCTCAGAGAGAGGGCTCAACCAGCCAGCTTGCTCATGACTTTGAAGACCTTGGGATCGACATCACAAAACTTGGTGATGACCCAGTAAAAGCCATCGATGAATTATTCAAGGCGTTTGACCGATTAGGACCCTCCGTTAAAGAGAACACTGCCGCTACCGATCTCTTGAGTCGTAGTGGTATTCGGATGATCTCGCTGTTCCGCGAGACTGGCGGAAGTGTTAACGACTTGGTAGAGAAAACAAAGTCACTCCGAGTCTATACAGATCAATACGTCGAACAGGCCAAACAGGAAAATGCCGCACTCTCCGATCTGAGTAAGGCGTGGTCGAATCTCACTTTTCAGTTGGGTGAATCTGTATCCCCGGACGTGACTGCGTTTCTCAATGAACTAACAGCCGCAATTCGTGACGATGGTGAGGCGATTAAGTTTCTGTTTAATGCCGCTTCCTGGTTAATTACCGGAGCAACTATTTCCGAATGGTTCAAGAACCTGAAGGGTGCCGTTAAATTAGTAAACGATCTCACCGATGCGTGGAATCGAGCAGCAGCCGCAACCAGAGCATACATTGACGTTGGGGGAGGCGCTGCTGGCGTAGGTGCAGCAGCCGCCGCAGCCAGTGCCCCGCCGCCCCAAACAACTACTCCGCCATCTGCCGGAACCAGCGCGGCAGTCGATCAGGTGGTGCGCCAAGCACCCGCCTCGGTTGTTACCTCTGCCCAACTTCAGGGGCTAAAGACTCTCGCAGAACAGGTCGCCGCAGCAACCCAAGAGTCCATTGCGAAGACTGACGCTGCGTTGAAACTTGGTACGACCAATCAAAAGGTCGCCACCGATCAAATTATCGAAGCATTAAAGCGTCAACGAGACGCGAAAGTAGATTATCTGAACGCTGAGATTGCTCAACACCAAAAAGAACAGCAACTAGCCCAGGATCAAGGCAATTTCCGGTTAGCCCAGGAAGAACAAACCAAGATCGATACACTGCAAGGCCAGGCTCTTCAAACGCGAGAAAAGTTTGACGAGGAAGCCTTACAACGCCGCACTGCCCTTAGAGAGCGTGATCGCAATTTAGAAATTCAACACTACGAATCGCTAACCAGAATCAACATTGAAGGACAGCAGCGAAATATAGAGGCTGCACAACGAGCGTATGAGCGCGGCGACATTGATCGGGCTACGGCCAACAAAAAGATTGAGGAGGCAGAAAGTGCAAGCCTCACTGCCCAAAAACATTTACTCGCACAAAAGATTGAAGTCTATGGAAAGGAATCTGATGCAGCTAGAACGCTAGCGGCGGAAATCAAAGAACTCGAGGAAAAACAAACCTCTCAACAGCAGGAACAGGCCGATCGGCGCAAGGAAATCGCGCTTGAGGAAACTAGGCGAAAAGCTGAGATCGAAGACGATGCAGCGCGCTCTAGGTTGAATGTTCAGCGGATTCAGGCTGACGCCCGGATCGCTCTTGTGCGAAATGAAGCAGAGCAAGGGCGATTGCTTTACGAAGCCGCAGCCAAGCAGATCACGCTAATTCAGCTTACGCAACTAGACCGTGAGATCGAATTAGAAAAGAGTCGGAAGCAAAACCTAGCCAAGTTATATCCGAAACAGGATGATCGAGTTAAGGCCGAAGCAGAACTGAATAATCGCATTGCTGAGCTGCAAGCTGAACGAACGGCATTGCTCAAGGCCGGGGATATTGAGGCTGCTAAGGAACGCGAGCGAGACATTCAAAACCTCAATGCCTATGCCGAAGAATTAATCAGGATTTACCAGCAAATACGCCGCGCCGAAATTGAGAGTAATCAATTAGCGATTGAGATCTTAATTCTTCAACACGCGCGATCCAAACAGATTCTTGCCGCGCGTAGAGAGTTGGAAGTCAATGAAGAGAAAGCGCGCCACGCCAGAATAATCGATAGCATTCGCGCACAACGAATTGAGAATGCGGAATCAAAACGAACCACTGAAGAAAAGTTGCGCGTTCAGGAACAGTTGGATCATCTGGAGGAGGAAGAATACAAGCGCCACCAGCTAGAACTCCAGAAAATAGATCAAGAGACTCAGAACGATAAGAAACGCACAGGGGCTTTAGGTGGGTTCTTTGGGGGATTGGATTCCGGCCAACTTGCCGAATTAACGGATGGCATTAAGAGCTTCGAAGACGTTGCTGTTGTGGCGTTCTCCGCAGTAGGGGCGGCTATAAACGGCCTTGCTAACGGAGTTGGCAACTTAGTTCAAAACTGGGTGTTAATGGGGTCTCAAGCCGACATAAACACGAGGAAGCTCGTTGCCACGGTACTCGCCGGGGTCGCGGCCCAGAGTGCGGTCTTAGCTGTCTTTGAACTGGCAAAAGGATTTGCTTCTTTGTTCTTTAATCCCGCTGAAGCCGTTGCGCACTTCAAGGCCGCCGCACTATTTGGACTCCTTGCGGTTGGGACCGGACTAGCAGGCCGCGCGATCGCGGGAAATGCTTTTCAGCAAGCTAGCGGCACAGGAACGTCTACGGGAACGTCTCGGAGTAACGCGCCATCAACAAATTCCACGAATCCACAAACCACAGACGTTAATCGTCGCAATGCGCAACCGCCAATCACGGTAAACATCCTTGGTGTTCCATCAGAGGAATACAAATACAAAGTTGTTGGGGTTGTGGTCGGTGATTACAAGCAAGGCGGGAAAGTTCGAGACATGCTTGGGCATCACTCGCGAGAGCCGGGTTTTGCGATTTAAGGACAGCAGTTATAGGAGGCTGAAGCAATGGTGTATCCACCGTTTGACGTTGATGTTTTCACGGTTTGTCCGTCGATGTTTATGCGGACGGTGATCGATCCGTATTCGCTTCTGTTTTGAGCCGAAAGATAGAGGAAGCCGCCATGCGATACAAACCGCTTTGTCCACGGCACGGTGACGTCGGCTTGCTCAGTTCCGCCAGTCTCGTTTTCGTAGGTAACTGAGGCTGAGTCAGTTGTTCCGGTTACTTCATAGGTGACGGATGGCGATGATGACGAACGCGATGAATGTTTGCACCCAATGAGAATGACGACAAGTAACACAAGAGCGATGGCGGGTTTCACGATGCGAAGTCTAATGTCTTAAGGAGAAGGTGGTCAACTTTACCTTGATCGGAAACTAAAGCAATGCCTTCAGAATTTCCACTACCGAGTGTGTCAGGGAGCAATCCTAAGCCCCTTATCTGGTATCAGCTTCCTGAAGAATTCCAGGTCAATTTCACTGAGTACGACGATGGCGGGCGAGACACCGCACTCCAAAGCGGTGGGAGTGGAATCAAACGCTGGGTGTTGAATTATGACGGGTTGACCGAAACGGAAGCCGCTGTTCTTGATGCCCATGCCCTGTCTGCTCGGCTCGATGAAAATGGATTCTCGGCTTATTCGTTTAATTATCGTGATCGTGATGGGACTCTCTACTCTTTTGTGCGATATGAAAAGTATGAACGTCCCGCACACCAAAAGAAATGGGCGCAAGCTAGAAATATTCAGCTTGCTAAGTTCCTCTGATGCAAAGTCTATCCGTCGCACTCCAAGCAGAACTCAACAAGGGCCAGGCAGAACCGCGCGTCCTTCTGGATTTGTTTGAACTGTATTCGAGTGATGCGATTCCGGGAGTTACTGGGTTCAGCCCAAGTGACGCCCTTGAGAAGTTTGCCGCACAACAGATCACCTGGAATGGAATTGCTTATCGTCGTGAAGTTGTCTCTCGCGGAGATATCAACAGGAACATGGGCGAGAAGACCAACTCAGTCACAGTTACCTTCTCGAATATAAGCCGCTATCTTGCAACTCTCGCTCAATCACAAACGATTGAAGGAATGATTCTTGTCATCCGGTGTGTGTGTCCAACAGTCACGGATGATTCTATCGTTCTATTTGTCGGCCGTTGCGATAAGCCCTCAGATATCACCAAGAAAGAATTCACTCTGGACGCAAGACAAGACTTTGGAAACATCAACCAAACTTTACCTCCCAGAAAGTACACGGCCGACGATCCAGAAGGACGACTACCTGGCGATCCTCTCTACGAAGGAATTCAGTTTCACGCCGTCCCGGGCAATTACCAGTGGCCGACCGTTAATGCCTCCACAAGTTTCTTTGGACGGCTAACAGGACGCAGACGAACCGATCAAAACAACTTGCAATGGTCATCTATAGATGCCACTCCCTACGGTCAAGTAATCAGAGAAGCCTTTGGTCGATGCCAGTTTGAGTTGAGACCGTTTATCTGGGCGGATAAAGGAGTGTACATCGGCGCACTGTGGGAAATCTGTAATGGTCCGATTGCTGGGGTAGAAAACGTCAAGACTCGCGTCGAAGGATTATCCGATCCGCTTTGTACTTTCCTTCCTACGCCGGCCAGAGTTCACCTTGGAGACTTAGGAGGGACAGGAACTAACACAGGAAATACGTGTCAGGCAGATATCGGGGGAGGACAGGTATTTTCACACTTGGCTTATGTCGAAGGGGCGATCATCCCTCTTCAGTATTTCTCCAATCCAAGTTTCTCCGATCCGAATGTTCTTAACGAACCTCCATTAGTTACCTGCTTAGTCAAAGGAAGGATCGTAAAAACACCTGATGGTTCCGGTGCGTTCATTTTGGATGGCTGGTCTGATAACCCTGTTTGTATTGCCAGGTTCATTCTCACTCACCCGCAGTTCGTAAACATCAATGAAGCGTTCATGGAGGATTCAGTTAACTATCAGACTGCCCTTCATTGTGATGAACCGTTATTCGACACTTCTAACGGCGACGTGATCCTTGTGCAGAATCCTGACTTATCCCAAGCCGGAACATCGTTTACCAGAGTTCGATCCACAGGACTGATTACCCCGAGATATGTTCGCAGCCGTCTCTTAGGGGAAGACATCGATCCTGAATTCGACGACGGGCCGTATGTTGGGTTTAATCCCTCGACTACTCCAGACATCGCAATCCAGAAAGTCCTTCGCAAGAGATATACATGCAACGTCCCGATCACCGATGAAGTTAGAGCAGTAGACATCCTTTGTAAGACGATTCTCGTTACCTTCAAAGGGTTCATAAAGGTTAATAAGCACGGCAAATACGAGCTTCTTTCTGAAACTGCTTCGGACGCTACTCATCTGAGATCGGCTACGACAGTAGGGGCGACTTCTATCCCTGTCTTTGATGTAACCCCGTGGAAGTCCGGGCCCGAACTCTTAAAAGGAAGATTACTTTTAGGCAACACTCTGATTACCTCGGAAGTAAGAGACGTTTCTAGTGCGGATTATTCATCGGCGGGAAACTCTATAACTCTGAGTGCGTCGGTATCGGGAGGGGTAACGGCTACCGCTTCAGGGGCTAATCTCTCAGGGGGATCGACATCAGTTCAAGCCTCGGGCACGGTGACGATCGGAGGAACTCCGGCAGCGGGAAATACGGTGACGATCACGATCGACGGAATTCCTATCGTCTACACGATAAGTTCAGATGACAACACAACAACGGTGGCAGCTATGTTAGTAAATCACATAAACGCAACAACTCGACTCCGTAAATACATCAAGGCAACTTGGGCCAGTGGATCTCCCACGGTTGTAACGATCCTCTGCCTCTTTGGAGCGTTGAATCTTAGTTCCGCAGCTTTGAAGGCGCACACGGGCCCGATCTCAGATCCTTCGAGTGCTCCTACTATCGCAGCGGCTTCCGGTGGTTCCCTGCCGGCAGGTAACTGGACTGTGGCCTATGCCGATGTCAGGACGTTACAAGCAAGTCCTTTGGTTCAAGTTACCACCGCATTAACCCCTGTTTCTACCGTGGCTGTAACCACGAATCAGAAGATCAATGTCTCTGGATTACCCGCGTTTCCTACTGGTGTCGTAGCCAGATATTTCTACCTCAGTGAGAAGGCTGGATCGACAAACATCAAGTATGCAGTGACGAGAACGGATGCGGCCGACTTTTCTATTTCTTCGGCGCCGTTACCGGATGCCGCCTTACCCCCATCATTCAATTCAACAGGCGAAGAACTACTCAGAGTAGCGATGTCCTTCGCTACTAACTCTCAAGACATCTTTCCATCGTGGCGAGCTAGTACCGCAGTGATCTTGAATGATATTTATCTCCCGACAACTCTAAACGGCCACAAGTATCAGGTGACCACAGCAGGGACAACCGGATCGACCGAACCGTCATGGCCCACTTCCGCCGGCGCAACAGTAGCTAGTGGCTCGGCAGTCTTTACTGAAATCGGATCGACTGTTTTACAGCAGGCCGGGTTAACCAGAGCGAATATTGTTAAAGACTCTTTCAAATGGCCGATGGGGTCTAGTCAATCGAGTATTAACCAAGTCAAAGGATCGTATCGAGATGCGAAGAATGATTTCGCATTAACTCCATATCGAGTGAACGATCCAGTTCATCAAGCTCAGGTGAAAAAGACTTACCCTTTAGAGTTTGATGGGACTGCGATAGACAACTTCCACCAGTTCTACCGGATTGCTAATTGGCTTCTCTCAAAGAATCGTGAGGGTGATTGGTTCAACGGCTTAAAGACCGGGCCGAACGGACTTGTCTTGGAAGAAGGAGACGTGATCTGTTCTTCTGATGATTCCGGGGGACTGATCAATGTTGCTACTCGCATAGAAGATTTGAGAATTCATCCTAACCATGAAGTCTCAATCAATCAGGCAAGAAAATACTCGACTTTAATGTTCTCGGACGAAGTGGGAACACATTCTATCCCGATTGCTTCTACCCTGAGATTTACCCAGACAGACGATACAACTTTCGTTCCAATGGATATCCCTTATTGGCGGGATTCCGATCCGCAAGATCAGCCCGGCTTCCATGTGGCCGTTTCAAACTCCGGCAATGGGGACTGGAGAGGGACGGTTATTCACTCTGATTCTTCTGGTGAGTACGTCGCGATCAGTAATGTCATTGATGTTCCTGTGCCGATTGGCTCGACTCTGACGGCCCTTGATGCGGTAACGGCGATTGACGCGATAGACACTGTTTCTGATGTCAGGGTTCAGATGGTTTTCCCGAAGACTGCCAACCCTGCATTTGAACTCTTATCGACTACCGAAGACAAAATGCTTGCCGGGGCTAATAAGGCTGCAATTGGAATAAACGGCAGATGGGAGCTGATTCAGTTTCAGACTGTTACTCCGGTATCAGATGACACTTACGATCTGAGTGTGTTTTTAAGAGGGCGAATCAGCGGGATAGAAAACGTCGCTAATCATGCTATTGCAGATCATTTTGTCTTGCTGACTGATAGCGAAGGTCGAGACACGGGAGTCAAATTCATTCCCATTGATCAGGCCCTTTTAGATGTACCGATTGATCTAAAAGCAGTCACGATCAATCAAGATGTTGTAGACGCTACGGGCCAAGCGTTTACGTGGACCGGGCAAGTTCGCAGAGCGGCACTCCCTACCGATCTAAATGCAGTGAAAGACGGATCAGGGGACTGGCATGAATCTGCTATCGGCCATCCGAGAGAAAGTGACAAACCAGAGACTTATATTGCGCGCCAACGGAAAGCGGACGGGACATTCCTGCGGGACATTCCGGCTACTCCCGGTCTTCATCTGGCTGCAAGTTTATTTACAGTGATACACGCTCCGCTCTCAGTCGGCGGCGGTTCGTGGTCGTGGGGAGCCTTCACTACTTCGAACAACAACATTACTGGTGCTGTTAGCTGGGGCGGGGTTTACGCGATGCCTCCTATTGAAATGGGATCTGCGGTCAGCGCTCGTGTAACCACTGTCGAAAACAATGATGTTTTCGGTGATGTGGTGCTGAGCTTTGGCCCCAAAGACTACACCGATCCGCGGGGATCGGTGGACGGTCTCCAATCTGGTGTTAGATTCAAAAAGGTTTCGAGTTCTGAGACGAGCGCCCTAATCTATGACTGGAGCAACAATCTATTCGACACGATCAGCGTACCAACTGTTGATGGAATCGTGTTCGTGCGAATCGTATGGACCGGCACAGAACTGCGGTTTCAAGTCTCTGGTTCTCCGATCAACTCCGACGCGCCGCCGAACGTGATTTTGCCTGATTTACCAACGCCGACCGGAATCACCTATCTGCGCGTTGCCGTAGTCGGCACAACCACAAAAGTCGAAAACATAACCATCGGCGGGTCGAGCAGCCCGCACATAATTTACAGCCTAAGTCAGCAACAAAACGACAACAGCGGAAGCGACATAGCCGTCGGAAACTTAGATGTCGAGATGTGGCAAGTTTCACCTTACGCCACGGGGCAAAAAGGTTTCGCGGTTCGCAAGGTGTTCTAACCCCTCCAAAAATAACTCTCTATCCCGTGCTTTCATAGACAGGAATGGCAACCACTCCAAACTTCGGTTGGACTATTCCTGATCCTGCCGGATCGATCTATCCACAACTACGCGACGTCTTGATGGAAATAGACGCAGCTCTTGCGCTGTGTTGTGGAGGTGGATTCGACGTGCTAGGCGACGATGCCCTTAGTGGAGCGCTCTTGGATGATTCGGGTTCAGATCGACTTACTGGCATCTAAACAAATGGCCGATACTCCATTCAAAGATTTCGTCAGCGCGCGCACGGAAGTAACAACTCCTGGTGATGCAGATCTGATTCCAATCATCAGCGGCGCCGTTACCAAAAAAGTCCAGAAATCAAATCTTATAGCGCTCGCAAATGACGCCGTTACCTACGCCAAAATGCAGAACGTCTCTGCGGCGTCAAAACTCTTAGGTCGTGGTTCCGCGTCAGGATCGGGTGACGTTCAGGAAATCACCCTTGGCATAAACCTCTTCATGTCTGGAACGACGCTGAACGCCACAGGCGGGAGCGTGGTATCGGGAATCTTTAACGTTAAAGACTACGGAGCGGTAGGAGACGGATCGACCGACGACACAACCGCCATAAACTCGGCGATAGCGGCCCTTAACGCTGCTGGAAACGGCACGCTTTATTTTCCTTCAGGGATATATAAAGTCACCTCTACGCTAACGACGATAACCGCAAACGGCAGCGTGCGCGGCGACGGAATGGCCCAGGCGCAAGGATTGCGCTCGGCCACGTCGATCACCTGCACCTCAGCCTCCGCGACGCTGTTCACAGTGAACAACGGAACGGTCAAGTTTCAGGACTTGGCTCTCATAAACACTTCGGGAGGTGCTACCTCTGGGTCTACCGGGATCAAGGTTATCAGCAGCGGCGTGTCATACCCCGAATACACGAAGGTGGACGTGGACTCAGTGTTCATCTCGTCGTTCTACATAAACTTCGACCGGCAGCAGGGCGCGGCGTGGAAAATGAGTAACTTCAACTCCCACGCCCCGGTTTCCATTGGACTGCGCGTCAACAATACGGAGACGCCGGACGCGGGGGACTGGGCAATCGAGGGTTCGTTTTTCTCTGCCTTCACCAGCGATGGCGTTCCCTCCGATGCCACGCAAATTCTTCTTGCTGGGTCGGGTGGCGGGAAGATCAGCGATACCAAACTAATCGGCGGCGCGTACGGTATTGACGCTACACCCGCATCGACAAGCATTCTTGCCATCACAAATAGTTCAATCGAGCTGTTCACCCACAACGGGATCCGGATCACGGGGCCGGGATGGGCGAATGTCACGATCTCCAATATCGAAATGTCGGCGAATCCGGGGTCTGGGGCTTACAACGCGATACTGTTCGACAACACCACACGGGGAATCATTGGCGGCATCGGCTTCCTCTACGGCGATGGCTCAACGGCGGCGATCGGACTTATCAACAACTGCTCCGACTTCCACTTCGGGCCGTTGTTCAACCAGCTCTATGGCCGACTTATAGACACCGACGGAACTTACACCGGACACCCACTGCCCGACGCGAAGCACGACTCGCCGTTGGTAATGACATCCAACAGTATCCAGCCAGAATACGAGGTTTTCCCTCTGACGTGCGGTGGTCATACGCTGGAAAACATCTACCTCGCCTCCGGTACGATGTCTCCCTGGAACCGCGAAACCCACGAAGTAAAATTTCTTGTGACTGACCACTGCGAGTGGAACGCGTCTGGCAATATCGGCAACGCAGGAACGGCTGAGGCTAACACGATGGTGATAGGGTTGTACTATTACAACTACAAGTGGTATCTCAAGTAGTGGCCGGACTGTGCTGTAGTGAAGCCCGTCTTAAACCCCATGCTTCACGGTTCATCAACTACGCTAAAGCCCGTTCATCAATTACTGCTTTCACGATGGCTCATCAAGACAGCGGTAATGTATGACCTCCGATATAAAAACCGCGAACCTTACTTTAACCGAGACGAATGTCGCGCTCTGATGAGATCTCTACTAGTGCCCGAAGACACTTTGATGCTTCTCGCTGTTTATTTAGGCAAGAAGGACTGCGTCGTCCAAGAGCTAGGTACTGAGGCAGACGTGGAACGTCTACCAGAAGCGTACAAGGATTGGAGCGACATGCAAACGTACTCGTTTACCCTTCTCATCAAGAACGTGACATTTCAGACTTTTTCCTTTAGGCGGCCTAAACAACCTAGGAACGTCCAGCTGGCTATCCAAACCTCGACCACAGTCAAACCGCTTCTGTCGGCGAGTTTGCACTGCGAAATAGGTTTGAGCCATGCCAATTTCGGGTTTCGACGTTTCTCCATTCATCGCGGTGAGATAACTCGCGAATCGCGTGAGAAAAACATCCCTTCTGAGCTGCAAGCCGCCTTTTCCCGATATAATTGGTTCAGTAGTATCGCTAAACCAATCGGACGGGTTGCTTCCCGCACTCGCACACGCCTCTTTTGCTCGCTCGATTACATTTTCAAAGTTCTGCCATGTGTCGTAGCCCAAAAGAGTCTGAAGGTCACGCGCACGCCAGTACTCGACGCCCTCTGGCGTAAACAGTCTCTTTTCGTCCAATTTGGCGCTAAATCTTAAAAATTCACCAGAATCCATACTTTCTCCTTCCCGCCCCGTACCAAGCTCCAGCGGAACTGCATGATAACATTTCTCGCTAAACTTCTCTACATAAATCTCTACTCTCACTTGGGTTTTCTCTCTCCGGTTGGTAGATTAGCACCACGGAGAAAATCTACCATGAGCGCACGATCTCAGGTCGAAAAAAAGATACAAGCCAAACAGCAATCATGGCGGGTTTTGGTGTCAGCGAGTGGGGAGCGTTCCTATCAATGGCACGTCGTAATCTTGCGGGATGCAAAATTGAAATGAGCAAACCAAACGAGGCGCAGAACCAGCCCGAACGCCGCAACCCAGACCATGTCTGTGTAAATCACTGCGGCCACGATCTAAAGTGGGTACGTAGCGGGGTTTGCTCACACGGGTCTGTTGCGCCGGGCACGGGCTGCGGGCACGAATGCGTTTATCAGGGAGGTCCGAACGACACCGCGCCACGCCCAGACAGCGAGCAGCCTCGGCATGAATTCGCGCCCGACGACTTCCGCGTCTGCAAAGTCTGCGGAGCACAAGGCGACATCTTATGCCAACAGCGACAGCAGCCCCGCAGCGCCCTCCCGCGATGATCAGGAAGCGGCTCGACAGGTGGTTCGAGATGTTGATGCTCACTTTGACCGCAATGAACGCCTACGGTTGGGCAAGTGGATTGATCCTGAAGAACGAGAGCGACTTATTGCCGACCACATCGCCACTGCGCTTGCCGCCTCCCGCGCTGAGATGATTGAGAAAATCAAGGTGAAGCGTGATGAGTATCGTATGAGGCTAAACGATTTCGAGGGAGTCACGTCGCAGGATTATCGCCAAGGTCAGCAAGATGCAGCCGATGAACTGCTAACCGAGATTGAAGGGACGCACGGAAAGGAGAGGTAGAGATGTCCAAGAAGGTGCCATCGCACTACCGTGGCGGGGTAATTGCTCACTGGCGACCGCTTCTCCCTCCTCGCGCGGGAGCAATCGCAAAACCTCCTGCATTGCTTGTATATATGCCTCTGCCATTTCGATTTTGGCCTGAAGCTGGGTGATTTCTTGCTGGTAGTGTCTTAATTTGAACTGCATGGTCTCTACTTCATCGTTCCCTGTGGCACGCTATTTATTTTGAGGCTGCTTCTCTGGCGATATGACGCAGCCAGCCAGAGATAGTTTTGTGGTCGCTCGCCTTCGCTGCCTTCTCG
>DATDFV010000127.1:0-5550 GCA_036522415.1 Pyrinomonadaceae bacterium | reverse complement strand
CATTCTGCTTACCTGGTTAATCGTGCGCACACGCACAACGGTTTTGAGTGAACGCCTCGCAGGCAGAGAGTTGGAACTACATAAGGCACACCAAGCCCAGGATCGTTTGACTAATGAAAACAGAGATCTGCAAAACCAACTTCGCGCCGAAGCCTCATCGCGTTCAACCGCAGAGGGCAGGTTCACACATGTAAAGACCGAAAACGATCGCCTAAAAACAGACGTTGAGATACTTCAAGAACGGATTGTTGACCTGAGTTCCGAATTGTCTGAATCTGAAGTCATGCGCCAACAGGAAACAAAGGGTCTCGATGAGAAGATTGCTTTGCTCAGTGAAGCCCGAGAAGAATTCGCGCTTCAATTCAAAAATCTTGCGAACGATGTTTTGGAAGACAAGAGCAAGCGCTTTACAGAACAGAACAAACTTAATCTTGATTCGCTCCTCTCGCCCTTAAAAAATCAAATCGAGCAGTTTCGACAAAAGGTCGAAGAAACGTACGACAAAGAATCCCAACAGCGGGCCTCACTACGAGATGCCGTCGAAAACCTCAGTCATCTAAATAGAAAGATGAACGACGACGCAGTGAACCTGACCAATGCACTCAGGGGTCAGTCCAAAACTTTGGGAAATTGGGGCGAGTTCATTCTTGAGGAGATCCTACAAAAGGCCGGTTTGGTTGAGGATCGTGAGTACTCAATCCGTGAGACCTTGATAGCCCCCGATGGCAAACGCTCGCAACCCGATGTCATCATCACGTTGCCGGAGAATCGACATCTCATTATCGACGCTAAGATCAATTTATCTGCGTACCTCAAACATACGTCAGCCGACAATGAGGCGGAAGCCGAGGCAGCTTTACGAGATCACATCAGCGCCATGCGAGTTCACCTGAGAGAAATGGACCGCCGCGCATATCAGGACCACTACAAACTAAACAGCCTTGACTTCGTGTTGATGTTTGTTCCCCTTGAACCAGCGTTTATCGTCGCCGTTCGTCGCGATCCAACTCTGTTTGATGACGCCTTTGCCAAGAGAATAGTGATTGTCTGTCCCTCAACACTGTTAGCTACCATGCGCACCGTCCGAAACATTTGGCAGCAGGAACAACAAAAACGGAATGTGCTGGAGATTGCCAGACAATCGGGTGCGCTCTACGACAAGTTTGTTGGCTTCGTTGAAGATCTAACTGACGTCGGAGCAAAGCTACAGCAAGCGCAGAGTAGCTACGATGCTGCGCACAATAAGTTGACCTCGGGCAAGGGAAATCTTGTTTCTCGGGCTGAACGCATCAGGGATCTGGGGGCAAAAGCGAGTAAGCGTTTACCGCTGCACGCCGTTGAAGCTGCCTCGTCTCCCGAAACGATCTTAACGGCAACACAACCTCAGGATTTGGAAGAGATGGCAGTGCCATTGCCTGGATTTGAAGACAGCGGATTGTTTCCTGACAGTACGGTTGATGACGAGAAGAGAGACGAAGTTGAAGATGTCACTTCAATGACATCACCAAAGGTATCTGCCGTAGGCACTTCTGAAACTAAGTGATCGGAAATCGGCAATCTCAAATAGATTCTCCCTCTTTTGAAGTCGTAGAGCGTTAGTAATGACGGGTAAATAATTTCCGATTCTTCTCTGGGTATCTTTGTTCGTGTTGGTTCGTGTGATTTCGTGGATCGGCTTTTAGTGCTTGGGAAGAGCGATCCACGAAACCACACGAAGTCACACTAAGAGAGACACAGAGAAGTTGGGAAGTGAAACGTAATCAATCTGAAATTTTTAAATCTGAAATCGGAAATGAACTCGCTCCTGCTTGGTCCTCTCCTCGGTAACAATCGTAAGAAACTAATCGAGCGATGCGCTGAACTCGTGGCCAACAATCAGAGCCACAAGTTTCTCTATATCGCTGCCTCGCGCCCTCTTCTCGAAATTGTTACTGAAGGAATACTTGATGGCACCAGAAATCGAGGTGTTTGGGGTGAACTGCCCGTCTACCTGTTTCGAGGTTTTGTCCGGCACATTCTGAGAAACGCCATCGATCACGAAGGCCAACACTTGCCGCCAAGGCTTCCCATCGATCGCGACGAGTTGCCGTTGAAACGCAGCCTCGTCTCCCAAATTCTTAGTCGCCTGAAAGAAGACGGTAAGTTGAAAGCAATCAGTCCGCTCGCAGGGCGTGAGGGTTGCGTCAATTCAATTGCCACCTTGATTGGCGAATTACAACGCGCCGCCAGAAGTCCTTCAGAAGTCACGGCAATCATTACCTCACGTTCCGAAGATCTCGGTGCTCGTTCAGGCTCAGCCATTTCTCAAACGGATTTTGACAATGAAGTAGCGCTCATTTATTCGAATTACTGCGAATTGCTAAACGCAAATCGACTGACGGAAAAGGATGCGGATCAGCTGAAAGCGTTGAACGTGCTGCGAGATGAAGTCGCGCGCTTCAAAGTAAGCCTGCCGCTCCTTCAGGAAGTCGAGTTGTTAATCCTTGACGGGTTTTTCGACTTCACACCCGTACAGGGCGAGATTCTTCGTGAGCTCATCCCTCGAATTCCCGAGACGGTGGTGAACCTGAATTATGACCAGCGCAACGTCGAGATCTTTGCGCCTTTCCAGGAAACAATCGATCAGTTGCAGGCGATTAGTAAGTTTGAAACTGTGGTGTCAGAGGAGATGCGTGAGACTGAGGGCGTTCTGTCAGCACTAAGGCAGAATCTATTCAATCCCCAATTCTCCGATAAACTTCAGTTTGTCGAGTCGTCGATAAAAGACCCTTCAGATCACGCACAGCCTGGTGACCAAGCGATTGAAACTGAAGGTCCTGCTTTGGAATCTCATAACAAGCTAAAGCATATCGGACATCAGATCCGGTACTTCGAATGTGGCGATCGGGAAACTGAAATTCGCACGATCGCGAAAGAAATTAAACGTCTCATCCTCATCGATAACTACTCACTGTCAGACATAGCGCTCGTCGTTCGCCAACGTGATGCCTATTCAAAAACGATCACGCGTGTAATGCGCGAAGAGTCAGTGCCGTGCAAACTCGAATCACGAATCGATGCCGTCGATGTCCCGGCCACGAGGGCGGCACTTAAGATTCTTGAAATACTCGAACAGCCACCGGGAGACGACTCGCCGCCGTATCGCATTTCCGATCTTGCTGACCTGATCAAGTCTGAATATTTCCGTTTGAGCGATGACGAACTGGAAAAGCTATCCGCACGTTTCGACGCCAGCCATCTTGCACTCTTGAGCGACGATCAAAAGCCGCTTTCATCGGACGCTGCCGCCAGTGCAAAGTCTCGCAACCGCATTGGCTTTTGGGACGCTGATTCACTGGAAAATGCCTTTGCCTATGTCGGCGGCGAATTACCGGTGAAAGCCTGGCTTGCACGCGCGCAAAAACTAGTCAAAGAACTGCCCACGGCAACGGCCACCAAAGAACTTCTGAATATCGACACCAATGCCCAGGATCGCGACGCTGACATTGCGGATCAAGTCGAAAATGCTGAGACCGCGAAGCTTGAAGAGAAAGTCGAGAAGAAGCGCCGGCCTTCGCGCGACGTTCACCCGGCAACGCTGGCTTGGACAGCTTTGGTAATCGAAAGATTCTCAGAGCTGGTGTTTGCAGTCCCGCGTGAGGGGACGACAGAGGAATTACGTTTGGGGTTGATGCGGTTGTTTGATCAGTTTGGTTTCCGCGATCAGATCACAAGGCCGACTCGAACTGCCACGGATGAAGACGAGCTACCGCAGGTGATGCTGAACTTCAATGCCCTTGAATCGTTAAGACGGGGCATGGTTGCGGGGATCAAGAGCATTGAGATGTCCGCTCAAATGTCCGATAAAGTTCAGTTTGTCGAGTCGTCAATCAAAGGCCCCAAGGATCAAACTAGCGCTGAAACCGGCGGGCCTGCTCAGGAATCACACGACAAACTAAAGTTCGTCGGACTGCCAACTCTGATCTCCGAAATCCGGCGTTCTCTGACTTCACAATCTCAGCTTCTTGGGCCAGCAGATCCCGCAGGCCTTCGCGTGCTCGAAGCCACCGATGTGCGCGGACTCCAGTTCAAGGCCCTCTTCATTGCTGGTCTGGTTGAAGGTGGATTTCCGCTTCGCGCATCACGAGACTGGATCTATCCACACGAAGAACGCGAGCGACTGAAAAAGTACGGTCTTACACTCGAAGACATCTCACCCGCGACGCTACTCAAGGAGGAACACTATTTTTACCAGTGCGCCTGCCGGGCCACGGAACGCCTGTACTTGAGCCGCCCGTTACTTCTCGAAGATGATTCTGAGACTGTGGCCTCGTATTACATCGATGAATTGCGTCGAGCCATTGCTCCGCGAACGATTGAACCCGAAGTTGTGCGGCGTGATTACGACGGCAAAGAGATTGAAGCTGCATCAAACACAAATGAACTTACCGTCGCACTTGTTCGCCAGCAGGAACGTCATCGTCATCACGGCGAGAAGCAGAACCTGTTGCCACAACCACGCATCAAGCGTTTT
Organism: Pyrinomonadaceae bacterium; assembly: GCA_036522415.1. Classification (GTDB taxonomy): domain Bacteria; phylum Acidobacteriota; class Blastocatellia; order Pyrinomonadales; family Pyrinomonadaceae; genus PSRF01. The sequence continues at coordinate 1,037 of DATDFV010000127.1, read as the reverse complement.
CTTCCGCTGGCTCGCAATGACCGGTTCGTGACCGGCACAGCACTGCGACGGATTGAGATTGAGCGTGAAAGAGCCAGCGGTCGTTTTGGTCCTTACGACGGTCAGATTACCGATCCTGATTTGCTGTCAATACTGCAGCGAAGGTTTGGACCGGAGTACGTTCACAGCGCAAGCGGATTGAGCGTTTTTGGTAATTGTGCCTATCGTTTCTTCGCTCAACGTGTGTTGAAACTTGAACCACGTGGTGAAGCAGCACTAGATCTTCAGGCAATTGATGCAGGCAAACTTTTGCACGACATCCTGCGCCGCTTCTTTGAAAAACACCGAGGCGAAACCTTATACATCAGGGACCACTCAAAGCTTCGCAACGAACTGCTTGAGATCGCGGATCGGGTCTTTGATGAACATGAGAGAGTCGTTCCCCCCTTGAATCGACAAATATGGAAGATCGATCGCGAGATACGAAAGATTTTGCTCGAACAAGTTCTCGTTTACGAGTTACATCTCCAGGAAGAGGGGGCGCACAAAGGTGTCGTGCCGTCCTACTTCGAATTGGCGTTTGGCGGGGCGCGATTCTCAGCGAAGGATCCTGCATCGGTCACTGACCCATTAATCCTGAATCGAAGTACGTTCGTTGGTGATGAGGGTCTCAAAATCAGCGGTCAAATCGATCGAGTTGACCTTGCGCCTGACAACACATTGGTGGCTTACGATTACAAACTCTCCGTCGGCGCCACGAAAGAGGACATTCGCTCCGCGCGCTCCCTTCAGATTCCGATTTACCTGGAGGCACTCGAGAAATTGATCCTTCCTCACGCCGATATTGCCGGCGGTGGTTACTACATCATTCGCGGCGGCAACGATCGTCGTAATCGAGGAATGTATCGGAAGGAAAAGTGCGACTACTACAACATCAACGTTAAAGCGATGGCCGTGATGGGCGAGGGCGAATGGAAACAGATCCGCGCTGAGGTCATTAATAAGATCTGGGACTTCCTGGAACAGATGCGCGCGGGACAGTTTCTGGTGAATCCAGC
>DATDFV010000126.1:0-27884 GCA_036522415.1 Pyrinomonadaceae bacterium | reverse complement strand
AGTACCACCTCGCGGTAGCGGGTGGGTGCGCAGCCTCAAAGGCAGCGGTAGATCAAGCTGCGCACCCACCCGCTACCGCGAGGTGGTACTGACCCGTTCCCTCCAGGAAAAATTTGGAGAGGCATGTCATCTGGTTACGCTTTCTTAACTTCTCTCGCCGTCTGTGCCGTGGCAGCCGCTCTGGAAGGGGCATGTGCTGGAAATAACGTCAAATCATTTTTCTCATCGCTGCGATTGCCAGCATATTCTGCTCCGCTCTGGGTGTGGTCCATCATCGGTCTTTTCTACTACCTGATCTTCTGCTTCGTTCTATACCGGCTACTCACTTTAAACAACAGTTCAGGGCTACGTTCTGCCACGATCGTTCTTGTTTTGGTGATGATGACGGTTAACGCGCTGACTAATTACACAATCTTTCGCGCCAGGAACTTACGTCTCAGCTTCCTCGTCGGTGCGTTGTTTCCAATCTTGGATATCACACTCTTTCTTATGCTGATTCAGCTCGAGAGTCTTGCAGCATGGACACTGATTCCTTATTTGCTTTACAGAATCTACGCTGTCTGGTGGGGATATGCGCTGTGGAAACAAAACGACTCGGCCTATTGATCTTCTTAATCGCAACTGCACTGATTCAGGTCAACGCGCAGACTCAAAACTGGCGCAACTTTCATGGTAAGACTCTCATGAAGTTTGACTGGAGTTGCGCAACCCCAGCCGCATACCCATCAGTCAAACTGACCCGCGTCGTGAATCGTGCGATGAAGCAAAATGAGTTAGGCGGCTTCGGCTCATGGTCAGACAGAGCGTTTGCCTTTGACTTGAACGGCGATCACAAGCTTGAGTTCTTCGTGCCTCTTGACTGTGGCGGGACGGGCAATTGCACGTGGGGTCTCTTCGCCTTAAAGCCAGCGAGGCAACTAGGAATCATCGTGGGGCAATATCTCTATGTCCATAGAGTCGCAGGTCATTGGCCTGACCTCATCACTTACTCTCATCTAAGTGCCGTTGAGGGATCGTTGATGACTTATCGCTTTAGTAGGCGAAGCTATAGATCGTTTGGTCCACGTTACCCGATCAATCAAAGTAATTTCGATTCGGAGATCCAGCCTGGAGTTACTAACAAGATGCCTGCATTTTTGCATGCAGCGAAGGTGGGCTGCGATTCCGCTGGATCGTGAAAGGTGGAGGTAGTTGTTGGCTCACTGGGCCGGCATTTAATTACGACCACATTCAAGCGATTCCTAATCCATCAGCCTCAGTCGCTTTGAGCGGATCGGATTGGAGTAAACCTCATCGACGCTTCCAGCAGCTTTCACCCAAGACACCAAAATCATCGAGTCCACCTCTCGCTCTCTACTAACCAATAAATCGGATCTTAAGCATCGCAAAAATAAAGCGTCCAGCGTTAGAGGTTCCTCGTTCTGCCCTCGCGTTAGGGATAGAAAGAAAGTTTGAAACTCCCATCCCTTACTCGGTCTGGGAGACTTAACCGAACTCTCGAGCAGACGTGAAGTACACACGCTCTCTGAAGATGGTGTCTCACGCTTGGCGCAGTGTCTCGGATTTTTCCTAAGAGTGGTGCGCTGAGTTTCTATCGCTTATCCCGGATGCAGCGATAACACCGAGATCTATTTCGCATCCTGATCAAAAACTTGGAGGCCATATGAATCGAAGAATCTTGACCGTCGTGTGTTGTCTCAGTGTTTTGACATTAGCCCTGGTTGGAACTGCTTCATCGCAAAGTAACGACAGCGGAAATGTCAAAACCTCAATCAGTGCTGTACACAGCCTTGCCAGTGCGACTGTTGTTCCGGCCGCAGGCGCTTCATTGTCCAGAAACAATGACGGCGTCTTCGGAACGATTTCATCGTCGGGTCTAACTCCCGGCCATGTCATAACGTTCTGGTGGGTTATTTATAACAATCCTGAGTTTTGCGCTAACACTTCCTGTGCGCCGCCGGACCTGAACAACCCCGCCGTGAATGGTGCGTTGCAGTATGGAGGTGGCACCATAGCAGATCTTGGGGGTAGAGTTAACTTCAGCGGTTATCTGGCCGTGGGTGATAACACAGGGTTCTACCTCAACCCGGCCTTCCCCAATATGCCGAATCCATCACCCGGCATCGTCAACGCTAAGAAGGTACAGATTCACCTCGCCCTTCGTAGTCACGGTTTTCCGAATGTGGATCCCACGATCCTCCAACAGCAGCTGACCTCTTTCCCAGGTGGTTGTGCCGTTGCTGTGCCCGCGTGTGCCACGCTTCAATTTTCTCCGTTCTTCCCATGAGTCGCGGATTGAAAATGCCGGCTTGAAAGGGATGCGAACATTTCAGTCTGAACGCGAGGCTTCACATTTTCCTGCGGCGTCTGTTACCGCAGCGCCGCAGGGTCTTTCGCGAGCTTCCACTTAGAAACTCCCGATAGACCAGCATGGCTGCGTCTGAATCATGTAGGAGATCGAAACCATGAACCGAACTTACCACTCCTCGTATCGCACAGTAACCGTCGCTTTCTTGATCCTTACCATCGTCACTGCATCACTAAGTTCGGCACGCCACACGCGGCGCGTCGAAGACTATTGGCGAGGGCGATATCAAAACAGTCCAAAACCGATGGGTGTTCAACAACATCCTTTTCGACCTGGACTCAACGCGACTGAGCGACTGAAACACTGGAATGAGGTCGCCATCGACGCTAGCGGGTTAGACCACACGCCGAATCAACCGGGTGACACTTATCTATTCGGGCATCAATTGGGTCCGGGTCGTGCCTCTCGCGCAATGGCGATCGTCCACACTGCGATCTTCGAAGCAGTTAACGCGATCGAAGGTAAGTACGAGAGTTATGTTGGATTGGAGGCAGTCTACAAACACGCTTCGATGGAGTGCGCCATCGCGCAAGCAGCCCACGATACGCTGTGTGCGATGTTTCCGTCGCAGAGCCCTTCATTCAATCAGCTACTCACGGAAGAGTTGAACGACATTGGCGATAGCGAAGCAAAGTCAAAGGGCATCGAGGCCGGACAAACAGCTGCGGCGGCGATCCTTGCTCTCAGAAGTAATGACGGCTCGCAGATTCCAGAACCCAGGCTCGGAATAGATTGGTTTACCAGTAACGAGGTTGGTAGATGGCGCCAGGATCCAATTAGTCTGTTAACAGTAGCTCTCGGTGCACATTGGGGCGAAGTCACACCTTTCGTTCTTAGGTCATCAAGTCAGTTTCGGACACCAGCTCCGCCAGCACTCAACAGCGCCGCCTATGCTACGGCTTATGACGAGGTGAAAACACTTGGTGGCGACGGGATCGTTACTCCAACTACGAGAACGGATGAGCAAACAACTACCGGAATATTTTGGGCATACGATGGCACCCCGAGCCTGTGCGCACCTCCACGTCTGTACAACCAGATTACGATGCACATTGCAGACATTCGTCACACCCACGATGTTGTTGAGCTCGCACGGTTGCTCGCTCTGGTAAACGTTGCAATGGCCGATGCAGGCATTGCCATTTGGGAATCGAAGTTCTACTACGACTTCTGGCGACCCGTGACTGGCATTCGTGAATCCGATTCCGGTACTGGACCGACGGGAGCGGGTGATGGTAACGATTTGACTGTTGGCGACGTAACGTTTTCACCATTGGGAGCGCCGGCTAGCAATCTCAATGGGCCAAACTTCACGCCACCCTTCCCTTCTTATCCATCGGGCCACGCGGGTTTTGGCGGTGCTCTCTTCCAAGTCCTTCGTCGATTTTATGGAAAAGACAAGATTCCTTTCACCATCATCTCTGATGAATTCAACGGAGTAACGAAAGACAATAATGGCAATCCGCGTCCGCTGATTGAAAGGCGCTTTTCCTCACTTTCTGAAGCTGAAGAAGAGAACGGGCAAAGTAGGATCTATCTCGGTATCCACTGGAGTTTTGATAAGACTGAAGGCATCCGCTTAGGTAACAAAGTTGGCGACTTCGTTTTCGATCACGCATTCAGAAAGCGGAAATGAAGACAGTACAAATCCGATTTTCGGGCTGTTGAGGCTAAAGGTAAGTCGTACTTCCACACACTGAGAGCTGGCGAACGATCTGCGAGATCGTTCGCCAGTTTTCATTTACTCCTGAATCAAGAACTTTGAAACAAAGACACAAAGGTACGACGGCACAAAGAAACATTAAATGAGTTAGAGACCTTGCGCCTCGACGTGTCTTTGTCCTAAAGGTCTTGATTCGGGAGTAATAGTCAAAGGCGTAAGAAACCAGGGAAGTGTGAGAAGGATTGTTTCCGCAAATTTCTTAAGCGGTTAGAATGCTGGGCGCCTTGGCTGAAGCATTAGAAGGTTTGGATCTAAAATCTACCGTCGTTAATGACTCCATGACCCCACCACCGAACGACGTCACCCAATTGTTAGTCGCCTGGGGCAATGGCGATCAGGCGGCTCGCGATGAGTTAATGCCACTGGTCTATGCTGAACTTCACCGGCTGGCGCACCGACACATTAAGAAGGAACGACCTGGTCACACCTTACAAACCTCAGCTTTGGTGAATGAAGCATTCGTTCGGCTGGTGGACCAGCGAGATGTCCATTGGCAAAGTAGAGCTCATTTTTTTGGGATTGCCGCCCAAATGATGCGACGGATCCTGGTTGACTATGCTCGCAAGCGCCGGTTTGCCAAAAGAGGAGGCGATCAGTTGCAGGTGTCTCTGAATGAGGAGTTGGTGGCTGCTAATCAACGAAGCGCGGACGTCGTCTTGCTTGATGATGCTCTAACGCAGCTTGCGGAAATCGACGAGCGCAAAAGTAAAGTTGTAGAGCTGAAGTTCTTCGGTGGCTTAAGCATTGAGGAGACCGCCGAGGCGCTTGACGTGTCTCCGGGCACAGTCATGCGAGATTGGACACTGGCTAAGGCCTGGTTACGAAGAGCAATGAGCAGGAGTAATTGAAAGCTTCTCTCTTGGAGTACGACGGCCTGCCGCCGCTTTGTCACGAACCGCTGCGTGATATTCAACGTGCTGGTCTAACAAAGCGACGGCGGGCGTCGCACTCCAAAAATTTTTGTTAGAGACTCTCTTAACTTTTCTCGCGTTAGAATCGGAGTGAAAGTATGGCTCTCGCTATCCAAACAGCGGGCCGCCTAGGCATTGATCTTTGTGTTATCTGAGCGTAGGATACGGGCCAATTCTCAAGTAGTCGGGTCTCGCCACTCGTTCAAAGGGAGCAAAGATGCGAAAACTCAGCTTTGTTCTGATCGCCACCACCATCATCGGTCTGTCGCCTGCGCAATTCGTGAGTGCCTGTGGTGATAAGACGATGCGGGTAAAGACTGGACTCAGGTACTACCAGACCCAGATCGCGAAACATCCTTCAAAGATCCTGATTCATTCGGCAGCGCTGCCTGCGGGCAAAGCGAATGAGCTCAGAGACTTCTTGAACAAGGTCGGTCACCAGGCAACTGCGCTGGACGACGTCAGCAGTATCAAGAACGATCTGAGATCTTCTCGCTACGATCTCGTCTTGACGAATCTTGCGGAAGCACCGGACCTGCAGAAGCAAGTCGAATCTTTCACTCCAAACACACGCGTTGTACCTGTGTTGTTCAAGCAACCGGAAGCTGAAGCAAAAGCCGCTGCGAAACAATACAAGGTCATCGTGAAGAACCCTAAAGACGGCTTGGATTTTGTGATTGCCATCGCGAAAGTAATGGATTCGCAGTCACGGAAAAGCTGAACACTCTCAGGTAGGTCGATTACATGAGTCCACGATTGGTTCTCTCAGCCCTCCTAGGGTGTACCTTCGTCATTGCTGCAAGTGCCCCGCTGAAGCCGGCAAACGCACAAGCCTGGGTACCATTGCAGGGCGAAGGCCAGGTCACAACCACGTATGAGAACTTGTACGTTCGATATCACCTTGATTACACCGGCAAAAGATTTGATGCCGGGCCAATTCGCACTCACACCGTAATAACCACTCTGGAGTACGGTCTAACTAACAAGTTGGCCCTGGACAGTGAACTGATACACGTGACTTCAAAGTATGAAGGTTTTGTTGGTCCTGTACCGCACGGTCCGCCCGATACTGGGTTCTATCATCCAACCTTCCAGGATTTACGTATTGGTCTTCGATATAACGTGTTAGCCAGTAATAAGCTGGTTGTCACTCCGTTTGTTGCCACAGTGATACCAACGCATCATTACGAAACTAAAGGTCACACGGCGGTCGGCAGAGATCTTCGTGAATTACAAATTGGAGTGAACTTAGGCCGCGACCTTGGAGACGTTATTCCGCGAACTTATGTCGAAGGTCGTTACTACTATGCGATGGTTCAGAACGTTCAGCAGTTCGGTCTAAATCGCAGCAGTGCTGATTGGGAGTTCGGTTATTTTGCTTCACCGAAGTTGTCCGTACGCTTCACCGGTGCATGGCAACACACGTACTCGGGAGTTAGATTTCCCTTGGACAGCGGCATCCCTGATTTTCACGAACTGCATGACCGAGCAGCCAAATCGGCTTATTTACGTTTTGGCGGTGGATTGAGTGTCTCTCTTACCCGCTCGGTTGATTTGCACGCTGACTTTGGCAACACGTTTAGAGGTGCCAGCACTCATCAGTCAAGAGGGCTTTCACTTGGACTTAGTTGGAGGTTCTCACGCGGTGGGTTTCGAGTAGGAAAGTTCTAATTAAGTACAATCTCATTCGATCGATTCTGTCAGAAGGTGCTGAAGTAGAATCCAATAGGTATACACGCACACCTTTCCATCAGGAGTTATTAAGATTCCTCCCGGGTTCAGTTCAAGACCAACTAATCCTATCTTGTTAGCTGGATCAATGTTTTTCCATTCCCGACGATTGCCATTGGTAAGATCCACACGAAAAATCTTATTGGTAAATTCTCCGGGCCCGATGACGTACACCGCGCGGCTGTCATTACTCCACTGAATAGGTTCGTCTCCCGATTCAAGTCCTGGAATTGGTGAAGCCTCTCCTCCACTCAACGGTTGGATGTAATAGGTTCTATCTGGTTGAAGTGTGATTACGCTCTTGCCATCTGGTGAGACACGAAGAGCGGTTGTCCATTCTTCCGTGAGCGGATGAACCTCGCCCGTGTCGACGTCTTGAACAAAAGAGCGAATAGCAGCATCTTTGCGAGCTTCAACTCCAGTAAAAAGGATCTGTCGACCATCAGGGAAAAAAGAAGCGTAGTGGAATTCTTTTATCCCTCGATTAGGCAAAGGCTTCGGCTCGCCAAGCGAAGTTGAGAGCATTACAAGTTGCGGTTGGGGTGATGTCTGTAGTACCAAAGCCCAATTACCATCGGGCGATAAGGCTAACGCCTTTCCTGGTCCGAGCCCAATGCGCTCGGAACTATTTATTTTTCGTAAGAATACTTTGTTGACGTCAGATGGATCGCTGGCTTCGTATCCCCATTCATAGTAGAGAACGGTTTTGCCATCCGCGGACAAATCCGCCGACGTGGTCCAGGCATATGGCGAGTCAAGGTCGTTTGCGGACTTGCCGTCTAAAACAACCATCGTTGAATGATTGGTACCCTGGTTAATCAACATCTTTCCGTCATCGGAAATGTCATCGATGCGCGCACCAATGCCTGGTACTTCATAAAGGTTCATTCGCAGTTGTCCGGAAAGGGACACCGCGTTGATGCTCAGTCGCTTGCCAACTTTGGAACCTCCAAACCAGACTTCATAGTTCTTAGGATTCCAGGCTAGCCCTTTTAGAAACTTCCAGTCAGTTGTTAAGTAGGTTTTCTTTTGTGAGGCCAAGTCAAAGACCGCTATCGATCCGCTGAGGTCGCCCAAGGGATGTTCGAAAAAGGCAATCTTGTCACCTTTCGGTGAGAAACGAGGATATGTCATCCAACCAGTAGACTTGTACAGGACATTTCCTGCAGGATACTCCAACTGTTGTTCCCCAAATACTGACCTCACGATAGCCAGGGTATTTCCGTCCGGAGCAAAAGCGGCATCATCGATTCCTTCTCCCACTACCTCCGGCGTACCACCTTCCTTTGGCAAGACTGCCAAGGTTCCGTTGTAGCCATCGCTCCAATTCAGTTCGAAATCGAACAACACGGCAATTTTCCCTGAGCGCGAAACTGATTTAAGAGCCGCCGATTTAATACCAGCCGAGCGGGTTTCGGCGCCTGCGACGTCAGTGTAAAAGAGCTCAACAGGCTTTCCCTCAAAACCCGCACTATAAACTATTCCCTTTCCATCGGGAGCGAACCGTGATGCCGAAATAAAACCATCGCGATTAGTAAGCGGTGGAGATGTTTGAGTGTGCTGTGCAGTTGCTGGGATTTTGAGATGATTAAAAGTTCGAATAACGATAAGCCCAACAACTACTAGCAATCCTAACGCAATGACGGCTGTCCACTTTTTCCGTGAGTCTTGAGTTACGGGCTGAGTCTTTTGTTCTGTATGCGGATCAGTCGAACTGAAACCCGGAGTAGTTCTTGGTGTGGTTGAAGCATTCGAACGTAGGAGCGAGCCATCAGAGTTCGTACGAACAAACGCATTCAAGTGGATCTCGTCTTTAAATCGTTGCAGAGCCGACGAGAAATCAGCGATCGTTGAGTAGCGCAGGCGAAGGTCCTTCGCCAGAGCTTTGTTCACAACTTCTTCAAACTCCGAAGGAAGTTCGGGAACACTCAAAGACATAGGCTCAGGCTCGTCTTTTATAATCGCCGCAATGATGTCACTTGTCGTTTCCCCTTCAAACGGAACTTTTCCAGTCACCATTTCATAAATGACTGTTCCCAAACTGAAGATGTCTGTGCGGAGATCGACATCGAGCCCCCGCGCCTGTTCCGGTGACATATATCGAGGAGTGCCCATGACGACACCGGGGTTTGTCTCGGATGTCATTGGTGCGAATTCGTTTTCCGTTAGTTTTGCCAAACCAAAGTCGAGAACTTTGATATAACCATCAGAACGGATCATGACGTTTTCGGGTTTTATGTCTCGATGAACGATTCCCGCAGCGTGAGCGGCCTGGAGAGCGCTGGCAATCTGAGTAGCAATGCTTAGAATGCGGTCGAGTTGAAGTTGTTCGTTTGACAAGAGCTGGCGTAACGTTACTCCATCCACATGCTCGGTAGCGATGTAGTGAATGTCGGCTTTTTGTTCGATCTCATAGACTGTGAGTATGTTTGGATGGTTCAACGCTGAGGCGGCGCGCGCTTCCTGTTGAAAACGACGAAGCCGATCTTTGTCGTTCGTGAACTGAGGCGGAAGAAGTTTTAAAGCTATCTTACGACCAAGCCGCGCGTCGTGGGCCAGGTAAACAGTTCCCATCCCACCAGAGCCAAGTTCAGACAGTACTTCATAAGGTCCGATCGTCTCTCCGACCAGACTTCCAAACATTTCGGCAGCAAGTGTTGAGGCGGACGCTTCAAAGAAACTGTCGTCTTGTCCAAATGAATTCAGGAGTGAATTCACTTCGCTTAACAGGGCTTCGTCGCCCGCACAGGTTTGAGCAAGGAAGGCCGCGCGTTGTTCAGGCAGGCGCTGTAGTGCCTGGTGGAAGATTTGTTCAACCTGGTGCCAGCGATTTGATTTCATTACAAAAGCAGTTGAAGAGTCATATGACAGGCGATAGGACCTATTTGACCTATGGGACCTATGCACTTCGGACTGACTACGGGTTACCGTGGCACGGCAGATTTTGCCAGCTTGTACTACTATCAGCAACAAATTGACGTTGACGGATATTGAACTTGACCACGCAATTGGATCGCGAGAAAAGGTGAGGAACCCTCTAAATAAAAGTTGACTTGACCTTTCTTCGCAACTAGAAGAAAAGAAATGAAAACGCACACTCTGGAACCCGTCCTTCATAGTTTTGCTTATTGCCTTGATTTTCTACGCGAACAATTGACCGACGTGAACGCGGCTGACATGGTTGCTCAACCAAACGACATCATGAATCACCCCTCGTGGGTGGTTGGTCACTTAAGTTTTGCGTGCCAATTGTTGGGCGGCGTAATCGGAGTACGTGAATGGCTACCTCCTGACTGGGCAGCCCGTTTCGGCCCAGGAAGTCTGCCGGTCGCCGACGTTTCTCGCTATGAGGCCAGGGACGATGCCCTGGCGATTCTGCGTGAGGCACAATTCAGGATCACGCGGGAAATCGAGCAGCTGGATGCGTCAAAACTGGATCAGCCATTTCCCGATGAATCTTACCGTGAGGTCTTTCCGACGGTTCGACACGCATTGACCCAGGTACTTGTAGGACATACGGGATATCATGTCGGGCAGGTTGCAGTGTGGCGTAAGGCAATGGGCTTACCTCGAGTCGGGCGATCGTTCGAGTAGCAATCCAATAGAGTCATTCAAAATGCGTTCAGCAATCCTTCTGTCACTAATGCTTTGTTGGCCAGGTCCAGCAACTCCCGCCCGTCAGGAGAACGTCGCGCCGTGTTTTCACAAAGAGCGTGAAGCGATGGATTTCCTGCTCGGTGATTGGAACGTGGACGCGAACGTGAGATTGGGCGATGGAAAATGGGAACATAGTTCGGCAACCTCGCAAATCAAGCCTGATTTATCAGGATGCCTGTTGAGCGAGCGGTTTGCGGGCACACGCGCTGGTCATGTGTTCACGGCATTGGCATTGATGGCGTTCAATAACACGAGTAAGAAGCTACAACGTGTATGGAGCGACTCGGAGCATGGGCTTCTAATTACCTACGAAGGCAATCGAAGTGGAAACAAAATCATATTGGAGACTGAGATCTTGCTCGACGGCAAAATCGTTAAACTAAGAAACGCTTATCTTGAGATTTCAGAAACGTCGTTCAGCCTTGAGAGCGGGCGCTCGACTGATGGTGGTAAGACCTGGATTACAGTGACGAGACTTCGATACACGCGTAAATGATCGTCCCATTGCTGAGTAAAGAACAAGTAAGGAAGGGCGGTTTACCCCCCACTCTTTCCCAACAATTCAGATCCGGAACGCGCGGGGCTAAACCGCCCTTCCTTACTTGTTCTTTGCTCCCCAAAAGTGCTTAGCTTGCGGTGAGCAACTCCGATTCGGAATTCGACCGCACGAATTGCAGATCTCCAAAGTTGAAGAGATTCTGAAGCTGCCTTAGCAAACAAATTAGGACAGTGTCTGATGACGGTGCGCTGGACACACATCACTATTACAGTAAGCAACATCGAACGATCGATTGCCTTCTACTCCTCTTTCTGTAACCTTTCAGTCCTACGTGATCGCCGCAAGGAAGGAGGAGGAACAGTCTGGCTCGGTCCCAAGACTGCTCCAGGAAAGAACCCGACCTTCCTGCTCGTACTCGGCGAAGGAGAAGTGACATCGCGGATGGATCATCTCGGATTTCAGTGCGCGGAAAGAGAGCACGTTGATGAGATTGCCGAAAGAGGCAGACAACTCGACATACTTGAAATCGAGCCGACGGACGTCGGAGGAACTGTTGGCTACTTCACGATACTTCGCGATCCGGATGGACACCTCGTGGAGTTTACGCATGGACAGCCGATCGAAGGATTGGATTAGTTTAGAATTCACAAAAGCCGGAAATCGCAATTACTGATAAGGGGTCTGAATCAATGATCCCAGTAACTGTTAGCACGTTGTTATTCGCGCTCGTCGGAATTCTCTTTATTGGTTTGAGCATTCCGCTTATCAGAAACCGTGTACCCCCCAACCGATTCTATGGTTTTCGCACCGCAAAGACGCTGAGCGATCCGAAGATTTGGTATGAAGTGAATCACATTTCAGGCAACGATCTTCTCGTCGCTGGTGCATTGATCACATGCAGCTCCGTAACAATGTTTGCCCTGGCGCAGGAATGGAAACCGGAACAGGTCGCCTTAACGTTGCTCTTGATCATGTGTTTCTCGCTCGTTGGTGTCCTCTTACACGGCCTCATCGTTATGAGACGGATGTAAACATGGCATCAACTGAAAGATGAGCCTACAGTGCCGCGACAACCCAAAGACTCACAAGCACTGATTGACGCTTGGCATACCAATCACCGCGTGACAGCCTATCTGATAGAAAAGCTGCCGGTCGACTTGTGGTCACAGAATGTGCCGGGTGCTCCACATCGTACTGTAAGGATGATCGCCGCTCACATTCACAACGCGCGGTGCATGTGGATCAAGAACATAGGCGGGCGACATGGTGTTACAGTGCCGCCGTCCGTTAACCGTCGAACTGTTCGACCGCCGGAATTGTTGCGGGCCTTAGAAAAAAGTAATCGTGGTATTGTTGACTTGATTCGACTCGGCGAAGCGCGCGGTGGATCTGTGCCTGCGGCGTCGTGGCAAAACTTTCCCACTGATCTTGTTCACTTCCTGAGCTATTTCGTTTCACACGAAGCACACCATCGTGGACAGTTAGTTATGCTGGCGCGTCAGTTGGGGCACCGGCTGCCCAGAGAAGTGACCGGTGGGATCTGGCAGTGGAAACAGCGGTCTCGAGAATGAAAGATGGGTGGACTCTTTGGTCCTTTCGAGTTTCATCACGTTATCTGCTGATTCTTTTATAGCAGGAACGCTCTGCGGTGTTCTTTGTGTGGTTTCGTGTTGATCGTGGATCGCCTTCTTCTCAAGCCCAAAAGCAGATCCACGCGCATCACACGAAACAACACGAAAAGAAACAGGGACCACAAAGTTTGACCTGAAGAACAAGCGATGGAGACGAGTAATGCAAAAATCTTTTCGAATCAGATCCTCTTGCCCCTTCCTGGCATTATTACTTATTTACTCGTTGATGGACGTAACGCAGATCCAAGCCGCACCAGAGAAGGAGAAGTCTATCAATTTGGCCTTCGTACTGCTTCCTAAACCAAGCCTGCCTAAAGCCGAAGGGATCGCGCGCGCGTTCGACCATTTTGCAACCACTAAGGAACAATCACTTCAACCGAAAGGAACACAGAAGACCGAACAAACCACCGTTGAAGTTTTGGAGTTCGAACTCAAACCAGGCGGCACTGCTTTCGTAGCCCTCATGCCGATGCCTGTACCAAATGGCGAGGCAGAAGATGCGGCGAGATTTAGTTTGTCCGCTGTGGGAACCGGATGGAAACTTCCTAAACACTATGCTCATGCGATTGTGACGCTAAGAGATGCGAAAACAGCATCGATGGTGGATACACTTTCGCTATTCACATCTTTGGTCGCGGCAGTAACTGAAGCATCTCAGGCTGTCGGTGTTTATTGGGGAGAGGCGGGGGCTACGCACGATGCCAAGTTTTTCCTCTCTATTGCGCAGGACCAGGATGTCTCTTCAAGAATTATGTTATGGAGCGGCGTTAGCGTCGCCCACGAAAAGGACGGGCGCCTAAGCCTATGGAGTACAGGAATGAAGCAATTAAATCTGCCGGATCTACTGATGATTGCACCAAAGTCGACAGGAAACTCAGCGCTGGGTACCTTTTTCGATTTCCTTAGTTATAGCGCTGAGTTCGGGAAGCCACTGCCTGAGGGCGACACCATCGGTCGCACAGCAGACGAGCGACTTCCGATTCACTACGTGCAGTCTCCCATCGATCCCAAAGTGAAGGTCTGGCGTGTGGAACTGAAATGAAATCGGTTATGTTTTCTCAAGAGGTGATCGCAGCGATCGGCAAGTCGAAGATTCTCGGCGTTCGCTCCGGAGCTGAGCACCGCTATACAGGTGTCTGGGTCGTCGTAGTTAACAATAGAGTCTTTGTGCGGTCTTGGAACGATAAACCGACCGGCTGGTTCCGTGCCTTTAAGAAGGAAGCTACTGGGACGATTAAAATCGGTGATCTCGAAGTCTCCGTTCGCGGCAAGTTGGTCCGCAGCGCGCGCATTCGGGACGCGGTGACTTTGGCGCTCGGTGAGAAGTACAACACCAAGGGTTCGTTGAAGTGGGTGGAGGGATTCGCTGAACCGTCGCGTCTGCTCACGACGCTCGAGTTCGTTGCCGAGTGAAGAATAGGTCCGAAAAGTTCTCTAGGTCCTGTTCTTCAGCCCAGTTCAGAAAATAAACTTCACCGCCAATTGAATATCTCTTGGCCCACCACCTCCAAGAAACGGATTGCCTATCCCTACATCAGGCGTCACTGTAATCGGAAGAAAGCCTGTTCCCCGCCCTGTCACAGGATCAACTGATGAAGTCATGTCGGCAGCAAAACCGGGTAAGAGTGGATTCGAGAAATTCGGATGATTGAAGATATTGAAGACTTCAGCTCGTAGTTGAATGCGAAGCTTCTCTGTTATGTTGGTGTCTTTGAAGACTGAAAAGTCGACGTTGCGATAACCGGGACCTCGCAAAGCATTGCGACCAAGCGAACCGAAATGCCATGTACCCGGAATGCAAGACGCGGCACTCCCATCGCCGGTCGGATCAAGCGTGCACGGGACCTTGAATGCCGACAGATTGATGAATCGATCCGGCGCACTCGTACCTGCATAGGGATCGCCGACAAGGTCAGGTCGCGGGAAAAACTCCCCAGTGTTGTTGTAGTCATCAAACAGCGTTAAGTGAAACGGATTGCCACTGCGGAGAGTGACGATCGTATTTAGTTGCCAGCCTTTGCCAAGCCGCGGATGTGACTTCGAGAAATTTGGAATTGCGTAACTGGCTGTAACGACAAAGCGATGTCGATTGTCAAAATTCGAGTTGCCTTTCTCGAGATCTGTACGGTAGCTGTTGTCCGGCTGAGTTGCATTCGCCACGTAGTCCTGGCCATCCGACGCGTTGTCGATTGAGTGCGACCACGTGTAATTGATCTGCGTCGAGAAGCCTCGCCGATCTCGCACTGAAAAACTCGTTTGCAGGGCGTTGTAATTTGAGAACGCCGTGGTTTCGAGTTGATTCACATAGAAGAATGTCCCGCCTGAAGGAGCAAACGGGCCATTGTCAAATGGACGGGCTGAAGAAACACTTGGGTTCGCGGGCTGGTTTATGTCGCGGTATCGGAACAGCTTTGTGCCGTGCGACCCAACGTAACCAACTTCGAGTACACCATTTCTGAACAACTCTCGTTGAATATTCAGATTGTAATTCTGCACGTACGGCGTGCGAAGATTTGGATCAACGGCGAATACATCTGAGTCGAGGAAGTCTGTAAAGATCGGGACACCATTTTGGATCTGATCCACCGTGGAGAATGAAAAGAGAATCGGTGCCGGGCCAACAGGATTAAAAGCCGGACCCGGGTTGAAGGTATTGAACGGAAGTTGTCCGGCAAAGAAGTCTTGTGAGAACGCGTCGTAGAACAAGCCCCAACCCGCTCGCACAACCGTCTTCTCCTTACCCTTAACGTTCCAGGCAAATCCTAAACGCGGAGAGAAATTGTTCAAGTCGCGACCATACAAACGCGGAAGACCCGCGGACCCAACTTGTCTCAGACCTACAGCCCTGTCGAAGTTGCTTAGCAAATCATTTTTCTCGCCAATAACACCAAAGTAGTCCCAACGCAGTCCAAGATTGAGTGTAAGTTGTGGACTCCAACGAAATGTATCCTGCAAATAACCCGCGTGTGAGTTCTGGAAAGTATTGCGGTTGGAGTTGCCACGAGCTGAGCGACCACCGCTCAATGTGCCGGAAAGAAAATCTTCGAGTGAAGCAAAATCTAAACGGCCGCGATAGCCAGCATCAAAGAATTGATCGACGGTCGTGCGACGGAATTCGTAGCCAAATTTCAGATCGTGTCGAGCAAGCTTCCACGAAAAATTATCGATCACCTGATAGTTGATATCAGTGCGAGCACGTGGAACTGACAGCGTTGCTCCGATGTTGGCAATGCCGCGATCGTCATGAATTCTAATCTGCGGCAAGCCAAAGTCCTGCGCGCTGGTAATGCCCGTGTTCAGACCGATGGTGCGTGGATCGAAATCACTATCTTGCGGAAAGAAGCCTTCTTTGAAGTGATTGAAACCAAAGCGTAATTCATTGACTTTCGTTGCCGAAAGAATCTTCAAAAAAGAGATTGATACCAAATGAACCTTTGTTGGGGTGGTGGTGTTGTAACCCGGGAGGATGTTTCCTGCGAGGATCGCCAATGGAAAAGATTGATCGCTGGTTCCATAAAAGTAGCGGCCCGTAATTTGGCTATTTTTGGTAAAGGAATGATCGATTTTGGCGATAAGACTGTCAACATCGTTGGAAGCGGGCGTGGTCACGAACACATTTGCACGACCAGGATCAGCAGGATCGAGAGGTCTATTCGGGGCTGGCCACGGATTTCGCGCCAGGAGACGGGCAATAACTGGATTGCTTGGTCCTCCAAGATCCGCTATCTCGGTTGGATCGGGAACACGTGCAGTGGAATTCAATCCAACTCGTTCACGCTGGCCTTCATACGCGAAGTAAAAGAAGGTCCGGTTGCGTTTTATCGGACCGCCGAGCGCTCCTCCAAACTGATTGTTTCTGAATGCAGTTTGTGGATCTGGTTTCGGGTTGAAAACATTGCGAGCATCAAGCTTGTCGTTTCGGAAGAACTCGAACAATGATCCATGAAAATCGTTGGTGCCGGACTTTGTAACGATGTTTACGATTGCGCCCGAGTTTCGGCCGTACTCAGCCTCGAAGTTCGAAAGTATTGCCGCCTCGGAGATTGCTTCAATCGGGAGAATCGTCGCGGGAGTTCCGAATACACCAGCCTCATTGATTGCCGGGAGATTTCGGTAGCCGTCGTTCATATCAGTGCCATCGAGCAAATAGTTATTTGACCGACCGCGATTGCCATTGGCACTAAACAAACCAAATGAACCCGGAGAGTCGGTCGCACCGGAAGGATCGCCGGTGGCGCCTGGAACCATCACCAGGAACTTCGTGAAGTCTCGGCCATTGATGGGCAGATCTTCTGCAGCCTTGGTCGTAATTGTTCCACCGAGTGTGTTGGTTGTTGTCTCGACCTGAACCTGTGGCGCCACGATCACAAGAGTGTCTGCGCCTGCGACCGTCAACTTCACATCTACTCTTCTGTCACTCGCCACTTCGACCGTCACATTCGAAATAACCGACGGCACAAAGCCTGATTGCTCAACCCGCACTTCGTACGGTCCAATTGGCAACTCCGCAACGGTATAGTTCCCGGAGTCATCCGTGGTAGTCGAACGCTCGAGACCTGTCGCCAGGTTCTTGACAGACACTTTGGCGCCTGTGACTACTGCACCGTTTGGATCGGTCACTGTACCGAGGATCGAACCGCGAAAGGTTTGTGCGGAGACTACTGTTGCAAGCAATACGATGAATAGAGGAGCGAGAGTAGATTTGCACAGCTTGATTTTGGGTTGCATTTGGTGGCGGCTCCTTTTGTCGGGAATGCGGCTTCAGTTGAAAGAACATGCGGACCAAGTGAGAGAGCGTGGCGATTATAATCTTGAAGTAACCGGAGTCAATTACTCTTTGTCCAAACACCGTTATGATTTGTGTTCTGAGTTCTCACTAAAGCTGAACTAAGAACAAGTAAGGAAGGGCGGTTTGCCCCGCTCGCAACCGATCTAAGTTCTCGGGACAAAGCGGGGGTAAACCGCCCTTCCTTACTTGTTGTTTAATAACGCTGTGCAAAGCAATCGAGACTTTCATTCACTAAGAGCATACTCAGCAGCGGCCTCGGCATGAATCTGCGTTGTATCAAACGTTGGCACTGGTGAATCATCGGCCGCAACAAGCATGCCTATTTCAGTACAACCAAGAATTATTCCCTCAGCCCCTCTGTCCACCATGTCGGTGATGATCCTCCGATACTGCTGACGCGAATCATCGCGAACATTACCGAGACACAATTCGTCGTAGATTACCCGATTCACGATCTGTCGATCCTCTTCCGGAGGAATGAGAACAGAAAGTCCCATCTTCTCGAGCCGACCGCGGTAAAAGGATTGATCCATTGTGAACCGTGTGCCAAGCAGTCCGACGGTTTTGACGCCTGCCCGCTTAATTACATTCGCTGTCGCATCGGCGATGTGAAGTAGTGGGATATTGAGTCCATCGGTGATCGCGTCAGCGACCTTGTGCATAGTGTTAGTACATAGAACCAGAAAGTCCGCGCCTGCGCGTTCGAGTGATTGCGCGGCATCGTGAAGATGAGCTGCCGCCTGATCCCATTCACCTCTATGCTGGAACAATTCAATTTCGTGGAAGTCAACACTGAAGAGAATGGCGCGAGCGGAATGAAATCCTCCCAGCCGGCGCGCGATAGCCAGATTGAGCGAGCGATAGTAGAGAGCAGTTGACTCCCAGCTCATGCCGCCAATGAGTCCGATTGTTTTCATTAATCCTCGAAAAAGATTGTCCTCCGACCGCGCCCGAGTCTAACATGCGCCTGCAGTTGGTGGCCTCGCTACTTAAACCGAAAGTTTCAGGAGTTACCTATGAACAAATTAATGTCCCTGGCTCTGCTCTTAGCTCTCGTTCTGGGATGCCGCACAATTAGCACTCTTACCGGCAGCGATACAAATCTAAAAAAGGTCGGCGACTTGTGGAGCGACGTGCCCCGTATGGATGGACTTGTTTCTTCAGAAGCCGACATGCCTATGTTCGTCAAACTTCTCATGCGCACAGCGCTCAACAATCTCTATCGCCTTAATTCGAATAATGAAGACAAAACTCCCGCAACCGGTGATTGGGCCGTGTTCACCACAACTAAGACTGCGGAGGACGTAAAGAACTTTTACACAAATGAGCGGATGACTACTTTTGGCAATTGGGACACGAATAAGAATTCAACGTGCCTGGACGGCAAAGAGCAAGGGTTTTCGGGTGCCATGTGCGTTTTCGGGAAAACCATAAACAACAAATTCATTGGACTCATGATTTTTGCGACGCCGGATGAAAAGAAGAAAGACACAAATATTTTCTTCGTGCGCGTCGAACGAGAGGAAAAGGCGGGCACCAATAAACAACCGAACGCAAACAAATAATCACGAGGAATTCCAGCGGGCGCTAACATTGACGTGAACTGGCCTTTGGTTTTTGGACTTTGGTTTTCGAAAGAGGCGGCCGGGTGGCAGCGACTGAAACCAAAGGCCTAAGACCAAAGGCCCAAGGCCTTCAGTATCTAAAGAAGAAAGAACTGAATCTGAGATAGCGTTTACTCTAGCCGCTTATGACCGTCACGAAAGCGTCGAAATCTATCTCGTTGCTATTCGTATTATTCGCGTTGATTGGCTGCCGTGCCGCAACCAGTCGTCTTGCCGAAGCAACTGAGATTCCGGCCGCATTGAGTGCAATGGGGAATGATTTGGAATCGCAAGGTTATCAAGCCAGGAAGTGCGTGACGGTGCGCCCTACCACGTGGGAGGCAAACAAGTTTCGCCTGCGAAACAAGCAGGTCACGTTCTTCAAGGCAAAAGAACGTTTACCTAACGAGACGGAAAACTATTACGTTCGGTTCTCATTTGCAGAAGAGACCTATGACTCGAAGGACGATGCAATTAAACGTCTCGCACAACTTCATAAAGAGTTTCCCGACGGACCGTGGGAAGACGAATATACTCGTGCAATGAGGGAAGGATTTCTGATCGGTCGCACTGCGTACATACTACAAACCGATGCTGCGATCTTCTGGCCAGAGATCAAACGCCTGACCAAACTGCTGGCGGAATCAAGAGGCGGCGAGCGCGTGCCTGAGGAATAATAGCTGATGGAACCGGGTCAGTACCGCCTCGCGGTAGCGGGTAGGTACGAAGTTTTGATCTGGAATCGCTACGCACCCACCCGCTACCGCAGGTGGTACTGACCCTGTTCCACTAAATATGCTCTACATGGTTGTCGAAATATTCAAGAACGGTGATGCCGCTCCGGTCTACGAACGCTTTCGTCAAAGCGGACGACTTGCGCCGGATGGTCTTACATACATTTCAAGTTGGGTTGACGATCAACTGGAACGGTGTTTTCAGTTGATGGAAACTGATGATCGTGCTTTGCTGAATGAATGGATCGCACGCTGGCAAGACATTGTTGATTTCGAGGTGTATCCCGTCATCACCTCAACGGAAGCAGCAGCTCTCATGGAAGAGACAAGGTAAGGATGTGCCTCCCTGTGGAACTACACCTCAAGCGAGGTAAGGAGGTACTCGGCGTTCTGCATTGCTACGACTTGGATATGCCCTGGTTCAAAGGTAGTTTCGAAGCTGCTGCAGGTTTTTCTGAGGTCAAACAACTCTTCGAGGCGGAACTAGAATTCCTGAACGCAGATGAAATGGACCGGTGGCAAATCGCTTATGAGCGAATTAATGCGCTTGGTCTCAAGTTAATTAATGTTCAAACGAATGAAGAGATTATTGAGTTCGTTTTGCACGTCCAGGGGACCGACTTAAGTACGACAGCCTGTCAGCCTGTCGTGGTTGCGGTTGCGTATGCTTGAGTCAACCCGCCGACAGGCTGACAGCCTGTCGTACTTAATCAGAGTTTCCCGTAGTTTTTGTCCGGTCTCGCCTTCAAGAGGTTGATTTTTGGCAGGAGTAGCGTAATGAAAGTTCTTAGGAGCTCGGTAATAACCTGGGTCATCACAATCGTATTTGTTGCGGGTTTAGTTGTGCGGCATTCTGATGCTCAGATGCCATCTGCAAAGACCTCCAACGAGATCATTCGCGATCGGATTGCAAAAATCTTCCAGGAAACGTTCAAGCAGGGCGAAACACGAATCGAAGTCAACGGTCAATGGATAATGGCAAAGACATTTATGCCACCCACTACTGAGCACGTAGAGGAGATTCGACATTACGGCGACGAAGCCATTCCCATTCTTTCTGACTATCTGAGTCGAGGAAATGGCTGGGAGAAATATCTAGCCATGCGTTTTCTTGGCTCAATAGGCGGTAAAAACATTATCGATCCAGTGCGCAGAGTTGCCTTACACGATCCTGAACCGAGTCTTCGAACAGATGCGCTACTTTGGTTGAGCGCGGCTCGCTGGGATTTAGCAGCCCCTATAATCAAACAGGCCGCCAGGAAAGACAGCTCTCCTGAAGTGCGCAAGCAAGCGCAAGCCATTCTCGCTGAACACTAAAATAATCAGCATGCACTATCAGATCTTAACCAAGACGGTCAGCTCTCAACCGCTCGCTGCTGTAAGACGCCAGGTGCGCATTGGAGAGGTTGGCGGAGCATGGAAGCCGGCGCTCGATCTTGTCTGGAGTTTTCTCCGGCAGCATGAAGGCCTGCGAACCGACGGTCATAACTGTTTCCTTTACCATCATCCCGCGCAGGGCGAAGCTGCAATGGTCGCACACTTCGGCGTGCAGGTCATTCGGCCGTTTCCGAACGAAGACGAAATAGTCTGCACCGAAACGCCTGCTGGCGAGGTCGTGATGACAACGCACATCGGCAGTTATGCCAAACTTGGAGCCGCGCATCAGGCGATCAATTCGTGGCGCAAGGAGAACGGCCGAACTTTCGGTTTCTGTTCCTGGGAAATCTACGGTGATTGGACCGATGACGAAACGAAGTTGGAAACACAAGTCATCTATTTATTGAGGTAAACCCCTTCAACGACGGGAAGATCCTCATGTAAACGTTTAGTGGGGTGACTTGGTTCGTCTTGGCTGCAGCATCTCCCGAGCATGGAACTTCTTTTAGAGATCTGCTTTGCACCCACCCGCTACCGCGAGGTGGTACTGACTGCTTCCACATGGGTTATCGGTAAAGACTCGGTGAGAATGAGAACAACAACCGCGCTTCAGGATTTAAGATTGTGAAACTGATCTTTCTTTTTGGTTTGCCCGGAGTTGGGAAACTCACCGTTGCGCGTGAGCTTGCAAAACTCACCGGCTTCAAACTCTTCCACAATCACCTTGTAGTTGATCTGGTTGGATCCGTCTTCGAGTTCGGCAGCCAGCCGTTTGTCGAACTCCGGGAGAAGATTTGGCTTGCTGTATTTTCCGAGGCGGCAGCAGCTAGTTTGAGCGGTCTGATCTTTACGTTTGCGTTCGATCGTACAGTTCGTAGCACATTTATTGAACATACCCGGGAAGTGATCGAATCTTCGGAAGGTGAAATTTTCTTCGTCGAGTTAAAGTGTTCGACAGAAGTGCTTGAGCAGCGAATTGAACACCCCTCTCGCAAAAGCTTTGGGAAGTTAAGTGATGTAGCTGACTTTCGTCAGTTGAAAGAAGCTGGTGCGTTTGTTGACCCGGGCATACCGCAGGAACGGCTGGTAGTGGACACGACATCGCTTTCTGCGTCTGATGCAGCCAATCTAATCGTAAGCAAGTTTGGGCTTTGAGGGAGCTTTGCCCTGAAAGTCGATTTCAGTAGTAATAAGTTTTGTGTTATTTCGTGTGACTTTGTGGATCGTTGCTTTTATCCATCAAAATAAAGACGATTCCACGAAGTCACACGAAATGACACGAACCAAAATGCCGCCGATTGTGACTTTAGAGGCAAAGCCCTTTCAGTGCATACAATGTTATGCACGATACCTGTGAGTAGCTTGTTTATGAGTTAGCTCGGCTTCAACTTGCTTTGCCTCAAATACGCTGCAGCGTTTCCTTACTGCGCACCACCGAGTGTTATCATGAGTTCGATTTAGAGGACGAGGGGGAGATTTATGACTAAAAGCAAAATAGCGAAGGGGCTCTTCATTTTCGCTGGGGTTCTTTGGCTGACTGCCGGCATTCGCGATCTCTTAGCGCCTGGCTTCTTCAGCATTAGCGGGCGAACCGTTACAACCACGGGCATAGTGATTGATTTTGCTCTCGGGATATTCTTTCTCATGATGTCTGGTACCGTGGCACGTCAATACGCCGAGAGGGAACAAAAGACCAGGCAGGGAGTGGCGCCTAACAACGGCATGCAGCCGGTGGACTCACAATTCAATTCAAGAGATGACGACCACTGAGTCCGAGAACCTGGAGACCGCCAGGCTTTACTTGCGAGCAATCGAGGACCGCGTTGGCTTCCATGAACTTGCCTCGTTCTTCACACCCGATGTAGTGCAACGCGAGTACCCTAATCAATTAGTGCAACAGGGCGCAGAGCGTGACCTGCAACAGCTGCGGGAGGCTGCTGAGCGAGGACGTCACGTCATCACATCGCAGCACTATGAGGTTCGTAACGCCCTTGCGAACGAGGACTGGGTGGCTCTTGAGGTAACCTGGATCGCCGTGGTCGCAGTTCCAGTTGGAGCGATTCCCGCAGGCGGCGAGATGCGCGCCAATTTCGGCGTGTTCCTGCAGTTCCGCGACGGAAAGATTGCAAGGCAGCACAATTACGACTGTTTTGATCCGTTCTAATTGAAGGCCAGACGTGGAGCAGAAAATTCTTGAGTCACAAGACAAAACTATCAGCCTCAATGACCCTGGCTCAATTCGACAACGGATATTGGTACGCAGTCGAACTTAAGAGCTTTGCTAAGTCAATTGGCATTCAGTTTACGAACAGACTTCGCAAGGACGAACTTGAACATCACATCAAACTATTCCTTAAAACTGGCAAAGTGGATGTTACGGAAAAACGAGTTTCTCCAAGCCTTAAGACAAAGGACGTAGCATTGGGATTGACCCTCGACCTCGCCGTGAGCACATATACCAACGACAAGGAGACCAAGACTTTCCTCGAGACGGAAGCACAACGAATAGTCCCCGGTCTGAAAAGGAAATCAGGCGCGCGATATCGACTCAATCGCTGGCGTGAGGAACAGATCGCCAAGGGAATTAAAATCACGTACGGCGACGTCGTGCGAGAATATGTCCGCCTCAATCAAGTTGAAGGACGCTTTGCTCAAATTCCTTATGACTGTTATGTAAACTTTCTCAGTGATTTTTTAAGAGCGGAAAAAAGGTCGACAAGAAAGCAAGCCATACAGGCTTGGAAGAAACTCAAGACACTTGACGTTCCTAAAAACTACCGTTCCTGGAAACGGGTTCAGTCAGGGAAGAAACAATCAACCTGTGATGAGTAAAGATTTTTGAACCAATCGATGTGCGCTGAATCAATTATTGGTCTCTACGAACGTCACGCTGAAGAGTTCAATCGAGACCGCAGTCGCGCTCTACAAGAAAAAGTGTGGCTCGAAAGGTTTGTCTCCTATCTTCCGCCCGCTGGTGTTGTGCTGGATATTGGATGTGGCATGGCCGAGCCTATCGCACGTTACCTTCTCGACACCGGATTCCAGGTCGTTGGCATCGATTCCTCCCCAACTTTAGTCCAATTAGCCGCGGACAGATTTCCTGATTCCAAGTGGATCGTGGCTGATATGCGCCAACTCGAATTGGGTCGGAGGTTCGATGGAATTTTGGCGTGGGACAGTTTCTTCCACCTAACTCCAGACGATCAACGCGACATGTTTCCGCGGTTTGCGTCTCACGCTGCTCCCGGTGCTCCACTCATGTTCACTAGCGGTCCGGCTCATGGGGAAGCCACCGGGTCCTACTGTGGCGAGCCTCTTTATCACGGCAGTCTCGATCGAGCAGAATACGAGAGTCTGCTGGCCACGAATGGGTTTGGTGTACTTGCTTATCTTGCGAATGACCCACATTGCGGTGAGCACACGGTATGGCTGGCGCAATATCAAATAAGCACCTGACCACGACCAGGAAAACGCGCGGTTCATTTGCAATCGTTGGATGAACATTCTGGACACCCTAAGAACCACACATCGACGTTATTTGTTATGGACATTAAAGAAGCAGACAAAGCCTGGCCTGTGTTCTTCAAGAAATTTCGTTCGGCAGTAAGAGTTAAAGATCGGTCTACACTCCGAACCATGCTCGCTCGCAATCTTTTGTTTAGCCCTTGGAGATCATCCTTCCGACCACATTGATGACGCCTTCAAATTCTGGGACGCTGACAGTGGTAGAGGCTGGGGGGCGTTCAATCGGATATTAGGTCAGGGGGTAGTTCCTCTGGCGCCGTGGTGGAAAAATGGACGTAAACATTCACGGCCTGGTCGGGTCGCACCGGCAGCTCCAAATCGGTGAGTTAATATTGATCGAGAACGTATTGACTGGTATGCAATTTTTGAATATAGCGAAGATGGAAACTGGTATTGCGTTATCTTTCAGCAGTGTTGCGATTAGTTCTGTAGCCCAATGACGAAAGATCCGAAAGACCGAAGTAAATCAGCCTGGCTCTGGTTGGTAATTCCACCTATGTTTTTCATCGTGAAGGATTTCATCGCAATTCAAATTATGTGGTCCCACGAGCCCGGAATAAGTGAAGAAGTAGCTCACAATTTTGCCTTGCATTTGTTGCCAGGTACGTTGTTTTTTATCGCTGCGTATGCGCCGCTGGTGAATTTCGGATTTGGAATATTAATCGGCGTGCTCCTATATCTGCTAGTGCGACTTTATCGTCGCCGTGCACAATTGTATGAAGTGGAATCCTCCTGAACCTATTGCTACATTTAAGGAGTTTCAAATGAGCAGTCCTTCTCTCAGAGCCGTCGCAGAGATAACTTGCCTCGTACCACAATTCCTCGTCGATGACTTGTCGCAAGCGGTCACCTATTACCGCGATCGGCTAGGGTTTGAGACAGACTTTATATATGAATCGTTTTATGCGAGCGTGAGCCGTGATGGGTTTTCAATTCACCTGAAATGCGCTCCGAAGATCCTTGCCGACCGTGCTCATCGCAAAGAGAATGAACACCTCGACGCCTTTGTCGGCGTTAGAGGTATCGAGACTTTGTATGATGAGTTCACGTCGAAGGGAGCGCGTATTGTTCGCTCGCTCGATGACAGACCCTGGGGTTGCAAAGACTTCTATGTTGAAGACCTCGATGGGTATCTTCTGTGCTTCAGCGAAGAAATCGCATAATCACGAAACCAAAAACGTGAGCGCCTGGAGGCTTCTCAAAATGAAACTAAAAAAGGTGTTCGTTTCGATTTCATATAGTCTGATCTTGCTTGCGCTGTTAACACCTGAAACGCCAGGGTTAGCCAATAACCAATCGCCTGTCAGTACCGTCTTTGCGGTCGTTTTAAAACGATTGGAGACGAAGACTGCGAGCCTCAATCAAGAACTAAGCCTACGAACAATCAGTGATGTTGCAGTAGACGGCATAGTCGTAATTCCGAGCGGCTCAACAGTTGTTGGACACGTGGTGGAATTCGCAACGAAGGGAAAAGAAAGCCAGCAATCGATTCTCGCGATCGTAATTGACAAAGCCGTGCTGGAAAATGGAAAACAGATTCCGCTTCAGGCGATTATTGCAGCTGTCGCTGCACCTCAGGACAACGCTCTTCCCTCGGACCCAACCTATGGAATGATGCACTCCAACGAACCCAAGATGGTTGCCAGTGGTCCACGTGCCGGAGATCTCTCAGCGTCAAGTAAAGCCGATTCGACAGCAGCCGTGAGTACCGCGAAAATTAATGGCGAGATGCGTAAGGGTCTGCTTCTGAACACCGACTCGAATGGAGCGATTGGCTTTTCGAATCTCTCATTGACCTGGCGCCTGGATTCACCTCCACCGGTGAGCGTCTTCAGCAGCAATAACAAAGAGATCAAATTGGAGGCCGGCACGCAGATGCTGTTGCGAATGGCCCCACCGCGGCAGATAGGAAATTAACATTGTCAATTGCCATCCGAGGATTCGCTGTTCTACTTCTGGCCTTGATCGCTGTGCCCCTTGGTCGTGTATCGGCGCAAAACGAAAGAACCTTCCACTCAATAGTAGTCGAACGTAAGGGCCCTCCAAGCATGCGCGGCACGCGCCTGGTGGATTACAACTCCGAGTTTGCCTGGATGTCACAGGACTTCGGAGACACTCGCGACTTTGGAGGGGGTAGCGTCCCCGGCGTGTTTGTACATTCTCATTTCCATAATCGATGGCTGAAGATCTTGCGGGTGAGCACAGCCGGTTCCAAGTTTGGGAAGTGTTCTGACGTACGGCTTCAGGCGCCCTGGGATTTTACCGGTCTTGGTTCCAGAGAATTTGTTCCGTTACCTCTTCCCGATGGCGGGGTTGGCGGAGAAGTCATTCATCTGCCGCACAAGATTGTTTATGACGGCGCGCGTCAGGTCTTCGTAATGTACTTCGATACTTTGGCCGGGGACCCTTCAAGGATAACGACGCTAATTATTCCGAAGAAGGACTTGATTGAAGCGTTTGATTACTTTGAGACGCACGAGTAATTGTCTGACCGATTCTTAAGAGATTCGGATCCTGGATTCGATTAGATCGCGGTAGGACTACCGGTTACCCGATAGCCCCCGCACAGATCCCGGCGTGCAGTTTTTCCGCACCGGGCTCTTCGTGGATAATCGCTTCCGCATGAAGGCGCGCATCGCCTTCGTTGCTATTGTCGGCAGTGAGGTTGGCACTGATTGTCCGGCGCTGCACGCCGGTCAGTGTTTCCTTTGCTGACTGCTTATCCACGTCAGCTCCTTCCCCTTGTGAACGGCTCCCCCGTTCGCTGAGTACTATGAGCTGATCTGACTCCCAACTCGTCTTCAGTTTGCCTGTCTTTTGGTCGGCTTCACCTACCCCTACTTCGAGGAACCAATTGGGCCTCCCAAGTTCTGTGATATCTCTCTTCACACATGCCACGCTCTTTTCCGACCCCGGTAGCTCCTCGACCACCTCACCTTGACGGTGGTTCTGTATTGGCTTCTGCGGCACCCAAAGCATCGCCAGCTACTTCTTTAACAATGACGGGGCTGTATCAAGCTTCAGAGATTGCGGTCTCTCTTACGGCCTGCGTGATTCCCTGTGTACGCTTCAACCGTTACGTTCGATGATTGACTTCACCTCCTCACGGCTGCAACACTCGGTACGAGTGGTTGGTTAAACCTTCTCGATTGAGACTTTCACCCAATCAGAGATATCCAGCTTGCTTGGCGCTCGAGTGACATATTTATAGTCGAGGACAGCCAAGGTCTTCGCGCACTCCTTTAGGAGTGCCATGTTTTGTCGCTAATCATAGAACTCAAATACATATTCCTCGTTGAAATCTATTTCGAACTTCCGTAATAACGTCAGGTACT
>DATDFV010000125.1:0-6478 GCA_036522415.1 Pyrinomonadaceae bacterium | reverse complement strand
TCGCCACGATCAGTTTGCAGCGTTGCTTCCTGACCGGCGGTAACTACGACGGTCTCGGCGACGCCGCCTACCTCCAGTTGCGCATCGTAACGATAGGTCTTGTTCGCGTCGATGCGAACATCCTCCTTGATTGTCTTCTTGAAGGAGGCTCCTGAAATTGTCACCTTGTACGTGCCAACCTGAAGATCGTTAATCTTGTAAGCTCCACTGTCCTCAGTCGTCGTGCTGCTGACGGCGCCTGTCGCGACATTCGTCAGTTCGACCTTAGCACCCGATACCGCCGCTCCGTTTGGATCAGTCACATTTCCGACGATTGATCCATAGAGGACTTGGCCTAGCGCTACAGCGGACACAAGCAGAACTGAAAGAAGCGCCAGCGTTAGTTGTGTGTTGCGTTTTGTCCGATTAAGACAGGCAGTGAAGGTGACCATAACTCTCTCCTCATCAGTTTAGGGTTGACGGAGCGGCGTTAAATTGGAAATTTCTCCAATTTAATTCGCGACAACAACAAAATGCGTAAAAAGAGCCTCAGGCGACCGATGGTGCGCCAAAGTGTTTCTGCAAGACGAGTGCGATCGTTCCCAATAAGCGTGGATGTGAAACCGGATCCGTCGGCACTATCCGCGTTGCGGAATGTGTTAATGACCGTTCGGCTACTGTCTGCTTGATTATTGGTTCAACCTGGCTCCATAACCTCGTTATCTCGCCGATCACAAGGATGACATCCGGGGCTAAACCTGTAACCAGCATCGATATTCCGACGCCGAGATAATGGGCGACCTGGTTGATTGCTTCCACGGCCTTCGGGTCGCCTTGAGTAGCAAGCCGCAAGATATCGTCGAAGGTGGGTGATTGGTTCGTTGGTCTCGACCCTACGTAATAACGAATAGCGGCCGAGTTCGAAGCATATAGCTCCCAACAACCCTTATTGCCGCAGCGGCACTGAATGCCGTCTTCCACCACTGTGGTGTGCCCAAATTCTCCGGCGACACCTGTCGAGCCGCGTACAAGTTGATGATTCAGGACTAAGCCGGTACCGATTCCTTCCGACACGGTGAGGGCAACCAGGTCCTGCGCGTGCTCGGACCGTCGTCCAAACCAAATCTCGGAAAGAGCACAGGCATTCGCTGCATTTTCCAGTTCAACAGGTAAGCCAGTAGCTTCCTGAAGAGGAGTCTTGAGATCGAAATTCTTCCAGTCGAGGTTTGGAGCGAAAACCAGGCGTTGCGACGCAAGATCTACGCGGCCAGGCAAGCTGACGCCGATGCCTTCGCAGGTCAATTCAGGCCTGATTTTCTTCAGGTTCTGGAGTCTGGGTACGACTTCATCCACGAACCGTTGAGGATCCTGCGCGGTTGGAAGTGACTCCTGAGCAACGAAGTGTCCATCCAGATTGGCGAGAGCGATCGTCGTCATTTGGGGACGAATATTCACTCCGATGATTCCGACTCGTTCTTTATTCAAATGAAGGAACGTTGGTCTTCTGCCGCGCGGAACGTGACCGTTAGCGCCTTCTGTTACCCAGCGTTCTGCAATTAGTTGTTCAGTAATTACGGAAACGGTGCTGCGTTGGAGTCCCGAATGACGAGCGAGGTCAGCTCGTGAGATAGGTTGGTGACTCCGTATAAGGTTAAGAACAATGCGTCGATTGATGTGACGAGCCGTTTCGCTGGTCGCAACTCGGAAGTTGGTTAGATCTATCTTTCGCATTGTAGAAACCGCAACAGGGTTTGTTTGAAAGCTTCCTGCCGAATAAAAGGGAAGGATTAATTGCTTATTAGTTCGTGGCGCGAACTAATAGCATGGCAGAGGAAGACGAGTCAATAAGAATTTTGGGTTTTATGAGGAGACTGCCGCGCTGACGCGATCCTTGAACGCCAGCGACGGGTCGAACAGAAGTCCCACTGTTTAACGGACGAAAGCTCTTCTGTCGGAGCGCGGCCGTCCTCCCCGCCGTCCAACAGAACCGTAATCCTCACCACACTGATGCTGAGATTGATGGAAGAAAGAACTCGAGCAACTGAATCGCAAAAAAAAGAGATCCGCATATCAACGTGATGGAGATGGTCCTGTTGGACGGGGGCGGCCGAGGACGGCCGCGCTCCGACAGAAGAGCGTACGTGTGTTACAGGTTGGAACTTCTGTTGGACATGCCAACCCATGAATTCGGAAACTTCCTATCATTACTTCCGTGCGCTGAACCGATAGATCGTCGTCGATTTATACACCGCACCTTTTTTCAACGTCGTCGTTGGAAACTTTGGTTGGTTTGGTGAATCCGGATAGTGCTGTGTCTCAAGACAAAACCCAAAGCGACGTTGATAGATTTTCCCACTCTTTCCAGTGAGTGTTCCGTCAAGAAAATTTCCCGTGTAGAACTGCACACCGGGTTCGGTCGTCCATACCTGCATGACGCGTCCGGATGTTGGTTCGTAGGCAGTTGCGGCATGGCGAAGAGTTCCCATTGGACCATTGATGACCCAGGTGTGGTCATACCCACTTCCGAACTTGAGTTGCTCATCATCCTGGTTGATGCGTGCGCCGATGACCATTGGTTTCAGGAAATCGAACGGGGTGCCTTGCACGTTTCGGATCTCACCCGTGGGAATAGAGCCGGCATCTGTAGGAATAAACTTGTTCGCGTTTAGTGTTATGACATGATTGAGAATGTCACCGTTTCCTTCGCCAGCGAGATTGAAGTACGAGTGATGCGTTAGATTGATGACGGTGTCTTTATCAGTTGAAGCCGTATAGTCGATTCGGAGTTCGTTATTATTGGTTAACGTGTAGACGACCTTTACGGTCAGATTTCCTGGATATCCCTCTTCGCCATCTTTACTCAGGTAGGTTAGCGCTAGTGCTGGTCCAAGCTTCGTACGCATCGAAGTTGCCTTCCACACCACTTTGTCAAAGCCTTTAAGCCCGCCATGCAGAGTGTTCTCGCCGTTGTTCACCGCCAGTTTGTATTCAACCCCGTTGAGCGTAAACCGTCCTTTTGCAATCCTGTTTCCGTAGCGACCAACTAATGCGCCGAAGTAAGGATGACCTTTCAAGTAGGAATCGAGATCATTGAATCCGAGAACCACGTCTGTCCATTTGTTTGTTCGATCAGGCGCCGTGAGCGAAGTGACGATGCCGCCGTAGTTGGTGATCTTCGCTTCCATGCCGCTACGGTTCGTCAACGTATAGAGATCGACGGCTTGACCATCGGCACTTCCAAAGCTCGTTTTAGTGATCTTTTGAGCGTAGGTTGAAATGCAAAGTAAGAGAACTAGAAGGAAGATGCATGATAAGGTTCGTGTCCGTTTCATTATTCTTGGGTCCTTTGGGTTTGTGGTCCGTCTGCCGGACATCATCGGCACTCAGAGCTTTCTGTTTCATTCTCACCGGGCTTTAGCCCGGTGCAAATGCATTGAGTACCCATGAACCGTTTTAACGGTTTACCTGAGTTAATTCGAAATAGAACTTAGACCGCTGCATGCGAAACCGTTAAAACGGTTAATGCATTTCACTTCACCAACACCGGGCTGAAGCCCGGTGAGAATGAGAAAAATTTTCTTACAAACTTGGCTCAATCTTTAAATGGTCAAACACACCTGCGCCCGGCGACGAACCTGAGAAAACAATTGGTTGATATCCAGTCCGTTCATTGAATCGCCGAGTTATATTTTCGATGGCTGAATTCGCGCCGGCGCGACCGAGGACTGCCACTGTTCCACCGCTGCCGCCCCCAGTAATTCGCGCTCCGTAGAGGCCTTCGTCCGCAGATTCACGAACAAGGTTCGCAAGCAGGTCCGTCGCTTCTGAGCCAAGACCGCAGTCAGAATAACTCTGATGAGATTCGAACATCAGGCCCCCAAGCGCTCGAGCCGCACTCACTCCCGGCCAGTTTTTTAGAGTGGCAGCAAACGATTTCACTCGCGCATTTTCGTATACCGGATGACCTGTGGCACTACGCACCGGATACACATTAGTCGGATTTACGTGGGTGACAGGATCAGTTATTCCTTCATGACTCTTCAGAAACTCCCCACCTGTCATTCGTTCGGGTAACCTGGACGCAAAGTCATTTTCGAATTCCGAAGGCGCGAGATTAGCGAGATATCCGTGCCAGCGTGGATCTTCGATGTACACCCTTCCCGGTGTATTTGTTGATGAAACTTCCAAGCCAACTGAATCCGCGATCATTCGATAACCTATGAAGGCGGCTGTGCGCACGGTCCCATAATCTGAACCTCCTACTGAATGCCGCACACCAGAATCTATACCCCACAATTCAAGCTCGCTCGGCAAACGAAGTGAGCCCTTGAGTATGTCTGGTTGGCACAATAGTTCAAGCAGTTGGTTCTCCTGACCGCAGGCGGACGTCATCTGATCCATGATTCCGCACGGTGCGCCGGCGATTAGATTCTCAACCTTCTGAGACAGACGCGCGATCTCTTGTGCGTTGAGACCAATGCCGTACGCAACATTAATCGCCTGCATCACGGCGACTTCCAATGCTGCCGAAGAACTAACACCTTTACCTTCCGGGACGTTGGATTGAATCAGTATCGACGCGCCGCTTGAGAATTCGCAGCTCTTCTCACGCATTAACACAAGAAAACAACCGATTGCATACGATGCCCAGTGTTCCCGCGGATCTGAAAAGCGTTTTCGCGCCTCAGAATAAGTGATCGGTTCGTTTGTGCTGTTCAGAAAATCAGTAAGGTCGATTTCAACAAATCGTTTTTCGGACGCTGAGCCCAGACTCAATACGCCGACCCGGGAGTTATCTGATCTTTGCAGCGCGACGTGCGTTGCATTCCGGATGGGCAGTTGAAGGACGAGCGATCCTGAGTAATCAGCGACGCCACCCATAACATCGAGACGTCCTGGTGCGCGCGTGACGATAATGGGCTTGTCGCCGGAAAAGAAACCAGCACTGCGCGGATCGTTTGTTTCGTTTAGCGCGGCAACAAACTGTTCCGTCTCGCTGGACCAGAATGGTGTGCGGTCTATTTTGAAACTACTCATCTTGAAATCCTGTCGAACACGCCATGCTTCACTCCGGAGGAGTGAGATGATTATAGATGCCGCGTGTTTCGTGTTTTGCACTCCGTCAGGAGTGCAATGTCTGTTCGTGTTGGTTCGTGTGGTTTCGTTGGATCATCTGCTCGTCGAGGAGAATAGCGATCCACGAAGTCACCTAAACCAACACGAACAGACACTCGTTTGAAAAATAATCGTAATAGGTCGAATAGGTCCTATAGTCCTATAACTCTTTAGTCGATCAAACCTCTTCTCTTCAACGCAGCCTGCAACAGCGGTTCGATCTGCGCCTGGATATGTTCGTTGGCATACCCAACCCACGTCACGTCCGGCTTCACAGATAGCTCCGCATTCAACTGATTACCTTTTGCATCAGTGACAATCACACCGGCCTCACGCGCGATCAGTTCAGTACAAACGTCATAAGGGTGACAACAGATCCCTAACGCGAGTCCACGCTGCGCGAGAAGTTTGTTCATGAGTGGTCGCAAATCTGCCGTAAACCGATCGTGTCCGCTCATGAGTTCGTAAAGCTGCCCCCCTGACGAAGTGTATTGGTCCTCGAAGCAATGCGCTTTCTCGGGTTGTACTGGTCCCAAAGCACCTAAAACGATCTCTTCATCGATTGCGGCCAGTTCATCACGAGCACCAGGAAAGAATCGCGCCACCTGACTATAGCCGTGGGCAATCGTCGTGGCATGCGATCGCTTCAAGTTCAACGGAGCTGCCTTGCCGTTCAGGCGATTGAATCGTTCCCCTTCAACTCCACGTCCTCGTCGCGACCAAACCGAATCAGAGAGATATTGTTTGACTATTGGTAACTCCGTTTGAATTGCAAACTCAATGTCAGCTAACGAAGTGTTGCTCCCTAGATTCGGAGCGACGCCCGTAAGAATCCACGCGCTTCGCTTCTGATACATCAAGCTGCGCGTGCCATCAATCGGATCGACGATGATTCGCCACTTCGCTTCTTCCTCGTTGAGTCCGGCAGGTAACGTTACTTTTCCCGACGGCAGCCCTTCAGCGATTAGCACCACGGGAACGACTGATGCGATCTCCTTCTCGAAGAAATCGATCAACAGCTCTTCACTTACACGGTCAACCGCATAAATGGTGTCGCCTTCTTCTTCACGCGCGATTGCGGCCATGTCCTCGATGGCTGATCGTTCAAAGGATTTGACTACAGCGTCGCGGATAATGGAATGCAAACGCTTCAGCGGATCAATCAACCACTCAACACTGCCAGCCTCAGTCATGACTCTTGACTCAGATAGTGGACATCGCTCACCGCTCGGAGTTCCTTCGCTTTCTGCTCGGGCGACGTATCACTCAGAAAGTTACCGCCACCGATTTCAGGGCCCGCCAGATACTTTAGAAGATTCGGTTTTCGCAACGGCGGGTGAAACTCAATATGAAAATGAAAACCGCGATGATCTTCATTATCCGT
>DATDFV010000124.1:0-93889 GCA_036522415.1 Pyrinomonadaceae bacterium | reverse complement strand
TGGTGTGGTATGTCCTTGAGAAGCATTGTGAGGAGTTCAACTTTCAGAGTGAGGTAGTAGATCGAATGGGAGATTAACGCGGTGAGCTGCGTAAGTCGAGTTTGGAACGAGGTGTATATGGTTGTTGGTCCTGATCGATGGGGGCGGCCGGGGACGACCGCGCTCCGACAGAAGAGCGTACGTGTGTGAATGGACGGGGCTTCTGTCCGATGAGATCCTGATACCTGCTGCTTACTCCCCGCTCTGTTGCAGAAGCTTCGCGACCAGGCCGGTCCAACCTGTTTGATGGCTTGCCCCCACGCCTGAACCACTGTCGCCGTTGAAGTATTCGTGGAAAGGAATCAGGTCACTCCAGTTAGGATCGGTTTGAAATTTGGCGGCAGTGCCGAAGACTGGTCGTCGCTCATCAGCGTCTCTCAAGAAGATTCGCGCGAGTCGTTTTGAAATCTCGCCTGCAACATCCCAGAGAGTCAACATCTGACCTGAACCAACCGGACACTCAACTTTAAAGTCTTCACCGAGATAGTGATGAAACTTTTGCAGGGACTCAACGAGGAGATAATTTAGTGGAAACCAGATTGGTCCGCGCCAGTTGGAATTGCCGCCGAATAATCCTGTGCTGGATTCCGCAGGCTCATAATCCACGCGATGCTGCGTGCCATCAACTTGCAGCATGTAGGGGTGGTCCTTATGAAAGCGGGAGATCGCCCGAATGCCGTACTGCGAAAAAAACTCGTTCTCGTCCAGCATAATTCGCAACACACTTCGCAGCTGGTCCTGGCTCACAATTGAGAGCAAACGTCGTTCGCCATTTCCCGGCGTTCGCATGCACGCAACGTTCGAAGTCAGGTCGGGCCGGTTTTGGATAAACCACTCCATCCGTCGTTTGAAGTCCGGTAATCGATCGAGTAATTCCGGTTCTAAGGTCTCGACAGCAAACAATGGAATCAAACCAACCATCGACCGCACCTTCATCGGAAACGGTTTGCCTTCGGGCAAGTGCAACACGTCATAGAAGAATCCGTCCTTCTCATCCCACAATCTAACGTCGTCGTCGCCGCGTTTATTCATGGCGTGCGCGATATAGAGGAAGTGTTCCCAGAACTTGCTCGCCACATCCTCGTAGGACGGATCTTCTTTGGCGAGTTCGAGCGCGATCGCAAGTAGATTCAGCGCATACATCGCCATCCAACTGGTGCCATCTGATTGAGCGATGTGGCCGCCGGTCGGCAGTGGCGCACTGCGATCGAAGACGCCGATGTTATCGAGACCGAGGAAGCCGCCCTGAAAGATGTTCATTCCATCCGCATCTTTGCGATTGACCCACCACGTGAAATTCAACAACAGTTTCTGGAAGACTCGCTTGAGAAAGACAGTGTCGCCAACCCCACGTCGCTTCTTTTCGATCTTGTAAACGCGCCATGCCGCCCAGGCGTGAACGGGCGGATTCACGTCGCCGAACGCCCATTCGTATGCGGGTAACTGGCCGTTCGGATGCATGTACCATTCGCGTAGCATCAACAGGAGCTGCTCTTTCGCGAATTCTGAATCAACGAGCGCCAAAGGCACGCAATGAAAAGCAAGATCCCATGCCGCATACCAGGGATACTCCCACTTGTCAGGCATCGAGATGACGTCGGCATTGTAGAGATGTTTCCATTCATGATTGCGACCGCGAGTGCGTTCGGCAGGAGGTTTGGGGGTCGTTGGATCACCGGAAAGCCAGTTCTCGATCACATAGTGATAGTACTGTTTGGACCAGAGCATGCCGGCAAATGCCTGGCGCATGACAAGCCTTGCATCGTGGGATAGATGTTTGGGAATGACTGTCTGATAGAAGTCATCCGCTTCCTGAACTCGGGTGCCGAAGATCTTTTCGAAATTCGTGAACGCCTCTTCTCTCTTGTTGTATTCCTTATCGGTAAGACGCAGACGGATGGTTACGCTTTCGTTCCGCCTAATGGCGAGCTTGTAATTTGCGGCTGCTTTTGTACCGGTCTTTTCAGGGTTAACTGCCTGGCTGTTGCCATGAACGATGTAGTCGTTGATGCCGTCTTTGGCGTAGCGTGAACCGTTGGTGAAGTTAAAGAGCCGCTGCGTGTTCGTATTATTTTCCGTGAAGAGCAGCTCATTTGCGCCGTCGCAATAGAGCCGGCGCTTGCCGAGATCGCAATTGAGTTCGACAACGCCTTCACTCGTGCTGCGTAACCAAGGTTTCGCCGTTCCGTTCTGATTCCACGACCACGTGTTGCGAAACCAGATCGTTGGTAGAAGGTTCAACGTAGCGTCTTCGGGACCGCGATTGCTTACTGTGATTTTAACCAGGATGTCTTCCACATCAGCTTTCGCATACTCCACTACTACATCGAAGTAACGATCACCATCAAAAATGCCGGTATCGATCAACTCGAACTCCGACGCAAGCTTTCCTCTTCGTCGATTTTCTTCAACCAATTGACCGTACGGATACTCTGTCTGCGGATACTTGTACAGATACTTCATGTACGAGTGGGTCGGAGTTGAATCTACGTAGAAGTAGTATTCCTTGACGTCTTCTCCGTGGTTTCCTTCGTTACCGGTCAGGCCAAAGAGGCGTTCCTTCAAAATTGGATCACGACCGTTCCAGAGGGCGATGGCAAAACAGATCTTTTGATGGCGGTCGGAAATACCTGCAATTCCATCTTCGTTCCAACGATATGCGCGCGATCGTGCGTGATCATGGGGAAAATAATCCCATGCTGTGCCATAGGGACTGTAATCTTCGCGCACCGTACCCCAGGCTCTTTCGCTGAGATATGGACCCCACCGTTTCCAATGCTTCGTACGTTTGCGCGCTTCTTCTAATCGTTGCTCTTCCGCAGTCATTAGCTATTCCGCCTGTCTTAATTCAGATCTGTCGCACTCAGGGCAGGTGTGAACTTCCTGCACGACACCCTTTCCGCTGCTGTAGTCGATCTTCATAGCGTGATGATTCATCTCCGCACCGCAATCAATACAAATGACCTTTTCTGAAATCTGATTCATCTGTGCTCATGAAATCGAAATGTTTTGCCTTCCAAACCGAAGCACTTTGCTCATCCAAATCAACTCGCCTAAGAACTTGTCGATTCGCTTTTCGTGCCTGTCGCGATCTTTGATATTTCCAGCTTCATCGAATAGCGCTTGCGCCCCTGAAAAGTTTCCGTCCCAAAAGATTGTGACGAGCCCGAGTTCGCGTAATACCGGCAACAATGACTGAATCACGCGTGTGCCGCCAAAGCCGCCTGCTGATACACCACAGATGCCGACGGCTTTGTGGATGTATTCCTTCAGATTGGAATCAAGCACGTGTTTGAGCATGCCGGGATAGCCGTGGTTGTATTCAGGCACGACCAAAAGCAATCCATCTGCGCGTTCGCACGTGGCGCAGAATCCCCTATGCTTGATCTGCTCCCCCGCATCGTCTCCGGGAAATTTCAATTCTCCGATGTCGACAAGTTCTGACTCGACCCCTTCACGTTGACCCACTTGTTCGAAAATGAACTTCGCAACGTTTTCACTCGCGCGTCCTTTCCGCACAGTACCAAGAATTACCGGAATGAAGAGGGGTCGACTACTCATAATCATTTTTCAAGCAGCGCCATCACATGACCGTCAGGATCCCTTGCCAGCAAGCCCTTACTGAATCCCAAACCCTTATCCTTTAGCGACACTACTCCTGGTGAGACAAAGCGAGAATTCTTGGCAAGCAATCGCTGCGCAAAAGTTTCGGCTGTGTTAACCACAAGACTGGTTTGCCAGTGAAACAGATCCGACGCACGTGCATCAGCAGGGGCAGGACGCCCATCACGTGGCGCAAGGTACTCGAGAAATTCGATGCCCGGCCCCCCGCTGGCGGCTCGAAGACTTGTAATGCGTAACCTTGCGCCGAAGACGTTATTCAAGTGCTCCTGTTCTGTGCCGTAGTTTTCGCTCATGCCTGCGATGTGTAGGCCAAGTGCGTCTCGATAAAACTTCAGACTAGCTTCCGTATCACTAACCACTATTGCGGTGTGATCTATTCCCAAGAACAGTCTGTCTTTCTTCTGCCACTTCTGATCACCCTTGCCTTCAGGGAATTGCAGAATCTCGAGCCAGTGTTTGTCAGGATCGCGGAAGTAGAAAGCCTTAATCCCGCCCGCGTTCTTATTCCAATCCGGCAGACGTTGTGGACCAGTAGAAGCATGTTCCACTTTGTTTTGCCGTAGTAGAGCGTAAGCCTTATCCATATCGCTCGTAATGATTGCGATATGCTGAAACCAGCGATCGTTGCTGCGTGAATCAACGGGAACGGGTCGGCCCTTCGGCGCGAGATATTCCGTCAACTCAATGAATTCATCACCCAGACGCATTCGCACGACGCGCATGCGCAAACCAAAGACACCCTCTAGTCGTTCGTAGTCTTCGCCAGTCAGTTCAACATCCGAAACCTTCTCGAATGACAGCACCCGCGAATAAAAATCGACTGACGTGTCCATATCCGAAACTGTCATGCCGATTGCGCCGACCTGCTCGACCAGCGGAACAGGCGCCGGTTTGTCTGCGACGAATCGAAGGAGGGGGACGCGCGTGCTATTGAGAGCCCGCGCGTCCGTCGGCAGGTACTGGGCCGTAATAACGCCCAGCGCAAGCAGTAAACCGAGAAAGGTGTTTCTGAACCGGTTCATCTCATTCGCTCCATCAGGTGATCGCCAACGCGCAACGCGTTGGCCATGATCGTGAGCGCCGGATTCACCGCCCCGCTCGATGGAAAGAAGCTCGCATCAACAACGTAGAGATTGTCGAGCTCGTGGGCCTTGCAGTTGCGATCGAGCGCTGATGTCTTTGGATCGTTTCCGAAACGTACGGTGCCGTTTTGGTGCGCGACTGCCGCCAGCGGCAGACGTTGGCCCAGATACAAATTCCGTGCAAACAGACCTTGATGACACTCATGCCCATGAACGTCGCAGTTCGTCTGTTTCATCGCCTTCTGCAACTGCGCCTTCAATCGATCGTGACCTTCGACATTATTCAGTTTGTAACTGACGCGGATTTGGCCATCGCGATCGACAGTCACGCGGTTATCGGGATCCGGTAGATCTTCGGAGGTCAACCAGAAGTCCAGCGAATGCTTTGCCATCAAGTCCAGCGTCCACCCGGGAGCTACCGCAGGCGCTCCTGCCTTCAACGTGTCGGCATCGAGCTTACCTACAAACGAGATGTGGCCCATTGGATAGTCCCAGTCTCTGGAACCGAGATAGAAATCGTTAATCGCAAGTGTCTTTTGAAAGATTGTTGGATTCGGACACTTCGAGAGGGCCATCAATACCGAGTTGATATGTCCCATGTAGTGACGACCAACCACATCCGATCCATTGGCAAGTCCATTTGGATGACTATCGTTTGCCGAGCGCAACAACAACGCGGCGGAATTGACCGCGCCACACGAGACGACGACGATGTTACCCGAGTACTCCTCGCGTACGCCGTTGCGATCGACGATCACCTTGCTGACTTCGCGAGCATTCCCATTGGTCTCGAGACGCATCACCTTCGCATTTGTGACCAGCGAGACATTCTCGTGTTCAAGAGCAGGATCGACACAGATCGTTTGGGCGTCTGATTTGGCTCCAATCAAACATGGATGTCCATCGCAGGTATTGCACCGGATACATAAACTTTTTCGCGTGTTCTTTTCGTCGAGCCGAATCCCCAGGGGCACATGAAATGGCCTGAGTCCCGCGCGTTCAAGATCGTCGTGTAAATGCTGAATGCGTTGTTCGTGACTAACGGCAGGATATTTGTAAGGCGCGCTTGCCCAGGCTTCTGTTGGATCCTCACCCCGATTGCCGTGTACGTGATAAAGATGCTCGGCCTCAGTGTAATAAGGCTCCAGTTCGTCATAGCTGATGGGCCAGGCCGGCGACATGCCGCCGTGATGACGAATCTCGCCAAAGTCTTGCTTTCGTAAACGGAAGAGTGCCGCGCCGTAGAACTTTGTGTTACCACCAACGAAATAATTGGTGTGCGGGTGCAACTCCTTCCCTTCACTGTCGCGCCACGCCTCTTTGGTATTGTATTTCGCTTCGAGATTTACGGCGCGCGTGCTCCAGTTGTCTTTTTCACGCGGAACGTAATCGCCTCGTTCGAGGAGAAGAATCTTCTTGCCCGAGGGCGCGAGTTTGTAAGCGAGCGTGCCTCCACCCGCGCCTGAACCGATGATGATTACGTCGTAGTGATCGTTGCTGGTCATGATGATCTCCGCCTCGTGGAGTTACCGTACGTTCATCGATTGCATTGATGAGTTCAACGGTGCCGTGCCGAAGTTCACACTGAATCGTTTGCACCAGATCGTGACTGCATGATACGTCGCCAGATCTGCACTAGCTGGCAATTCATAATTCTGATCGCCGATATTCCCCTTCAGCGAACCGAGATCCACGAATCCGGCTTTCGTAACTGTGTCGTTGTCTTTTGCGTCTTGAGCCGCAACCAGGTAGACGTGAACGTCGGGACCGTTAGACGTTTCAAAGTTGGTCAGTCGGAGCGTCTTCTTGCCGTCGGCGAGCTGAAACACTGTGGCCATGCCCTTGGTTTCATGTGCGGCGCTGTGAAACTGTCCGGCAGCGAGTTGATTGCTGGCCGCGGACGCAGTGGGAAACTGCTCATTAACTTTTTGGTTGATGAAAAGGCGCTCTGGCCGGAATGCATACCAGGCTCCAAAACCAGCAACAATCAGGACAAGTAATGCCACCTTCAATTTGTTAGACATTTGAAATTCTCCTATTCAGATTTCGCAACCACCTTGTTGGTCGGGGATCCGGTTAAATCCTTACAAGCTGATTTCAGGCAGCGGCAGCTCTGTAGGATAGGTATGTTTGAGAAGCAGTTTCAGCGGTATGGGATTCCGGGCGCGTCTGAATAGCCGGTGTAGACGTAGTGTGTTTCTGAAACCACTCAGCCTCGAGCAACCGCCTTAGTTTTAGACGGCCCCGGTGAAGGATTACCCACAGGTTATTCGGGGTAATCTGCAGAATTTGGCAAATCTCGTTTGCATTCAGGCCATCGATCTCACGGAGCGTAAAAGCAATGGCGATTTGTGGTGGCAGTTGTGATAGGCAGCGATCGAAGGTCTCCCAAAACTCGCGCGATTCCAACGCTGCGGCGGCATCAGCAGGCCAACTCAATGGTGCCTGATCTTCACGCCAGTGCCCCCGCCATGGTCCAGCGTTCTCGAACTCGCTTTCCCCGTCGTCAGGGGTCATCTGGAATTGTGTCATTCTCCCGACGCGTCGAAAGTAATCGAGGACTTTGTGTTTCATAATTCCGACGAGCCAGGTGCGTTCGGAACTAAGCCCGGCGTGGCTTTGAGAGGAACTGAAAGCCGCTAACAGAGTTTCTTGCAAGATGTCCTCTGCTATGGCTGAATCACAGACGCGCATAAGCGCGTACCGGTAAAGATAATTTCCGAATTCGTCTAACCAGCGCGCCGGATCCAGTGTCGTCTTGTTGTCGATCGTCATTTTCAATGCCTCACGTTCATTGGCGAAGCTTTCGAAATGTCTGGAAAACCGTGATTGAGAACTGTCTGACTTGTTAGACGCGAGCATTGCGAGCGGGATGCAGAATTTTCGTG
The DNA here is from genome assembly GCA_036522415.1 of Pyrinomonadaceae bacterium. GTDB lineage: Bacteria > Acidobacteriota > Blastocatellia > Pyrinomonadales > Pyrinomonadaceae > PSRF01. Next base: position 86,256 of record DATDFV010000124.1, on the reverse strand, counting down.
CGGCAATCGCTCTGGCGGGAGTTTCGCCGAGTGGAGTATGCTGCGCGCGTTAAGAATTCCGTGGTTACCGGAGATTTGGCGATGGGCTTTTTGCCCGAGATGGATGCCGCTTTGAGTAGCGAGAGCCTGTCGGCACTCAAGCGAAACTTCGGCTTGACGCCAAAAATATATCGCGCTCAACTCCTCAGGCCCGATCTGGTTGACGCACAGGTTCAGTTGCTGGACCAGATGCTTTTCACCAAAGGGGCCTTAAGCCGAGTGCAGAAAGAATTCATTCTTCTGGCTGTTTCAGCAGAGAATAACAATTCGTACTTTCCGGCCCTGCATTGTCAGACGTTACAGTTTCTGGGTGTAAAGCCTGAACTGTCTCAACAGGTTGCAATTGATCATCGCGAGGCAAATTTGCCGGCATCAGATGTCCAGTTGCTCAACTTTGCTCGTAGGCTCGCCTCTGAGCCACATTCGTTTACTGACTCCGATGTTGAGTCGTTGCGCAAATCAGGGTTTACTGATGAACAGATACTGGAAGCGGTTTTGATGGTTGGACTCACTCAGTTGCTGAACTGCATACAAATGGGTTTGGGTACCGAACCGGATTTCAAACCACGCCTCACGTTTCCTCTAAAAGAAGTGAATCCCGTGGTGCCTCTAGAGCGTCAAATACTTGAGCCGGAGTTCAAAGGCGGTTTTCCGGTTGAGGATCCGGACTTTGAAATTGTGGAGCGAGTACGCAACGGGGAATCGGATGCCTTCGAAGAACTGGTTCGAAAGCACGGCCGTCGAGTTTATCGCAGCTTACTCGGTTTTCTCGGTACTCCAGAGGAAGCTGAAGATGCATTACAAGACGCATTCTTGAAGGCATTTCAGCACCTTCCGAATTTCGAAGGGCGTTCACGATTCTCAACCTGGCTCGTCCGAATCGCGATTAACACCGGCCTGCAACGATTGCGAAGCCAGAAAGAGGTTGACAGCTTTGATGAAGAGAATGAAGATTTCAGACCTCGAAACATCCAGGCATGGACGGATACGCCGGAGGAATCCTATTCGCGGGAAGAGCTCAGGCGACTTGTCGAGAAGGAAGTAATGAAGCTGCCGGTAAAATATCGCGTCGCGTTAGTGCTGCGGGACTTGGAGGAACTTTCGACTGAGGAAGCAGCGGCAGTTTTGGGCCTTAGCATCCCCGGTGTGAAAGCGAGAATTCTGCGAGGTCGATTGATGCTGCGCGAGGCGATGGTTCCGTACTTTACGAAAGCCAGCGGAAGTAAATCATGATTAGTTGCCGGGATTTTATTAGCGAGTTGGGAAACCTTCTCGACGACGACATAGCGAGCGAGATTCGTGAGCAGCTTCAGACTCACCTTGCTCATTGCAAGACGTGTCAGGTGCTTTACGATTCGACACGCAAGACGCTGCGCATCGTCACTGAAAGTGGATCGTTTGACTACCCAGAACCGATTGCTGAGCCACTCGTTACTAAGGTTATGGACCGTATTCGTGCCGGGTGTGAGTTACCTAGTAAGGACGCACCAAAGTCTTAATTGCAGTTACACGCCGATTGCTTTGCTTTTCTCCAAGTCGATTCGTATCTGATAATCGGGCACCGTACCCAAACCAAAGCCAATATAGTTCGCCCATTTCGCCAGACCAACGCACATGACAGCTTCCAGGATCTGCTGATCGTTAAAGCCGTAGGTCTTTAGATCGTCGATATCCTCTTGAGTGATCTTCAGTGGGTGATTGTTGAGTCTCAGGCTGAAGTTAAGAAGCGCCTTATCAACGATTGGCAGATCTGTCGCCATATGATCGAGCGCGATCTGCTCCGGCTCTGGTCCTTCGATCTTAAGCATGCGAATGATCTCGCAGTGTGCAGTTACACAATAAGTGCTCAGATTGGCGGCCGAGCAGACCAGGAAAATGTACTCCTTTAGCTCGCGGGCAAGTGCGCCTTCCTTGATTAGAGTGGCCTCGACAAGCTGCACTTCGGCATCGATTAGATCAGGGCGTGCCGTTTGAGCCTTAAAGAAGTTGGGTATGAAACCGTAGTCTTCTTTGATTAACTTGAGCGTCGGGAAGTCTGTTTCATTAAATGGGGCTTCGCGAATGTAAGTCATTGGGTTCACTCCTATGGGAGAAGTCCGGAGCGGACTCGACTAGATAGTCGCAATGCTACGACTCGTGTATTAAGAGCGTCAAGCATTCCACTGTTGGGCCAGTATCATTGGGTTATGCGAATAGCTGTTTTCGGAACGGGTGGTGTCGGTGGGTACTTCGGCGGTAGGCTGGCGCACGCCGGAGAGGACGTCACTTTTATTGGTCGCGGCGCACATTTGCGGGCCATCGTTGCCAGCGGGCTAAAGGTGGACAGTCCGACTGGCAATTTTACGATTTATCCCGCTAAAGCCACGGATGATACCAATGAAGTGGCCCAGGTCGATCTCGTGATTGTTGGTGTTAAAGCATGGCAAGTGCCGGAGGCCGCACGCACGATGAAGCCGCTGGTTGGCGCAAACACGACCGTCATTCCGTTACAAAATGGAGTCGACGCGGTGTCGCAGCTTGTTGCGGAGCTCGGCGCCGAACGCGTTATCGGAGGGCTTTGCCGGATCGTCAGTTTTGTCGTCGAGCCCGGCCACATTCGCCATGCTGGGTTTACGCCGTCGCTTATCATCGGAGAAGTCGACAATCGTCGGACCGACCGCATTGTGAGCATCTACGAGCTGTTCAGAAGAGCGGACTTAGAAATAACGATCGCCACTGACATCGAAGCAGCGCTTTGGATGAAGTTTCTTTTCATTGCTTCATTCAGTGGCGTTGGTGCAGTCGCAAACGCGCCGGCTGGAGTTCTTCGCTCGGATCCTAAATGGCGCGCGCAAATGTTGGCCTCGATGCAGGAGATTTACGAACTGGCCCATGCACGCGCCATCAACCTACCGCCGGACCCAGTTGCTAACGTGATGGCTGCGGTGGATGGTTTACCAGAAGATGCCACCAGTTCAATGCAACGCGACATCGCCGCCGGAAAACCTTCTGAACTTGAGTCACAAACTGGAGCAGTCGTACGAATGGCACAGGAAAGCAACGTGGACGTTCCCACTCATGATTTCATCTACAAGACGCTGAGACCCTTCGAAGAGAAAGCTCGTGCCACTGTATGAAGAAATGGAGGAGAGAACACACCTGTGGTGCAGGTTGAGCGAGACGACTGCTAATTAACTCTCGCACTCTCACGCCAAAGCCAACGTTGTGACCGCGAAGGAAAAGCCCGCGCAGCGCTATGGAAAGAATCGTTTTCGAAGACCAGATCAGCACTCTCGCGAGGATTGTCGTGATTCAAATGAATTCTTTGGGCCGGGAAGTAGATGGTTTCGTAAGCCGCAATTGTTTTTGCGGCTGAGAGTCCTTCCTGCGCACGATCGATGGCGCGAGCAAGCGCCGTGGGAAACGAGCAGTCGACCCAAATTGCCAAATCGAAATGCGTTCTGTATTCGCGCTTGAACAGAAAGATTCCTTCGACCAGGATCACGCTTACATCTTTAAAGTCGTACGTATGCTTGCGGTATTGTGACGCAGTTTCTTCCGTAAAATCGGCTACCAAATGAACATGACGTCGATCCCTCAGTGGTATTACGAGTTGAGTGAAGAATTGATCAAAACGGATCGCATTTTCATAGAAATTCTCCGCCGGATCGCTTTGGTTGAATCTTCTTTCCGGCAGGTTTAGCCATCCGTCTACATTCACGATTGCGGGAATAATTCCATGTAGCGCGAGACGTGCTTCCAGCTGCCTGGCGACATATCCCTTGCCGCATCCGTCGATGCCGCTGACGCCAACGAGCAGACAGCGAGTGGTCGGAATATTCGCTCGCCGTTCGAGGATTTTGTGAACTACTTCGTCAATGTTGTTCATACCTTGAAGCCCAGGCTTTTCTTACCGGCTCACGAGTGAAATGTTTGATTTCGTGGGTGTTGCTGTTCTTATGCGATAAGACGGATCCACGAAATACACCAAAACTCATGAAGGGCGCACCCCGGCAATGTTCAGACGGATGCGATACAAGCCGGAGCGAGCACAAAGGTACAACGTCTTGCCATCAGCATCACCCCACGCCATGTTGTGCACGTGACGTGGCGTAACGATGGTCCCGAGATGTTTTCCCTCCGCTGAGATGACCCACAATCCACCGGGACCAGACACATAAAGATTGCCAGTTTGATCGACTTTAATTCCGTCAAGACCGTCTTCACCAGTTGCACTGGTAAAGTCAAAAAAAAGTTTTCCATTCTTTAGAGTTCCGTCGCGCTCAACTTCGTAGCGCATAATCGCTTTGTGCTTGTCTCCGATGTCACTTGCGGGCTCATCTTCTTTCCGCAATGCCTGACCTGTTAGTGACCGCGGCCAGTTCCCAACGTACAGATATTTTTCATCCGGCGACAATGCAATTCCGTTTGGTCCAGTAAAGTCCTTACTTACGAGTCGCAGCATTCCCTTGGAAATTGAATACACACCACTGAAAGAGAGCTGTTTGCGTGGATCATTGAAGAACTTTGGAAATCCAAACGGCGGATCGGTAAAGAAGAGTGTGCCATCGGATCGATAAACAAGATCATTCGGACTGTTCAGCCGCTTGCCCTGATAGCTGTCAGCGAGCACGGTTTGGGTCCCTTCAGCTTCGTCTCGCACCACTCGATGATTCCCGTGTTGATTGATCGTCAGACGTCCTTGCGGATCGACAGTCAGTCCATTTGAGCCAGGCTGACCATAGTCCGCGATGTCGGCGCCGGAATACCCGCTTGGTGTGCGAAACACTTCGAGCTTACCGTCTTGATTTCCTTTAGGTATGTACTTGTAGATCGTGTTGGCGTTCGGATCGCTAAAGAGCAAGTAACCACCATCTTTATCAATCCAAATCGGACCTTCGGTGAATTTAAATCCTTCGGCTAGCTTAAAGACCTTTGGGTTAGGTCCAACGATCTGATCCATCGCGGCATCATTTCGGACTACCTCAACATTCACTTCGCTTGGCGTCAGCGATATAGGGCCAGGTTCAGTCTTATAGAATGCGAGTCGTGCGTAACGGATGTAGATAAAATTGGTTGGGGGATTTGATAGTGGACCATTGACGCCGAAGACTGCGAGTTGAATCTGTTGACCCGGTCTGACATTGCGGCCTACGACTAAATGATTCTCAGCGTTCCAACCGGCAATTACGGACCCGCCTGATTGGCCAGGCGCGCGCGACAGCTCGCCGTCTACCCAAATTTCAGCATAGTCGTCCAGAGAAGTTTCAAAGACTGCCGTTGATCCGCTGGGATCGAAATCGCCGATGTGATCTGGGATCGTCAACTTGAGGCGATACCAGTTAAACCCCAGCCGCCCATTGCCGCGCCGCTGATCCAGAGTTGTCGGGCTAATAACTTCCCACTTCGAATCGTCGAAGTTTGCGCCGCCCGCATGTGGTGTGTAGTCGAATGTTTTGACTGGTGCACCTGTGGGTTGGCTGTCAGTGCCTGGTGCTCGAAAATCCGTCTCGATAATTCTTGTGTCGCTGTAGCGCCACTCGCCTTTGACTGTACCGATTCCGTTATCAGTTGCTAGATCAATGACCGCTTCCGGTTTACCACCAGGAACATCGGCACTGGTCTTGTTGGTCTCGGGGCGAGTGAGAGTTCCAGACAAACCGACATAAAATGATGACGCGGCAGTCGCTAGGAATACGACAAACATAATAGCCAGTCTTTGCGTGCTCATTTCGCTCATCTCCTTTCCTTCGAACATTGACCGCGCTCCATCGGGCTCACATTCCCGCTTCTGGCGTAATCGTGACGCGAAAGAACTCCTTGTTCTTTCCCGTCCACCGCTGGTCGCCGACTCTGTGTACCACCCCATGCTCATCCTCGCCTGTGTTTGGGTCCTTCTGACGTGGTCCCTGGTTTGGACCAATACCGATCTCTTCATCTTTTTCGGTCCCGGCGTCCCACAGTACGAATTGATCTGTGATGTCACCACCAAGCGGTTTACCTTTGGCGTCGAAAAGAGCGATGCCGTTAGCCCCAGGCGCATAAAACCAGTCATTCGACTGTCCAAACATTTGCGTCATGAACAGTTTCATTCCGGGTGCTGCGGTAACGGTAAACTCGTATGAATCACCCGGACGGATTGGGCCAGCACCCATTGCTCCAACAGGTGTATTGAAGACGCCATGAAGCATCGAACTATGGTGCATAGCCACCAGCGATGCGACCAAGCCCGACGGGTCTCCATCCTCTGCCTGCATCTCAAGACCGTTTTTGCGCGCAGGTTTTCCTTCACTGAAAAGCGGCGCACTCTTCTCGCTCAAGACGAACATGCCGGGTGATAACGCAAACGGGAATTTCTGGCCGTTCGAAGCTGTCATCCCTTCCGGGTAGGAAATGTTTTCAACGCGAACCGTGAACCTGGTTGGTTCGGTTTTTCGCGTTGCAGTTGCGACCGTGAACTGTGTTAAGTAACAAACAGTCAGCAGTGCCAGACCAATTGCAAACTCTCGACGTTTCATGATCTCGATTCTCCTCTATTTTTTAGTTTCGAAGTTGCATCGAAAGATGCAACGGTGGTTGTTCTGGTGATGAAGCTTTGCGCAGGCAACTGCGCGCCCGGTGTTCAGCCGGCGGTAAACCTCGGCGGCCAGTAACATTCCTAAAGGTGGCGCGACGAAATAAATCCAGAGCGACATCCAGACCTGTGCGCCAACCGCGGAACTTAAGGTCCTTGCCGGGTTCATACTCATGCCTGAGATTGGCGATTCAATTGTTATGTACGTTGCGACGAGAGCACCTGCGAAGACGCCTGTCCACGGCGCTAGTCGTTTCGTGTTGGAGACGATCAGGACCACCGACATCAGAATGAAAGAAATTATGGTCTCGGCTAACAAGGCGATGATTGGACCATTCGATCCAGGGAGTGTTACGGCATAATTGACTGACTGATGAGCCACCAGTCGGTGAAACGCGAGCGATGCGAGGACCACGCCGGCAATACCGCCAGCGAATTGAAACAGTGTGTAGAAGGCTGCATCGCACGCTTCTATTTTGCCAAGCCGAAAAAACGTCCAGGTCACCGACGGGTTGAAGTGCGCTCCAGATCTCTGCCCCAGGGGTGAAAAGATGATCGCAATTGCCGTAGAACCCATCGCCGTTCCCATCAGTAATCGCCGAAACACACCATCGTGAATTGTTTGAGCCACAGGCGATGATGGGTGGAATAACAACACCGTAAAGGCACATGCGGAGAACATGAACAGACCGAGTTCGGCCGCTTCCATTAAATATTCGGGCCAATGTTTTTTGAATGCTTCTACCATCCGAGTAGGCCATTGAATCGAACTTTGCGATGTTCCAGTTGTCATCAAGATAGCTGGCGTGTTGATTCGCTGACGCAAGATGTCGAATGCACTGATGCTGTTTTGATTTGCTAGTTCCATATGCATGTCGCTCGAAAACTATCTATGAGGTAGTCGCTGTTTGTTGTAATTCCTTACAGGCGTTGTGAGCTTTGAATGGTTTGGTGATGAGCATCCGCCTCATCCGCCCCCGTCGAACAGAAGAATCATCGTTCAAAACACGAAAGCTCTTCAGTCGGAGCGCGGTCGTCCTCGGCCGCCCCCGTCGAACAGAACCGTCCGATTCGCCCACCTATGCTGGTGAAACAGTGATGCGTTGGTGGGTCGTGGCCGGCAAGTAGCTTCTATTGGATGGGGGCGGCCGAGGACGGCCGCGCTCCGACTGAAGAGCTTTCGTGTCTTGAATGATCGATGCTTCTGTTCGACGGGGTGGTTTGTCTTTGCTTCTCAAGGATCGATTTGCTGATGCGTTCGCGGGCATCAGCATGAAGCAAAAGAGCGGAGGCGCCGCTTCTATGGTCAGGCATTTCTTCACGAAGAAGCTGCCTTATGAATTTGATCTGTTTCAAATAACGCGAACACCATGCGCAAACGAACAGATGTAGTCTGAGCCGTAACCACTCCCCAGGACCGAGTGAGCGATCTATCGACTCGGACATCAGTGGCACCATGTTCTCGCACGGTTGAAGCGATCGCAGCAGCCATCGTCTGAATACTTTTCTGATCCTTACAAACGTTTCCACTTTGTTTCAATTGATCATAAGAACTGAATTTAAGCTGCCATAATCGTCAGGCGCTTTCATCCCGTTGCTCGGATCTTCAATCCATCGCTGGCCGTCGACGAAGAATTTGTATTCGAAGAGTCCGGGCCATTGAATGCCTTTAGCGATGTTTTTTCAGTTATGCGACCGCGTTCACTTACCTTCACCAACACGAGTTCCGCTTCGTGCGCCAACCCTCGATACACACCGTTACTGAGCTGCCCACTACCGGCAGCCGCAACCGACGTTTGTGTTCCATGCCATTGCCATGAATCGATTGCACCAGTAGAAAACGAATTGCATCGCTGTTCGACCAGATCTTCGTAAGCGACGACACGATTCAAAGGTGTCACGAGATCCGGATGTGGATAGAACCCCGAATCAAGAAACGCTATGGTGACGCCCTTGCCCGTGTATTCTGTGTTTGCACTGAGCCTTACCGGCGTAGGAATGACCGCAAACCGGTTGGGTGCGTGTTGATGATCGTGGTTATGGTTGTTCACTCTTCTCTTCTTTAAAAACGGTCATCGTGGCCCGCAGAGCCGAGCCCCGGCAGCTCCATTCAGGCCGACGACAACCGCTCCCCTAACCCAGTTGTCGGAAGAGGTGAAGCGAACCTTACACGTGTTGTTGTTTAGTTCTGTTTGGTGAGATTGCGGCGAATCCGTTCCCGTGCTTCGTTCGAAAGACCGCCCGACGTGTACTCGGGCAATTCATCGCCTTTGGCGCGAGCCGTTTCGCGGATGATTTGCAGATGCTCCATGTACCATTGGCACCACGCGCAGATCCAAAGATGGAGCTTGAGTTTAATTCGTTCTTGCAGGCTCAGCGACCGTTCCATGGATTGTGAGATCGTTTCGACAGTCTGCTGACAGGTAGGCAGGGTTCGAAGGAGCCGGTATCGAATTGAGTGCTTCAGTTTGTCGTAGACTTTCAATGCCATGTCACTGCTCGCGTCGAAACCAGTTTAGCTCAAGACAATTGCGCAAATGGAGCCGAGCCCGGTGTAGCATAACCCAAAGATTGTTTACTCTAATGCTCAAGATATCGCATATCTCCTCGCTCTTCAGACCGTCGACTTCACGCAGCGTAAAAGCGCTGGCGGTGCGTTCGGGCAATGGCGAGAGGCAGTCGTTAAATATTTTCCAGAAGTCGTTGCGCTCGATCAGCTCGGCTGGTGTTGCGTGCCACTCATTTGGCGCGTAATCGTTATTCCAATGACCTTGCCAGGGTTCGGGTCTCTCAAAGAATTCGCGGTGTTCCGGACCTTCGTCAGACTCATCGCCCAGTGGAGCCTCACGAACAGAGCGCCGAAAATGATCGACGATCTTGTGCTTTAGAATCCCAACAAGCCAGGTTCGCTCGGAAGCGCGCCCTTCGAATTCCTTGTAGGCCTTGAGCGCCGCGAGAAAGGTCTCTTGCACAGCGTCTTCGGCTATAGAATTGTCGCGCAGTCGAAAGACCGCACCCTTGAAAAGGTAATCGCCGTGGTCGTCCAGCCAGCGACCAGGGTCGGGAGATTGATCGGGAAACTTACCCTCTGACGCATTCATACTATCTAAACTTGTTGGCCCGGTAGAGTAGTGTATACGCCGGTCCACAGCAAAATCACCGGGTGACCTTCCAAACTAATGCCAATGACCACAAAAACCTGTCGAGATTGTGGCAACGTGCTTGAGCAAACGGCGCGCGGCTGTCCGCGGTGTGCGTGCAATATCGAAGCCGAAGACATGATCGAACGATTCATCTGGTTTCGTTTTATGCCAGCCCTAATAGTGATTGCTCTCGTCGTCGCCGCTTTGATTTATTTTTTGGTCTAAAACAAAGGCGAAACGCAGCCATAAGCTCGTGCTTGAGCCATGCCTGCTGCGAGTCGCCTCCAAGAAAATCTTCCTGCTTACCCGTCTCAATCAAAGGCGCCGGTTCGACCCGCCACGCACTGCTTTAAGCTGCGTGGCGTGCCTGTTTACTCTCATTTGTCGGGCTGAATCGAGAAAACTTACAAGGCACTCACATCGTTCCGACGAAAACCGAGATTCACGTGTGAAGCAAATGGGAGTCTGACAAAGTCGCAGTCGACGAATCTATGGCGGGACGGAGTATGATCGGATGCAATTCCATCACTCCGGTTTGTTCAGTGAGAAGAAGTTGACGGCGAACTACGCGTGTCCGCGACACTTTGCCACGAAGTTCCGTCCGAGTAATCCAGTCGAAGTATTGCCACTCGTTCATTGAACAGCGCTTGATTACGCTTCGCGGGCAACTTGATCGCAAGTCCTTTGCCAGGAACTACGGGAAGAGAGTCGTTCAGGGTCTTTTCTTTTCCTGGCGATATATTTGTGCGCGTCGTGAATAGGTAAGCCAGACCCTCGCGAGCCGGGTCTTTAGCTTCGAAAAAGTATGCCCACTTAACAGCGGCGATTGTTTTGTCACCTGTATTCTTTATGCCAATCATGAACTTGTAGGCGATGGAATCATGGCTAGTATCGGAGGCAGTCTGGGAGGGAAATGCAGTTACGCTCGACGGAGTTGGTGTGACACCAGAACCAGATTCACCTTTGGCATTCGGGTCCGCTAACACCCGCGTGCCAGTTGCACTTACTGGGGATGTGCTGACGCTGATAGGAACTTCTGAAGGAACCAGAGTTCTCGAGGGTGTTTCTGTCCAACTAAATTTTGTGATCTCGGCGCCCGCTGGCTTCTCGTGCAGATAATGAGAAATCGCGCGCTGCTTTATTTGATTTGCGGCTGCCTTGAATTGAGGCTCAAGTGCACTATCAATCTCGAAGCATTTTCTGAAATCCAATTCCGCATCCGATATCTCGTCCCGTAGAAGTCTGATGAGACCTCGATCGCCATAAGCTTTCGCATATTGTGGCGCAATCTCGATGGCCTTGTTGAGGTCAGTGAGCGCTCGATCCAGTTCGCCATGTTTGGCAAGGAGGTTCCCGCGATCATCAAGGAATCGCGGATCGGGTTTGATCTCGATGGCTTTGCCTAAATCTTCGATCGCCTGATTGGAATTACCTTTCTGGTAATAAGCCATGCCACGGAAGTAGTAACAGAACGCTTTGTCTTTGCCATTCATTTCAATCGCTTTGGTGAAATCAGCGATCGCGCCATCAAGGTCGGCTTTTTCAAAACGCGCGATTCCTCTCTGCGAGTATTCTTCTGCCGAAGTCAACTCCTGTCTTTGAAAGGCAGTCAAACTGAAAACAATAATCAAAAGAGTTAAGCCGTAACGCACGCTGTCCTCCTTAGTGAATCAGTATTCCGTTGACTGATCATCTAAACGACCATGCCGGTAGCGGCTCAATCGGTCAATTTGTATTTTCGAATTTTGGAATTCAGAGTGGTGTATTTTATGCCAAGCAATTTGGCAGCTCGGTTCTGGCGATTTCCAGTTGCTTTCAAAGCCTCGAGGATTAATTGGCATTCGTAGTGAGCTACCTCCTCCGCCATGCGAACGGGAAAATCAAGACTGCCAGAGCTCTCAGCAAAACCTGAATTTTTCCTGAGCTTCTGCAACTCGCCAGTTAACAATGTCACAATGTTTTGCAAGAGTTCAAGCCGAAGCCCTATTGCAGCTTGTTGAGCCAGCTCTGAATCAGGCGGTGTCGTAACCTCTTCGACCGGACGATTCGACGGAAATGTTGATAATGATGGTTCTAATAACAAGCTAAGACTCCCACCCCCTCCAAAATGTCTGCCACGTATTTGAATCGCGGCAATGGATTCATAATGCGAAATTGAATTTCAAACGTTCTTAATTCTCGATCAAATGCTCCTCAATATCTTTTCATTCTCAAAAATTTGAATTCGGCGGCCCGCGATGACAATTGAAAGTACAGTTTTCCATCATCTTGGAGAAAAAACCAAAAGTCTCATTCACTTCTGGCCGCAAATAGTTTCAAGCGTGAAAACTTCCTGTGTCAGGCAACTTTATTGTCTTAAGCTCGTATCTTTATAGCTACGGTCGCGCACTTCGCTCTGAACCCTGGGATGCGGGAAACGGTGCCCCGACCGCTCATTGACTCATGTGTTGCCTCTGATCAACCGAAGCCCATTTCCCACAACACGACCTTAATCTGCGTTGGCATCTCGAATCTTTAAGGCCTTTTTAAATTTGAAGTAAATTGTGACTTGAAGCTTTTTAAATGAGGATTTGAAAGAGATGGCGGCTCCAGCGACAAGCAGTTCGTATCGGTTCGGTGACTTTCAACTCGATACAGCCACACGCATTTTGAAGCGAGATGGTGCTCCTGTGCCGCTCACCCCAAAGGCTTTCGACACTCTCGTTGCTCTTGTTACACGAGGCGGCGCGGTTGTCGAAAAAGAAGACCTGCTGAAAGAAGTGTGGCCGGATAGTTTTGTAGAGGAGGCTACACTCGCGCAAAATATTTTCACTCTCCGTAGAGTCCTCGGTCAAAACAAGGAAAGCCAACAGTACATTGAAACCGTACCTAAGCATGGCTATAGGTTCGGGGTGGATGTGATCGAATTACCCCGGTCTCAAACGCTACTCTTTGAGAAGGTTACTCGCACGCAAGTTGTGACTGAGGAATGTTCAGATGATTCTCCGTTCGATGAAGCGCAGGATTCCAATCCCCAGCAGTCCTCCGGCCTGTTGGCCTCACGAAGCTTGACCCGCAAAAGCATGATTCGACGAAATCTCTTAACCGGTTTCATCGCCGTATGCATTGTCGGTTCGGCCGTATTCGCAATGCGAATGTTGCCAACTACGAAATCAACTCAAGACAGCACAATGAAGCCACCGCGGATTACCAGACTAACAAGCAGTGGAAGAGTGACTGGTGCAGGGATTTCTCCGGACGGCAAGTACATCGCCTATGCTGAAACTGATGGTCCCAAAGAGAGCCTTTGGATTAGGCAGGTAAGTGCCACAAATGCCGTACAGCTAGTAAGCGCTGCAGCAACAAAATACGCGGGCATTTCGTTCTCTCCGGATAGCACATTCCTATATTACGTGTGCTACGACGATAACAGCCCGTTCGGTGTTCTCTATGCAGTACCAGTTCTCGGCGGCATCGCCAGGCAGGTGGTTGAGAATGTTGACAGCAATATAACGTTTTCCCCCGACCACAATCAGATCGCGTTTCTGCGCTACAACGATGCACCGGGTGAGAGTCAATTAATCATTGCCAACTCTGATGGAAGTCAACAACGAGAGGCCGCAAGGCATTTGCACGATGGGTCATTTGTCGGAGATGGTCCGGCATGGTCACCGGATGGCAAGTCCATCGTTTGCGCCTTCAGAACCGGCGATCCTAACAGGACCAACCAGACACTTGTTTCGATCGAAGTCGCTACTGGAAAAGAAAAAATCCTCACTGACCACCGATGGGACTCAATTGGGCAGATCGCGTGGCTTTCTGATGGCGGTGCTGTAATCGTTGACGCATGGGACCAGACAACATCCACAGTATCGATGCAGGTGTGGGAAGTGCTTTGTCCAGGCGGACAGGCTCGAATGATTACTAATGATTTGAACAGCTATCATTTTGTAAGTGTGACCTCAGATCGTAGAACCATCAGTGCAGTACTTTCCGATCGAATTGCTCATATGTGGGTGGTCAATACTAAATCGGGAGCGGCAACGCAAATTACTTACGGTTCCGGGGACAAAACCGGCGAGATGATGGGAATCTCCTGGCCTACTCCCGATCAGATTCTATACGGCTCGACCGCTGGCGATCACATCGCTATCTGGACCATGCAATCAGACGGAACCAATCAGACCCAATTAACACCAGATGCAAGCGTGAACTTTAAGCCTACTGCCGGTCCAGACGGTTCGATTGTATTTGTATCCCGTCGCACGGGCTCTCCCGAAATCTGGCGAATGGACGGTCACGGGAATAATTCAAAGCAACTGACATCACAGCTGAACGGAACGTACCCGACACTAACACCTGATGGCAAAACGGTGATCTTCGTTTCCATCGATGAGAACCAGGCCAGCCTGTGGAAAGTTTCGAGCGATGGTGGAACCCCGGCACAACTCACCGAAAAAGGTGTGGTCTGGCCGAACATCTCTCCTGATGGCAAACTTATTGCCGGTTATTATAGAGACAATCCTGGGTCAAAATTCAGGATGGGAGTTTTTCCAATAACAGGTGGTGGTCCAATAAAGGCTTTCGACATTTCCACTGGTATTTTTATTGGAGCCGGAGTGAAGTGGTCACCCGACGGTCGATCACTTACGTACGTCCGAACACAGGAGAACGTGTCGAACATCTGGAGTCAATCTTTGAATGGCGACCCGCCACGACAATTGACGAGCTTCACATCCGATCAGATCTTTCGTTTTGCCTGGTCACCCGGTGGTACCCAGTTGGTACTGGAGCGCGGATTCAATATCAACGATGTCGCCGTTATCAATAGCGCGATGATCAGCAGCGAATAGCGGGTCCGTAAAAGCTGTCACTCGACTCGATCAATTACTCTTCGAAGTAACACGCAGCTCTTTAATGATTTCACGAATTTGATTTGCGTCCTCAGCCTTTGGTGTTAATCGCAGGTACGTTTCCAACTCACTAATCGCCTGTGTATTGTCGTGCCGCTGCATGTAAAGCGCTCCAAGGTACCTGTGCGCCAGATTAGCTTCATCCCCTCCGATGGCAATGGCACGTTTAAGTTCCTTTTCGGCTTCATCGTCGCCTTGTAGTCTAATCAACGCTCTTGCCCTGTACAGATGAGCGAGCGCTGACTTGTCATTCTTATCGGTCGCACGATGAAGTTCCACTTCCGCTTCCGCATATTTCTTTTGCAGCAAGAGGACATACCCATAGTTGAGGTGGGGAAGGAAAGCGTCCGGAGCGATCTTGAGTGCGGAATCAAGCACCTGCGTCGCCTTGTCCAGGTGATTCGTTTGAATGTACTGGGCGCCCAATTCGTTTAGGGCGAGCGCGAAATCATGGTAAATCGAAACTGCCTTTTCCAACTTCTCGATAGCTCCCTTGTGGTCACGCGCCAGTGCAAGACTCATTGCCTGCGTGTAGAGTTCGCGTGCGGCAGGTGGAACACCGGAAAGTTCGGCGTTATTAACTAACGGCCGCGCTGTCGAGGATCTGGGCTTAAGCTGGATTTGAAGAGTTATTGTCTGACCGACTTTAGCGTTTTTGTCCCCGCTATCCAACGGTATCGATTCGGTAACAGGTTCATAATCTGGACCAGCATCGATGGTCAGGTTGTATGTACCGTCCCCCAACCGATAAATCGAGAAAGCTCCATTATCGGATGTTAGTGTTGAGAATGAGCCGGTTTGCACACTTGTTACCTCAACCCTAAGACGTCTGTCGACGGGATGGCCCGATGGATAATAGATGTGCCCCTGAAGGGTGTTTTTGCCCCCACTCGGAATGCTCATGTCTGTTATGCCATCGCCGGATTGGGCGTGGATCGCATTCGCTGAAACACCCATTAAGAATAAGACGCAGAACAGAGAAGATGCGCGCGGAATAAAATTGCATTTGCGGAGGGTCTTCATTGGTTCTCCTTTCTGGTAGATATCAACCTTGATCGTTAAAGAGAAGCGGGGAGTCGAGACGACTCCCCGGAAAACACCATTTTTGATGGTCGCAAGTTAGAAAGTGAATTTAATGGCTAACTGCACGTTGCGACGTTCGAGATTACCGTTTTGGGTCTGACCCATTGTCGCTGTAACAGCACCACCAGAGGCATCAAGAGTGCCTGGCGAGATGTAGAGGTTGGCGTGGTTGAAGGCGTTGAATAATTCACCACGGAACTGGAGACTATAGCGCTCGCCCAACTTGATGTTCTTATAAATTCCAGCATCCACATTCCAGTAGTTAGGACCACGGAACTGGTTCCTCTTGGTCATGTTGTTTGGATATGGGCCAAAGTCAGCACAACCACACAAAGGGTTAAGGAACGTCCCTAACGGCTGGCCTGCCAAATCTATGTAGCTGAACGTAGCGGCCTGTGTAGGATCAGGAGCGACATGGACAGTGACCGGGCCATCGGGCACCAGACGCACAAGATTGGTAACGGAATTTGTGCTGTCATAGATAGTAAAAGGTGTGCCCGTCCGAGCATTGATGATGCTCGTCAACTGCCACCCACCCAATAATGTGCGGGCCAAACCATGGGATTGTTTGGCGATCGGAATGTCCCAGATAACACTACCTATGAACCGGTGCCGAACATCCAAATCCGAGTAGCCATAATCAATGCTCGGATCGAATGGATTCGTCACTCCCAAATTGTAATTCATGTTTGATTCACTGAAGGTCGTGCTGAGATTGTCTTTATTGACCGCGTAAGTGTAGCGAGTCGTAAATTGTAATCCCGTATGACGGAAGTTATTGCCGTCAAACGAAACGCTCACTGAATTGTAATTTGAGTAACCGTCATTACCACGGCCATTGATGCCCGTGTACTGCTGATTGAGACGTGCTAAGGGATTCGCAAGTCCGAGATAAACTGCTCCCGAGCCGAGAAGATTGTAACCATCAATCGTGTAGAGCTTTCTGCCCGCCGAGCCTGAATAGGCAACGGAAAACAGATTGTTAGCTCCCATCTCCTTCTCAAACGATAGGCTGTAGAAGTGTGCGTATGCGTTTACGATATCCTCGCGCACATGGCGCAGACTGCCCTTCGGTATCGTCTTCGTCGGAGGAGTGTTTCCCGACAGGGGTCCGAAGTTGCTCGTCGTTATCGGTAAGACGGGAATGTCTCCGGGAGCGGTCAGAGACAGCACCAGATAGTTCGGTGGGTTCTGAATAACGTTGAAAGTGACATTGCCAAAGTTACGCTCATAGGCCATTCCGTAGCCTCCGCGCAAACTCATCCTTCCATCACCACGTATGTCCCAGGCAAATCCCAATCGTGGAGCAAAGTTGTTTTTGTCAGGCTTCCATAGTCCGCCCACGGGACTGTTTGGCGCGACCTGAGCGTTGCCGTTGGCAATGCGCTCTTGCAAGGTGTTTCCTGTACCGAAATAGAAATTAGAATCGAGGTTCGGATTCTTGTTATGTTGAACTCCGTAATACTCGTATCGGACACCCAGATTCAAAGTGAATCGCGGTCGAATACGCCACGAGTCGTTTATATACGAAGCCCACTCGTTATATCGATTGCTTCGAGTGAAGTCTGGCGGTCCAACTGGAAGACTGACCGTCTCACCCGGAAAGTGTCCCTGCGGATATACCGCTGCCTGGAACTGTCCGATAGTTCCATTGACCAAACTGTTTAATGCAATACCGTAGTTGCCCTGAACTGCAGACAAACTTTCCACCGCGTTCTGATATGCACCGAAGAAGCGGTTATCCTGAATGTAGTAGATGACGCCGCCAAACTTAAACTGATGATGACCTCGCGTGTAGCCTAAGTCCTCGTAAATCTGGCCGACGTTTTGTGGCCCACCAAAGCCCATCGGAGAGTTACCACCGTTGTAAGGCCAATAGCCTGGGAAAGCTATCGAGGCTCCGCCGATCGTGCCTGTAGCGCCGGGAAACATAAAGAGAGTTGGCTGAATCGGCTGGTCGCCATATGGAGCTTCTGAGTGCAAGCGGTTGAGAGCTAATTTTGTCTCTGAGACAAACTTTGCACTGAAGGTATGGGTCAGCGAAACCAGGAAGCTATTGTTGCGAATAGTGTTTGGGGTATCAAAGCCGGCGTAGGGACTCCAGGCCGTAGTACCAATAAGGTCATCCTCATTCTCGCGCGCCCAGCGTCCGTAAAGAAATGTCTTGCTGCTCATGTTGTAGTCAACACGAGTTACTGTCGAATATCTATTCTGCGGAAATCCCCCACCTAAGTCTGTCGGCTCCGTGAATCGGACTAACTGGAATGCAGGAAGAGACGCGGGCAATGCGGTGAATGCGTTGCCACTGGCAGGCACATTAAGAATATTCGCCACGTCGCCGACCGTGTAAACCGTACCGGTGGGTAAAGCTTTAAGTGTAGCCTGGTTAAAGAACGCTTGCGTATTCGCGTTCGAAGCAGTGAGCAGTTGCTGCGTCGGCACTACCGCAAGGAGATCTCCTGCACTTCGGACGCGGGTCCATTCGGTGCTGTTGAAAAAGAAGAGTTTTTTCGTGCGTGGGATTGGTCCGCCGATCGTGTACCCAAACTGGTTGCGAGTAAACACACCACGCTCGACTCCATTCGCGTTATTGTAAAAGCCGTTGGACGCAAGGCGTGATATTCGATTGAACTCGTAAGCTGAGCCGTGAAAATCCTTGGTCCCAGCGCGAGTTCCAACATTGATGACACCACCTGAAGCACGCCCATATTCGGCAGAGAAGTTACTCGTTACCACACGAAATTCGCTTACGGCATCAAGCGGTACTTTCTGACCGACGGCTGAGTAATAGAGGTCAGTGTTATCTACACCATCGAGAAGAATGTCAGTGCTCGCAGCGCGCTGACCGTTAATAGCATAACCTGCACCACGACTTGCTGCGCCTGTCGCACCCGGAACCGGTATCCCCGGATCGTCAGTTGCCACATTATTTGAAAGACCAACTAAATCATATGGATTACGAGTGAGCGTAGGTAGTTGACGAATCTGTGTTCCGTTTACGACATTTGATAACTCCTGGGATGTCGTGTTCACTTCGACGCCGCCCACCGAGGTCACATTGACGGTGCCTGCAACTTCAGACAAACCGAGCTGCAAGTCTGCTGTCACTTTCGATCCGACGGTAATCTGAATACGCTTAGTGGTCGGCTTAAAGCTCGCAGCCTGCGCAGTCACATCATAAGGACCCGGTTGCAATGCCGTTACGGTGTAAGACCCATTGTCATCGGCAGTAGCCGACACCTCGCGACCCGTATCAACAGACTTGATGGAAATAGTTGCACCCGGAACGATTGCTCCGTTGGGATCGATAACCTTACCCTTAATCTGTCCGGTCTCGGTCTGTGCCAATGAAGAAATGGCACACAGAATCAATATTAAGAAGGTTGAGACAGTACCCATGATCCTGCTCAAGCTTGATCTTTCTAACCGTATTCTATTGATAGTCATACTCGAGAATTCCTTTCTCATTTCGTTGCTTAATTCGACGCGATGACTCCACACTGATTTAACGTCGCGAAGAATCCGCGCCTCCCTGTGAATTGGCCCAACGTGCTCCGGCACTCTTTGAAAATGGCTGCGGAAATCTGAATACCGTGAACGTCAGCCAGGAAGACCTCATTTATTGACCGCAACGGTTATGCCGACGGGAAGAATCTTGGAAGGGTTTACGTGCTTGGCTGGGATGACCAAACAAGGTTGCCACCCGAGAAAGCCACAACTTCAAGCGTTCGGATGAAGTTACTTTTCGATCTTGCCGATTTTGGATTAGTGCTGGTTGGTGCCGCTTGAAACGTCAGCAGAATTGCGATAGTTAATCGGATCTACAATCAAGACGCGTGCGTTGGTATTTTAGAGTAGTGGTTTGAGACTGATGAATCGATAACGCACAAGCGATGCGGCTGGATACGAGGTTGATTCAACAGAAGCGCACACACATACGATGAGATAGGCTTTGCAGAAAAAGCGAAAATCCCCCAAACGAGCAGTTTGGGGATCGTTCAAGTCCTCTCTACCAACCACGGCCAAAGAATTGATCAAATCCCGCGCACGGCAGTGCGGGGATCGTTCAAGTCCACACTATTCATCTGAATCTTGGGTTGTCATGACTCTTCAAGAACAAGAGCCAACCGGGCACGCAAAATTCAAATGAATAGTTCGGACTTGAACAATCCCTACACTCCCAGGGGATTCCTTGTTGTTTTCGGAGCCAGCAATTTGTAGTGAGGATCTGAACCATCCCTACACTGCCCGTGTAGGGGGTTTTCCTTTTTGACAAAGCCATGGAAGATAGCAACACTCTCGACCTTACAAAGTAGGGGAAGAGAGAACATACTGTCCCTCTTCCCCCATTCCACTAACTCAACTTGTCATTCATCAATCAGAAAATCAATCGAAGGCCGAATTGAATCACTCTTCGGTTTAGATTCATGTCATTCTTGTCGGCGAATGCTGTACCACTCGCTCCGGCGTTCTCAACGTAGATCGACGGAACGGTATATGAAATGCCGGTAAAGTTGGTAATGCCATAGCCGGCACTAGGATGGTTAAGTGCATTGTAGAGCTCAGCTCGGAATTGAAGTTTGATGTTTTCGGCAATTCTCGTTGTTTTGAAGATGCCCAGGTTCAGTTGATTCAGTGCTGGACCCTGCAGATAGTTCCGTGGCGTATCGCCAAACGGATTGTGAAAGATACGTGCTGCTCCAGGTCCGTTGAAAATAAATCGCACATCTTTCGGAGTGACTTCAACCAAATTACCGGTCGAATTGATCTCGTTTAGTGACCAAAAGCCGTTGACGTTTGTAGGCGTGTAACCAAATAGTAAGGCTGCATCGAGCTGACTAATCCCAACGAGCCGCGGATCCACCGTCGTATTGCCGATAAACGGTCGCAGGGCATTACCGGTCGAAGGTTCATAGGTCAAAGCGTTGCCCAGCGCCGAGCTATAAAACAGTCCACTCGGAGTGTAGCGACGGCCACTCACAAGAACGTAGGTACCATTCAATTGGAATCCACCAAGCAGACGCCCAACAAATCCCCGCTGTTCTTTAAAGAGCGGCACGTCATAAGTAAAGTTGCCTGAGAAGGCCGCCGGTCGATCCAGCGCCGAATACGAACGCTCGGACCGGGAGGTGTTGAATGGGTTTGGCGCGAACGAACTTCCTTCGGCATAGGTATACGCTTCGCTCGCATTATCGATGGTCTTGCTCCACGTAAACGCCGCTCCAACAACAAGCGCGCTCTGCAAAAAGCGGCCATTGAATCTGGTTTGGAGACCATTGTAATTTGACTGCGCCGAATTCGCCCTTTCGGTGATCGCCCCACGACCTGCCAAGACTCGTCGATTGCATGCACCTTCGTTGTCGGGCGTCGCTGGATTATTTACGCAAACTTGCGGGGTCACTCCAGCAGGTACAAATTCGGGGAAGGCTGGAAAGTTAATAACACCAACCGGTGGGCCGAAATCAAAACTGAAACCCAGCGCAAGATTCCGTATAACTGGATTGGGGCTCTGATTTTGAAACAGACCTACGCCGTGGTTACCAACATAGTTCACCTCGACTATTGCATTTCTTCCGAGTTGACGCTGCATTCCAAAAGACCACTGCTGGGAATAAGGAGAATGGAAATTTGACGAGACAGTTGTTTGACTCAGCAATCTGGGATCAAGACGGCCGATTGGCACAACACCTGCGGAGGCGGCTTGCTGTCGTACCACATCCCCACGGAAATCCATTGGCAGAGGTAGTGGAGAGCCAGTCGCTGGCAAAAATGGACTACCAGTGGCGAAACTGATGGAAGCCACGGTCGGTGATGAGCCAGCGACATTTGTGAAGAGATTATAAAAAGGTGTTTCGTACGCGATGCTATATCCACCGCGAAAAACTGTTGCATCCTCGCCAAATAAAGATTTCCAGAAATTAGGTGTGTACGCAAAACCGAAACGAGGTGCAAAGTTATTCTTGTCCGGCGGGACACGCGGAACGGTTCTCACTGATAGCGGCAATGCCGGATTGAAAAGAGGCGACGATCCGGACTCGCGGGCCACCGTCAGATCGTTGAGGTCGTCAATGGGAGCGCCGTAATACTCGTATCGCAGACCGAGGTTCAGCGTGAAGTTTTTGCGAGCCTTCCAATCGTCCTGGATGAAGTAATACTGGTCATACTGATCGAAAGTAGTCGAAAAATTGCCGACGGTGAGAGCATAGGCGCTAGGTGCGTTGTTCAGGATGCGCGTCCCGCTATTGAAGGTGTACCTTCCTTGATAGGTTGGCAGAAACGGGTTGTCCGATTTTGTATATTTGAACTCCCCACCCACTGTAAGCGAATGACGGCCGCGGGTAACTGTCAGGTTGTCTGCGAGCTGATACACCGTAGTGTCGCGTCCTTGCGGAAAACCAAACAAAGAACCACCGGGTCCAATGTTCGCAAGGTTTGCTCCAGGGTTTGCGAACCCAGTCACACCTGTAAAAAGGATGTCGGCCTGGGATTTTTCGATATCGTCTGGATCACCAATGCAACCCGGTGTTGAGATATCGCAGCCACTTCCGAAGTGGACGAATAATTTTTGATAAGTACCGCGGAGGTCGTTGACTATAGAGCTTGAGAATTGGCGAACATATGCACCCGTGAGATTGCGAGTCACAAAGGGAACATCGCCGTTAAAGCCGTTAAAGTTAGCCAGTGCAAGCCCGTTTACAGCATCGCCCTTCTGATAAAAATAACGAACGTTGGCGCTATCATTGTCAGTTATTTTCAAGTCTCCTCTAATACTGTATTCGTCACCCGAAGCCGGAGTTGAAACGCTGCGATCGAAAAACGCAGACTGGAAGAGTGTGCCGGCGAAATTAAAAACGTCGAATGGTCCGCCGAGCTTGAAAGGACCCTGCGCCCCCGCTGTTCCGCATGTCACAATTCTTGTAGGGCCGGTCGCCAGACAAACTGTCTGTACTGCCTCGGAAGAAGCGCTGGGGCGGGGATTGCCTGCACTGATCGCAAAAGGACTATATTTCACAATAGCGTCGATCACAGGGTTTCCTGGAAACGTCGAGGTTAGACGCGCAAATTCTCCTGGAACGATAGCCATCGTCGGTCCGACAGCAGCTTGCGCAGACTGTTCAAGAGTTTCTGAGCTCTGGCGTTGACCCTGGTAGGAGCCAAAGAAAAAAGCACGATTCTTGATTATCGGACCGCCAATGGTTCCACCAAATACGTGGCTCAGTAAAGGTGCAGGATTTAACGTCGAAGGATCTTTTGGGTCCGCATTTCGCCGCTCCACATTCGTCAGGGAATCGAGGTGTTTTTGATCGCGGAAATATTCAGAGGCGGTTCCGTGAAACTCATTGCCGCCGCTCTTTGTCACAATGTTAACCACAGCACCCTGGTTCCGTCCGTATTGGGCGCTGAAATTGTTCGTTATTATCTGAAACTCCTGCACCTGGTCCTGATTAGAAACGAACAAGCTTGGACCACCAATTACCAGGTCATTGTTATCTGAACCGTCAATCTGAAAATTGTTCGCGCGTGGGCGGTTGCCGTTTACCGAGAGACGTTCCCCGTTTGAATTGGTGCCGGTCTGACTGCCTGGAACCACTCCCGGAATAAGGAGCGCGAGCGTATCAAGGCCGTCACCGGCGGCATTTGACGGAAGGTCCTGGACCCTCTTGGTATCGATGCTTGCTGATAACTGAGATTGGTCCCTGTTGATAACGACATCCTGTCCTCCTGCAACCACGGTTACCGTCTCGGCCACGTTCCCCGGTTCCAGTGTGATGTTCAAGGTGTTTTGGTCCAGGCGAACCACACTGTTTTTTATTTCGGCTTTTTTGAATCCAGCGCTTTCGACAGCTATGGTGTACTGACCTGGCACGAGATTAGGAATCACATAAATTCCTTCGCTAGTCGTTGTAAACACAACCGCTGTTTTGGTTGCCTGGTTGGTGGCAGAAACGGCAGCCCCCGCAACAACAGCCCCATTCGTATCGGTAACTGTGCCACGCAAAGTGCCCGTAGTCGTTTGGGCGATCGCCAACAGACTGGTCGCCACAATTAACAGTGCCACTCCGAGACTTTGTGTCTTCGCGAACTTGATCAACTTGGCAGGAATCATTTGTTTTCTCCTAATCTTTAAGTCGCACAGATCTTTGAGATTTGCGTAAGGCTAGCTATCAGAAATTCGAAGGAACGACACTTAGCGCATCACTGGCCATGGTGATCATGGGCAACGACTGTGCCGTTTTGTCGTGGTCTTAAATATTCGTGGAGGTTGAGGAACGAAACAGCGCTACTTTAGATGTAGACGTTGCGAGTTTTGGATCGCATAAGGCAAGCCTTGCGGGATTTGAATCAGATAAGACATACCGACTATTCGTCGTTATGATTATTATTCAATTCTTAGAATGTTGAATTGTTAACGGTTGGTTAATCAGGGCTTACTGACCGGTCCATGATCGTCCTGCAGTAGTTCTTCTCTGCGTCTCTGCGTACTCTGCGGCTCTGCGTTTCAATTCGGTCCCTATCGATTAAAACGCAGAGACATCTTTTTGCTTGTTTTCATCAAGCGAGGGCCGGATCTCATGGCTCGTTATTGCTTGCGCACGTAAGTAAAGTCGTAATCTACTGTCCAACTCTTGCCATCATCGTATGAAGCTTCAGAGAACTGGCGAACGCGATCAGGGCCCAGGTTGAAGAACGTAAGACGACGAACAGTCTTTGCACCGGATGGTGCATGAGATTCACCTTCAAAGCGCATCGCATTATCTTTGTACTCTCCGGCAAACTCACTGACGTCTCCGGAACTATCGGCCCATGTCTGTCGCCACTTCCGAAGAGATGAATCATAAAAGTTGAGACTCTTGCCTGTGCCACCCTGTAAGTCAGTCCAATTCTCGAGAATCACACAGCCATCCTCGATCCGCTGAATACTGCTTGTGCCTACCTGCCGTCCTTGAGGATTCTGTACGTTCCATTCACCTACCCAGAAATCGAACTGCTTGTGTTCCGATTGATACAGACAGGGTTTGGAAAGTCTGTCGCCAAGACGAAGCAACTCTTTGAACCGTGCATCTTCACGCAGACTTGCCAGATCCGAATCAGTGTTCAGTTTTGCAATCTGGCCAAACCCAGAGTTCACAGCTTTAGTAAGCCACTCAAAAGCTTTGTCCTTATTATTAAGCTTTGCATATGAAGCACCCGCGTTGTACATCGCGAATGCTTTTACGGGCGGTTGCAGTTTTTCGATTGCCCTTTCGAACGCCATGGCTGCTTCCTGGTAATTGCTGGTCTGGTGGAGCGAATAGCCAAGTCGATACCATGCCCGACCATTATTCGGTTCAGCTTTCGTAATCACTTCGTACGCCTTCGCCGCCTCGGTCCACTTCTGCGCTTGATAGAGCGTCTCAGCTTGCGAAGTTGGAGTTGTTGGCTGCGTGTTCTCGGTTTGCGCTTCATAAACTGAAGCGATCGATAGGACCAGGCCAATGCAACATAGGATTCTTAGAACCATGATCTGATCTCGATAAAGTGAAAGACTTTGAGGCAAAACCTCGCTACATAATCAAACGAGCAGGCAAACGCAATCCGCTGCTGACAAGAATCTACTTCTTGACGAAGGTCCGCTTGATGGTCTGCGAACCGTTCGGGCCTTTAATGTCCATCACGATCACTACGGTCTTGCCATCAGGCTGCATCGTCCATTTGCGACTGAACTGAACCACGACCGGACCCTGCGGCCCATCGAGACTTTCTTCTTCGTTCACTTCAAAACCGTCAGTCGTCCATTTGCCAGTGCGCTTGCCCTTGCCTTCCAATCCTTGACGACTCGCCTGATACTCCACTGTCTTGCCATCCAGAACGTAGGTCACCGGTACCGTCAGATCGCCCGAATCGGCGGTAACTTTCGTCACGATGTCGAGGGTGTCGGCCGTTTGTTTGATCGTCATAGTCTGGTCAACGTCAGGAGGCAATCCTTCAGTGCGGCTTTTGTCCATCGTCCATTCGCCGTTGAAGTCTGCTTTCAAGGAACCTGCAACCGTGTTCAAAGCAAGGGCTAAGAGAATCATGCCTGCGATGCTGATGTTTCGTTTCATTCGTCATCTCCTTTGAATAGTAAATTGATAGTGTTCGATATGGTTTAGCTTGTCGTAACGTGACGAACACGAACCATCGAGCTAAGTCTTCGCATCTGCATGCCAAATAGCCGCAGGGTCTGGTGGCGAACAGAATTCTTTCCAAACCATGATGTTTCCTCTCGCCTTAGTGCCCGTTCTCATTCCGTTTTCGAATTTCACCGGCCTCCTTTTTTCGCCATATGCTGCCGTTCCACTCCCAGGTATCGCCATAAACGTCCGTCCATACTTTTAAGCCAAAATCGTGTCCACCAAACAAAACTAAGTGTTTCAATCGTGAGTCATAAACCATGGCCGTATGATTTCTCGCAGTTGGTCCACTGGTAGTCAACTGAGTCCACAGTTCTCCATCGTATTCCCAGGTATCGCCAAAAGGCTTCCCGTTATAACGTCCGCCAAACCGAATCACCTTTTTTGCCGCAGCGTCATACGCCATAACGCAATTGAACCGGCCCTGTGTTAACGCAGCTCGATTTTCTGTCCACTGACGTCCATCCCATTCCCAGGTCTCACCGGAAACTGCTCCGCTGGCCGAGCCTCCGAACAAAACGACTCTTCGACGAGCACTGTCATAAGTTGCGGCCGCGCCATTTCGCGGTGATGGGCCCGTTACTTTGAGCTGTCTCCAGTTGGTTCCGTCCCATTCCCACGTGTCTCCAAATTGATGTTTCCCGTCCCTGGTAAGGCTGTAACCCCCAAAGAGAACCATGCGGCCGCGCTCATAGTCGAAAGCGATTGCCGCTTCCGCACGAGGGGCTGGACCTGAAACATTCATTTGAACCCACGTTCGGCCATCCCACTCCCATGTATCGTCGAGGAATTTGTTATCGTCTGGATTGTTCCCGAAGAGCACTCGATTGCCGCCAAAGAGAACTGTCTTTTGACGAATGCTGTCGTAAGCCATGGCAGGAAACGTCCGCGGCCCTGGTCCAATCACACTCACCTGGCTCCACTTGCTTCCGTTCCATTCCCAAGTGTCGCCGCAGACTTTCTCAGCATCCGCACCCCCGAAGAGAACTACTCTTGCGCGCTTACTGTCGTATGTCATTGAATGAGCGTTTCTGACGCCAATTGCGGATGATGGTTCCAAATCAGCAGATTCTCCGGCGTGCCATGAAGACATCAACAGGGCGACAAAAAAAGGAAACCACAGCGCTGAGTTGTTCACTGAGGTGTGGGTCACAGCTAAACCAAAACCCAGTATTCTTTTAGCCCATACCGTCGCTCGCTGAGTTGGAACAAACACGTCAATTTCCGATCAACTTCTCTTCCAACCACGCTTGCCGATCAATACCCACTTGCGGCAGGCTCAAATCATGCTTCGTATCGTAATAAATAACCTTTTTCGGCTCCGGGGCCGCGCCTACGAATTTCTGCGCATTCTCCATCGGAATGTAGAAGTCATGATTACTGAATTGAAACAGAAATCCTTTCGCTTTTGATTTGCCTAAGTATGAAAGCAAGTCGAGCGAAGCGAATCGCGTCATATATTCGTCCCGATTGGCGACTTGTTTGTGGAAAAGATACCACTCAGACAACGACGAGTTGCCTGCCATCAGCACATAATATTGCGGTCGCGGATCGACACCAGCGATATACGCGCCAAACATCGCACCGAAATCATGTGCGACAAGAGCAACTCGCGACGAGTCAATGCCCGGCTGCGCCATCAAGACATCAAGCGCGACGCGTAGATCGATGACCTGATCGACTGTATCGCGGTAATCGTTGTCAATCGATTTACCCATCTTATTAAACCAGTCCTCACCACCTGACCACATCGTGTCAACAAGCAGCGATGTCACGCCGCGTTTCGCCAGAGCGATCGCATCCGGTTCGAATTGTGTGTGATTTGTAGTTTTGGGATTACCCAGCCAATGCACGAATAGAATCGCAGGATGCGATGACGGACCGCCGTCGCCGGTAATCAATTCTCCGGTTACTGTGTGATGGGTTGGTGATGCAAATTCGACGGCTCGGGATTTCACGCCATCAACAATTTCTTTTGCGTCGCCATATGTAACTTTAAGATTCTTTTGCGGCTGATAGTCGAAGGTAGGAGCCTGGGCTGCGGCAAGCCCCATCCAGATAGTCAACATTACGGTGGTAATTTGCTTCATGACAGTCACTCAGCGCGCTCTGACAATTTCGAGTGCTGATACTCTCTTCGACATGGGGTACGTCACGTTTTCTCCTTTGATCTCTCGCCAAAGGATCTTCCATTATTCCTGACTCATCAGCTAATTGGTCGTTCTCAGGGCCACTCCGAAGCGACACACCGTTCTAATGCCTCTTCTCCTGCAAAGATTCGGACGCGCGGTTAAAATCGTTTTGGTGCATGTTCAAGTCGAAACTCACGGGTACTTCAGTCGGTAAGTAGCAGGTCTTTGCATCGCACGCCTGATACCTAACAACTCCTCGTACGGTAACTTTGATTACATCTGTGGCTTTGAAATCGGGTGAATTGAGTTTCTGTTGCACTTCACGCGGCGGTAACACGATTAGATCTTGTTCGATTTGAAAGCGTCCTTTGTAAACTGGCACTCGTTCCTTGATCGCCGGCAGAAAAAGTTCCTGTGCTTGAGGATATCGGGAGGCCTTCAGCAGCTTCGGCTTCACAGGTGTGTCACCGATCGATTGGATCAACAACTCAGTTGGCTTGTACTTCGGGGCCCCATGTGCGTAGACATGTGTTCCTTTTGGCAGCGTCAATTCGGCCGCAAGTGTAACGCGACTTCCGATCACTACGTCGCGATCTGATTGCCGAAGTGCCAAGCTAAGATGAGGAGCAGTGACGGATGGCACTGACGTTTCGAGCAACTCAGGAAAGAGCTTGGCGATCACGTTGTTGGGAGTGAAACGATCGTAATAGGCCTCACCGAAAAATTTCTCTTTGACGACTCCCGTTCGATCCACAAAGAAGTAGCCAGGCAAAGCAATTCCCTTCTTCGCAAAGTCCGGAAGATTGTTGGGACTCTCATCCATATCCAGAATTCCAAAATTGCGAATGATCTCTGATTGCGGATCAGACATAAGCGCGTAGTCGATTTCGTGCAGTTTGGCGAACTCTGCCAGAATCGCCTGGCTGTCATACGTTATCGCCGCCACTCTCAAACCGTGTTCGCGAAATCTGTTTTGTGCTTTTTGCAGTTGGACCAACTGCACCTTGCACCACGGTCACCAATCAGCCGATCGCACAAAAAGAAGAACTAATCCCTTCGGCCCAGTCAGAGAGGACAGTGTCTGCTGATGTCCAAATTGATCACGTGCTTGAAACGCCGGGAGCTGCTCGCCAACCTTTGGACCAACCTCCTGCGTCGACGTGGCATTTTGGGCCAGGGTAAGACCAAAAGTGGCAACCAGGATGAATGTTGTTAGTGCCCCGCCGATCCCATAACGCCAGGGAACCGCACGCCACGCGAAATCATCGATCCTCATCGATTCCTTTATACGACTTTTCAGCATCCTGTACATGAAGGAAGAGTGTTTGAGGCGCATTTAGATCATACTGATTGTGACCGTCACCCATTTCCCCTTTGGAATGATGTTGACCAGCTTGATGACGTAGGGTGCTTCTTTCGAGATCCAGAAGATGCTGTGGTCATGATCGGCTTCGTCAATCTGGATTGGCCATGCCATCACTTGTCTACCCGGTCCAGCATCCACCAGCTCCTGTTTGCCGACGGTAAAAGTCGTCCACTGGAACTCGTCGCGATCTTCGGAGAGAGTGGGGATCGTAGCTGCGAATCCCTCTTTGAGCGGAAAGCTCGCCAGTAGAAGTCCGTACATGCCGCCGTGATAGTCGAAAATCGGTTCGCTCATCTTCAGCTGGCCCGTCTCGACCTTCGTTTCATTGGCCGACTTCCTCCGGCGAAAATTAACGATCGAACCGTAGAAATCGCGGTGAACCCACTCCGATGTGTCGCTTCGCTTGAACTCCATAGAAACGGGGACCATTGTCTTCGGGTCAAAGACGTTTATGTTCTCGGTAATGATGTTGTACTTGGCGTAATTAGCGACTTGCGTACGCTTTAGTAAATGACGTCCGTTAACTTCGATTTCCGAAAGCTCATCGCTCCACGTGCCCACCAAAAAGGGCTCCTTGCCCGGGAATGCATAGACAATTTTCCAGACATTCTTGTAAGGCTTGAGAAATAAGCCGTCGGCCCTGGCATCCCCGGCCTTAATCTTTTCTGGCGACGACGACTGTGATTGGGCAGCACCTGATGTGCAAACTGCGATCAATATCAGCAAGCTGCCGCACAGCAGCATTCCTTGTTTGACGACCAATTTGCCGAAATAGGAGTTTGAGTGCTCCGCTGTAGGAAAAATTCGGGAGACAGTTGGCTGCTCAGCAGCAGCCTCATGAGAGAAACTGGCAAGGGGCATTGATGGTCTTTATGCAGATCTAATCCGGGAAATCTAAGGGAGCTCTCTTTCCTGAGTCTTTAGAAGCCTTTCAAAATGTAATCAAATATTTCTTCAAAGCGATGTGAGGGTCGCTAGAAAGTATCCACCTGCCGACCATAAATCAAGTTCCTTATATTCCTCCAGGACGATATATGACAATTCATCTTTTTGTCTGTGATTGTTGGTACAGAGCGTTAAGCCCTCAACTTCGCAGTTAGGGCTAGCTACGCTTCGGACCACAGTCGCCTTATTTATCGGCCCGCCGAAGCTGAGCTCGACATGATCGTCGGAGAGAAAACCTTCGAAGAATTTGCAGTCTCGGTTTTTCCAGACCTCCCACGACTGTTTCTCGAGGTTTGTCAAAATCTCTTCCGGGGTCCTGGCAGCCTTCGCTTCATATGATTTCTCCTTGCCGGTGTACCGAGTGACAGCACACAGCAAGATTCCGCATTTCAGATGAACTAACCTTTGTCACTGCCTCGTCGGTCTATCGGTATAGCGACTTAGGCTGCGCGCTGAATTTTTACGGTGACGATCAACTTGTTCTTTTCGGCGCCATCGCTTGCTATGTGCACTGTTCCTTTCCAGGCTTTGCCATCCTGGTCGGTAAATCTCCACAAACTTGTCGATGGTGTATGTTCAGAACTCGACTCTTTCTTCGTCCACTTGCCAAAAGTAACCAGGTGGTTATTAAGCCGTTGCAAGAGATCAGCGGTGGTTAGATCCGTTTTGATCGTCACGACTTCTTCCCAACGATCATCTTTTCCGGTCGAGCTATAAGTTACGGCATCGAAAGGAAGTAGAAAGCGGCGCACTGGCTTTACGTATTTCCTGGCAAGCGTAGCCGGAAGGAATTTTGAATTGCGATCCCAGTGGTACTCAATCCCAAGCGCAATCGACTGCGCAGTGCCTTCGCCATAAACCTTGGAAACGACCTGGAGAGCACCTTCGATACCAGCGGATAGGCCTCCGGCGGTGATGATTTTTCCGTTATCCACAAACCGCTGGTTCGTGATTACTTTCGTCTTTGGAAAGTCAGCTTTAAGATCATCAATTAGTCCCGCCGTAGTCGTTGCTGCCAAGCCATCAAGCAAACCTGCCTTCGCTAAAAAGAATGCGCCGTTGCAAACTGAAAGAACATACTTCGAGTCTTTTGCGTTTGTCTGAATCCAATCGATAAGTTTTGGATTTTCCCAGTGCTTCCCAACGGCGCCACCGGGGATCACCATGACGTCCGGTTTGGGATTGTTTTCGAATGTGTATTTAGGGACGATTGTCATTCCCATGGCGGTTGTCAGGGGCTCTGTCTTTTCCGCAACCATATAAACGTCTGCCCCCGTTTGACCGAACACCTCATACGGCCCGGTATAGTCAATGATTTGAACACCGTCAAAAACTAAGATGGCTACGTTCAACTTCGATCTCTCCTGCCTGCTTTGAGCTCTTACGACGGCGAAACAACCTATCAGCAGACACAACTGCAAAAGCAAAAGCGATCCTCTTTTCATTGCAACCTCCTGAGTTTGTGAAAGCTTATTAGCAAGGTACTTCGATACCGAGACTCTCTGGCAAGTATCCAGACGCAAATCACAAGATCTTAAACAGTCCTCAAATACTGGTCAGAACTATTTCATTGCATGCTCTGCAAACTGTCTTCTCGTGCGACCTGTTCTCCTCCATACATCAGATAACTAGGATAGATATCGTACTGTTTGATCTTTCCGTGGAGCGTGGTTTGTTTGAGCCCAAGCAGACGAGCTGCCTTCGCTTGATTTCCATTTGTTTCTCGCAAGGCGCGCTGTATAAGTGCGATTTCAAAACTCTGTACTTCACTATAAAAATCCACTCCGTCGGCCACATTGTTACGCTGGGCCGTGCTCAATACTTCTACTGCCATTGATAAGACCGCTGCTAACTCTTTCAAACTCCGAAGGCCTCTTTGCAGTGACACTTCAGGTTCGGTATTAGACGATTCTGTGATATCGGCGGATCTCACTGTAGTACCTCATTAACTAAAGCGGGTCGAGAAACGCTCAGCTTGCAACTCCCCGCAACCGACGAGCTCTGCCCCAGATAGCGGCCTTAATTCGCGATGCAGATCTGTATCGGCCTTGAGGCTGCAACTGTCCTTTAAGCTCGTAAGCACTATAAGTACCCGGGCTGATCACTTCGGTGCCTGGCACTTCTGCAAAGAGCGGATCTCCTTCAGCATTCGAGTCAACGATGCGGCCACACTGTTTGCACAAAACGAACTCGGCCGGCACAGTTTGCCGAGCCATTAGAATCGTTTGTGTTTGAACAGTAATCTCGGTTCGTCGCCACTTCATTGAGTTTATCTATGGCTCAGAGTTTCAGTTTCGACTGAATTTTGAGAGCGTGGCTTAAATATTCCAGAGTATTCCAGTTTGAGGAGACAATCCGGGCGAGCATTTGATCTCCTTCAGAGATATCGAACGCCGTAACCCTGATTCACGTCGCGCAAAAGGATAATCCCGTAGAGTGTCAGGAGTCTTTAAATCTCCCTAAAAATGTTTTCAATATTTTCTTCAAACCTGTCAAATGACACTTGACCCAGCTCATATCGCACTCCTCTGCAGCGCTCATCTGAGAGTCAGCACTATTTATAAACATCTTGGTACTTCTTAGAACCTCTCTGCGCAACCTCTGCGTTCTCTGCGTTTCTGCGGTTATAGAGTGTGCGCGCCCTATTTTTACCGGAGAGACGCAAAGAACGCAGAGGTTGCGTAGAGAATTTGCTCCAGCCAAAACGTTCAGATCATCTGTCAGGCAATTCATCACAAGTTTCACGCCGTTCCTCCCAAACTAAAGCCGATCCACTGCAAAAATCATCAGTACAGCGCAAATGTGCGTAGATTAATCTGCGTAGATTCTTACATGCCGATGTCCAGCCTAAGCAGATTCGGAGCGACTACATATTGAAAGGACATTCCGATGAACCGAAGACAGTTTGTTGTTGCAAGTTCCATCACCCTTGCGGCGTTCACTCTAAACACCGCAGCGCAGGAGAGGAAGCAGTATGTCTGCCCACCCTGCGGTTGTAGCGATGACGGCAATACCCATGACGAACCAGGCAACTGTCCCGCGTGCAACATGACCTTGATTGAGAAAACTGCGGCAATGAGTGAGCTAACCGGAATCCCTGCTTTCCTTAAGTTATCTGATCAAGTCTGGACCGGAGGCCAACCATGGCAAGAGCATTTTTCCAAGCTTAAAGATGCAGGCATCAAGGTCATCATTAACTTGCGTCCACACGCCGAATACGACGGTGCGCGAGAGGAAGCGAAGGTGAAGGAATTAGGGATGGCCTACTTCAACATTCCCGTTTCAGCGAGCGAGCCAGATGAACTTGATGCTGATGATTTCCTCAAGCTGACGGACGTACAACTCAAGAATGGGCCAGTGTTCATCCACTGCACAATCGGCAATCGGGTTGGGGCTTTCTGGATGATTCGCCGCGTGTTGCGGGATGGTTGGGATTTCGACAAGGCACTGGAAGAGGCCAATAAAATCGGGATGCCTGGTCAGGGTCGGATGTTCGATTTCGCCAAAGACTACATCGATAAGAAGAAGAAAAAGTAGGAACCGAAAGTCATGAAGCTATTACTTGCATGTGCCCTCTCCATTGCGCTCGTATCTGTGGTGTATTCGCAGAACTGGCCATCCTTCCGAGGACAAAATGGTGCTGGAGTCGGTGATGGTAGTAATCCACCCACAAGCTGGGATACCGATAAGTCGATTAATATCGTATGGAAGACTGCGATCCCAGGGCTCGGCCATTCGAGTCCAATCATCTGGGACGATCGGATCTTTGTGACGACGGCGGTAAGCGGCAATACTAATCCTCAGTTCGTGCATGGTCTAACACAAACCCCAGCCTCCTCCGATGATACTTCGAAGCAGAGTTTTAGAGTCTATTGCCTGAACAGGAACACTGGAAACATCATCTGGGAGAAAGCAATTTACGACGGCGTACCGAAGGTCAAACGTCACGTAAAGGGCAGCTTTGCGAATCCGACACCAGTTACAAATGGCAAGAGGTTGGTCGTTTCTTTTGGTTCGGAAGGCCTTTATTGTTTTGATCTGGATGGAAAGCTGTTGTGGAAACAGGATCTCGGCATCCTCGATGGTGGCTGGAGCTCCGGCCCTGACTTTCACTGGGGGTTTGGCAGTTCCCCGGTTATCTACAAAGATCTTGTTATTGTGCAGTGTGATACTCAGAACCAGGCGTTCTTAGCGGCTTACAATCTGGGGAACGGAAAACGTGTTTGGCAAATGCCGCGAGAGGAAGATAGTTCATGGAGTACCCCCACGATTTACGAAGACAAGAACAGCGCTGAATTAATAACGAGTGGGACGAAGTATTACCGTGGATATGATCCGCTGACCGGCAAAGAGTTGTGGCGACTGGCCGACGGTGTCGATGTAAAGATTCCGACGCCTGTTGCCACAAACGGTTTGTATTTTCTCGGCGGCGGTAACTCAAACTCGGGTCAACGATTTTATGTAGTTCGTTCCGGCGCCAAGGGAGAGATTAAACCCACTGAAGCGAACGCAAATGCTATTGCCTGGCAAAGCCCGCAGATTAGACCACACATCGTGACGCCGCTTGTCTATCGGAACTATTTGTATGTCTGCACTGACAATGGAATTGTGAGTCAGTACCAGGCCGAAAGCGGCGAACCGACGTTTCGCGCAAGGCTCGGTAGTGGCGGTTCATTCAGCGCGTCACCAGTTGCGGCTGACGGAAAGGTTTATTTTGTCAGCGAAGACGGTGACGTCTTTGTTATCAAGGCTGGAACTACGTTTGAGTTGCTTGCTCGAAATTCAATGGGAGAAGTCGTGATGGCCACGCCCGCGATAGGTGGAGGGATGATTATTATCCGCGGCCAGAACCATGTCTTCGGAATCGGTGCAAAGTCATAAGACGTTCCGCGTGCTTCGTCGGCTTTTTCACAAAAAGCGAAAATCCCCCAAACGGGCAGTTTGGGAATCGTTCAAGTTCGACTATTTATTGTTGCTTTGCAGCTTCTGAATTGTAGTGGCCCATAAATAGAGTGAACTTGAACGATCCCTACACTGCCGTGTAGGCGATTCGCCCTTTTGCAGCGGAGCGCGCTTGATTATGTAGAAAGGACTTGAACGATCCCCTGCCGTTTGGGGGATTTTGGTTTTTTGTGCGAAGCGGTGCTTCCCGCCCATTCGATTCATCACAAAAATTGATCTGGAAAATCGCGGTGGCTCGACCCTGTTTTAGTTTGGATACCCGCTCGTAAGAAAATTGCAAACTACATGTAGCGTTATGGATAAGTCTTTGATCTATCCTTTCGGCATCTCCTGGGAAAAGGGGTGCAGAAAATCAACAAAGGATGAGGTTTAGTGATGTCGGAATTGATTCAACGCTACGAACCAAAACTTCACGACGACGATGGAGTGTCCTATGCGATCGCAGCTTGGGGTGAAGAGACTATCCAGGGAACGTGGGAGGGCTGGCTCGAGTTTTATCCAAGCGACGACAGTAGTCTGATTCTGCGAACCGAGCGAGAAACCACGCAACCGAATCGGGCTGCAGTCCAATACTGGGCATCCGGTCTGGAGCCACTCTACTTCGAGGGCGCGTTTGAACGGGCACACCCAGAGAGCCGTTTGTAACTATTGGGATCGAAGCGGCGCGATTAAGTGCAAGAAAGTCCCCCGTCGAACAGAAGGCCGTTGATAGGAATACGAAAGCTCTTCAGTCGGAGAGCGTCCGTCCTCGGCCGCCCCCGTCGATCCGAACCCACTCATGGGTACCGAGCTGGAAACGGTGCAGACTTATTAATGGGTTCTTTTCGACGGGGGCGGCCGAGGACGGACGCGCTCCGACTGAAGAGCTTCGTATTTCCGGTTAACCGCCTTCTGTTCTATGGGGGCGATTGTTTATATGGTTGGTTCACTGAATAAAGAAGCCAGTACCCTGAGTTAGGCACGAGTTGCAATTACCTCCAAATACTCGCACTCAACATCCGTCGTTCCATCCGTCATGCGATTGTGATCCGCCCAGAGCTTCTCCAACTCTCTCCTCAGTGCTGCCTGACCATTCTCATCCAGTGCGCCGAACGCTTTCTGAGTAGGGCCGTAGTAAATTCGGAAATGCTCGACGACGTCTGCTGGTGGAAAAGGAAACTTGAAACTGACGTCGCGCAGGTTCGTTTGAAGTGAACTGATGCCCGCACCAAGTCGTTCGCGAACTTGTTCTTCGACACCCCACAACACAGGTGAAGGCATGCCGGGTGGAGGAGGAACGTGCGCGGCCGTCGCCTTGAACATCTGACCGATAAAACCGGTCGGTGTCCAATTTGCCATGGCTAGTTGTCCTCCTCGCTTGCACACACGCAGTAGCTCAGATGAAGTAACGTCGGGTCGCGGAGCAAACATTGCACCGAACATCGTAGCAACCACATCGAAACTTTCATCCGCATACTGGAGAGCTTCGGCGTCACCTTCATCGAACTGCGCCTGCAGTCCTTCACATTGAGCATTTTCGCGTGCCTGCTCAACCATCGCCGGTGCAATATCCATCCCTGTTACTGTCGCTCCAGCACGAGCAGCGGGAATCGCTAGATTACCCGAACCACAAGCCACGTCGAGGAAGGTCATGCCAGGTTTCAAGTGCAGGCGCTCCACGAATTGCTCTGCTCCTTTTGTGTATGCCCTTGCAATCTGGCTAAAGTCACCAGCGGTCCATGTCGCTCGCAGCTTCGTCTTCAACACTTCCAGTTCTGGTTTCATCGCGGTCTCCTTAGTTCACGTAAACTCAGTTTAGAATTTGCGCCAACTCCAATAGATTACCCCAGGGGTCCGCAAAGAATGCCAGACGCCGTCCGATCTCTTGAAGTTCGAAAGCCTCTTGTACGATTTTCACCCCTCGATTTCTTAGCTCGTCGAGAGTTTCATCGACACTCTCAACCATAAAACAAAGATGATGATAGCCAGCAAGTTCGAGACTGTTCACAAGATCAGAATATGGTCGTTCGGGAATGGGCGAGCCTCCGCCGATTAGTTCAACATAAAACGTGTTGTCCGTAGGTGGGGCCACATAGGCAAGTTTTAGGTCACCGAAGGTCCACTCGATCACAAGTCGAAAATCAAGTTTCTCAATGTACCAAAGCTTCGCCTCTTCCAAATCGGGAACGCGAACGGCAACGTGATTTCCAGTGAGCGAGGCAAAGGGACTTCTAAAATTTGTAGAAGGCAGTTGTTCTAAGGGCATGGGTTGTGATTGGGCTTTTAATATTCTGCAAACGCATCGTCCGGATAACAATATAACCAGCGTTCACCGACTTCGGCAGATGCAATTACGGGATGCTTGGTCGCCCGCGCGTGCTTCGTTGCGTGCTGGTTCGGGGAACTATCGCAACAAAGAGTCGCGTCGCACTCCTGACATGTGCGCAAGTGAACCCAATGCGCACCTATCTTTATGCACTCTTCGCAAACTTTGCGCCGAGGTTGTTTAATTTCTGAAATCGCATCGATGTGAACGCAGGCTCCGCTGGACATTGGAACACCTCTAGTCTTGCTTGGGAATTGAGGACGTAGGATAACCTTGGAGAGCTGTTCTTCCCAACTGCAGAACCCACAGCCACATTTTTACCAAAGACTTTCAATGCGATTGGCGGCAATCGCTCGTTGCGCCTGTATTCCGCACGCTTTTACCAAACCATGAAGCCCGGCAAATCGCGGATCCCTGGTTAATCCCTGACG
Source organism: Pyrinomonadaceae bacterium (assembly GCA_036522415.1). Classification (GTDB taxonomy): domain Bacteria; phylum Acidobacteriota; class Blastocatellia; order Pyrinomonadales; family Pyrinomonadaceae; genus PSRF01. Next base: position 48,251 of record DATDFV010000124.1, on the reverse strand, counting down.
ATATCGAAAGTAGATCTGTTGAACGATGACGGCGATCTTCATCAAACCATAAACGTAATAAAAAACCGGATTCGTAACTTCACGTCGACTCTGTTGTGCGTAGTAGGTTAGGACCTCGCCACGAGTTAGATTGCCAGGAAGTTTTGTTAAGACGAACCCATGCTGTTGCCATTCTTCTGAATCCCTTGCCTCCACCCAATAGCCTAATGCTGTTCCCAAATCCATCAACGGATCTCCAATGGTCGCCATTTCCCAGTCCAGAACTGCCAGGACTTCAGACAGATCTTCTGGCGATAAGACGAGATTGTCGTACTTGTAATCGTTGTGGATGAGAGATCCTTTTGACGACTCCGCTGGTTGATGATCCATCAGCCACCTGGCCAGGTCTTCTACTTCACTTACTTCACTTGTGCGAGCTGCATAGTAGCGCTTGGTCCAACCATCCACCTGACGCTGCACGTATCCTGTGGGATTCCCCAGATCACCTAAACCTGCTGACTCGTAATCAAATTGGTGAATCTCAACCAGGTTGTCCACGAAGGCCTTCGAAAGACGCTGCATAGTTTGCTGTGTCAGCTCGACATCACTGGGCGATTGTGAACGGAGAATAATTCCCTTTACTCTTTCCATGACATAGAACGGCGCGCCAATCACCGTCAAATCGTCACAATAGAAAATTGGCTGCGGAACTTTTCGATAAACCGGATAGAGGTGAGAGAGAATTCGATACTCTCGCGACATGTCGTGCGCGGATTTAACGTTCGCGCCAACTGGTGGTCTACGCAGAACAACCTCTCGCTGACCGATCTGCAAAAGATAGGTTAGATTTGAAAAGCCCGATGGAAACTGTTCGACGACTACCGGACCGTCAAGTTCGGGTAAGTGTTGTTTGAGATACGAGGCGAGACTAACCAGGTCGAGTTCTTCACCGGCGCGGACTGGACCTGATTGGTCGATTGATGACATCTATTATTAATCTACAGATTACGCAGATTTTGATATTAGTCTTTTGAAAAAGAAATCTGCGTAATCTTGTAATCTGCGGATAAATGAAAGACGAGCTTACACCTCCAATCCGAACCTGCGCAGCGCCTCACGCGCAACCACAGTTTTATGCACTTCGTCAGGTCCGTCATAGATGCGTGCGCCGCGTTCATGCCTGTACCAATACGACAGTAGCGTGTCGTTGGTTAGTCCCAAAGCTCCGTGCACCTGAATAGCGCGATCAAGCACCTTCCCTAGAATTCCAGCCACGTAGAATTTGATCATTGAAATGTTGTGACGAGCTGCGCTTGCCCCGTCTCGATCGATTCTTGCTGCCGTGTCCAGCACCAGCAGTCGTGCGGCATCGATTTCAGCTCTGCTTTCAGCGATCCATTCCTGGACAATCTGTTTATTTCCAACAAAGACACCTGGCGCCAATTGCCTGTGAGCGGAGTAATCACACATCAGATCGAACGCCCGCTCACAAATGCCAATCCATCGCATGCAATGATGAATTCGACCCGGGCCTAAACGTTCTTGCGCAATCGTAAAGCCAGCTCCCTCCTGACCCAGCAGATTCGTTTGCGGAACGCGACAGTTTGTATACGTGACTTCCGCATGACTTGCATAGTCGCTTCCCGGCTCGCCCATGATGTTGATGTTGCGAACGATGGTGAAACCCTGAGTAGGAATTGGAACCAGGATTTGACTCGCTCGTTTGTACTTGTTCGGAGCATCAGCATTAGTTACGGCCATGACGATCGCGAAGCCTGCACCATCAGCGGACGACGTGAACCACTTGTGTCCGTTAATGACATAATCATCACCTTCGCTGGTTGCCGTCGTACTCATCCATGTTGGGTTAGATCCTGGATGTTCGGGTTCAGTCATTGAGAAGCAACTGCGCACCTCACCACGAGCCAAAGGCAAAAGATAGCGTTCCTTTTGTTCCTCAGTGCCATGTGCAATCAGTATCTCCGTATTGCCAATATCGGGCGCCTGGCAATTGAAGAGGTAGTGACCTATTGGAGTGCGGCCTAATTCTTCACTCACCCGCGCGAACTCTGACAACGTCAGTCCTAATCCCCCGTACTCTTTGGGCAAATGCGGAGCCCACAAGCGCGCGGCCTTAACTTGCGCACGCTTCGCTGCGAGAGTAGAGACTAACTCTTTGAATGGTTGTTGTAAGAAAGACTGCTCGAGCGGATAGGCTTCCTCACGAAGAAATTTGCTGATGTTCGCGATCAGCTGTTCAAGATTTTGATTCATGAGCGGAGTGCGTGAAGAATAGCGAGGGGTTCGATTAAGTGCAAGAAAGTCGCGCCCCTGTCGAACAGAAGGCCGTTGACAGGAAATACGAAAGCTCTTCAGTCGGAGCGCGGCCGTCCTCGGCCGCCCCGTCGAAGAGAACCCACTCATAAGTCCGCCGCTCCGTTTCCAGCTGGGTACCAACGAGTGGGTTCGTTTGGACGGGGGCGGCCGAGGACGGCCGCGCTCCGACTGAAGAGCTTTCGTATTTTCGGTTAACGGCGTTCTGTTCTACGGTGTCGCTTGTTTATACGGTTCGCGCAATCCACGGCGTGCTTCGTCCTGGACTTGTTTGTTACTGGAGGATTTGAGCACAACTCGGTACTGCGATAACGCTTCATTTCGCTTTCCACTAAGATCCAGAGACTGGGCCAAACGCAATTGACTCAAAGTTCGCAGACGCGGCAGAGCATTCGCGGAATTAACTACTATCTCAAATTGTTTGGAGGCACTGACTGAGTTGCCAAGCAGCAAAAGAGTTTCGCCGTAACGGAAGAATAGGTTGGGCGAGTTTTCTTTGCTGCCGTTAGAAATCAGAGAGTCGAAGATCTGAAGCACTTCCGCTTGATCTTGTTGGGCTGAACTCGAGGTACTCAGGCTTCTGTGTGTCAGAGCGTCAGCAAGCTGGAGTCTGAACAGATAATTTCGCGGATAGCGCGACACAAGGTCACGTGTAACTTTGATCGAATCTGACCAACGCTTCTCGCGCTTGTAGAGATCTACGAGTAGCACCAGGGCAAGGTCACGAGCCCAGTGACCTTCCCTTGCCACTCGTTCCAAAGTTTCAAGTCCACGCTTCTTCGAGCCCTTAACACCCATAGGGCTAACCAGCATCTTCACAGGCAATGGCAAATCGCCGACCACATAGTTATACAACCCAATCGTCAGCTCCGCGTCATGAAAATCTGGAGACGTTTTCAATAGAGCACGATGATGCTCGACTGAGTCCTGCGCGCTTCGTAAGGCACTCATGTATTTATGCTCGATGCCGGCGAAGTAAGCCGCTTCCAATCCTTCTGCTGCACCCAGAAGATAAAGCGCTTCTTGATCCCGCGGGTCATGTTTGAGCCGCGCTTGTGAAAGCTGCTTCGTCTGTCGAATGAAACCACGAAAGTCTATTCCCGGTTGTTGGTCAGGTTTATCGTCTTCGTCAGCATATGATTTGTTGCTGTAAAGCGACCCCTTCACTTCCCATTGTTCATTGAGTTGTTGAAGCCAGATGCTGGTTGCAAGGCATTCCGTGCCGACCGGGTTATCAGGTGCCGTCTGGATCATTTCGCGAAAGTACTTACGAGCCGCGTTGTAGTCGAGGTTGTAAAGCGCCTCGTAACCTTGTGCACGAAGTTCGTCGAGGCTGGAAGTGGTTGAGGAGTTAGATTGTGCAGCGGCGGACCCATGCCACACGAAGAGCGCAATTGAGAGGACAATTTGTTTAGCAAGTGCGGACGGCATTCAATGCTCCGGAAACCAGATCGTTCTCTTCTCTCACTTAACATTTTGGCCCTTTAATGACACTCAGTGAAGTGTCACACGATCTTATCGCGTCTCATTTTCACCGTGCTTGAGCCCGGTGGTAGAGGACGCAAGGAATTGCTAACCGTTTTAACAGTTTACCTGGGTACTGTATTTAAGATTCTGATCGAGGTTGGTCGCAATCGAAAAACCGTTGAAAACGGTTCAAGGGTTAACTTTGGCAGGTATCACCGCGCTGAAGCGCGGTGAGAATGAGATTTACGGAATCGTTACGGCCGTTCCTTCGACATGAGCTTTGAGTTTGATGACGGGTCCGCCGCCGTTTGTGTCGAGGCTCGCTGTAACTTGCAGATGCGTTGCAATGTGTTCGAAGTTCCATCCGCCATCGAAAGCAGGCATAACTCTCCACTCAGTTTCCTCGCTGTTGTCTAAAACGATCCCTGCGCCTTTGTCCTGCGAGATCGTTTTCACTTTAAGAGGAGCCACGTCGAGACAGGCTTCCTTGATGTGGAGGATTACAACGCTGGCATCGACGTACTTCGCAACAACATTTTCGACGGAAATAGTTTGCCCACTGAACGTGTGGATTCGGATAAGGCGAGCTGAATCAATGAACCGAACGTTGGTGAGAACGCGATCGGGTGAAATAAAGAAGCCGGTACCCTGAGTAAGAGCGTTGCCCCTTTCGTCGTAGGTGTTGACGATCACCACGGCAGTCCTAACCTGGGAAACGAGATTACCGAGCGACGTTTGCGCATTGCCGGAGGCCGCTCCCACAAGTAGCAGCAAACTTAAGATTGTTCCCTTGACGGCCACAACACTCCTATCAAACGACGGTCTGAGCGCCGCTATTCTATTCGAAATCAGCCTGGTTGAAATGTAAGGAAACGGCTATTCGGCTGATTTTTCCTAATTCACGGGTTTCAAGTCAGAGCAGAAACGCGTCGGGTTGTGACCAACCCACTGATCCGTTTAGGAGCGAACCCGACGCATCGGCATTCTCACGTTTTCCTGTCTCGTAAAAATACGTTGAACTGTCTGACCTAAGAACAAGATGTATCATCCAGGCTGTCTTCTTTAACCAAAATGCACTTGGCTTGCTCCTTGCTAGAAACAATTCGCACGAGTCTGTACGAACAAGTTCAAGGAGGGGCAAATGAAGGACGAACAAGTGAGGGAGTTGCTCTACCAGGCACTCGAAACTGAGTTAGGTGGAGTACAAGTTTATACAACTGCACTGCGTTGCGCAGAAAACGACGAATTGAAAGAAGAGTGGGAAGAATATCTGGAACAAACGCAACAGCACGTTCAGATTGTTCAGGACGTTCTAACTAAGCTGGGACTAGATCCAAATGAAGAGACACCGGGCCGCAAGGTCGTTCGGCATATTGGTGAGGCATTGGTCGAATCGATGGAGATGGCACTAAATGAAGGCGAACCAGGCGCTGCGCAACTGGTGGCGACAGAGGCGGTGGTTCTGGCAGAAACAAAGGATCATCAAAACTGGCATCTGATTGGTGAGATCATTAAGAACGCAAAGGGTGAACTGGCGAGGGCGTTAAAGGACGCACACGAACAGGTCGAGCCAGAGGAGGATGAACATCTCTATCACACGAAAGGCTGGTCGAGAGAGCTCTGGATTGAATCGCTCGGAATGAGGGCTGTGTTACCGCCTCCAGAAGAAGTTAAGGACGTTCAGACGGCAATCGGCGCCGCGCGAGCTGAACAAGCGCGACGTCAGATGCACTGAGAACCGCCGCGACAGATCTTCACGGATAGACCCAGATCGGTAGCCGAAATCTGATCCGTGTTCATCCGTGAATCTGTGGCTATAGTGGGTCTCCGAAGGAAATATGCCAGTGAAGATGTTTTGAATCCTGGTAGTCACCGAGATTCGTCAAAACACGACAGGCGCCGTGCTCCGCAACAACCTTAGCTGCAACTTCACGAATTACCGTCAACAATTCCAACAACAACGGTGCATCTTGAGTTTCAATCGTCAGGAGTGATCCCACGTGTCTTTTGGGAATAACTACTATGTGTTCGGGCCAGAACGGCCGGGTATGGTGATAAGCAAGTACGTTATCTGTTTCAGTGACGATGCGAACGTCAGTTTTGCCATTCAAGACCTCGTCACAATAGAAATCGTTGCTCATTTTGAATATTGGTCCGCACCAAGAAAGTGGAGAGAGACATACGGTTCGTCACCAACAACCCAGCTGTCGTGTGGTTCGGGAGGAATGTAAAAGATCATGCCGGGTGTCAGGTCGATAACGTTATCTTCATCCATTGCTGCTACGGCATGACCGGAAATTACGAGACCAACATGTTCAACTTCGCAGTATTTCGTGCCCGCGATTGGGGAAACATTCTCCGACCACTTCCAACCTGGTTGATAAGTTGCTCGTCCTATTGTAAGGCCACCAATGTGGACGATTTCGAACTTGCCTTTGTCAAACTCACGAGTCTCATCCGGCGTTTCGAAACGCTTCAAAACAACTTCATTCATGACTATTCAGCTCCGTCGAAAAATTTCAACGCCATTGCACCATGGGTTGCTGCACCGCCGGCGCGCAACGCTGCAGCAAGGAATGCCGTTTCCACCAACTCTTCACGCGTCGCGCCTGCGGATTTTGCGGCCTTAGCGTGCACCTCAATGCAATAAGGACATTGGGTCGTGCAGGCAACGGCGACGGCTATCAGTTCACGGAATTTTCGAGGGATTGACCCATCTTCGCGCTTTACGATGTTGTCTAGATTGAGCCAGGCGTCAAACTCGGTGGGCGCGAGTTTGCCCATCTCTTTTAGTAATCGAAGGTCCTTTAGATCGTGATAATGATCTGACATCGGCGGCTCCTGTAGCGAGTGATGAAAGCTTTCGGAGATAACATAACAGATCTCAGATCCAATCTCTGCGCTCCCTTTGCGCTCTCTGCGTCTCTGCGGTGGCAGTACGGCTGAGAGCACGTAAACCGCAGAGACGCAGAGAGCGCAAAGGGATCGCAGAGATTGAATCTGAGATCTGACATTTTAGATCTTTCCGGAACTCTGGATACCTTCGTTGGTGTAATAGACCGACTCTCTCCTAAACTTTACGCAATATACAAAGAGCTCGGCGAATCACCCGTCTGAAGGAGAACCGTGTTATGCATCGCGTTCGAGAAATCTCCGCCTTCGTGCTGTTACTCTTCTGCTATTCATTCGCGTCCGCGCAAAAACCTGGCCCGGAATTCTGGCGCAAGGTTAGCTGCGAACCATTGGAACCAAGAACGATGCTGGAGGCGCTCGAAGATAAGTACACGACGGTTGTTCTTAAGGGTTTCACTCGAATCACAACAGTTGAAGTCAAAGGTATTCGAGTTGATGCCGTTGAGATGCACGAGCTGGGAAGTAATGCACGAGTTAAAGGCGTCGTAATCGTCTTGCGTGACACCGGCGGGCGAGTGGAGGATAACAGAGCGTTCATCGACTATGACGAATTAGATCCCCTCTTGAACGTCATCGATACTTTGTCTCGTTTGGATGAAACAAGCACCAAACTGGCGGGCTTTGAGGGCCGCTACAGAACAAAGGGAGATTTCGAGGTTCAAGTATTTCGGCAGACACGCAGCGGAAACGCGGTTGTTCTACAAACAGGAATCTGCGAATTTGCGACGACATCGTTATCACTCGATGAACTCGCAAAGGTGAAAGTGCTATTGCAGGAAGCAAAGACGAGACTGGACGAGATCAAATAAGTGGCTTTTTTGGTCAGTGGTATAAGTCCTAGGTCGTACAGGTCCTATTCGGCCGACTGACCACTTCCTCCTAATCCACCACCTTAATCCTCGTCTCTGCCCCATTCGTCCGTATCTCCGGCACGTACATCGCATGGCCCAACACGGGCAGCGCGTGAAACGATCCTGGCGCTTCCGCTCGCATCTCATAGCTCAACTGCCAAACACCTTCCGGCAAGTGGTCAATAAAGAGCGCAACTTTTCGATCACGTAACTCCTGGTAAACCCATCGTGTCCTGCCGGTGAAGTCATTCTCCGACGTGAAATTCATCAGACCAATCTTTTTATCGCTTAAGGCGCCGGATTTAAGCTCACGTACATACACATTGTCGCCGCTACGAATCTGCACTGCTTCAAGTCCTGCCGGCTTAAGGTCTTCAAACAACAGATATTCATAATTGTTTTTGGCTTCAATCGTCAGCACTACCTCAACGCGATCCCCACTCTTGACGCTTTCGCCATCGTTGAGCGGAACCCGCTCCGACACAAAACCCTTCAGCAATGTAGGATGGTTGACGAGCTTGAAATACTGCCGGCGTACAAAGATCTCATTGCCAGCTGGTGTCAAAGGTTCTTCCTCGCTAAAAAACTCCGCCTGTGCTGAGAAATAAACCGGACCAGAACCAGTCTTGCGTTTAATAGTTATCTCGTTACCACCATCACGAAGCAGTTCGCGAGGAATAGCAAACCTGGAAGGCGCGCTCAGTGCATCAGCAGTCGAGATCTCCGGCGACGCTATGCTCGTTCCATTTACAAGCAACTCGTAACTCATCGAAGGCTGAATCTCTCCGCTCTTCCGCAAATACTCATTCAGTGTCAACACTACGATGGCCGTGTCGCGAGTGTTGCTCCACTGCGCGCCACGTCGATTCTTGATGAGCCAGTTCGTTACTGGTTCTACAAGCTTGTTCTGCGGATCGATCGCCAACAGTGCGCGGAGAACAAATGATGTGGCTTCGACGCCCCCATCAGACCAGCGCCAGAAGATCCCGTCTTCGCCCCAATGCGCAGTTCCGATGACGGACGGATCGGACGATTGTGCACCTCGCTGCACAACTGAAGTATCAGGTTGTAAATCGAGCTTGACGCCATTTTGAAGATTATCAATCAGCGTCTTCGCGCGATCTTTATAACCAAAATCATGCGCTGCCAGAGCAACCAGCGCACGGGTGTATGCATTCAATTTGTCTCGATTAGTCCAAAGATTCTCGAAAGCGACGTTTTGAAACTTTTCGACTTCAACTTTCTTTTGTGCTGCGTGGTAAGCTGCCAAAGCATGGAGCATCCACGCTTGAGCGTCATAGTTCTTCTCTTCCTCTACCAACTCTTTGTCTAGAAACTCGGCGCCACGCTGAAGGACATCAGACCGCACGTTGACTCCTGCCTCGCGTGCCAGAACCATCCCCCAAACAACATAAGCCGTCATGAAGTGATCGCTCTCACCCTGCTTCCACCAACCCCAACCACCGTCTGGATGTTGAAAGTCGTAGAGACGAGTCAACCCGGCGCTGGTGATTGCCTCAAGTTGTTTCAAATCGTGCGCGCCTTGTGGATGAGTCGCATCAGCAGTTGATGGCTCTATGCCACCGAACACTTTGCTCATTGCAGTCTCTGGCTTCAATCCGAGATCCCGCAGTGTCTTCGCGGTTATTACTGCAGGTAGAAACCTGCTCATAGTTTGTTCCGTGCAACCGTAGGGATAGTCGATGAGATATGGAAGCGCATCCAGCATAGTCGTTGCCATGCTGGGTGCGACCTGAACTGTTAGATTTGTTGAGCCTGATCGGCGTTCTTTAGGCAGATCGAGCTTGATGGCGACGCTATCACCGCGCATTTTCCCGGATCGCGAAATAAACTTTTCGATGCCATGTTCGAAGATCGTGAACTTCTTCTCCATTGCATCCGCATATTTCTCCCCACGAGCTTCGACTTTTAACTTCGCCTCGCTTGCGTGAGTTACCGAAACAATCCAATCGACTCGCGTTTCACTGTTCGGATTAATGCTGACGGGCCCTTTATCGCCCTTCACCTGTTGACCATCGACTAGCAGCCCCGTAACAGTTACTCCCTCGGCAATCAGCGCTGGAGACACGCGCATCGGTTCATTCGTGTTGTTGTTTATAACGGCAGAGACGGCAACCTGATCGCCTACAACAAAGAAACGTGGCGCTTGTAAACGAACGATCAACGGTTGTTTCGTTCGACTTGTCCCGGTTCCCAGGCCGAATTGATTTCCGGCAGTAGCCACACGCGCCGTGGCGGTCCATGTTGTGAGTGAATCCGGATACTTGACCTTAACCGTCGCGTGACCATCGGCATCGGTCGTGATGTCGGGTTGCCAGAAAATCGTCGAGCGAAAATCACTACGAACGTGGACTGCAGGCTCGTCAGCTTCAGTCTCGGCCTTCGCTTTGGCCTCCTTGAGAGCCGCCGGAGCCGATTTCGCTCGCGCAGCAGGCACATAAAAGCCCGATAAATTCCTGACTATTTCCTCAGAGACACTATCGAGGGAGTCACCTTGCAAATTGGCCCACTGACGTCTCTCGCAGTCTAGCGGCTGATCCTTATCCAACCGCTCGTTCGCTCCGTCCTGCTTTTGGTCCCGCAATTGTCCCTGCCCAATATCAACTAACTTCGCGTACGTTTTCTGATTGAACGTACTCTGAGTCTGCACGTTGTGACCGCGTTTGCTTCCGTAATAAAACTGGCGCGGATCACCCGCATAGTCCGATTGAATGTAACTCACAGACTCGTCCATGAGACCAAGGGCAATCTCTGCAGCCACGGGCCGACCGTTTGCATCGCTTGTCGATATCGACAACGTTCCCTCTTCGCGAGGCTGGTACTGTTCTTTATCAGGTTTGACATTCACCGCCAGGAACTGCTGTACGGGAGGAACCACAACTTGTTTTGAATCGACATACAACGCTCCGTCGCTAACCATTGCGGCATCGAGGTAGATATTCGGAACATACTTCTCTTCAATTGGGATCTCGAGGAGTTTCGTATGACCGGTCACATGAACCAAACGATAGCTATAGAGATCTTCAGCTTCCACACAGAACAACACATAACGATCGCTATCAGGGACGTTGATCATCACTGGAGCGATCTGACCTGCGCGAAAAGTATCTTTGTCGGCGATTATCTCCAGACCTTCGTGTCGATATCCAAGATCAGTCGTGGCATTAGTCGCGACAAAAACTGACGTCTCTGCTTTGATTGGAGGAAGAAAGCGATCGCGCTTTACGTCAACTCCCTGACTGCTTTGCCAGGAGACGCGGTAGTAACCTTCACGTTCTGGAACGAAACTAATCTGGCCATTACCTTCACTGTCCGTCTTGACTGTTTGCGTCAGGATATCGTCGTGCTGATAACCGCGGAACTTCAATTGCCACTGTCGTTGACCACGGGTAACCAATGGCGGAAAGGTCACACTCTTCCGTCGTAAAACTTCTAACTCTTCGCCTTTGACTTCGCGGCCTGAAGGATCAACCCAAATTTCCCACCAATAATCGCGTGTGACTTTGACGGTGCCTTCCGTCGCTATGGGTTGTTCATTCGCATCGATCGCTTTGACATCAACCGTTACTTTGTCTTTGGGACGATAGATGTTTTGCTCGGAACGTGGGTAAACGTAATAACGTTGACGAGTGACTCTGACAATGTCGCTCGAGACAATCTCACGACGTGAAGAGTCCGTGACGCGGGCTTCAATTCGATATTGAAAGTCCTGGTTATAGTTTTGGCGCGGTGTTTCAAAAGTAAGTTTTGCCTTACCGGTAGCGTCGGTCTTGATTGTTTCATGCTTAACGACCTGACCATTTCCGTAGTAGGAACGGTCTTGATAACCGAAGTCCTCGTAGTACCAGCCATACTCCCGACGTGGATACCAATAGTGATAAAAGGGATTCTGGTAGACAACGACTTCCACTGACGCGTTGCTGACCGGGCCACCGAAGTAGTAATCAGCCTGAATACTCACTTCGACTTCTTCTCCGAGGCGGAATGCTTTCTTCTTGCCATCCTGTTCAGGGGTTTTTACTTCAACTTTGAACTCGGGAAGTTTGTATTCTTCAAGTCGAAACAATTTTGCGCTTCCGATGTTGTTGTGGCGTCCGGAGTCCCAAAAGTAAATCGTGTACTCGCCGAGTGGGAGTTGTTCTCCAAGCTCGAACGAACCCCACGAACTGCCAAAGGCGTTCAGGGTAGCTTTACCGTCAGTGACTTTTGTTCCTCGAGGATCGCTGATTTGATATTCAATGGTTTGATTCGCGGGAGTTGAGTAAGCACCATTTGCGTAACGTCGGGCGATGAACTTCCATTGCAGTGTCTCTTTTGGTCTATAGGCCGGACGATCAGTGAATGCATAGATTCTCCATGCCTGCGCCTCACTTGTTCCATTCGAATAGCCTGAAGCAAAAGCTTGTCGATCTCCATTGCCTGCGGTGACAAACAAACTATCCGAACCACTCGCGCTTCGTAGAGAAAACTGCGCCAGGCCATCGCCGTTAGTCGTCTGTCGTACTCGACGCCATCGTGCTTTGCCGTTCAGATAGAAACTTTCCCATAGCGACACATCTGAATTCGTGACTGGAGCGCCGGTGAGGGCGTTGGAGAAATAAACAAGCGCCTGTTTGCCGGCACTCTTCAAAACCACTGAAACATCGGTCACAAGGAGCAGATCACGAGCTGCAAGCGATCCGCTTTTTCCTTCGAGTATGTAAGCGCCGATCGGAAGTTTTGCATCTATCCGCTCCATCTGGCTGTATTGTTTGTGATCCTGCTTATCGTCAATGAGTTTTTGCCAGGTCTTAACCGATGGCCGGCCCCCGAGGTTCACCTTCTGAAGCCAGGCACCCTCTTCGACATCGCCTTCGTCTTCATCCGAGCTTTGGCGAAAGCGCACGTCGCGAGTGAGATCGATCTTGTATAAGGCGAGATCAACCTGCTTGACGTTTCGAGCGTTAAGTGCGAATTGCAATTCGGAGTTTGGCAGAAAGACGTTCGAGACATTCACTCCCAACACCGGAGCGGTGATTTGTTTAATCTGTTCGATCGCTGCATCGTAATAACGACTTTCCCCTTTGGAAAACTCTGTAGTTAGTCTGCGGTAGAGTTCGAGGGCTTTGACGTAATCGGCTTGCTGCTGCCAATTGCCCTCACCGATCTCCGTAATAAACCCATAGCTACCCATCCACTCGGCGTAATAGTAGAGCGCATCGTCGTACCAATCTGTTTGTTTTCCGAGCTTGAGCGCTTCTTCAAATTCATCCGGTACCTGCTGTCGAGCCTCCCAATCTCCACCACTATTTCGAATGGACATTGCGATAAGGAAACTGAGATGTGCCTTTTGATTTGCCGAAACGGCAATCTTGCGAGCGTTCTCGAGAATGTTCAGTGGAAGATAGTTGCCATAATACGAGTAGTAGTAACCCTGGTTCGGAGCGTCAGCCGCCTTGAAAACGATTTTGAGATACCGATCACGAGCGAGATCCGACTGGCGTTGGCCTGCCCACCAATCCAAAGCTGGCTGATAGTGTGGCCACGCTCCTGCCCAATTAATGTTGTTACGACGAGTCCAAAAGAGATCTCCGAGCGACTCATGCGCCTCAGCCCAGACGATGTCGCGATCGGCCTCGTTATCAGTAACTCGAATTAGTTCTTCGAGCTGTTTCTGGGCTTGATCCAGTTTTGTGGTGTCAGATGTTTCAGTTGCGGCCTGGGCCCGCCACATTGTGTCCGCTATTCGAAATTCGACCCAACGTACCTCAGCCGCGGAAAGTTTACTTTTATCAATTCCCGCGTAAATCTCATTTGCCCTGGCATAAGAACCCTGACTGTATTGGGCCTCGGCATCGGCTTTGGCTCGAGAGTAATCAGGTTGCTGAGTGAGTGCGTTGAGGAGGATCAATGAAATCGCGGTTATAGAGATTATGGTTTTCATAAGGAGTGGTTCTCGTAAGTGTGCGGCAGGCTAACAGCCTGTCGTACCTGGCTTTCAATAATTTGTGGCGCCAAAACGCGACTGCGGACGCTTAGGCTACACCAACAGGGAGACGTTCGGAACCAGAATCCTGGGTTTAGAATCCCGGATCAGTTTTAGAAAGGCCGTCAAATCTTGGCCCAGTCAATGAACGATCACGTTGTTGATGACTTGCACGTCTGAGAAGGTGTGAAGGTTGCGAAGGTTTTGGGTGGGGGTCAGAGGTCAGTAGTCAGTGGCCAGTAGGTTATGGGTCAAATAGGTTTCAAATGTCCTATAGGCCCTATTCAACTACTGACCACTAACTATGACAAACGGGCAGGCCCGACTCCCAGTGAGTGGCCTTGAAGAGGTCCGGTATTTGATTCAAGGTCACTCGATTCCCTGCCCGCTTTGTCATCTGGGGAGCGCTATTACTCGCGCGTTCCTTATCGCTCGGGCGGTGGCGGCGGCCCCTCACGAAACTGCGATTTCCTCGCTTCAAGCTGCGCTCTTTGGTCAGCAGTCAGAATGTTCGCAATCTGCGACATGGTCCTCGCATGTGCGACTTCAAGTTCCACCTCGATCTTTGCACGTGCCTCTGCGGCAGATCTTACGGATGCCTCATCGAACGTCGTGCTAAAAGGTGCGGGTTCACTCTCGTGGAGGGCTCTTAGTTGGTCGTGAAGATCCTTGGTGCTCGCGAACTCACTATCCATGATCTTCTTGATTTGTGCCTTTTGGTCGTCAGTAAGATTCAAGTTGCGTAAAAACGGCAAACCTCCTCCACGAGGACCTCCCGGACCGCGCTGGAAACCACCCGGTCCCTGTGAAACAACAACCGCGGCGGTCATGACTATCAGTGCCGCCACGCTGATGGCTGCCAAGCCTAAAGTTTTCCAACTGAGTTTCATTTTCTTCTCCTGGCGAGATTCTTAGTTGTCCTGCGAATCAATTTCGGATTTCATTCACATCGAGCTCCAGTCGGAGACGTCTGGTGCCCCCAGACCGCTCGAACCGGAGAACCGGTGCATCGATTCACATACCCTGGACTACATTGTGAACCGGCTTACCGATCCGCTCTCGCTCCGATTCAACAATTCGGCTGGAGCTGGATCTGAATGAAAGCCGCTGCCCCCGCGTTCACTAGCTCTTTATGTTACGGAATCTTAGACGCACAGGACTCTGTCGCGATGCAAAGAATTCGTTAAGACAGAGCAAAGTTTTGTAAAGTCGCGCTATAAGCACACAAGGACACTTTACAAAGAGAACGACAATTCTAAGATAGTACGCATCTCAGAGTTCAGATTTTCAGATCTCAAATCTGATACATGTAAGCGCTTAATCTGGGATCTGAAATCTGAGATCTAACCGAAATGACGATACTGCAGATTCTCGTAGTAGACGACGATGTTGAGCTTTGCGAGTTAGTCGCGGAATACCTCGAACCCGACGGCTACAAAGTCGAGGCCGTTCACGACGGAGAAACTGGTTTGGAGCGAGCTCTTTCTGGCGACCACGCCCTGGCTGTCCTGGATTACATGCTCCCCGGCCTGAATGGCTTCGAATTACTCAAACAGATCCGTAATCGATCGCGATTGCCCGTTGTAATGCTGACGGCACGAGGCGACGCCGTCAGTCGAATTGTAGGATTGCAGATGGGGGCCGATGACTATCTTCCAAAGCCGTTCGATCCGCTTGAACTGCTGGCGCGAATTAATGCGGTGCTGAGGCGGGCGCTTCCCGAGCGTGACTCCGGAGCCTTCGCCGTTGGCGACATCGAAATGGATCATCGGACGCGAACTGTAAAGCGCGATGGCGAGACGGTCGAATTAACTTTGGTCGAGTACTCGATTCTCGAGAAACTACTGAACGCCGCGGGCACGATCGTGAAACGTGAAGAATTGGTAAGAGACGTGCTGCACAGAGCTCTATCACCATTTGACCGCAGCATGGACACGCACGTGGCAAATCTCCGCCGCAAGTTAGGCCATCAAGTGGAAGGAGTCGAGCGCATAAAAACTGTGCGGGGAATTGGGTACATTTATGCGACTCCGTCTACGACTAAACCGTGAAGAATAATGCGCAGTCTTTTTCTTAGAGTCTTTCTCTGGTTTGGCATCGCGATGGTGCTGGTCAACGTCGCATCATTTGCCACAGGTATTTTTGCTGAGCGGCGCTTTCAGGCACCCCGAAATCACCCCCTGGCGCCAATGACCGGGTTGCTAGCGCAAACAGCCGTCGAGACATTCGAACGTGATGGTCCAACTGCACTGCACTCGTATTTGCAACGACTGGAGAGCACCTCGGCAGTTCGCGCCGTAGTGTTAAATGAACAAGGTGAGAGCGTGTCAGCTGAGCCGGTGTCTCCGGAGATGAAGTCTCTCGCAGGACGTGTTAGCGAGAGTTCGCCGTTTGCGTTTGCATTTCCAGGCCCACCCGAACGTGCAGTTCAATTCGTACGCTCACCCAGTGGCACTGCATACGTGATGGTTGCTCGCTTTCCTCCGCCAAATTTCCCGCGACCTCCGCGAATTGGTGAGCCCGGTTCACTTGGTTTTGCGCTACGCGTCGGCACCCGCACGCTCCTCCCATTGCTTTTGATCGGTGGCCTGTTCTGCTATCTGCTCGCTCGTTCGCTCGCCAAGCCTATTGAACAATTGAGGAGCACAACTCACGAACTCTCAGTGGGAAATCTTTCGGCGCGTGTCGAGCCCTCATTGCTGCAGCGGCGCGATGCGATTGGTCAGCTGGGCCGCGACTTTGACTTAATGGCGCGTCATATCGAAGCACTCGTTACCGCCCAAAGACGCTTACTCGCCGATATCTCTCATGAACTTCGTTCACCACTCGCACGCCAGGGTGTCGCACTTGGTTTGGCAAAACGTCGCGCCAACGAAGAAGTCATTCCTTCACTCGAACGGATCGCTCGCGAGGCAGGCAGAATGAACGAAATGATTGGTCAACTGCTGGATCTGACGCAGTTTGAGAGCGGCACCGAAACAATAGAGTCAACCAGAATCGATCTAGAGCCATTACTCGAAGGTATTGTTCAGGATGCGGATTACGAAGCAGAAGCCTCGAACCGGTCAGTGAAGCTGAATGAGAAAGCAGACTGCGTAACACATGGATCGATTGAATTGTTGAGTAGTGCGATTGAGAATGTTGTCAGAAATGCTGTTCGACATACGGCGCCGGATACGCAAGTGGAAGTTTCATTAAAGAGCGAAGGAACGAATCTCTTGAAATCGGCTTTGATCTCGGTCAGGGATCACGGCAAAGGCGTACCCGAGCTGGCATTGAAAGACATCTTTCGCCCGTTTTACAGAGTTGAGGATGCACGCGATCGCAAGACAGGCGGAACAGGCTTGGGCCTCGCAATCGCGACCCGAGCGATCGAGCTCCATGGTGGAAGTATCACTGCGCAGAACGCAGCTGAAGGTGGGTTACTGGTTGAAATCAGGTTGCCAGTTTCCAAAGGACCTCAATCCCAGACTTAACCCAACAAAAGGCATCTACCAGAATCTAACAAGCCAGAATCTAACAAGTAAGGAAGGGCGGTTTACCCCGCTGATTGATCAACCCTTTCACCGAAGAGCGGGGGTAAACCACCCTTCCTTCCTTGTTAGATTCTGGTAGATTCGCGTTGGGTTTCACAGAATCAAATCATTTACTACTTCTCAGCAGTCAATAAATACATCGCAAACGAGGCCAACCAGTGCTCACCTGCGTAGTCGCCACTCGCAACATGGGCCAATGCGGCTGTGTAATGCTTCTGTGCAGAAGTGAGCAACGCAACACGTGCAGGATCACGAGCCGGCAACGCACCTGCGATACTGAGCATGCACCAGGCGCGACTGAGATTTAATCCGTCGAGATGAACCAGCTTAGGATCCGTTCTGTCAGTCACAATTGCTGGCTGCAGAAGAGACGCCGGCTTGTTTTGAGAGGCGAGCGGTAAAAAACGGTGAAACCAGTTTGCAAACTCCGCCGGCTTCATTACGCGTCGCATCAAATCAGCTTCCATCAATGCTGCCGAGAAGAAGTCCTCACCGCCCGGCTCCCACGCCGCAGGATAGTTCATATCTTTTGCGAAATATGTGCGACTGCGCTCGTCCAGCAACGCTTCGAGATCTCGATCTCCAACAGCCTTCGCGTAGTCGATTGCGAAAGCTAAACCGAACGCGGTGTTAGGATGCACACCTGTACGGATCGGATAAGTCTGTTTGGGAAGAAAGCTCTTGTACGACTTTACGATTACATCAACCAGCGGCTGCAACGCTTCAGCCCAGTTATCACCGTCGGGATCATCCCACGAATGAAGTTCCTCCCCAAGTTTCAATAACCACGCCCAACCATAAGTTCTCTCAAATGACTGACGATTAGGCTGACCTATGTAAGCAGCCTCGATGCGGATGTTCTCGGCGGTGAGATTTGCGTTAAGGGCTTGACGAATTTGCTGTGCCTCGGGCAAATCGGGAAACGTCTTCAACAACCTAACCAACATCCAATGGCCATGCACGGATGAGTGCCAGTCGTAACAACCATAGAAAGCCGGATGCAAAACTTTTGGACTCTGCACATCAGCTGAACTGTTGATGACGTGTTCAGGTTTGTTTGGCAGTTCACGATTGACACACTTCAGTGCGAGCGCAGCAAAGTGGGAAGCTTCTTTCTGTGAAAGCGAAGGGACGGTCTTCATTTGATTAGCTGACGATGATAGTGGCAGTAGGAGACAGGCGATGATGATGAATATGATTCGCATGGGTGAACAAGTCTAAAACCGAACCTGAATGCACTCAGACAACCAACTAGAATCTAACAAGCCCAGAATCTAACTTGTTAGATCCTGGTGATGATACTTAATGCACCAACTGATTCTCTGTGCATCTAATATCTATGCGAAGGTCGGCCGATGTGGATATGCGGACCTGTCGCCGTTCCGGGTATTGCCGCTCGAAACGCCGAAAAAGGAATTCCGTTTTTCTCAAGAAAACTTATTAATGCCTGCCCTTCCGGTCCATCCGGATGCAGCGAGATGTCCATCGCATTTCGGTGATCGAGTCTCCAGCGATCATGTATTGCGCCCTGGCCAAAAACTGCAATTGGCAACTCTTTATGGAAAGTATCCGAAAAGAACCTTTGAATCTTCCACGCATCGCTTAATCCCCAGCCTGAGGTCCCGTTGAAGCGAATAAATGAAGTTGTGCGTACGAGTCGGTTCTTTGCAAGTCTCAAATTCTTAGCCAGGCTGTCGTCAGCTTCTTGTTCAATCAGCACATTCGCAATTTGACTATCAGCATTAGCCATTTGCTTCTTCGTCTCGGTTACCTTCTGCTCGTCAAGGTTCAGTAGTCGCTGGTTCTCATCCACCTGCGCTTTCGAGAGCAGTCCTTCAGAGAACAACTTCTTAGCGGTCGCTAATTTCTCTTCAGCTTCTTTAACGTTGTCTTCATATATCGCAAGTAATTTTTCGAGACTCGCCTTTACATCTTTTGTTGCTTTAACGTATTCGTCTCTGAGCCGCGTCAACTCGTTTACGGGCGGCGGCTCCGCCCTCCTGGCTTTCTTCTTTTGAGCCATCCCGGAATGACAGAGACATAACGAAATAAGAATCAGGGCCAACAACTGACAGACAGACTTGCATGCAGTCAGTACCACCTCGCGGTAGCGAGTGGGTGCGCAGCCTGACTTGACGATCGGATCTGTGGCTTCGCACCCACCCGCTACCGCGAGGTGGTACTGACTGCATCCACCTTTGAGTCCAGAAATTGTTATGTCAGTCTTTCCTCTCCGCTTCAGAATTCACTTCACCGCCAATCAGAATAACAACACCAGTCAGGTAGAACCAAAGCATCAACACAATTACGGCACCAAGTGATCCGTAGGTCACGCTGTAAGAATCGAAGTAACGAAGATACAGGCGGAAGCCAAAAGAAATAACCAACCACAGTGCTACTGCGACAAACGCGCCCGGAGTGATCCATTTGCGCTGCTGATTTTTTAGGTTGGGGGCAAAATTGTAAATGAAGTTGAAAGTAGCGAGTACAAAGATGAGAGCGATTGGCCACTGAAAAACCGTCCACGCGGCCGAGAAGAGACCGCCAAATCCGTAACGTGCTCCCAGCGCTTCTCCAATCGTTCCCCCGTAGAGAACGACAGCAAGGGCCGCAATGATGATTACGGACAGGGCCATCGTCAGTAAAACTGAAATAAGCCTGACCCTCCACCAGGGACGTGTTTCACGAATGTTGTAAGACCTGTTCAGCGTTTGGCTGATCGCTCCCATGCCATTGGATGCGGCCCATAAAGTGGCAAGCAGTCCCAGCGAAATCTTCCCACCTCCACTTGCATTGCTAATCTCGTCAAGCGTTGTTTGAACGAGTGCCACAGCACTCGAAGGCATCACCGCCGCAAGATAGGTAAGCAGTTTACTTCTGAACTCAGTGCCTCGCTGGGCCATAAAGCCAAGCACGTTTATTAAGACGAGTAACAACGGGAAGAGCGCGAGCAGAAAGTAGTAGGAGAGCTGAGCAGCCCGACCAAAAACTTCATGGTCCTTAGTCTGCCGAATGATCCGTTGAATTCGCTGCTTCAAACTTTTCATCTTTGGAGTACGGTGGGCCGCCACCGCTTTGTTACAACGGTCATGGTCTTCGGAATTTGCGTGACAAAGCGGTGCCAGGTCACCGCACTCCAAAGACTGAGGGCAGACACGAATGTCTGCCCTCAACGTGATCGATTGGATTTGAGATCTCTATCTAACAAGCGTGCCTGTGCGACTCCAACGTGTGTTCTTAAAGAAATCGACGAGGATCCAAAGCCCGTCGCCGCTCGAGGGAGCACTTTCATCATAGGACCAGTACACAAACATGGCCCTGCCAATAACGAGGTCGCGCGGGACAAAACCCCAGAACCTGCTGTCCTCGCTGTTATCGCGATTGTCGCCCATCACAAAATACTTGTTCTCAGGAACGATTACCTCTTTGCCATCACCAGCCATTCTGAACACGTCGTACGTGAAGTCATCGTCATCTCTACCTGGCTGGTAATACACATCGTACTTCTCGTTGGGTTGACGCGGCGGGACATTTTTTATTTCAAGCGGGTCTTTACGGTTGTGATCAATAGCCTCGATCTTGTGTTCGGGTAAAACCTTGCCATTTACAATCACGTCTTTGCCCCGCAGGCTTATGTGATCGCCGGGAAGACCGATTACGCGCTTAACATAGTTCGTTAGGATTGGTTTGTTATCAGGACGGTCGTCGCGCTTCGGATCCCACGGGTTACCTGGATACTTGAAGACAATAATGTCGCCCTGTTTAATTTCGCGTTGCGGCAAGAATGGTAATGAAGTGCCAGGAGCAAAGATGAATTTGTTGACGAGCAGGTGGTCGCCGATCGTAATCGTATTCTGCATTGAACCGGTCGGGACTTTTACAGCTTGCACAATAAAAGTCATGCCGAACAAAGCCATTATGACCGTCACTACTGCTGACTCGAAGTATTCTCGCAAAACAGTCTTCGGCGGTCCCTTTGGCTTCACTGGCGCCGGAGGTGGACTGCCTGAGTTTCCGTTGCGATTGAATATTCTTGAAAACGCGGAAGGCCTGACTTCAACTTCGTCTTTCGTGGCCTGGTCGGTAGTTAAGTTACTTGCCATTCAAACATCCTAGTTATGATACGTGCAGACGGTCAAGCGAACCCTGGTTCCCTTCACAATCCTAGTTTAACTGTTCCTTTTCACCCGATCTCATGACCTCGAGGGCTGCGCGGGCTGCCGCCGCCTCGGCTGATTTGATTGAGTGTCCTTCGCCTCGGATGCTTCCTCCATCCCACAAGACTTCGACATGAAACGTACGTCTATGTGGGGGCCCAAAAGTTTCTATTACTGCGTAGCGCGGTGCGGCCCGACGTTCAGCCTGTAGCCGTTCCTGAAGCATCGTCTTGTAATCAGCCTCCGCAGCTGCAAGGGGATCGGCATCTTCGAGCTCCTGACGCAATGCGTGACAAACAAAATGTGTCGCAGCGTCAATGCCGCCGTCCATAAATATTGCGCCGGTGATCGCCTCAAAGACATCAGCCAGCAAAGCATTCTTCTGGCGGCCGCCGCTTTTTTCCTCTCCTCGTCCAAACCGGAGAAAGTCACCAAGGTTTAGTGCTTGAGAGGCCTTAGCGAGTGTTGGCGCACTAACTAAACGATGCTTCATCCGCGAGAGTTCACCTTCACTGCCGAGCGTATAGGAATTGCATAAGTAATTAGCCACGACGAGACCGAGCACAGAGTCACCTAAAAACTCCAACGATTCGTTATGAAGCATTCGTGCCTGATGTTCATCCCCAGGTGCTACTTGTTCGTGGGCCCATGATCGATGAGTGATGGCTCTTTCAAGCAAAGTACGATCGCTGAAGGTGTAGGCAAGGATACTCTCGAGGAGATCGAGATCTGGAGTCGAAGGATTGGTGTTTCTCAAGACACTTCGGATTATAACAAACGCCGAAAGCTTGTCTAAAAATCTGACTCGCTTTCGGCGTTGCAGGTTGAAGAATGCAAAGGAGGTTTACGGTCGATGATTGTTCTTCGGTTTGGCTCCAGCATTTGCGGGTTTCGTCCCCGTCGTCGTCGTTGTTGTTTTGTTGGCAGTTCCATTTGGGGCCGTGGATTGCGGAGTAGTTGCTGACGCGGTCGAACCATTCGGCGAAGTTGCACCTGACGTAGAACCTGCGGGGGTGGACGCCGGCGCTGGAGTTGGCAATGACGTCAAAGGCGTCGGCTCGGGTGGCAACGGTTTAGATAGCACTGAAGCCACAAACTCATTCATGCCAGCGTCAGACTGGTGACGGTACTTGTACCATGTCGCCAGACTCTCCTGCCAGGTTACCTTCGGCTGCGCAAACGCTTGGTCGCTACCTGCTAGCGCTACAGCTCTGGCGTAGCCATCAATCATACGATCCACAATCTGATTGATATTAGCGAGGGCGAGTTTACTTTCCGGAGTTTCGTCTTTACCGCCGTAAAGGGTTTTATACTGTTCTGACTGCTTTGCATAGGCGCCTGTCTCGTAAGCGCCGGCGATGTACGCATAAGTGTAAGGCGACTTCTTTAGGGGCGTTTCAAACTGCGCAGACTTGATCAGGTTCTTCAGCGCGTTCTCAGGCTCCTTTTCGAGCGTCAAGGTGCCGATGGTGTAGTTCAGGTAGGCTATAGCCGTGTCTTTGCCTGATAGCGGTGACCAGTCGTCCACTGTTTTGCCCGCGTCGAGGAGTTGCAAAGCCTTGCGCGCATACTCTAGTGCGGAAGTGGTTAGATCCGGATTCTTAAGTGGTCCAACGAGGTAACCATTTGCGCCCAAATCAACCAGGACCTTGAGGTTTTCAGGTTCCTTGGCAAGGATTTGCTTTCCAAGTGCGTATGCTTCTGGATACTTCTTCTTGTTGTAAAGAAGATCCGGAAGCTGAACCTTCTGACTACCTTCTTCGTAGGCCGTCACCCACTTCTTCAAATAATCAATGATTTTTTGCTGAGCCTCAGTTGCTTCACCAGGCGGGCAAGCGAGGTACTTTTTCGCGCTGTCGTAAGCTTTTGCCTGATCCGTTGTGCGGTTGTCTCGGAACGCCTGGTACAACGCATCCTTGCTTTCCTGCGAGCACTGATCCTGATCAGAAAAAATTGTCGCGGTTAAGTTCTTAGCGGCGACAGGCAGCGCAAGCACGGCGACCGTTGCGCCCAGGGTAAGTAGTTTAATCATCTTTTTCATCAGTCGTCCGAACCTCCAGAAACATTCTTCAACAATCCGGGCGAGGGCAAACCAAGGGAACGTCGCCTCAGGAATCTTTAGGATGCGAGTATTACACAGAGCGGTTGCCGTTTTTGCATACACTGGGAGAATGCATAGTTCAAACAAGGGAAGTGTCCGGCAAAAAGAACGAGCGCAATCTTCCTGCAATTTTAATTATTGTGTCAAGGCGGCAAGGAGCAAAACGCCTAAAAAAATCGCGCCGAACAAAACAAGTTCGGCGCGACCAGGATCAGGTGAATGGAACAAGTCCTACGGTTGCTCTGGTTGCGTCCGACGCGGACGCTGATCAGAAGAACTCGGATTCGTTGTTGGAGCCTTGATTGTTGCCGCCGGTTGAGCCGGTTTCGTGGTTGAAGAATCAGCGGGTTTCTTCTCGATGGGCATCAAGACTCGCTTAACCGTATTTCGCGGAGCTGCAGTTGGAAGGGACTGCGTTTTTGCGGCTCCGTCAGTTGCGGTCGGCGAAGGGGTTGCAGTCGCCGAAGTTTGGTCGCCTGTCGTAGCGGCGTCCGCATTAGCGTCGCCACTCTCCTCATCATCACCGACTTCCTTTTCCTCGTCGTCGGCAGTGGTGGCAACCTGGAGATTAATCGCTGTTCCGAAACGATGATTTAACTGTTTATAGATCTCGCCAGCCACCGCGACCGGGAAGTGATGTCGTCCATCGCTGCCCTGAGCTATAACAACGACTGCCAATCTTGGATTCGCCAGCGGGGCATAGGATGTGAATAATCCAACCCAACCACCCGAACCAATGCAGGTGCCTGTCTTGCCAGCTACAGTTTGCGTTGGATCGTAAGACCGACGTGCCGTGCCGTAATTAACGGCACCAACCATTCCGGGAACCATTCGTTGCCAGATATCGGAACTGATCGGAAGCTGACGTCTTACTTTCGGTGCGAACTTACTTTGTTCCTTGGCAGTTCGTGGAATTTGCGGTACCAACAACTTCCCACCATTCGCCATAGCGGAAACGAGAGTACCCAATTGAAGCGGAGTTACCTCAAAGCCATCCGCATAGGAGAACATGCGTCGCTCTATAAAGCCTGGCTTGTTTTCCGGAAGACGACCTGGAAATTCAAAGTTTACATTCGCGCCGGTCTTCTCACCGAGTCCAAGCTCACGTGCGTAGGTCACCATCTTGTCGAAACCAATTTTGCTTCCGACTTGTTCGAAGAAAGGATTATTTGAGTGAGCTAACGCAGAGGTTAGATCGATACGATAACCATCACTCGCAGTATCAACGAGAGGAATTACATTCTCTGAAAGTCCAGCGACACCAGTCACGAGTTTAATTGTTGAGCACGGCTTAAACCCACGACGTAGTCCCCATTCCTGATTGACTACGGTATAGACCCGGCCAGACATTGGATCCATCACGACTACTGTTCCGGCGTGATTCCCAAGGGCATCGATGGCAACACGACGAACTTCCGGATCCTCTCCGGTTGTATCGTCTTTCGCGATAAACGACTGGACCTCAGCACGCATCGCGTTCTCGCGGGCGATTGCAGCGAGACGAGCGGCTTCTGCGCGACGCTGCGCTTCCAGCAAATCTCGACGGTGCTTCGCTTCGATTCGTCGCAACTCTGCAGTACGTTCGCGCTTAGTAAGTTTTCGGTGCAATCTCTTCTCGAGAGACTTCAAAGCTGACGCTTGTTCGCGAGCGACGACCGCACGTTGGCGGCGAACATCACGAGCAGTCAAGCGCCCACCGCGTCGTCCTCGGCGAGAGCCTCTGGCGTAAAGCCTCCCGCCACGTCGTGATCCGCGACGATTGCTGGCAGAGTGTTTTCCTCCCCTCTCCGCACGTGCATGTCGTCCACGTGAAGAGGATGAAGATCTCCTCTTTCCAAATATTGAAGCCGACAGACTAAGACTGACTAAGATGACGAGAAGTATAGAAATAAGTACGCGGCTGCGTGTGATGGGGGAAGGCGAATTCAAAGTCATCAGGGCAAAGCTACCTTTCTAGGGATTTACTTACTTAAACGTAAGTATGTCGAAACTTCTTAGGACGCCGGGTATAAGCGCAACCTGCGCCCGTCCTCGCTTGTAAAATATCCTTTGCAGTTTGAGGCTTTTTCAAAAACGGCTCCTCAGTTCAAAAAACTTAAAACCACAGCTGCAACATTGAGGTGGGAAGAATTCCCTAAATGGCGGTCCCTGGGGACATTGCTTTGAGACCGGGGCAAATATAACATCAGCTATCGTACGAGGGCAATAAAAAAGTAACCGATTATACAGAATTGAGTGGAAGCACATTTCGATTAAAGGGTTGCCTGACCAACGATTCGTGGACGATTACAACCCGTTTGCTATCTCGGCACCTCTTATTCACAGAATGAAGTTCCCGGCCCTGATTAGAAGCTTTCGCGCGCGCCTATTGATGCTCCTGGCATTGATGTTTGGGCTCACTTTGGGAGTTCAGTACTACTTCAATGTCCGGGCGGTTACCGCGAATGCGCACATGGTGGTCGAGCGTGAACAGGCGATCATGGCCGGTGTGGCGTTGGCTTTAAAGAGCCTCCGGAGCGAGCAGTATTTGGACGAAATCATCGGCAGCTCGCGAGACACTTTTTTCAGCGGCAAGAACGGTAGAGTTAAAAATATCCTGGTTCTGGACGATGATGGAAACGTAAGAGATAGCCTGGTTGCGGATTATGTTCCTGGCGAACGTGAAGACAAGTCTCCTCGGTACGTGTCCTTTAAAGATGTTCCACTACCGCCGTTGCGTCGAGCCGCACGCTTTCCAGACGAGCAGGAACCCCTACCCGCGTGGATGCCGCCATCCTCTGATGTCGATTTTGGTGAAGCTGGAGCATTTTATTTTCCCGTCCAAACAGACAAAGGCAGGCGTTTCATCATCGTGGAACTTGGACCTGCTAATACACTTTCTAACCTGTTGGAACGTCAAACTTCTCGATCGGCCTTTTATACCTTGTGGCTGTTGATGGTAACCACGCTTGTTACCGGCTTCTTTGTCTGGCGTTTTACCAGACCAATCAAAGAGCTTTCCGCCGCAGCACGCAAAGTTGCCGGCGGTGATTTCGACGTACAGGTTGAATCCGATCGCGGAGACGAGATGGGAACTCTGGCGGCCGCGTTCAACGAGATGACCGCGAAGTTAGCGCGTGCTCGCGAACTGGAGACGCAACTTCATCAAGCGGAGAAGGGTGCAGTCGTCGGTAGGTTGGCGGCGGCGATCGCTCATGAGATTCGCAACCCGCTGAACTACATCAATCTAACTCTCGATCATCTTCGTTCATCTTTTGCCCCCGCCGATGAGAGTAAGAGGCAGACGTTTCTAAAACTCGCTGACCAGCTCAAGGCGGAGGTGGCGCGAATTAACCGGCACGTGACCGACTTTCTGAAATACTCACGTCCTTCAACTCTGGATCTACAGGACGTGGATCTACGTGTTGAGGCCGAGGACGCCCTGCGTATCGTTGAAGCACGAGCACAAGAAGAAGGAATTCAAACGCACATAGAGCAGGTCGGTTCGTTGCCGACAATCAAAGCAGATCGCGAATCACTGCGATCGGTGTTTACCAACCTGGTTATTAATGCGGTCGAAGCGATAGATGGACAGGGAGGCAACGTTTCGATCAAGTTGTCGAAGATGGAGCCAAACTCTGTTAAAGTCGAAATTACCGACACCGGATGCGGGATTGGCAGTCAAGACATAGCGAAAGTCTTCGAGCCCTATTTCTCCACAAAGGAGACAGGTACGGGCCTCGGTTTAGCAATCGTAAAGAAAGCAATTGACGACCATGGCGGCACTATCAACGTAGTGTCAAAACAAGGCGGCGGTACAACGTTCACAATAATTTTACCCGCTAATGAGAAAGGAGACCGGATGGAAGCTGCTGGTTGAGTGTTTGGCCCAATCCAGTTCCCTCCTTCATCCTGCAAAACATGGCTCGAAAGAACATTCTTGTTGTTGACGACGAAAAGAGTCAGCGAGAGATCCTGGAGATGATTCTCTCGGAAGAAGGCTACGACGTTACTACGGCTGCGTCAGGCGAGGCCGCCATCAAGTTTGCAAAAGAACGAAGGTTTGATCTGGCGCTGACCGATCTCAAGATGACCGGCATGGATGGCATCGAGCTACTGCAAAATCTTCTGGCCTTCGACTCTTCGATTATTGTCATTCTGTTGACCGCACATGGCTCGATCGAATCAGCCAAAGAGGCATTGCGGCGTGGCGCCTTCGATTACCTAGAGAAACCCTACGACAAGAAGGCACTCCTCGAAACGATCGATCGCGCTCTGGATCGTCTGGACGCGATCGACACGGAGATCATTTCGGCTTCACCAAAAATGGAAGCGGTCAAGAAAATGATCCTGAAAGTTGCGCGCTCAAATTCTACGGTTTTGATTCGCGGCGAGTCCGGCACGGGCAAAGAGCTGATTGCGCGCGCGGTTCATAATCAATCACCGAGAGCGACCGAGATGTTTCAGGCTGTCAACTGTGCAGCAATCAACGAGAACCTTTTGGAGTCAGAGCTTTTCGGTCATGAAAAGGGCTCCTTTACCGGGGCACATGCGGAGAAAAAAGGACTGTTTGAAATCGCCGATCGTGGAACACTGTTTCTTGATGAAATTGCCGAGCTCGATGTTGGCATACAAGCAAAGTTGTTACGAGCACTGCAGGAACGAAAGATCAGACGCGTGGGGGGAACACACGAAATCAGCACTGACGTTCGCGTGATCGCCGCTACGAATCGTGATCTGCGAGCAATGGTTGCGGACGGACGATTTCGCGATGACTTGTACTACCGCATAAACGTGCTCTCCATTGATGTGCCACCTCTTCGCGAACGACATGAAGACATACCAGTTCTGATTGATTACTTCTTAAAAAAACACACCCGCAACACGTCTCGCCTGATTACCGGGTTAACTCCAGACACGAAAAAGTTGATGTCTGACTATAGTTGGCCCGGCAATGTAAGACAGCTCGAGTCTGCTATTGAACGTGCGATTCTTTTGGCTGAGGGCGATCAAATCACTGTAGAGGATTTGCCTTCGGAGGTTCGGCAGGATGTTGGTCCAGCACCCGACGGGGCGTTCAAACTTCCTTCAGAAGGAATCAATTTCGAAGAAGTTGAGCGAAACTTGATAATGCAGGCGATGGACAAAACGGATTACAACATTACTAAAGCGGCAAAGCTCCTGGGGCTTACTTTCAGGACGTTGCAGTATCGACTTGAGAAGTTTGGTATCAAGCGGCCGGACGGAAAGGAAGAGACGGTTGAAGAAGCAGAGTGATAAACAATCCCCCTTTCCTGATTCGGGCGACAAAGAATCAGATTGCCGTACTAGTTCGTGTTAGTTCGTGTTAGTTCGTGTGAATAAGTGGATCGGCCGTTAGTGGACCGAGATTTACGATCCACGACTTCACACGAACTAACACGAACAAACCCAAACGACCTCTAATTAATTCCAACTAACGTTTTAGCTAAGAGCCAACCAAAGTGATGTGAAGCGAATTCACGTTGAGACTACGCCTCTCCACTGTGGCAACACACATCGCAAGCGCACCTGACTTCTGCAAGTGTTAAGCCTCCATTTCGTTCTTCTTAGTGCATTCCATTTCAGAGGAGGCTTGATCATGAAATCTCTCTTCACGGTCCTATTGGGGCTTGTTCTTGTCCTTAGCGGATGTTCACGTTTCGGTTCAGAGCAACAAGCAAGACTCACTTCCAACGAGCAAAAGGGTGTTGCTGAACAGGCAATACAAGCGCGTAAGCCTGAAAACTACGCTTTTGACCAAACAGAAAAAGCACTTTCGACTGAAGCAGCGATCGATCGAAAAATCATTCGCGATGCCAATTTAACAATTGAAGTGCAATCAACCACGGCCGCACAACAACATATCACTTCGATTGCTGAAACTCTGGGAGGCTTTGTCGTAACGTCGGAGGCTAAGCAAAGGCAGGATACAGAACCCGCGAAACGCACCCTTGACATCAAATTGGTGATTAGAGTCCCATCAGGTCAATTCAATTCAGCACTCGAACAGATTGAGAAGCTTGCGACCAATCTGCCGGAGCGAAATGTAACCGGACAGGATGTGACGGAAGAATTCATCGATCTCGAGGCGAGAATAAAGACACAGAAAGCGCTCGAACTTCAGTTTCTCGATATCATGAAACAGGCCCGGAAGGTTGACGACGCTCTCGAGGTCCAACGTCAAATCGCTGATGTCAGAACGGAAATAGAAAAGCTTGAAGGTCGGAAGCGTTTCCTCGAAAGCAAATCAAGCTTGTCCACGATTACTGTCAACATTCACACGCCCACACCAATCGTCGTCACTGCTTCCGGCTTCACTCCTACGATTCGCGAAGCCTTATCAGACAGCATCGACGTTGCAACTGGCATCGTTCTCTTCTTTATTCGTTTCGCGATTGTCATGACCCCGGTTTTTGTTCTGCTCATTTTGCCGGCAGGCTGGATAGCACTATATTTCAGACGCAGAGCCCGGCGAATTCGTCTGGCGAGAGCGCTTGCAGCAAACCCCGTATCAGATTGAGGAAGCCTCGATTGTCCAAACCAATAGTTGTTTTTGTCACAGTTCTGCTTTGTTTGACCGGCTGTAGCAGATCAAAGCCATCAACTTCTGAGTCAGGCGTAGGAGCCTCGCAACCTGGTCGGCCTCGTCACTCTGTCGATGTTGTTAAGGCTGCCGCTAAGGACGTGATCATCAAGGCAGGCGCTGAGGGCGATGCGATCGTTCAACTGACTATTCAGAACGGATATCACGTCAACGCGAATCCACCAACGTTTGCTTATCTAAAAGCTACTGAGTTGGAATTACCGCCTGGCGCGGGCGTTTCGGTAAGTTTCATCGTCTACCCCAATCCATTAACTAAAACTTTCTCGTTCGCAGAAAAGCCGCTGGCAGTTTATGAAGGCGTTACCGACATCAAAGCAAGGCTGAAAGTTGATAAATCAACAAAGCCTGGTCAGCATGATTTGCCTGCAAAGGTTCAGGTTCAGGCATGCGACAATCAAGTTTGCTATGCGCCGGGAACTTTGGAATTAACCATTCCGTTGATTGTGAAGTGAAACACGTTTGGATGATTGTGTCAGCGGTGTTCGCATTGATTGCGGTGATCTTCTTTGCGCGCCACAACTACGACAATGCCTTTATTTGTGCGGCACTTGGAGCTGTTTCATGGTTTCTTCGTTACCGCGCCCAGATGAAAGAACTGGTGAAAGCAAACGAACGCGCAGAGAGTTTGGATTCGAATGAAGAAGAATAGTCTTTACACAGTGGTATTGCTTATTGTTGCGATTGCAGGATTGCGGACTTCAGTTCAGGCGTCCGATGAATCAGAGGTTCGCAACATCGTCAATCAGGTTTTTGAGCAGCTTAAGTCACATGACTACTCGAATCTCTATGACGTATTGCCGGGTTCGGCCCGGAGGCGAATGTCACGCGACAGATTCGTTAATGCGCTTCAGCGAGCACAGGGGATCTATCAACTGGATCGACTCGAAGTCGGTTCGGTAAAAGTGTCCGGCAACCTTGCGGTGGCGGATACAGTTTTATACGGACGTGTGACGATTCCCGCACCAATGGAGGGAAAGATCGTTGTCCAACAATACCTGGTGCGAGAAGACGGCAAGTGGCGAGTGGCAACGGGCGATCAGGCCACAATTAAGAAAGTGCTCGCTGCGAATCCGGGGTTCAGTAAAGGATTCAGAATCAAGCAGCCTCGGATCTATGTAAAGCAGGATGGGAAGTGGGTAGAGTTTTCGGTGCCGAGACGGCGGTGATCTCAGGTACAGGTCCTCTCGGTCGAATAGGTCCTATACAACCGGCCACTCACTAACTCAACAACAAATCCTCAAAAGACAACTGTGCATCGTCCACTCGCTCCTCATACTCACCATGACGAATGCGATAACGAGGCACATCCAGTGATTCACGAACCGCATCGAGATGAAACCGAATAATGCGCGGAGTCAGACGAACCGACGGAATTCGACGCTTAGCCGCAAGCCTTCTCACAGTCGATTCGCTCACCTGGAGGACTTGCGCGAGTTGCTTAGCAGTTAAGAACTCTTCACGCTCTTCCATCTATTTCCTCAGCTTTCGGATACCGAAATCCTAGCCTAGAAGAAATCGACTTACAAACTTGAAACAACTTTAATCTGGGAGCAATCCTCGAATCACACGAAGAAGATCATGGCTTTGGAGCTGGCTTGCTCGACAACGCGACGCGATACACAGCTGCCCCATCAATATCAACATCTTTACTGACTGGTTCCGAGGTTTTCGATTTCAAAGTGAGTCTGTACTTAGCAGGTTCGGGCGGCAGGCGAAAAACAAACGATCCGGTCTCCGTCGTCAAACGCCCATCAATCTTCTTAGCGGACCCATCCTCATTGACTCTTGCTAATTCCACTTCGGCATTTGGAACGCTCCGTCCGTCACCATTAAAGACACTTCCGCGAATGAACGCGATGGATCCTTCATCAATTGTCAAAACGAGGCGGTCGCCCAACGTTCGAATCTTTCCAGCTTTTACCTCGATATTCTCAATCGTACCAATGCTCAGTCCCGGCTTGCGAAAGGTAAGCCCATAAACTCCCGGCGGTAGATTGTTGATGATGAACTCGCCGTTTTTATCGGTCGTGACTTGATTGATCTCGCGCTCGCCTTTTCGCAGTACAACGGTAACGCCACTCGGGGGCGGGATTTCTACCCTGACCTTGCCTTTGATTCCACCCGGGCCGCTCTTACTCTGAGCGTAGCTAACGCCGGCGACTACAAAGACAATAAATAGAATCCACAGAGATTTCGTGAACCTCATGACCGAACCTCCACGTAATAGACTGTGCGGCACCGGATAATAACACCTTAAGGAACGTCGTGCTCATCCGGCCAATATGTTGATGCCACGCGCTGACAACCTGTTGTCCTGTTGCAGTGGTAAGAAAAAACACAGCGCGCGTATAATCACTCGGCCAGCGAAGGAAATACTTTGATGTTCATCAAGCGTCCGTCGGTTTTTGTTTACCCTGCACTGACACTTTTCATGTTGGCCGCCTTCGCAGTTGACGGCATCCCCCAAAACCCTTCGAATCAATCCGAGCGACCGCGCAAAGTCTTCCCGAAAGAACAAGAACCCGAAGATGTATTTCGCTTTGATACCGATTTGGTGTCGGTTGATGTTACCGCGATGGACATCGAAGGTCGCCCCATCAAAAATCTGAAGCAAGACGACTTCAAAGTCTTTTCCGATGGGGCGGAGCAAAAGGTCTCTTTCTTTCAACTGGAACAACGCGAGGGTGAACCTCGACCACTGGCAATTGTTTTCGCTCTGGATGTGTCAGGAAGTATGACAACCGAGGAGATGATGAAAGTGCGATTAGCCCTGAACTCGTTCTCGGCCCAGTTATCAACACATCCCGTAATCTACGCAGTGATGACGTTCGGAATGCGAGTTAAGACAGTTCAGAAGTTCACAAAAGATCCGGACAAGTTGGACGCAGCGATCGAACGCTTGGAACGCGATGCACCGAACGGCCTGTCAACGCATACTTACGACGCGGTTGACGATGCAATCCGACTTCTTGTGAGAAATGCACCGCGCACACGAGAGCACCGGCTGATGAAGCGCGCCGTTCTCGTGGTGACAGACGGCTTTCCAGTTGGCGATACAGTTGCCGCAAAGACAGTAATTGAACGTGCAAATGCAGCTGACGTCAGTATCTTCGTCGTAACTCTGCCGTCTTATTCGCGAATGCTAGCATCATCCTCACAAGAGCCTCTTCCAACACCTCTTGACGTAAGCGGCCTGGCGGAATTGACGGGCGGTCGAAATGTCTATGCTACTGAGCGGGACTATGGTCCACTATTTCGGGCATTGGCTGAAGAAGTAACGTCAGCCTACGTGTTGGCGTTTTACCCACCCGAGGAGAAGCGCCGCGATGGACAGATGCATACCATCCGCGTTGAGGGACCTCGAGGTCTCACGCTTCGACAAAGTAGGGTGGAATACAAAGCACCCGGCAAGCAGTGAGTTAAGCTGAGGGAAGTGGCTTGCCTCAAAAGTCTTCATCTCATTCTCACCGGGCTTCAGCCCGGTGTTAGAAATCTTGAGAGTTCTGTAACCGTTTCAACGGTTTTTAAATCGCGACTACTCCGAACCGCTCGTTTCTCAGAACCTTGAAGATAAAGCGCGAGGTAAACCGTTAAAACGGTTAGCCATTTTCTTTTCTCGCCTTAACACCGGGCTGAAGCCCGGTGAGTATGAGATGAAGTTTTTGAGGCAAAGCGGAGAGAAATAGAAAAACGGCAAGAACAGTTTTAACTTAAACCGGCTGCTCTGTTGCCGTCTTTCTGGTGAATCCGTGAGGAGTTAGTACTCGTCCTCGTCTTCGTCTTCGTCGTAACTTTCTTCCTCGACAATATCCAGCTCAACAGGATCAAGTCCTACTATCTCCAAATCCGTTCCACATTCTTCACAAGACACGATTTCGCCCTTGTCTGTGTCGATATCGACGTGGACATCAGCATCACACTCAGGGCAGGTTCCGGTCGGCACTGTTTCTTCCTCCCACGCTATCTTAAAAAATAAGGCAGTGGTACACCTCTAACCTGGAGGAGAGCCTCTACCTTTGTATGACAGTCGAAACAATCTAACCGTCACGGCTGGAATTTGCAATACTCTTTTTCTCGCTACTGTACTCAACCGATCATTCGCTTTCAACGTGGTATTTGGCCCTATTTTTGGGCGAGACCAATAAAACAACTCAGCTATGGCTTACGTATTGCTAAACTGTGAACTGACGCGGGAGAAATGAACCGGACACGCTTTTTGCGAGCAACTAAACCTCTTCTAAAGCGCTTGTTAATTGAAAGCAGAAGACCTCGTTATCAGATTGATTAAGTAGAACGAATGTTGTGTTTCGTTGTCAGTTGGAGCAAATAGATCTTTAGCAGGTTTGTGAACATCTTATGAAATCCCTTAAATGCTTCCTCCCGCTTGTTTGCTTGTTCTCGATATTTTTCTTGCCGCCGGCCGCTTTGGGTCAGCAGCGACGTCAACAACCTCGGCCCAACGTCAAGCCCACCGCTGCGGAGCAGATCACGTTCGACACTTTGCTGGGTACTGATCGCTATAAAATTTATGCAGAAGCTAGAAGTGTTGGTCAACTCATTCGATCGAATTCTGTAAACGAACTACTCGAGCCAGTAATGAAATTGGCGGGACCGCCCCAGGAGTTTAGAAAGTTTATCAAATGGATAGATGCTCATTCGGAAGATGTAATGACATCAAGGATATTATTGGCAACATGGCCCATCGCTCCAAATCTTCCGGACGCCGTCTTCGCAATTGAATTCGATTCGAGCGAAGAAGCTTCGAAGTTTCTGCCCCAGTTGAATACTTTTCTTCCGAAAGTTTTGCCACCCCAACCGGCTCCATCTCCCTCGCCGAATGATCAGAAACCGCCTGGCAAATCCGAAGATGCTGCACCTGTTAAGTCCTCTTTCTTTCTCAAGCAAATGGGTTCACTGATCATCATCAGTTCGGGTCCGATTAACTTAAAGGATCTGCGTCCATCCGCAAGCAAGCTCCTCGCAGACCAGCCTAGTTTTCGCGTGGCCAGGAATCGCTTCACCTCAGAACAGATATTTGTTTACGTAGACGTGAACAGCATTGAGAAAGAAGACGAAGAGCGGCGGAAACAATATGAAGAAGACGAGAAGAAGCGCGCTGAGGAGAAGGCAAACGCGGTCGTAATCAGCGAAGCTTCGCCGTCTCCTCAGGAAGGCCAGGGCGAAGCATCTCCGGAGGAACAAAGACTTAATCCAGCAGTCGAAGTCCCGACTGCAGACCAATCGGCTATACCGGTTCCGACTCCCGATCCGCTGACGACGGCAGTGGGCATGATCTTCAATTCATTTTTTATCAGCGAAGCAAAATGGCCGGACGGCATTGGTGTAGGTATTTCGTTCGAGCACGACTCGTTCGATGTGCGCGCGCTGTTGGTCAGCGCTCCAGGTGAACGGTGTGATGTCGTACCTTTTGTGCCAAATCTAAAGGTTGGCTCACCCATCGTTCCTGAATCACCTTCCATACTCCCGGCCGATACGGAATTGTTCGCGACGCTATCTCTGGACTTGCCACAGATACTTACGGCAATGAACAGAATGCCGCTCAGTTTTGAAAACCCTGGCGGCCCGCAGCGAATAGCAGCGGCGGACCCTTCGTTCCTGCCAGTCGCGCGAGTGGAAGCAATTTTAAAGATCAACATCCGCGAGGAACTTCTACCCTTGCTGGGACAGGAAGTAGTGATAAGTATGCCGGTCAGTTTCCTGGAGGATGGTCCGAGGCGTACAGCTGTCCCTCCTAACGAAGTATCAACGAGTCAATCGACTCAGCCGGAACAGACACCGTCGAGTGCACCCCCGATCGTAGTTGCCCTGTCTCTAAAAGATCGAGAGGGCATGAAAACATTGCTGCCAAAGATCGTCGAGTCACTCGGATTCAAGGGGATCGGTTCACTAACGCAAACCGAACATCGTGAAGACACTGAAGTCGTTTCATACGGCAGTTTTCTCTCATACGCCTTTATCGGGAATTTTTTGGTAGTGTCTAACGAGCCAAAAGCAATCCGGCACGTCGTGGACTCCTATCTCAAGCACGAGACGCTTTCTTCAGATCCTCAGTTCAAAAACTACACGCGCTGGCAACCGCGGCAACTACAGGCACAGCTCTATATTTCACCGGCCCTAATGCAGAGTTACAAACGCTGGGCCGAGGAACCCAGCTCACTGATAAGCGATCAAACCAGGGAATTTCTCTTACGGCTCACTGCGGTGCCACAACCGATCTCTTATGCACTCTCAAACGATGGATTGGGAATACTTCATGAAGTGCACGTTCCCAAAGACTTCATATTGACAGCCGTCGCGGCTATGTCAGCAGAGTCGAACCCATCTCCAATGATAAGCAACGAAAGGGGTGCGATCACGGCGCTCCATATGATCGCAAACGTGGAGGCGCAGTACCGATCAGGTGAAGGACAAGGAAGTTTTGCTTCACTCGACACACTCATTGAGAGTCAGATGATCTCGAAAGAGATTGTTGAGAATCACGGCTACAAAATCGAGATCACGCTTAGCGGGAACAAGTTTGAAGCTACAGCCACTCCTTTGGAATATGGCAAGACTGGAAAGACGTCGTATTACATCGACGATTCGAATGTCCTTCGCGGCGCTGATCATGGAGGTGCGTCAGCGTCCGCTGCGGATAAACCGATCTAGATTGCCGATTTCCGATTGCCCATTGCCGATTGAGCTTTGTGCTTTGTTCTTCCTGCTTTGTTGTGCGGCTTTTCTAATTCGTTTCTCTATAAAGAATAAAAGAAAGGCCAACGACAAAGCACCAAGCACAAAGCACAAAGCTCAATCGGCAATGGCCAATCGGAAATCGGCAATCTTAAATTCTCAGGTTCTCGATCCTCACCGGTTCCACCGGTTCTGCTAACTCAAACCCAAAGACACGCGAATAGAAGTACAGTTCAGTATTGAGCGCCCGTTTGATGTTCTGCGCCTGCCTAAAACCATGTTGTTCGCCAGGAAATGCAACGTATGCGACGGGAATTCCCTTGGACCTCAAAGCTTCGACCATCTGCTCGGCCTGGTTAGGCGGAACAACTTTGTCTTCCAGCCCCTGGAAGAAGATCACCGGACACGACAATCGCTCCGTGAAATTTATCGGCGAACGCTCCCGGTAAACATCACGCTTGTCTGGATACGGACCCAACAGTCCATCAAGATAACGTGATTCGAGTTTATGCGTATCCTGGGCAAGCGCCTCCGCATCACTGACACCGAAGTGACTTGCGCCAGCCTTGAATACGTTACGAAAGGTTAACGCACACAAGGTCGTGTAACCGCCCGCACTACCCCCAGTGATGACTAACCGATTTGGATCAACTTCCCCGCGCGTAACCAGATATCGAGCCCCATTCACGCAGTCGTCTACATCAACAATGCCCCACTTCTTGTTCAAACGCTCACGATACTGACGGCCATAGCCACTGCTTCCGCCATAGTTGACATCCAGCACGGCAAATCCTCTCGACGTCCAGAACTGAATCGACAACGCCAGTGCAGTAGTTGCTGAGGCAGTTGGGCCACCATGACTCTTCACGATGAGTGGCGGCTTCTCATTTTCTGGAGCTTCATAATCCGGATTCTGTGGCGGATAGAAAAATCCGTGCGCCGAAAGACCTGCTTCGGTCGGAAACTCAATAGGACGCGGGATCGAAAAGTAAGCAGGAAAGACATCAAGATCATTCGACAGCCGCAATGTGTTGATCTGTTTCGTCTTCAGATTCAATCTCGCGATGGCCGCGACTTCTGTTGGCG
Source organism: Pyrinomonadaceae bacterium (assembly GCA_036522415.1). GTDB lineage: Bacteria > Acidobacteriota > Blastocatellia > Pyrinomonadales > Pyrinomonadaceae > PSRF01. Next base: position 10,544 of record DATDFV010000124.1, on the reverse strand, counting down.
AGCCGGCCCGAAAAACAGCATAGTCGTTCGACGCCTGCAGATACTGGATGTCAGTAAAGGGACAATCAACCTCCTGGAGTTTTTTGGTTTGCAGATCAAGGAGAGCCAGACGCGATATACCTTGTTCGATGTGACTGCAAACTATCAAATCATCTGCCGCAAATGCATAAAACGACATGCCGAAGAGCCATTGCGGCGTCCCTAACTCGCCTTTTATTGGACAGATGCTTTCAATCTGACCCGCGTCGCCGATGCGCTGCAGGTTCCACCAGCCATTTCTGTCTGATGAGAAGTACAAAACGCCAGAAGGCGACCATTCAGGTTGAAAGATCGACTCGTGACTTCCACCAGCCATCCAACGGACGTTCTCCACAGCGCCATCCGCGGATACTTCACCAACCCATAACTCACAACCGTCCCATGGCATGTTCGGATGGTTCCACGTGAGCCATGCCAGGTGGGTACCATCGGGACTTACTTTTGGTGATGAATAAAAGTCGTTACCCTGGATCAGTAATTCGCCGATATCGCCGCTTCCATCCAAAGCAACTGCTACGATCGTATTAACCGCTTCGCCGGTTCCCCGGTGGTCTTCACGAATACAAATTAACCGATTGCGAGAGACGTCAATGCAGCCATCCGCATAACGAACGTCAGCCTCAGCTGTTATGGGCTCAGGAAGTGCGTCGCCATTCGTTCGATAGAGTCGCTGGTCCTGAAAATTCGAGAAGTAAACCTGGCCCTTATGGACCACGTAGTCACCACCGCCGTACTCATGAACTCGCGTCCTGGCGTTGAAGGGAACGGGGTTAATATCAACATTGTTTCCGTTCGGATTCCATTTCACAATCACGTTTCGGCCAGACTCTCTCGGCCGTAATTCGACCCAGTAAATGTCTTCATTGTCGAAGGTGCATTGGCTTAGTCCAACAGAACCTTGCACAATCAGATCGGGAGTTATGGGCGATTTCCATGAACCGAAGGGAGCGGTTAATCGGGTCTTTACCAAAGTTTTCCTCAATCCGCGGCTAAATCAAATAACGGCCTAGTCTAACCATTCCTCGTCACGAAAGCTTCGAAAAACTTTTGTCACAACCTCGCAAAGGCTTTACAAGAGTTATGCAACCTACGGTTTGAGTGAGCAGTTTAGTATCTGCCCCGTCGTTAATTCTCCATGGGAGAACTGAGATAAAGGCAAGGGCGCTGGTCTTGGGGGAGGTCAGCGCCCTCTCTTTTTGTCTTCTGCACGCTAACCCTATCCTCTTCTATCGGAGCGCGTCAGTCCTCGGCCGCCCCTGTCGATCAGAAGTAGCAACCCCTAACACACGAACGCTCTTCTGTCGGAGCGCGGCCGTCCTCGGCCGCCCCCGTCAACTAGCGTTTCTGACGAATTTAAACGGCTGCCCAACTTACAACCCTTAAGAGGTTTAACGATGACTTCTGATCGACCGGGGCGGCCGAGGACGGCCGCGCTCCGACAGAAGAGCTTTCTGTGTTGGGGAATGGTGCTTCTGATCGACCGGGGCGGCCGAGGACGGCCGCGCTCCGACAGAAGAGCTTTCGTGTGTTGGGGAATGGTGCTTCTGATCGACGGAAGCGGCCGAGGACGGCCGCGCTCCGACAGCAGATGGTGCTTCTTATCGACGGGGCGGTCCGAGGGCGGACGCGCTCCGAGAGAAGAGCTCTCGAGTTTAGAGGGGTTGGGAACCTTTTCGACAAAGAGGACAACGGAACATCACAGCCTTAAAGGAGTGATCAACTCAAGAACACTGCCGAACCAGAAACATCGCACCCACCGAGGCGCATAACACTCCTATTGACTGCCAGTCAAAACAAGTGAACAATTCGCTAGCTCGCGAGGTAACTCAATGCCAAACAAGATTCGGTTTTCAATCGTTTCTCTTCTAACCGTTTCGTTGTTCTTTGCTCTTAGTCCAATCACAACGCAATCCGATACATTTCGACCGGTCGTCCGTGGTAAGCGTGGGGTCGTGGCTGGTGGTCAGCCTCTTTCTGTCGAGGCAGGTCTTCGTATGCTACAAAAAGGGGGAAATGCCGTCGATGCGGGCGTTGCAACGATTCTTGCGGCGTCGGTCATTGAATTTTCGCATTTCTCGTTTGGCGGCGAGGTTCCGATATTGATTAAGTTGAAGGGTGCAGAGGTCGTCGTGGTTGAGGGAATGGGCCAGGCACCCCTGAAGGCAACGCGGGAATTCTTCGTTAACCGCGCGAAGTCGTCAAAACTGGAGAGTGCCGCAACTGCTCCGGATTCATCGAGAGCACAAAGTGGCATCACTGACATGGCCAGCATAGCCGGCGCGAAGCCCGGCCCGATCCCTTCAACGGGACCGCTCTCGGCAACCGTTCCTGCCGTACTCGATGCCTGCGTAACTGCGCTCGATAACTTTGGAACAAAGACTCTCGGTGAGGTTATGCAACCTGCGATCGAACTCGCCGATGGTTTTCCGATCGACGAACTTAGAGTCGAATACATCAAGACCCGCGCGCCCATCTTCTCGCAATGGCCTGACGCCAAGCGCATCTTTTTGCCTGGCGGCGAAGTACCCAAAGTGGGTGACATCTTTGTCCAGGCCGATCTGGCTCGCACACTTCGAGAAATCGTAAACGCAGAAAAACGAGCACGCGGTAACAGGCATACCGGGCTGAGGGCTGCGCGCGATTATTTCTATCGAGGGCCCGTGGCAACACGTATCGGCGACTACATGCAGAGTCACGGCGGCTTGATAGCAGCTGAGGACTTCGCCAGGTTTCATGCAAAAACTGGTCAGCCAGTCCACACTGACTATCGCGGCTATCAAGTCTACAAGGCGGGCTTTTGGACACAGGGCCCGGCGTTAATCGAAACACTGAATATGCTGGAAGGGTTCGACCTTAAAGCCCTGGGCCATAATTCGGCAAGTTACATACACACGCTCGCTGAAGCTCTTAAACTTGCTATGGCAGACCGCGATCGTTATTACGGCGACCCGAACTTCACCAAGATTCCGATGGACGAGCTTCTATCCAAAAGTTATGCGACCCTTCGACGGCCTTTAATCGATCCGAATAAAGCGTCTCTTGCCCAGCGACCGGGCGACCCAATGAACATGAAGGCCTTGCTTGGAGGTTCCTTTACGACCGTTGGAAGAATCTCAACCGTGCCGCCATTGGAGAGAGCGAACGACACTACCTGCGTTAACGTGGTTGATAAAGATGGCAATCTCTTTAGCGCCACGCCGAGTGGCGCATGGTTGCCCGCCGTGGTGGCCGGCGATACTGGAGTGTTGATGGGCCAACGCCTGCAGTCCTCGGTAATCGATCCTAACAGTCCAAACGTAGTCGCACCGGGTAAGCGACCACGAATCACATTGTCGCCTACGCTCGTTTTGAAGGGAGACGAACCTTTCATGGTTCTCAGCACTCCCGGTGGTGACAACCAGGATCAGGCGCTGCTTCAAGTTCTCTTGAACATAATCGAGTTTGGCATGAACCCTCAGGAGGCAGTTGAGGCGCCGCGCTTTGACACCCAACACTTCATCAGCTCGTTTGACGATCACGAATTCCTACCGGGTTCGTTGAACGTTGAATCTCGAGTAGGTCTTCGAATTGCGCAGGAGTTAGGCGCGCGGGGTCACAAAGTGAAGATTCAATCAGAATGGGGCACGCTCTCTTCGCCAACCGTTATCCTTTACGATAGTCGAACCGGGGTCGCCGCGGCAGGAGCAGATCCGCGTCGAGGTCGTTACGCGGTTGCGTGGTAGTTGCGTCCGACGAACTTTAGTCTGTCGTTTGTCGGTAAGCGGGCCTCAATTCCTTAAAGCTATCTTTAGGTCACACACGACAAACTAAAGTTCGTCGAACAACCTCAGGAGAAGACTCATGAAACGACTGTTACAGGTATGCGTTCTGTTTTGCACACTTTTCCTGGCGAGTCTTAACACAGCTTCAAAAAGTGCCCTGCCAAATCCAGTGCTCTATTTCATGGGCCCGGAGTACTTCACAATCAATGGCGTCAATATCGTGAGATACAAATTCGACGTTCTCAACAAGGATAACTATCCAGCTGATATGTTTGCCGCCTCTCCGAACCTGCCGCCCTGCGGTACAAATACCAAAGCTTCCAGAACCTGGGTGGACATATACGATCAGAGAGGTAAACGATTGTACGGATTCTGCGCCTTGGGAAAGCCTGACGACCTCAACGGAATCTGGTTTGCACTGCCTTACGATACAATCCCCCCAAGCTATGTCTACATCGAGATGAACGATCGACAAACAAACACAAAGTACAAATCAAATCTTGCCGACACGACTCTGTAAATAAGTCCCATCAGTCTTATAGGTCCTATTCTTTTACAAGGAGAACCATGACTCTTCAACAAGGCAAACGTTTCGTAGATTTCAAACTTCAGAACCAGGACGGCAAGACCGTCACACTCGACGACTTCGCTGGAAAGTGGTTAGTCGTGTACGTCTACCCTAAAGACGACACACCTGGCTGTACGATTCAGGGAAAATCATTTACGGCTACCAAACAAGAGTTTGACGACGCGAATATCGCGGTTGTCGGGGTAAGCGCAGACGACGTCGCATCACATAAGAGCTTCTGTAACAAGTTTAGTTTCACGATCGACCTGTTAGCCGATCCGAAGCACGAGTTACTCAGCGCTGCCGGCGTTGGTCAAAGTGAATACAAAGGCACGATGTACTGGAATCGAACCAGCTTCGTTATTGATCCAAATGGCAATCTTCGTAAGACATATGAAAAGGTGAATCCGGAGGGTCATGAACGCGTTCTGCTTAACGACATAAGGGCCATGCAAGCGGAAGGGTAATTATGCTCGCGTACGTCTTTTGGCACTGGCCCAAACCGAACATAAAGGTCGACGAATATATTCGGAAGCTGATCGAGTTTCACGCGACGCTCGCCAGTCACGCACCTGAAGGTTTCTCTCATTCGGTTGTAGTTGAATTGACAAGGCCGCCGTGGCTAAAGGCCGAATCGGTGGCGTTCGAAGACTGGTATCTTGTCAAAGACTCGGCCGTGTTAGACCAGCTGAACTTTGCAGCGGTGTCTGGTGAGAATGAGTTGCCACATAATCAAGTAGCGTTTGACGCTGCCGGTGGAATTGCGGGTCTCTATCGCCTGAAGCAAGGAGATATCAGCGCCTTACAAACTGCGAATGTCGCCACCTGGTTTTCAAAAGACCCAGGTGTTAGCTACAACAAACTGTATGAGGAACTGAGTCGGGTATGCTCTGGCTCAGCAGTCGGATTGTGGTGTCGACAAATGACGCTCGGACCAACGACTGAGTTTTGTTTGCGGAGTGAGAGTGAGATTGCATTACCGAGTGGAGTGGCAACAGATCTCTATTCGACGACGGTAAAAACCATCTGGACCGGAAATTAGATCCATCGAAGAGAACAAGTTAGGAAGAAAAGAACAAGTAAGGAAGGGTGGTTTACCCCCGCTGATTCCGATCTAAGTGATGGGGGAAGAGCGGGGTAAACTACCCTTCCTAACTTGTTCTTTTCTTACATCTGCAGTTCAACTAACAGTGGACAATGATCTGACGCATCTCTGATCACCTCACTGTGAGTTACTACGTCGCACTTCAGCAACCGATTCCCAAAAGACCTTGGTACGAAAACATAGTCGAGCCTCACACGCCGATCCCAAGTCGGAAACGTATAACCATTGTCGGTCTTGTGCAGCATGCGATACCCGTCGAGATATCCGGAATCGAGCATGACTTGAATTGTTTCGCGTTCCAATTTTCTTCCACTCAGCCAGATTAATGCCCGGATCCACGTGGGCATCCGTTTCGTCTCAAGGATTTCACCGGGCGCGAGCGTGTTGAAATCACCGACAAGCACATGAAATCCATCCTGATGTCGCTTAATGCCTGCCAAAAGTGCGCGTATTTCCCGCGCTCGCCTGCGTTCGTCCCACTTTGAAAATCGAGCACTCAGGTGCAGACCGAAGATTCTTATTTCGCTTCCGACAGGAACAACTTCCAAAAATGGATGACGCGCACCAGCGGGATAATGCCACTCGTGATACGCAATCTCATTTTTACTGATGTAACCAATCGAGTGATTTTTCCGCGCCGCCCAGAACTTCAAACCGGTCTTGTCTGCTAATCGCTCGATTACATCGGGATGAATCGCTTCCTGAAACAAGACCAGTTCAGGCCCCGCTTGTCTGATCACTTCCGTCAGTGCCTGTTCGCGACCCAACCCACCGAAACGGATGTTGTAGCTGAGCAACCTAAAGCTCACGCTTCGTCCCCCGGCGGTACAGCAACATAGTAGGGCTCATTCAGAAGCACGTCGCGTGTATAAAGCACCAAACTTGAGGTCGCCTGAAAATTAACAGGTCGTCCTACAAGCTTTTGAACCGACTCCCGCAACGGATTCAGGCTCGGCGCAGTATCAGGAGATGTGTCGCACAAAGGTCGCGTGTGCAGTCCCGGTATGTAGTAGGCGGTAGCATTCCACGCTTCCATCACTTTTCTTCCGACGAGAGTTACATCGAGATCGCTTGTTCCCTTGCCTTGAGAATCAAATGGATGACCATCTTCGTGACGTTTATTTGTAACAACACTTCCGCGAAGAATAATGCCTGTCCCCTCGGGTAAACCCTGCTGCAGTTTTCGATAGAACGCGATGAACAGACGTTCATCACCATCAAAACCAAGCGTAACTATTCGAGAGCGCAGTTCCGCTTCGCTCATTTTGTAAGCGTCTTTTGGCATAAAGACCCCTTGAAGAGAAGTTGAAACGGGGGGCTGGTAATGTCCGATATGCCTTAGCTTGTCGTGAGATTCCAAACACGGACTGTGGGGTGATGGAACGGTTCGTGTTCCAATGATCGTTGTTCCCGGGAATCTCACGACAAGCTAAAGCATATCCGACATATCTAACGGGCGATCTTCGTAACTACTTCGTAGAACTCTCTGGTGCCTTCGCGGATGTTCTTCACCGAGATACGTTCGTTGTTACCATGAACCCCTTCGTTCTCTTCCACGGTGGTATAGAAGGGGGCCCAACCGTACGCAATTATTCCGAGCTGCCGGTACAACTGACTCTCAGTATAACCGCTCAGCATCTTTGTGGTGATGATCGCTTCCGGATGATAGGTCTTACTGACCTGCGAAATCACCGTGAAGAGTTCCGTATCAACCGGGGCGCTGTTGGGTGGCTTGAAGGTATTGACGTTTTCAATTTTGATTGATGGATCGTCAATCACCACTTTTAGCGCACCGAGAAACTCTTCGCGGTCCTCGCCAGGCAACAGTCGAACGTCAATATTACATGTCGCAACGTTGGGTATGACATTCGTTTGTTTACTGCCGTTCAGCATTGTCAGTGAGATTGTATTTCGAAGTAGAAAGTTGTACTCCCGCTGATCAGTAAGTTGCTTCACGAACGCTGGGTCCTCCAATGAAGCACGGATGTTGGCAAACTTCGAACGCAATGGTTCCGACTGAAGAGGGGCAACATCTTTGAAGAATTTTTCGACCGCAGGCAAAAGCTTAATGGGTGTTTGCCAGTTGATAACTCGGGACATCGCACGGACCAAACGATTAGTTGCAGAGTCTGAGATTGGCCGAGAGCCATGTCCTGGTTGGCCCGTAGAAATTAGCTGCAACCAGAACGGCGCTTTTTCTGCAACGTCGACGCCAACGTAGCGGACCTTGTCTCCCTCCAGAAGATTGTCGCCACCCTCGGTCAGAAGGTATTCGGCGTCCTTGAACAGGTCAGCCTTGTTCGCGATCATCCAGATAGAGCCTTCATCTTTAACTTCTTCATCCGCGGTCGCTATAAAAATCACATCGCGGGACAACGAAACGTTCTGCTGCTTGAGTATCAGCATGGTCATCAAGTGAAGGAGTCCTTCGTTCTTCATGTCGAGGGCACCCCGACCATAAATAGAACCCTGCTTTATTTCGGCGGAGAACGGATCTACTTCCCAGGCTGACGCGTCAGCGGTGACAACATCCATATGACTCAGAAGAATGATTGGACGCTTCGAGCCGTTACCTTTAAGTCTGGCGATAATATTTGCGCGGCCGGGCTTGTACTCGAAAATCTCGCTCTGAATTCCATTTTGATCGAATAGCGACTTGAACCATTTGGCTGCTTCGATTTCATTGCCGGGCGGGTTAGAGGTGTTAATGCGCAGGTACTTCTGCATCAAGTCAACAGCCATATCCTGGTAATGAGGCCAGTTGATTGAATTGCCATTCTGCCCTTTTGCGGGCAACGACGTCAGGATTATCAAGAACGACAGGATAATGTATTTGTGTTGATGCATGTTCGTTTTGCTTTTCTCTGCGTCTCTGCGTTCTCTGCGTCTCTGCGTTTAAATCCCTACTACCTTCTCAAAACCGCCGAGACGCAGAGAACGCAGAGTGCGCATAGAGACTCAACAACTTTGTGCTGGCGTAAGAATGCGCCTCATCTTAACATGGCTCAGCCACGAGATTGGTTTGATTCATATTCATTGTTCGGGGAGAACCTTTGAGCTATTTCTTAGCTTTGATTCTAATCTTATCGACGGGTGCTACCTCCTGGTTGCAGGACAATGAAACGTGCGAAGAGAGAAATCTTGATCCAAATAACTAACTCCAAAGGTTTTTAGTTACTCTTCCCTCTCGATGTCTCCGCTTGCCCTGCTTGCCATGCTCTGCGCCGCGTTTGCCGCCGGTGCGATCAACTCTATTGCAGGCGGCGGCACTTTACTCACCTTCCCTGTTCTAATCTGGCTTGGTCTCGATCCAAAAGTTGCAAATGGAACGAGCACGGTTGCTCTTTGGCCTGGACTATTTGGAGGTCTATTCGGTTATAGAAGAGAACTCGAGAACAGTTCCACAATTCTGTTTCGACTGGGAACGACTAGTGTTATCGGTGGGGCAGTTGGCGCATGGTTGCTGATCTTCACGCCGTCGCCAATCTTCGCGCGAATGGTTCCCTGGCTAATCCTATTCGCAACCATTCTCTTCATGAGTCAGGGAGCGATTAATCGTCGTCTGCGATTTGGAAAGCTGGAGGAAAATCCCGGTCCATGGTGGTGGGCTGGCGCGATCGCGTTTCAGTTTTGTTCTGCGATGTATGGTGGATACTTTGGGGCCGGCAATGGGATCCTGATGCTGGCCGCGTTGGGACTGCTCGGCTTGAATGAACTGCACCGAGCGAATGGCATTAAGAACTTTCTAGGAATCTGCATTAACAGTATTGCCGTTCTCAGCTTCTCCCTTACGCATCTGGTTGTTTGGCGAGACGCACTTGTAATGTCGATTGGGGCCCTCGCCGGTGGATACTTTGGAGCAAGCATGGCCGTCAGAATTGGTCAGATTTGGGTTAGAAGAGGCATTGTTGTAATCGGATTCGTGATTTTCGTGGTGATGATCTGGAAGCTCAGACACTGAGATGGTTGAGCAGGAACCGTTGCACAAAGGCACATTCCCAAAACGGCCGCATAGGATCATTAATATTTGACTTGCCGACCAGGGCTTCGTTCGACGGGGGCGGCCGAGGACGGACGCGCTCCGACTGAAGAGCTTGCGTGACTCCGGTCCAGGCGCTTCTGTTCGACGTGGCGGCTGAGGAACTGAAACCCCTGGACCGGAGATACGCAAGCTCTTCAGTCGGAGCGCGGCCGTCCTCGGCCGCCCCCGTCGAACAGAACCACACCCAAATATAGTGTGGGCTCGAAAGATTGCTCGACGGCCGTTTGGAAAGTCTTCGCTTTTGTACAAGTTAGGGGAGCAGACAAAACGAAATCTTAGGGAGGGAAAGCACAATAGGACAAAATAAGAAATTGCCGCGGGAATTTTATACACGGTCCAATGTCATCGAGGTTTCGCGAGATCTGCTGGGGAAGTTGTTGGTGGTGCCTGATGAAGAAGGCCGGCGTGTATCCGGAAAGATTGTTGAAGTTGAAGCGTATCGAGGACCGGAGGATCGCGCTTCGCACGCGTATGGCGGACGACGCACAAAGAGAACCGAGACAATGTACGGACAAGGTGGATCCGCGTATGTTTACTTCGTCTACGGCATGTATAACCAATTCAACGTGGTGACCAATGTAAGAGACACTCCTCACGCAATCCTGGTTCGCGCGTTAGAACCGGTCGAAGGAATCGAAACGATGCGTATTCGACGTCACTCGCATGCCGACCGAAATCTAACCAGCGGTCCGGGAAAACTCTGTCTGGCAATGGGTATCGATCGACAACTCGATAACGCAGATCTTTTAGGCAACACAGTCTGGATTGAGGAGTTTGAAACTACACCCCGCTCCAAAATCGCGCGAGGACCACGAATCGGGATTGATTACGCGGAAGAGTGGATCGATAAGCCTTGGAGATTTTGGATTAAGGGGAACGAGTTTGTCAGTCGAGGCTCATGATTCGATAGGTCCTATGGGTCGAATAGGTCTTATATTTCATGTCCTAATCACTACCATACCTGATCTCCATCCGTCTTATTCTGTACGCAGAGATCGCCAACACGATCGCCGTCACGATCACCAGACT
>DATDFV010000123.1:0-43590 GCA_036522415.1 Pyrinomonadaceae bacterium | reverse complement strand
GCTCTCCCTAAGTAAAGCTATGAGCACTAGAACACTTGCAGACCGTACGTTTGTTCAACGAAACGGCAGACCTAAGGGTGTCCCCACAAAGCGGATTCAACGAATGCTTAATGCATGGGATTTGATCAACGAAAGGAACCCCAAACTAAATGATGCTGCTTTAATAAATATCGTGGCTGAATCGTTGTTTGGCATAAGACTAAATGCGAGAAGAAGCGCCAAAGAAAAGGCGTGTCTAAAACGGGCGCTACAACGTTAGGAAGATTGTGATCGCTGGATGGTTTCCCCTGGCCCAGGGTTAATGATATAAAGCGCAAAAATGCGTCCCCCATTTGAACCAATCCCTGGTTATTGGTACTACACTATCAAGTGTCGCGCATGTCGCAAGGCTGTTAGATTCTTCATCGATGAAACGCGAGGAAACAGACCTATCGCTGCAAACAAGATTGTCAACGTTAAATGCTCCTACTGCGGAACTGCTTCGCGCTATCACACGTCTGAAATGACAAGCACTCAGGAACCCAAAGCTCGGGCACAAGAAGCGTAAATGGACGAGCTCAATTTTCTTGCCATATTGATGAGTGCGATCCAGCCGACTATAATGTCGAGAAATCCGTTTCTATTTATGGAGTTGATCAAGCCCTTTCTGCACTGGTTGCCACGAACCTCGACAGGCTCGGCGATCTCTCCAATGAGCAGTCGTCGGTAACCTCCACTGGTTTCAATAACAATTTCTTTTCAGTCTAGCTGATTAAGATCCCGATCAGATCATCGATCTATAAGAAGGGAAGAACCGCAAAAGTCACTGTGGAGCATCCGATGGTCCAGGAAAACCCGGTGTATGCAAACTGTCCTGCAGATGCTGAAAACTAAACTAATCGAGATCGCGATAGTGGCAAGTCACAGCTAGAGGACTCGTACTCATTCTTGATGCTTCACTTCGATACCTCATCGGTGACGAAGAGAATTTTGCCGACCGTCTCAGATTATTTTCTTCTTAAGGTAGGTTGACAGCTGCCCTGCAGTCCTTCACCTTGTATTTCGTTAATTCTAGCAATCACGCACTAATTGGCTTTTGTCGGAAGCTGCTAAATATAGCGATCGCGATTCCGTTACAATTCCTCTAGGCGCCAGGGGGTACATGGTTTGCCACCAGTCTTAAGTGTGTCCGATTTTGACTGAGGAATAGGTCGGGTGCCACCATCGGCCTCCCGTGGCGACACGATGCACTTAACATACGGCAGGACATGGCGATGGCGAAGCGGCAGACCAGAATTTCGACAACGAAACGCCCACCGCAGGCTACGCAGTGTTCAATTTTGAACGGAGCATACACGTTCGCCCAAGCGAGTTCGTACCAAGCGAGTCGCCCAGTTAGTCTCGGTCGACGGCAATAATGTCGGGAACGCATTTAGCGAAATCATCTCTCCTTATTAAGGCGATCGCGCCCGAGATCGGGCGAAATGTGCGAATTGGTTATTCGCTCAGATTCTGAAGAAAAAGGACCGCCTGACTTGGCCGCTGCTTTAGTCGAGCGTTACATTTCTTCCAGAGGAAGATTCTTGTTGGCTGGCCCGTTAATCGGAGATCCAATCGCGTCGAAACGCGAGCCGTGACAAGGACAATCCCAGGTTTTTTCGGATCCATTCCACGTAACGATGCAACCGAGATGAACGCAAACGGCTGACATGCTATGAATAGTTCCTTGCTTATCACGATACACAGCAATCTTCGAAAGACCTTTTCTTAAGATCGCACCCTCGCCCTTAACGACTTCATCTATCGAAGAGATATCTCCAGCAGTAAGAGCATCGGCGTATTGTGCAGCAACGTTGAGGTTCTCCTGGGCGAAGTCTTTGGCCGCCACGAGAGTCTTTCGCGAAGGATCATATAGTTCTGTCCACGGATTCTTTCGACCCATGATCAAGTCGGTGAGCAGCATTCCAGCTATCGTGCCATGCGTCATCCCCATACCGGAATCGCCGGTGGCGATGTAAATATTTTCATCGCCGGGATTGCGGCCAATGAAGGCGAGACCGTCGATCGGTTCCATCACCTGACCGGACCAACGAAACTCAATTTGCTCGACGGGGAAGCGATTGCGCGTCCACTCTTCCAGTTTTCCCCATCGCTGGCTCCCATCGTGTTTTTGCCCGGTCTTATGATCTTCGCCGCCAACGACTAAAACGTCATAGTCGTCTTGGTTTTCTATTCGGATGTAGTGATAAGGCTGCCATAGATCAGCCGGCGCATCCCACAACAGGATCGTGGGCACCGATCCTTTTGCGACCCGAGCGCCTATAACATAAGTCGTATAGGGCGCCTGCTTGGTGTGGATGGTCACGCGATCGTTAACCGGCGAGTTTGTGGCTACCACTATTGCATCAGCGGTAATCGTGTAGCCGGCAGTAGTCGTGACTGTGCGTTCCTCGATGCGGTCAGCGTGAGTGCCCGTGAAGATATTTCCGCCGGCGGCTTCAATTGCCTGTGCGAGGCCTGCCAGATATTTGAGCGGATGAAACTGAGCCTGGCGCGGAAAATGTAAACATGGGCCGGTGTCGAAGCTATCGAGGGGAGCCCGTTCCAGACGTGTAACTTCCGTTAGACCAGCGCGGTGGGCCGCAGGTAATTCATCTTCGAGCACCTTAATCTTTCCATTGGGTGGAATGAAAAGATAACCATCAAGTCGTTCGAACTCACAATCAATTTTCTCTTCCTGAATGATTTTCTCAACCCGATCGATGGCTGACCTATGACTCTGGGCAGCAAGCCGCGAGCCCTCCTCGCCGAACAGTCGCTCCAATTCGTAGAAGCGATCGTCCAGTGCGTTAGTCAGATGTGCGGTAGTGCGTGCGGTCATGCCGCCGCCAATTGGGCCGTCATCTAATACGACGACGTGCTTGCCTTCTTTCGCGAGTAAGTAGGCAGTTGTTGATCCCGCGATTCCAGCGCCAATAATGCAAACATGTGCGCTCATGTCGTGGTTGAGTGGTGACTGGCGTGGTTCGACGGTAGTTGCCGTCCAAATCGAAAGCGTGGTGCCTGAAGTTGGTTTCATTTTCTAAACTCCCCTCGATCTCGTGGAGGTGGTTCCTGCGCCCAGAAAATCCAATGCGCCCCATTCTTATGTTTTTGACGCGGTGTCAACAAACCTCGTTCTTCGAGTAGGGCGCGAGCGTGTCGCTGCATATTAGCGTAGAAGCATTGCATAACGTCCGAGAACTCCCAGTCTTGATCGGACAACTTAGTTGCCTCGAACGCTCGTTCCAGTTTCGCTCTCTTGCGCTCAAACAGGCGCGCTACTTGTTCCGCCATCTCTTCACAAAGTGTCATGAACTCGCCGCACTCGGCAGTCTTAAAGACCGGGAAGTTCGGCTCGTAGTAGCGCTCAGTCGGATATTGTTTCTCCCACTCTACGGACTCTCGCAACAACTCACTTTTTATTAGGTCGTTGATGTGCGTGTGTACGCTCGCCGGCGCGATTCTCAGAGTCTCCGCCAACTGCGAGATCGTCTTCGGCTTATCCGCAACGAGGTTTAAGATCTCCTCCTTCGTTCCGTTTGGAAGTAATTTGCGTTTAGTGATCTCTGCCCAGGGATCGCTGTAACCGTCGTTGTGGGCCGAAACGCATTCGCAGGGAAAACGCAGGCCTTGATAACCTTTAGGTATTGTCATGGAAATAATTTGCTTTCCGCCGGGTAGTCGCTCTCCAAATGAACATCGATTAGACGTTATCACAGGGCGCGAAGTTACTCATTCACGTTTCAGCCGCTATTGCGACGACTTGCGAAGATTCTCAAGATAATCTCGACGTTAACATCCTCCGTCGCTCTGTATACCGAACCAGCTTTACAACGATGAGTTTTAGGACGTACCCTAAAACTGTTCCCTCATACCCCCTAAACGATTACCAATTATTAGCTTGGAAGTCGCGGTACGTGCGCTTCACGACTTTGGTCGGAGCTGGAGAGGAGTCATATGAAACGCCAACTTCTACGCGTAAGTTTAATCGTCCTTTATCTCTCGTTATTTTCTTCGTTTGTGATACCAGGGAGTTCCGGCGCGGCGCCGGTCGACGATCCTTCGTCTAAGCAAGAGGCCTTACACGATGCGATGCGAAAGCTTTGGGAAGACCACGTTACGTGGACACGCATCTTCATCATCAGCGCGGCGGCCGATCTTCCTGATAAGAGCGCAGCCACCAATCGGCTGCTACAAAACCAGGTCGATATGGGCAACGCGATCAAACCGTATTACGGAGATGCAGCGGGTAACCAACTAACTGCGCTATTGAAAGATCACATTTTGATTTCAGCGGATGTCGTCGCCGCCGCAAAAGCAAACGATCAGACTAAGCTGAATGATGCAAATGCGCGGTGGTCTGCTAACGCCGATCAATTAGCGGCGTTTCTCGCGAAGGCGAATCCGAAGAACTGGCCCGAGGCTGAGATGCGCCAGATGTTGCACGACCATTTGAAGCTAACGACTAATGAGGCGGTGGCGCGCTTGCATGGTGATTGGGCTGGCGACATCGCGGCTTACGACGCAGTCCATCAGCAGATTCTGCAAATGGCTGACGGGCTGACGATGGGAATCGTCAAGCAGTTTCCCGAGAAGTTCAAATAAGAACGTTCTTACCGAAAGGAGAAACCTATCATGGCTAGTCCAGCGAGTATTGGTAAACATCCGGTGCATCCAATGATCGTTCCGTTTCCCATCGCCCTCTGGATCTTTTCACTGGTTGCGGATTTGATTTATCTCTGGCGCGGGAATCCAATTTGACGAGATTACATCTCGTTCTATGCATTGCTCGGCGGCGTTCTGGGAGCTGCGGTCGCAGCCGTTCCGGGATTTATCGATTGGCTGTCGATCAGAGCGCAACCGGCAAAGAAGCTTGCCGACTGGCATGCTCGGCTTAACGTGATCGCGCTACTTGTGTTCATTGCCGATTTTTATCTGCGTACCAGGAGCGGCGCGGGCTGGATCGGGACAAGTCTCTCGGTGCCGCTACTCCTATCAGTTGTCGGAGTAATTCTAATCGGCATCTCGGGTTGGTTAGCGGGCGAGATGGTTTATGTCCACGGTGTGGCGGTTGAGCCGCAACCGGCGACTGCGTCTGAACCGAGAAGCGCGGGCAAAGACCGTCATGCGGCGTAAACCTTCGCCGGCAAATGTCGATGTTAATGTCGGAAATGCGATCGGCGGGAACACGCGCCAACCGAACGAGCCATGAACGAACGCAAAGTAGCCTATGTGCTGACAAGGATCGCTTACGCTGTGATCTGTCTTTTTGTTTTATGGAATCGGCAAGTTTCGCGGCCCGTGAAGTTATCGATTTACACTTTCCAATTGTGCGCTTGGAGATGGAACGTCTGATTCGGAGTGTCAGAGAAGGGAAGTGCCTTCGCGAGCGCGCCATCTTCTCCAAAGCTAACGATGAGTGTGGCGGTAACACCTTTGACAACGATCTTCGACACCGAAACATACTTGATCCACTCATCTTCCAGAGTAGGCGATTCTGGATAGTCGCGTTGAGCTTCCAGAAAGTAATCGCTGTCGTAGGCGATGTGGTTCTGCATAGAGTCGATGGTGGCGCGCTAAAGAGAGGAACCATCATCGCGCAGAAGAGAGTTACATTTCGAAGTTTCGTAGGTCTGCCGGCTTATGGCTGCTTGCACCCATCTGTGTCGCGGAACGAGGTCAATGTGAAACGTGCCGCTGCCCGAAATCTTTCCGGAGACTGTTTGGTGGGTGACCCACACTATCTGTGGTTTGTCGCTGCCAAATCCTTCTATCGTGTAAGGACCATCGCCGGTCCACGTAGCTACCGACACTGAGCCACCCAGAGTGCCCGTTCCGGCCCGTCCGTCGCCTGACGGCGTGAATTTGAAGGTTAAGTCTAATGGGCCGTTGTGGCTGATGACTGTAAATTCTTTATCGAGGCTGCATATCGTGCCACTGTACGTTGTCGGCCCATCACTGCCGGTAGCCCGGTATCCGCGGTCGACAATCGTGATTTCGGCCCCTTCTACGAAGACGTGGTAGACATAAAAACTCTGACGGTCGTTAATCCTAGGAGACTTAGTTCTGTAGTTGAACATGACACCACATTCAACTCCAACTAGGTTCGGAATCGGTCTTTTCGATGGTGCCGTATACAAAACGTGAGCGCCAAAATTGGGATAAACTGACCCTTTACCCTGCTTGACGTAAAAGGTATTCCAAACATCGCCGACGCCGTTTAGGAAACAACGATATTCTGCTGTCTGCAGATCCCATCTCCTTAACAACCGTTCGCTCCACGCCATGATGCCGTTCTCATTCTCGCACCCTATGAAATCGAGGCGTACCGATTCGCCTGGATGAATTGTTGCTTTTGCAGGTGAAACTCGAAAGTGAGTCGCGACTAACGCTTGAATCGGGTGTGTGGATGGGTCCCACTGATCTGCTGATGTCGGCGATGAACCGCGCTGATGTTTGAGTTGCCACGAGTCAGCGGCGTACTTTCTACCTAACGACATGTCGGTAAAATGTGTGGTGGGGACCGTAAGGACTCTGCCCACGTCGTCCACACGTTCGTTAGTAAATATTCTCCAGCCGCCCGCTTCTTCCTGGTAGCTCGCCATCAGGGCTTGAGGTATCGTGCCTTCAATCTCTTGTTCGGTGTACTTAAACGAGATCTCAACCGGCGTTGTGAACTTCTGTCCGTTAGGCTCGAGCCGGTAGGCATTTCCAAAACCTCCCGGCGCCTGATTCGTGATAGGAGTAACAACGAATTCAATCGGACCCGACAAGTCATTTGGCGGAACGGTAGCGGTTATCCTACCGTCAGACGATGTGATCGAACCCCCCGCCGGACCGATGATCATCTTCGTGGCTGGCCCGTTTGGTGCACCAACCGCGGTGGTGACGGACATGTCCACCGTATCGCTACCCTTCTTTGATAACAAGACGTAGCCGAGAGTACCAATCACCAGGATGCCGACGAATACGCCGACGATTACGACGCCGAGCGCGATAACAATTTTCCGCTCTTTGGTCATAACAAGATTCTCCTTATCGATGCACTCATGCGTGGAACCGCAGATGATATTTCTCGGAGAACGACTACTGCTGTTCAATCATCGATTCTGTTTCGGAACACGCACCCATTCTTCGCCGTTCAGACAAGACACATAGCCATGAGCGTGCCCGCAGTTGGCCCGGAGTGCTTCGGCATCCAGCGGCGCGTTGTCGCCGATATATATCAGTGAGAGGACCGCCGCTCCGTTTGGCTGGCTCATGAAAGCTACGAATTGATACCGCATCGCCGGGTTCTGTTTGGACTTCATGGTAATGAAGCCGCCAGACAGAACGACAGTGCCGCTGTCTGATTCGCGGATGGTCGTGTTGCTGGCCCGGCCCTGGAATCTCGAATCGTAACTGCCATCAGCGCGAATGAAATATTTCTTGCCAAAGAAGGAGACGCTGGTCGTAGATTGCGAACTGGAAGTGACATACTCTTGCACGGCGGCGCCGCCGATTTCCCACGTGCCAGACAAGTCATCCGTAGTTATCGTTTTTCGCAAACGGCCGATCAGCGGTTGCTGCGGCTGAACGTAGGGTTTATCAGGAAACGGATCAAAGTCGAGAAAGTCTGAACCTGATAATGTCGCGGCAGTGGCAGGAGAGTTACTTGATTCATTAGCGGCGGTAGAACCGTTGTCGATGCTCAATCCTTGCTTAGTAAAACTGATCTTGTCTGGCGAGATGCCGGTAATGGCCAAGAGATTCTGTCCGGCGAGTTGTCGGCTGACCTTCACTGTTTCAGCATTGCTTCCCTGTTTTCCTTCCTGATAAGTCGCGAGCGCGAACCCGGTGAAAATCACGAGCGTTTCGTACATCTTCTGCTTGTGCCGATCGTTGACTCCGCTTAGAACGTTGCCTTCGACTAAGCCCTCTGCGATCGCGTCACGCAACTCCATCACCGCCGCGTCAGAAGGCTGGTCCGCCTCGTGATAGATGCTGGCGTTGGTAGCGAAGAAGAAACTCAGCGCGAGCGCGAGATCGTTCGGGTGGCCCGCTACACGCGCGCCCTTTTCGTATTCAGTCAGGATAGTGCTCATGATGGTAAAGACCTGCTCATTGCCGGCGTCTATCGTGTTGGCGATCTCGCGGGTCTTCAGTTGGGTGCCCGTCGAACGAAAACGCACGGGTGCGTCAGTGCCTGCGGGAATCATTCGCTTGTTCTCGCGCCGGCGCGCCACCCGCTCCGCAATAGTTTTGGTAATTGCTGCACCGGTCGAATCGCTAAAGTTTCCGCCGAGACCCTTCGCCTGCTGTGCGACTGCCGGTACGCAAGAAGCAAGCATTAAGCAAATCAAATAACCACTGCGGCTGACCCGAAGTCTATTGATGTTCATCATCGATCCTTTCGTACACGTATAGAGCGATCCCACATGGCACCGTTCTGAGAAAATGCTCTTTTCTAGTTGCTTACGTGGGTAAGTAACCGCCAGCTCAAAATATTGAAGGTAGGAAAGAAGGAAAGAAATTTCGAGCAGGCACACTATATAGGAGTTTCACGCAGGATCACAGCCGGCTATCCTTGCGCCCTTACTGACAATTGCTCGTCTTCGCGCTTTAGAGAGAGACTATCTAAGGTACTCGTGATTTGCCTCACCGAATGCGCCCCAGCCTAAACTCTCAACGGAAGCGGAAGGAACTCTAGAAAGAATGCGCCGCCGGCGATGTAATCGTCTGGAGCGTTAAGCTTGAAGGAATGGCCTGCCCGCAAAAAAATCTTTCGGTAAGGAGTCGGAGTTTTAGGTCGCCAGAAGTTGACCTCATCGAGAGGTGCGTTCGCGTTGAGGAAATGGAACCAGTTGGTGGCGGTAATTCTGACCCAGCTTCAACGGGAGGAGAGGTTAGTTCGTGAATCGTAAATGGTTTTCGATAAAGAGGGACATTAAGGTCGCTGTGAAAAGCGTCGACAGTCGCCGCACCTTAAGGAGGCTAATAAACGAAACGGCTATGTGTGAGTACCGAAACAATATGCCGTGCTATCCAAGCAACTATCTCACCCACAGATGCACCTACGTGTGGCTCGGAAGGTGAATGTCAAAAAGGAATAACTATGTCTCACTCAAATAATGATCAGGGAATCTTACGCGTCATTCAAAGTATTGCCTTAAACCGGGAAAGCGGAGAGCTCGAGATCATTTCGTCGCGAAACGTCGGCACGCTCCGTTTCAGTAAAGGCAAACTCGTCGATGCGACGCTCGGGATGCTTAGCGGTTTTCAGGCGATCAACGCGGCTATTTCCTTGCGTGATGTCCAGCTCAACTTTAAGCCATTGACTTCGGCTCCACGTCCGAGCTCCATCGCACCGAATGAGCGAAGGGTTTTGCAGTCGTTCTTCGGTATCGAAGCGGCAGACGAAACGGATCATGTGGTCGAGCCACCTATTGATTGGAACGCAGACCCTCATCAAGTAGTTCCACTTTCCGAGGTGGACGAAGTCGATCCGAGCGATCTACAAGACATCCCGATTGAAGTAAAGCCAGTCGTGTTGCCTGAAGTGGAAGAGGCATTAGCCAAACCGGCAGTTGTCAGGAATGAAATTCCTGCCGAGAGCATTATTCAGTCTGAGACACGGTTCGTTGAAGAAGAACCCATTCCCAAAATGCTGACCGCCCAGGCCGAACCCGAGAACATTAATGGCCAAGAATTTTTGTTACCGCAGAGTCACAGAGCACGCCGAGGAAGAGCCGAGTTTTTGAGAAGGATGCCGATCGCTGCTGTCGTGTTGCTTCTCGTAATCGCAGCAGTGGCGGCGATCACTTTGATACCGAAGCTGAGCGAGCATCGGAGGTTGGCGTCTGTACCTTCGACCGCAGCGGAACAACCTTCCACAGATCCGCAAGCAACAACTCCTGCAAATCCAGGGTCAGCTCCTAATACTCGACGACCGCTAGAACAGGCCCCCAGCAAGTCTCAAACGATTCCTGTTGCTCCGCAAGGAACAACCCCTGACAGCAATCAGGCGTCAGTTCCTAATACTCGACAACCGACTGAACAGACGCCAAGCAAGTCTCAAACGACTCCTGGTGCGCAACAACAAACTGAAGCGAGCCAAACTTCACCACCGCTAGTCGCTGCGAATCGCCGCTCCGCATTTCCGAAACACGAGGTGCAAGATCTGACCGGCGACTGGCACGTAATCAACACCGTGGACCAAACGGCCTACAGATCGTTTCAGGATATGCAGATTGGTTTTCGCCTGAAGATTGAGCAGAATGGAAAGGACTTCAGGGCGACAGGTGAAAAGGTCTCTGAAAATGGACGTCCGCTGCCAGCACGTAGCAGGACTCCAATTCATGTCACCGGCTCGATTGACGGCGACAACGTTGTGGCAACCTTTGTCGAGGATGGCCGCGCGCGGAGGACTAATGGCCGTTTCGCTTGGAGATTGCAAGACGAGAACGCCGGACTAACGGGTACGTTCGTCACACGTGCTGCAAAAAGTAGTGGTAAATCAGCAGCTACGAGAGAGCAGTAGTGCAGTCGGTGCGCGCTGAGGTCTGCGAGACATATAGACTGCGTTAATGAACTCGCAAGGTAGTTGAAGTTTTACTGACTGACGCCGCCCAGTCAGTTCTGGAGAAATCGCAATGTTCACGAGCCTTGCGATGTTGAGCCGCAGTAGCAGTTTATTGAACCTAGCTATAGTGTGAAGCCATTCTTACTTCTTCTTCGATGAGGATTTCTTGCTTGGCACTTTCCCGCCCGATTTTCGAGCCTCTGATAGTCCAATCGCGATCGCTTGTTTTTTACTGGTGACTTTCTTGCCCGATCGCCCGCTCTTCAACGTTCCTGCTTTCCGTTCATGCATTGCTTTCTCGACCTTTTCAGATGCTTTCTTTCCATATTTCGGCATTGCTTACTCCTTTCGAACCCCGTCGAATGCAATTAGATAAGTCGTGAAAACCGCTTCCTTACATCCCCTTGTTGGTATCGACTGAATGATTGTCGTCTTCTCGAATCGGCTATCCGAGTTATAGCTTAAAACATACGCAATGCACGAAGCGTACACATCTTTTCGCGAGGGCATGAAAGCTGCTGTAAGCAATAGCCTCTGCGAATCCAGGCGCAATCTAGCAAAAACTATGGAACGCGAACAACCGTCAGTGCATCTAAATTACGAACCCTCCATGTAACAAGATGAAACATCACCTTCTCTGCGTCTCTGCGTCTCTGCGTCTCTGCGTTCTCTGCGTCTCCGCGGTTTAACTAAATTAAGGCCTCGTGTAACGCGGAGACGCAGAGAACGCAGAGAACGCACAGAGAGTTCTAAGAGCAGGAAGCAGACTAAAAAGCAATTTGGTGTTCGATTTTTCGCGAAGCCGGATGATTGTAGAAGTGCCTTCAAAACGTGGCACGAATCACGCCCTAAGAAGGCGGTTCACTCGACGCCAAATTGACGAAGGGCAAAGCGCATGCACGATCGTGGTTCTATAAACAACATGATGTTTGCTATGACTCACTTTTTCGAATCACTCTGGCAGGACTGCGTATTTGCGGCTCGCATGTTATGGAAGCAGCCAGCCGTGACTTTAATGGCGCTTATAGTTTTGGCTCTCGGAATTGGCGCAACGACAACTATTTTCAGCGCACTCAACACCGTCGTCCTGGAACCTCTGCCTTACAAAGACACTGATCGTCTTGTTCGTCTTTGGGAGAGTAATCTCAGCCAGGGTCGACCTGAGAATCCAGTGTCAGTTCCAAACTTCCAGGACTGGCAAACGCAACAGTCTGCTTTCGAACAGCTTGCCGCTTCGGAGTTGACCACCTTTAACTTGACAGGCTTCGGTGAACCGCAGCGAATTCCAGCACTTCGTGTGACCTCCAATCTGATTTCTACTTTGGACGTTCCTCCTCTTATTGGCCGGAGTTTTCTACCCGAGGAAGAAACCAGCGGACGCAATCGCGTAGCACTGTTGAGTTACGGTCTGTGGGAACGGCAGTTTGGAGGTGAGCCATCAATTCTTAATCAGAACATTCAACTCAACGGTGAAAACTATCTCGTCGTGGGCATCATGCCGCGAGGATTTCAGTTCTTAGATAGAGATTTGTGGGTTCCTCTCGTGCTGGATGCAGCAAAGGAGCCGTGGCGCGCTGATCGGGCAAATCGCAATCTCTCGGTCATCGGCCGTCTCAAATCCAACGTTCAGATCGATCAAGCCATTTCCGAGATGAACGTCATAGCCTCGCGATTGGCTGAGGCACATCCACAAGAAAACACCGGGTGGGGACTTCATTTGCGAAGTTTTTATGACTGGATTGTGCCGCAAGAAGTTCGGTGGTCGATGATTGCCTTGTTTATCTTTGCCAACTTATTGCTTTTAGTTGTTTGTGCAAGTGTAGCAAATCTTCTCCTGGTGCGTTCAGCAACACGTCAAGAGGAAATGGCGATTCGAGCAGCCCTCGGCGCGCGTCCCATGCGTTTAGTCCGCCAATTGCTCGCAGAGAGTTTTTGGTTAGCAGGCCTGGCCGGACTTTTTGGTTTACTGCTGACGTATTGGGGCACAAAACTACTCGCGTCCAGCACCTTGCAGAACATTGCTCGTTTGCGCGATACACGCATTGATCTAAAGGTTCTTGCTTTCACTCTTGGGATCACTCTGATCACAGTGTTGGTGTTTGGACTAACGCCTGCTTTGTTGACGGCTAATGTCAATCTAACGGATCGCTTAAAGGCGAGCCATCATACAAATGGCAGGATAACTCACCGGTTTCGTAGATCATTAATTGTCTGTGAGGTCACGTTGGCCGTAGCTCTAATCGTAGCTGCCGGATTACTTGTGCGCACTGTAAGACGATTCCAAACCGTGGCTTTAGGTTTTAACTCCGAGCACCTTATTACGATGCAGGTCAGTCTTCCTGCATCCAAATACAGTCAACGCGATCAGCGCGTCGCCTTCTTTGATCGATTGCTCGATCACTTACGCGCCGTGCCGGGAGTAATCGATACAGCTGCAAGTGAAAGCGCTCCCGCGTCTGCAGCTGATTGGACTGCGGAAATTACCATTGAGGACGACGTAACGGGGATAAACGAGGCGCGCACCTCTGGAACAGCGCATGTAGCAACAACCAGGTATTTCCGTACTCTCGGGATTCCACTGATACAGGGGCGAGAGTTCACTGAGGAATATCACGCCGATAGACCACTTGAGGTTGTTGTTAGCGAATCTTTCGCACGGCGTTATTGGCCAAATGGCGATGCATTAGGCAAGCGTTTTCGTGCCGGTAAGAATAATCCTTTGGCTACGATCATCGGCATAGCCGGCGATTTGCGCAGCATAAATCCTCAGCAAGAAGAGCCGCCTGCCTTTTATTTTCCTTACGGCTACATTGGGATGCCTGGTTTAGTGATTTTGATTCGAACGATGGCTCCGCCTGAAACTTTTGCGGCGACTTTGCGCGCTCAGGTCCAGGAAATTGACCGTGATCAGCCGGTCTATAACGTCAAAACGATGAAAGACATTTTGGCGGCTGCTACTTCGCAACAGCGCTTGTTAGCGACTTTGCTCAATCTATTTGGTCTACTGGCACTGCTAATTGTAGCAGGAGGTATTTACGCCGTGGTGTCTCAAGTAGTCAGTCAACGTGCGCGGGAGATTGCTGTCCGAATGGCTCTTGGAGCTAATACACGGGAGATCTTAACAATGGTCGTTGCTCAGGCAATGTCGCTGGTAATGGTTGGTTTGATCCTGGGACTTGTTGGAACCTTTGCATTAACACGATGGCTGGGCAGTTTAGTATCAGGTCTCAGGCCAAATGATCCAGTCACGTTTGTCATAACCACACTCTTGCTTACCACGGTAGGATTCATAGCTAGTTATGTTCCTGCGCGCCGTGCTACAAAACTGAATCCATCAACGGTGTTACGAAATTGAAGATTCCGACATGCAATAAGGCTGCGAAAATTTCACAGTCCCGGCCGAAATCCACATTCCAGCAATTTGCGAAAAATATCTGCTTACCATCCTTACTCCACGCCGGGGCGGTCGCGCGACCCTCAGTATTTGCGACTAACGTTACGTCATCTCTCCAGTCGTCTCGTAAAGCCACCCGGTGATGCCGACCAGGACTGCCGTGAAATCATCTGCTTACCGTTTAATTCCCAGCGCCGATAAAACTGCCAGATACCGTCTTCCAAACTGCCAAGCCACACCTGCGGGTGCAAGGCGTCGTTGACAAAGTATAGAGTCCACTTGTGCGTGTCCTCGTCGTAAGTTCGCCACAACTCGGCCGCAGCGGCCTTTGATGTTGGATAGAAACGCATATCTCGTGGAGCACACAACCGTTCACAGCGCCTTCAATCTTGAATTGCGTCGGCCCTGCCGGTGGACCGCCGTGTGAAGGCGTTTCGTGTTCTTCGGTACCCATCCATTCACCTATCAGGAAGTCAAACGTATGCGCTGTTGACGACGAGCATGTGACTTTGGCAGTCCGCTGGGTTTCGTTTGTTGATGACGCGAACGCGTAAGTAGCAGATGCCGCGATTGAGAGCGAGACAAACAAGTATCTGAAGATCAATTGCTGCATTCGAGGTTCCCTCATCCTTCTTTGGGGCATCTCACCAGATGTGATAAGCCATGTCCATCAAATTTGATTGAACGGCAAAATGCTTGAATGAACGGCGACTCACGAGCACAATTCTTTGGAAGGACCACATGCAAGTTGAAGGACCGTTCATAAACCCCAGCAAGGAGTTCTTCGGTGACTCTATCAGGTTCCGTGCGAACGAAAGCGTTGTCAACGAGCTGCTGCAACTGAAGGCTCGGGCGGCCAGTGAGCGCGGGCAAATTGCTGTCTTCTTCATCGACGACAATTTCGCTATCAACATAAAACGCACTAAATCATTGTTGCGCGACATCATCGCCGCTGGCGCCCAAATGAATTGGATTGCTCAGATTAGCGCTAATCTGTTGCGAGACGAGGAACTCGTCGATCTTATTGCGGCTTCGGGAGGCAAGTGGATTTTCATTGGGATGGAGTCAATCGACTCGCGAATCTTGCTGATGTGAACAAGGGTTTTAATAAACCGAACGAGTACGCCGCAGTCCTGGAAAGACTTGCCAAGCGATACATTCATGCAATCACTTCCTTCATATTCGGCATGGATAACGATACACCGGGTACCGCGGAGCGAACGCTCCGGCAAATTCGCAGTTGGCCGCCTGGATTGCCTGTCTTTGGAACTCTGACTCCCTTCCCCTCAACTCCACTCTACAAGAAGCTGGAAGTTGCCGGGCGACTCACACGGCCAAAACACTGGCTGGACTTTCGACCTTTCCACATGGCCCATACGCCTCTAAAGATGAGCATTGAGCAGACTCAAACCGAGGTCAATCATGCGTGGGCGAATTCCTATAGTCCCGCGGACATCGCTAGTGCCGTTAATTCGATCAGTAACCAAGCTGTAGAACATCGCGCAACCATATTGATCGCGCGTCTTTGTTTTCGTGGTATTTACTTTCCGCAGATGGGTAGATGGGCCTGGACGAAAGTGATCGTTCAGAATCGGCAGACGATTTACGATCTCGCAAAAGAAGCTGCGCTTACCTGGTGCGCCACGCGAAAGGATCGAAGGGTCGAGTTAGCGCGCTCGTCGCAAGAAGTCTAACGAGTTGCTAATGAAATAGACTAAAGGACGAGGATTGAGAACAGTAAATAGCGAAGTGTCCGACGAACTTTTTAATTTGTCGTGCGGGCCCAACAATGGAGCACGAACCACCGCGCACGACAAACTAAAGTTCGTCGGACATTTCTTTTCAATGCATCGTTAGAACTACACGAAACCTCACCCTGCCGCTATGCATTTGTTCATACGCTTCAGCCACGCCGTCGAGTGGATATTTTTCGATCATTGGATGCACATTGCTCAGTGCACTGAATTCCAGTGTGTCTTGTGAGTCTTTCGCGGTACCTGAATACCACCCAGCTACTGAAGTACGACGCAGGATCAGTGAGAGGGCATTGATCATGAGAGGCTCAGGTGGTGCTGCGGGAACGAGAAGTGTGCCGCCTGGAGACAAGCCATCGACCAATGACGAAATCGCCTGTGCGTTTGGCGCGGTCGCAAGGATGACTCTGGCGCCTCCAAACTTTTGTAACTCGGCGACAACATCCGCGGCCGTAGCATCAATGTAATGATGCGCACCAAGCTGTTGTGCTAGCTCTTGCTTATCGTTACCACGGTTGATTGCTACGGTTTCAAAACCCATCTGTCGTGCGTACTGCACGCCAAGGTGGCCCAACCCACCAATACCATGAACCGCCACCAGATCTCCTCCGCGAGCACCGGAGTTGCGCAGAGCGTTGTAAACGGTGACGCCTGCACACATGAATGGTCCGGCTTCCTCTGCTGGAACCTCGGCAGGAATAGCTGCGAGCGCAGAGGCAGGTGCAATCATGTACTCGGAATATCCACCATCGAAGTCAAAGCCAGTTACCTTTCGGTTGATACACATCGCGAAGTCGCCACGACGACATTGCTCACAAACAAAGCAATGGCCGCCGTGCCAGCCAACCCCGACACGTTGACCCACATTCCACGCTTTCACACTCTCGCCCACGGCATCGATGCGACCCGCAATTTCATGACCAGGCACGCGCGGATATTGAAGTCCTGGCCAGATGCCATCTTTGACCAGGACATCGCTATGGCAAATACCACACGCTTCCACTTTCACACGCACTTGTCCGGCTGCTGGTTCAGGCACGTCACGCTCGACGAGCTCCCACTCTCCACCTGCTTTGCTAATTTGTGCTGCTCTCATTTTGTTCCCCATGATCGCTCCTAAATTCTTATCCACAGCTTACGCAGATTGCACAGATTCGTTTAAGAACTGATCTCGTTCAATGAAAGAATCTGCGCAATCTGCGGATAAATTTTCTACTTTTTGTGTGTTCACTGCGGCAACTCTGCGCCCGCCTGCTCCGCCGCCATGTACTCGGCGTACCAGTCTGACCAATTCGCGTCGCGTTGCCCGAGGCGTTTCTCGTGCTCTCCGTGAGCAGCCTCCGCACGGCGCATCGCGCTTGCCAGATCCGGTGCAGAGCCAAACGAAGTCACACCCAAATCGATGCGACCGGGAAGTCGCGTCGTAATTTCCTGAAGCAGCCAGCTGTTGCCGTCAGGATCGCTGAATAATGCCTGCGAGCGGTAAGTGGCGCGTTCAGGATCGAGACCAGCGACTGGGCCGTTAGCGGTGAAGTGGAAGATTTCGCTTACGTCGATGCCGCCGGCGACGAGCGCATTCCGTGCGGCCTCGATGTCGGAGACGATCAAGTAATTTCTTTGGGCCGAGCCGGGTGCTGCCGATGTGAGGCCCTTCCCGAATTGCATCGAGCAAGCAGAACCGTGCGGTGTAAATTGATATACGCCCGATCCTGGTGGCGTGACGTCTTGTCGCCAACCGAGTTTCCGATAGAACTGCTCCGCCCGTTCGGGATCTGAGACTGGAATGACAACGACTTCAAGCTTCATGTCAACTGTCTTGACGCCGGGGTTGTCGCGACCAACTTCTTCGGTTTGTCTTTGAGCTGATGTCTGATTCATGGGTTCTCCTTCTGACTGTTTGTGCTGTTGGTAGATTTGTCACCCTATGGCGTTGTATTCCCAAACATCGGGCGCAGCTTATCCATGAGTGATACAAACATTGGATCTCGGGAAAGTTTCAACGGGGGATGGTTCACCATCACGGTGCGTAGCGAGTGAATACGAAGTCACGCTCTTTTATTTTTTGATGGCACATTGCCTTGTTCATGCGCGACCGAGATGAACTTCCACTCACGATAACCTTCAGGCTTTTCAGTTACGAGACTTGGCCGGCTTTCCTGAACACCATCTCGAAACGCTTTTGCCTTTAAGGCAATAACGCCGGCCACCGTTCCAATCGCGATTACCAATAGCGTCAGTCGTCTCATAACGAGTGCACCTCACCAGGATTTTTACTCGGAGCGCATGCTATAAAACCACATGTGTCGAACTATATCTATTGCACTAAGGTATCGATATATACTCTTGCACGGTTACTATGGCACAAAGCTGCGGCGGAGTGATTACTGGAAACCTTGCACACTCGTTAGGCACGGCAAAGGATGCTACCGGAGACTGTCAAACTAAAAAACCTGGTTACCGAACGCGACCACAGTTCCGGCCCTGTAGATGCGCCTGTGACGTTGCTCGAATACGGCAACTTTGAATGTGTTCATTGCGGTCGAGCTTATCCGATAATCAAGGAAGTGCAAAAACGGCTGGGTAAAAATTTGCGCTTTGTCTTTCGACACTTTCCAACAGTGAAAACTCATCCGCATTCTTTGCGAGCCGCTGAAGCAGCTGAGGCAGCCGCAGCTCAGGGAAAATTCTGGGAAATGCACGACCAGTTGTTCACGCATCAACAGGCGCTTGAGGACCGCGATCTTTCTCGTTACGGCAAACACATCGGGCTTGATGTCGACAAGTTTGCTCGTGACATGTCTGAAAATACTTTTCTTAAGCAGATCGAGGCGGATTACAACCGAAGTCTGTTCGATGAACACGTGACCGGCACTCCGACGTTCTACATAAATGAGATGCGCTACACCGGCGCAACCGAAGTTGAAAGTCTTTTGCTCGCCATCAAACACGCTGATACGGAAGGTCGCATTGTGTTACCCGAAAAGATCGGAGTCAGAGGTGTGCTGGGACGGTTTCATCGTGGCCGCAACGAATGAACGTGCTTCTTCGCAATTACAATCCCGCAGTGTCACAACCCAGGTAACGCAGGAAATGGCAGACGCTGAAGACGCCTTATCGTTGCATCAGGTGCCGCGGAATAACTGCTTATGCCCAATCAAACAGAGTCTGCGCATCGAATAGCCGATGCGCACAAACCAACACGTTTTTCGTTCGGCTTTTTGTGCAAAGCCTTTTCGTTCAGCGCTGCCCGAAACACCACCGAGGACGAGTGACGATCGAGGCGAGGCAATCAGATTAATCTTCTCAACTTGAGTCGGATTTGTACTTGTTTCTCGCTCCGTCTGATCGTCAAAGCAACTTCCCGACCTTCCTGCATGAATAAGTGTTCGAGGTGCCCTTCCGTGAGACTCGCAGCCGGTTGACCATCGACCGCCGTAATCAGATCGTCAGCTTGCAGACCAGCCTCGGAGCCTGGCGTGTTCGCTACGACCTGTCTGATTCTGAACACTTTGGTGCCGCCGTTCTCCTCTGGCGTTACGGAAATTCCGCTCATGTCCTCGTCATAAGGCTCTTTGAAATGTGAGTTCGGTGCCAGAATCATGCGGTTGTGCGAGAAGTCGAAAATCACTTTGAAGCGGCGCAGGATTTCCTCGCCTATGATCCCACCTTCACCTTCAACATTCTCCGAGAGACTGACGGTTGGATTCTCGATGACGAAATGTCCGAGTTGCAGGCTCTTTAAGCGCCCCAACCGCCGTTTGTACTCGCCTCCCGCCTCTATGTCGATCGGCGCTTGTATCGTCTTCATCTCTGCAAGCAATCCGTATCTTCTGACTGCTGGAGTTCTGAAAGCGAGCGCTGCGCTCATTCCGTTATCAACCTCGAAGTAGTCTTCGATACTCTTGCCGCCCATGGTCATCATCTTCAAACGAACCAGCGGCGCTCCATCCTTGATCTTGATGGGGATCACTTCGCCCGGGCCAGTGTATCGATATTTCTCAGGCGCAAAGAGACTGAGCGTCTGTGCCTCGTAATCAATCTCGACGATGAATTTCTTCAGGAACTCGAGCCCAAGCACGCCGTCAATCTTCGACTCGTCAGCAATTACGTCGTCGGACATTATGACTTCAATACGTTGATTGAGAGCTTCGATACCCGGCATAGTGAGGTTGGCGTTTGGTATCGTGGCGGCTTCGATTTCGCCGACGTTTGCTGCAATACCGACCTTGTACTTGTCGCGTGGTGTAAGTCCTAAATTATTAGCCTGGGCCGAGGTGAGAATCGCAAAAACATCTGAACCTGTGTCAAGCGTGAAATTCAATGGTGGCGAATTGTTAACGCGCACCTTCAGTAGTCGGTTGCCATTATCGTCTATCAGATAAGGTATGGTGGTACCATTGCCGGAAGTAAGCCGGAGTTCTGGTTTGGCCTTCGTTACTTTCGCAGTTCCATTATCACGTGGCTTGTTCTCAGGCTTATCGAAACTCACGTCGTCAATCAGGCGGTTGTGTTCGACTTCGCTGAGTTTGATATTGAAGTCCGTGCCGTCACGATCGACGATCAAAATGCTGAATGGTTCTTCCAACCCATCAACTGGTCTGTAATCGTCGTAGTCCACTGAGTCGAGGATCTTCCCCGAAGAACTTCTTGTTTCTGAACGCAGCAGAAGGCCGCTCTTGTTATCGAAGTACCATCTCCTGGGATTGCCTGCACCTGGCGCTTCGAGAACGGTTGTTTCGCGTTCGCCGAGCTTCTCGTTGTCCTTCAGCGCCACGTTGGGAAAAGTCTCATGGAACTTGACCGGCAGATGAAACTCAGCGTCGCGCTTCGAGAACCCGGACAGATTGCTCGCACTATCACGGCCAGGATATTTTTCCCAGGCAACTGTTCCGTTAAAGCCTCGCCGATAGTTGCCGTAGCCCTGCGCCACCAGAACCATCAACCATTTGTTCGGCGCTTTCGCATAAAGCTCAATCGGCCCTCTTGTTTTCAGATGAATGCTCGTAAACGTTCCTTTTGATGTGCGACTGTTGACTTTCTCAACTGACGCGCGGCCTCCGAGAGCTTGCACGTACTTATCGAGAATCTCCTCAAGTGTTGGAACTTCAGCGTTGGCCTTGTTCTGTTGGAATGGTTCACCACTGCAAGGTGTTGAGGCGAGCGACAGAATCAAGCTCAAAATCAGTAACATGTCTTTATTCAATTTTGTCTCCCACCAGGTTAAGCGGCTGAACTTACTTAAGAAACTCTCGAATAGCTCCTTACAGTCGGTCCAAAACCAATCGTTGCGGTTGATCATTGCCAGGCGATGAAGTCAGGACTAACGAGCAATCAATAACGGCCCGATGACCCAAATCACAAAGTCGGCCACGAAGTGCGAAAGCATCGCTGCCTCCAAACCCCGCTTCAAATAAAGACTGGTAAACGCTATCGAGGCTACTCCGTTCAGTAGTAATGCTCCCAATACAATTTTCAATGTGATAGGCATAAACGGAACGACCGATGCCAGGTGACCTAAGCCGAAGAGTATGGCGAGCAGAATATTGGCGACCAATATTACCGTGCGCTTCGGTGGGCGCTCGCGAGTTCGCGAGAGTTTGTTGAGAAGCCAGGCGAGCACGCTGAACAGGAACACACGCATCAATATTTCTTCAGTCAGTCCACCGTAAAAGCAGATCAGCAGTCTTCTCCAGATAGGAATCAGAGCCGCTTTCCCGACCGGAAGCTGCGGAAGCTCCTTTCGAAGGATCAGGGCGAACATCAGGAGTATCGCGATGCCGACGCCGACTCCCGTCATAACTGCGAAAGGGATCATTGACCGCAATCTGTCGCCAATCGGCTTGCCCGCGCGCCAATCATCAATTAACGGCACGCCCGGAAGTCTGAGCTTTGCCGTCAGTACGAGACCAACGCCGATAATGACACCCAGAATGACGGTGTTTTGTAACAGACCCAGCGCAACCAGTGCGGGCAGCGGAATCGGTGCAGCGGCAAGCATGTCTGCGTAAAGAGAGAAGACAAAAGGAAAACTTGACGCGACGCCGAAGACGGCTGCAGCCAGCAGTATCAGAAAAACGCCCCACGCATAGCCATTAGGTCTCATTAGAAACTCACAGCGCGACTTAGGCCGCAACCATACCGTCCTGAAAGGATGAGATTTAATAGCCGTGGGCGAGCGGCTTTGCGCGACGCGCACGGAATGATTTAGTCACACGATCCGACCCTGAAAGGGTCGAACTGGGTTGATTGTCAGACCCTTTCAGGGTCTTCGATGTTTGCTTCATCACTCCGGTGGGCTTCGTCCCGATGAATCGGTACTCGCCCACGGCTATTAACTTCGGTTCCTTCGGGACCAGAAACCTTATTCTCGAAACGCATCCCCTCGTTATTCTCCCAACTATATTGCATCGAGACCGCCAGAGCAGAGCCGTTTCTCTTTTAAGGCAAATCATGTTGCATAAGTGACTTACTACACGCAACCCGAGTGGCTTAACGCACATCCATCGAGTAAGATATCGCCCGTTTAGTAAAGGCTCTGGACCAAATTGAACGTTCACTCACACTCGTTGGGTTCCCGAGCGCGCGGGAAGCGGCGCTCTGCGCTGGCTTGTTTGTTGCTTCTTACGATTGCTTATGGGGCAATCGTCGAGGCAGCACATAGCCACGGATTGTCGTCACCTCGCGCGCCGCAGCTCGCAGCAGTTTCCGACAACAGTAACTTACCGTCTTCGTATCACGGTCAGTCTCGTAATAACGACTGCTCCTTGTGCCAATTCCAACGACAGCTTTTCGGAGCTTTTGTTCACGTAACACTCACTGCCCAAACACCACAGCAGGTCGTGTTTCTTGCGGAAGAAACAGTTTCCTACCTTTCTACCTTAGCGTTACCCACATCTGGTCGTGCGCCACCTCTGAGCTGAGCCAATTCGAGTGAATTGCAGATCATCGGTTTGACTGGTCTGAAGTTTTACCGATTTTCAAAGACTCAGAATCGGGTGAGCCTGCCTTGCCAGGCATCGGTCTAATCAGCGGGGCGGCTTTTCACCACGTGGTTTGAAAACCTAATAGTAGAGGTGGAGGAATGTATCAGCGCGCGACTAATCCCATTGGCAAGTATTCCGCCATTGGTGTGCGCCGCTTCGGCAACTTTGTAAGCAGCCGATGGCGGCGAACTTTTTGTCAGCAACGTCCGACGTTTCTTTGTGGACTGACGTTAATAGTCATAACCGTCTGCGGCGTCCAGGCACAGGAGAAGACACCTGCATCCTTGGGGCAGAGCAAGGTTGCGAAATTTCAGTCTCAACCGCAGAGCCAAACGGCGGTCTCAAAACGGTCGATTACTTTGGCGGAAGCAGTCGAAATCTTCCTGCGACAAAATCTTCAGTTAGTGGCCGCTCGCTACGATATCGAAACTGCCGATGCAGAGAAGCTGACAGCAAGGTTGCGTCCCAATCCTCAGTTAACTGTCGGTCTATCAGACTTGCCTCTTAATTTCAGCGGACCTTTTATCAAAGAACAAACTTATTCTTATGGCCTCTCGCACACGATCGAGCTCGGCGGAAAGAGAAGCAAGCGGATCGATGTCGCTGACGCGAACTCTGATCTGGCTCGTGGACAGTTTCAAATGGTCGTGTGGCAACTCACAAATGACGTCAAACGCAAGTTCTACACTGTGGTCCTGAACCAATCGTTGCTCAATCTCGCCAGGGAAAATGAGTCCACCTTTGAGGAAATAGTTAAGCACACCACTGAACTTGTGAATGCCGGCGAGATTTCGGGATTGGATCTCGAACGCGTCGAAGTCGAGAAACTTAAGTTTGATACGGACCTCGCGAACTCGGAACGAGACTACGAAGTTGCTTTACGGGATCTGCGGTTCGCGTTAGGTGGCGACTATCGAACGATGGACGTTGATGTTTCCGGAACGATTGACTATGAAGCCTATCAATTTTCGTTCACTGAATTGCGCGATAGAGCCCTGGCGGAGCGGCCTGATTTAAAAGCTGCCCAGCTTAGCGAAAAAGCTGCTGACGCCAACATCCGTTTGCAAAACGCGCAACGCATTCCCGATCTCACCGTCGGCGGCGGTATCGATCAAGTTCCGAGCGGGACCAGCACCTACACAGCGGGCATTGGTGTAACGCTTCCGGTCTGGGATCGCAATCAGGGGGAACGGGCCAAAGCCCTCATCGCGAAGAAGCAAGCACAAAATCAGACACAGCTAATTACGAATCAAGTTCTAAGCGACGTCGACAAGGCAATGGTCGCTTTCGAAATGCAAAGACGCCGCGTTGATCTTTATCGCACCGGCGTGGTTACAAAAGTCAACGACATTCAGCGACTAACGGAGGTTGCTTTAAGGGCTGGTGAGAGTTCGACACTGGAACTGCTGGATGCGATCCGCACACGACGCGACACGCTCGCTGGTTTTTATCAAACGCTTTTTGATTATCAAATGTCGTTGCTTGATGTCGAACTGGCGACAGCAACGCCGCTGCCCAAGTGATCGCCAAAGGAGCCAACATGATTCACCGGAAGAAATTTCAGATACTGGTTCTACCAGCGCTTCTGAGCGCGATAGTGCAGATAGGTTGCAAGCAAGCTCCGCCCGCGAGTTCTTCTTCTCCCTCAGGCGCGCCAACGCCAGTGTCAACACAGAACAGCGCGATCGAGACCGAGATTGTGGCGCCGCAGGCAATCGCCGGCGTAATTGCAGCGACGGGAAAAATCCTTGTGCCCGAAGATCGCGTGGCAGTTATCGGGCCGGTAAATGAGGGAAGAATCGTCCGTCTTTACGCGGGGCAGGGAACTAGAGTCAGAAAAGGTCAGAAGCTTGCCGATCTTGAATCAGCGGATATCGATCAAGCTGAGGCCGATTATCTTAAGGCTCTGGCGGACCATGAGAATGCGCGGCGCTCGTCGGCGGCTGAAATCAAGCTCGCTCAGGAAAATTATGATCGTGCCAAGTTGCTATACGAACAAAGAATCACCGCCGGCAAGAATCTTCAGGCTGCCGAACATGATCTTGAAGTCGCGAAGGCTGCAGCTGAGAACTCCATAAATGGAACGAACGCCGCGCTCATCGCTGCGCGCCGTCATTTGTTGATACTCGGTCTCAAAGACCCAGCGATTGATGCGCTGTCAAAGAGAAGTGATCTGGCCTCGGTTTTCTCACTTAACTCTCCAATTGACGGGATCGTAGTTGAGCGCAACGCCACTGTCGGCGCCAGCGTTGGCACTGATGCCAACCTGTTCAAGATTATCGATTTGTCGCGCGTTTGGATCGACGCGAACGTTTTTGAAAAGGACCTTCAACAAGTGAGACCCGGACAAGAAGTAAAGCTGACAGTGCCTGCATTTCCTGGCTCCACTTTTTCCGGAAAAGTGATTTTGGTTAACAGCGTGGTCGATCCTGACACTCGCACGGTGAAAGTGCGCACCGAGGTGCCTAATCCAGACGGCAGACTCAAACCGGACATGTTTGCCAACGTGCAAATAGTTACCGCTTTGAACCGAACGGCAATCTCGATTCCTGAATCCGCCGTGCTGAACGATGAGGGAAAGTCAGTTGTCTTTGTCGCTGAACGCGACGGCTATAAGAAACGTCAGGTGCAACCTGGGATTCACAACAACGACAGAGTGGAGATCGTCGACGGGCTCAATGCCGGCGATAAGGTGGTTGTAAAAGGAAACTATTTGTTACTGCAGAATAAGCCCGGGGAATAGAGACGATATGTCCGACGAACTTTAGTTTGTCGTGTCTTGTGGTCGAGCCGCGCTGATTTTCTGACAGGCCTGAATCGACAAGCACGACAAACTAAAGTTCGTCGGACACTTGGATGCGAATATGACCGATAACCTTATTGCTTTCTTTTATCGTGAGCGATTGCTCGTGGCCGTTGTGTCGATGTTGATAGTGGCTGGTGGAATTCTTGCCTTACGCAGATTGAACGTCGACGCCTTTCCCGATGTCACACCGGTACAGGTCGAGATCGATACGGAGGCTGAAGGTCTGGCGCCCGAAGAAATCGAGCAGCAGATAACATTTCCAATCGAAAACGAGATGAACGGCATCGCGCGGGTCACCCGCGTGTTGTCTGACTCGAAGTTCGGATTATCCGTGGTCACTGTTTACTTCACTGACGACACGGACATTTATTTCGCACGCCAACAAGTATTCGAGCGCTTGTCCGCTGCGAAAGACAGCATCCCGGCAGGGTTCGAACCTCAGATGGGACCAATCACTACAGGCACGGGTCAAATCTATCTTTATCAAATCGTCGGTCACGGACAGAGTAACCAGGAACTGCGCACGATTCAGGATTGGATCGTAAAACTGCAACTGCGCACTGTGCCCGGCGTCGCTGATGTACTCAGTTTTGGTGGAGATGTTAAGCAGTATCAAGTAATCGTCGATCAGCAGGCGCTGGTTAGTTACAACATCACTCTCAAGTCTCTCTTTGAAGCCATCCAGAACAATAATCAAAACACCGGAGCAAACTTCATTGAGCATGGTGATGAACAATACGTAGTTCGTGGGCTGGGTCTGGTCAAAGACATCGCTGATATCGGAAACATTGTGCTCGACTCGCGAGGTGGCACGCCGATTAGAGTCAGCGATGTAGCACGTGTGGAAATCGGGAATGAGATTCGCCAGGGTGCGGTCACGAAAGACGGTCAGGGAGAAGTTGTCACTGGAATCGTTCTCAAGAGAATCAATGAAAACACCAAACAGGTGATCGAGCGACTCAAGGAAAAAGTCGCAGAGATCAACAAGGCGTTGCCGCCAGGCGTCACGATCGTTGACTACTACGATCAAGCCGAGCTGGTAGATAACAGCGTGCACACCGTCGTCGAATCGCTAATCGAAGGTGAGCTGCTGGTGCTGATCATTCTGGTGTTGCTGCTGGGTAACTTTCGCAGTTCATTTATTACTGCTGCCGCAATTCCGTTTTGCATGCTCGTCGCTTTCATACTGATGTGGTACTGGGGTTTGTCGGCAAACCTCATGTCGCTTGGCGGTCTGGCAATCAGCATTGGCATGATGGTCGATGCAACAGTAGTGATGGTGGAGAATATTTATCGCCATCTCGAGGAACATCGGGAACACTCGACGCGTGAGGCGATTCTCGTCGCCGCACAGGAAATTGGTCGACCGATGTTCTTCGCAATTCTAATCATCATCGCCGTCTTCCTTCCGGTCTTCACGCTGCAAGGCATTGAAGGGAAGTTGTTCAAGCCGCTCGCATATGCCGTCACCTTTTCGATGATAGGTTCGATGCTAATGGCATTGTGCATTGCGCCGATGCTGTGCGCGTTGTGGTTGCGGTTGAAGAAGGGCGAAGTTCGCACAAATCCGATCATCAAATTCTTCAAAGGTATTTATGTTCCGGTACTTGAGTGGGCGACTCGCCATCGTTATCTGACACTCGCAATCGCGGGCTTGTTACTCGTTTGGAGTTTTGCCGATGTGTTTATTCTCGGCAGCGAATTCTTGCCTACAATCGATGAAGGCAACATGCTTGTTCGTGCCACGATGCCGGCGAGCATCTCGCTGCCACGAGCCATTGAAATATCTTCGCAAATAGAGAAAACCCTGAAACAGTTTCCGGAAGTTGAAACCGTCGTGGCAAAAATTGGTCGCGCTGAACTCGGTGGAGATCCAGAGAGTGTCAGCAATGACGAAATATACGTGCGTCTAAAGCCAAAGAAGCAATGGACGACTGCCAGAACGAAAGATGAGTTAGTCGATGCAATGCGGAAGCGGGTCGAAGGATTTCCTGGTGTGATATTCAATTTTTCGCAAGTCATTCAAACGCGGAATGACGAACTTATTTCAGGAATCAATGCGCAAATCGCGGTAAAGATCTTTGGTGAAGATCAGGACACGTTGCGGAAGCTGGCCGAGAACATCCGCGAGGCGATGTCACACGTGCGTGGCGTCGAGGATCTGGCGGTCGAGCAAGTTGCCGGCGAAGAGCATCTCGAAGTCGATGTCGATCGTGACAAGATCGCGCGGTACGGATTGAACATTGCTGATGTGCTCGAGGTCACCAAGATTGCGATTGGCGGAGACGAGGCTACGGATGTCCTTGAAGGCCAGCGAAGATTTGCAATCTTCGTGCGACTGAAAGAAGACTACCGCAATCAAGTGGAGAAGCTCGCCGACATCCTGGTCGCCGCGCCAGTGGGTGGAACAATACCTCTGGGGCAATTGGCGACATTCAAATTATCGAGTGGTGATTCGGTTGTCAGTCGGGAGAATTCGCTCCGCCGAGTAGTCGTCATGTGCAATGTCAAAGGTCGTGACATTGGCAGCTTCGTTCACGACGCACAGCAGGCGGTCGCGTCGCAGGTCACAACACCTCCCGGTTACTTCATAACCTGGGGAGGACAATTCGAAAATGCTCAGCAGGCGGAGCGCCGTCTATTGATTGCGATTCCCATCTCGCTGCTATTGGTGTTCGTGCTCATCTACTCCTGCTTTAGTTCATTGCGCAACACGTTGACGATCATCTTCAACATACCGATAGCGCTGGTTGGTAGTACAACGTTTCTTCTAATCTCCGGATTTCCTTTGAGTGTTCCAGCGATCGTTGGGTTTATCGCGGTGTTCGGCGTTGCTGTGCAAAACGGAATGGTTATGGTCTCTTACATAAACAAGCTGCGCAATCGTGGAATGGAACTGCATGAAGCTGTCATTACCGGCGCGAGCGTACGTTTGCGTGCTGAGCTATTGAGTGCGTTGATTGGGAGCATTAGCTTGATACCCTTCATCATTTCGTCCGGTACCGGCGCGGAAATCGAGAAGCCACTGGCGATCGTGGTGGTCGGCGGACTGGTCACACGCCCAATTAAGATCGTGATCCTGCCAATGGTTTATGAGTGGGTAGAGCAGCGCGCAGCGAGAAGAGAAGAAGCGGCGCTCGAAGCGTGAGTGCCAAAAAGTCGATTTCAGTAGTGACAGGTTTCGTGTTATTTCGTGTGACTTCGGGGATCGTTGGTTTTGTCCATAAGAATAAAGATGATCCACGAAGTCACACGAAATAACACGAACCAAATTGCTTCCGACGTGACTTTAGCGGTAAAGCCGGGTTGATCTTAAGACAATACTTGCTAGGTGGCTCTTTTCCCTCCGTCGGTATGCCTCGAAGGCATCGCGGAGATTATCGATCGTAGCAGAGCGTTGACATCTTCTGATGATCTGAATACCGCAGCGACGTCAGGTTCTAGTACAACGGCAACAGTCTCTGACGACATCTTCTCCGCAAATCGATTTGGTTTCGATT
Organism: Pyrinomonadaceae bacterium; assembly: GCA_036522415.1. GTDB lineage: Bacteria > Acidobacteriota > Blastocatellia > Pyrinomonadales > Pyrinomonadaceae > PSRF01. The sequence continues at coordinate 14,571 of DATDFV010000123.1, read as the reverse complement.
TACCGTAGTCGAATCGATACTCTGCACGCATCGTCTCTTGCTTAAGCGGTTTTTTCTTACGAACTGACGTTTTCTTCATACTCTTTGCGCTCACGTCGTGTTGCTTTTCGTGCACTGAAAATCCGGACTTCCTCGTCGTTGGCTGTGAAGTTTACCAAGATTAGTTGCCGTTGTGCTGAGTGACCGATAATGATCTCACGCAACTCCGCAACTGAATGTTCCTCATCAGAAAAGATGCGCGCCAAAGGATCTGCGTACACTGTTACCGCATCTTCAAATGAAACGCCATGCTTGGCAACGGTAGGGTCAAGACTCAATGTTGCCTTCAGCTTCTTTTGTGTTTGCTCGGGTCAGTTCGTAACACGAACCAAAATACTTCCGATGTAACTTTTAGAGGTAAAGGCGGTTTGGTCTTTGCACCGTCTCAGTTGGAGATTGGAAGCGTTCGTCCATTAAAAGATTCCTGCTACTCTTCGCCACCAAAGCTAGTCTCGGCTTGAGCTACTGCAGATTCCAAAGCCCCGCGATCTCTTAAGCCGGAGCTTCCTCCAATTTGAGCAATTAACAGCGAATGTAGTGAGATGACTTCCTGGAAAAATAAGTAACGCATCAGGAGAGTCGGCGATAGAGATCAGCGTTCTTCTGCAGGGTCTTATTGGTTTTGGTTTGTGTATGGTCGCTTGCCCCCTTCCTGACCGCGCTCCCCAAAGTAGATTTGAGTTTGGTGGCTTGGCCCTTCCTGACCGCGCGTTGCTGCGGGCCGGGACCACCGGCGGCCGCCCTCGCGATTTGAAGACTATTGACTTCAATTCCGTCCGCAATGAAAATAGCCGCGTCAGCCCAAGCGCCGACCTCTTGACGCGGTCTCAATTTTTTCGTCCCCAATTCTGAGATCTCTCGCTGGCTCAGTTCGATCAGAGGAAGAAATAATGATCTCACCGATCCCCTCGTCACTACACCTCCATCGAGTTGTGCTCGTACTCGGAATAGCTCTGGTTGCAACCCTGACAGCGGTGATTCTCGTGGCTGCACACGATTCCGACAGTAGTCGTGTAGCAGCTGCCTCAGCGGATCCCACAGCCGGTCCGCCAGCGGCGCCGGTTAGAACCAGGATTGCCGAATGTTTTAGCAAGTTACCGCTCAGCTTTGAGATCAATAAAGGACAGTTAGACCAATCAGTAAAGTTCTGGTCGCGCGGAAATGGTTACGATCTCTTTCTAACGGCATCTGAGACTGTGCTCAGAGTGCAAAAGCCGCAGGCTCGGCAGACAGATACGTTTGAGGGACCAGACCGCGTGGATACTCACCGCGAGCCGAACGTGCGCGAAGGGACGGTCCTGCGATTGAAGATGCTCGGTGCTAACTCCGCGCCTGAGGTGAAAGGTCAAGACGAACTACCCGGGAAAGTGAACTACTTTGTCGGAAACGATCCTGAAAAATGGCGGCGCGAGATTCCAACTTATCGAAGAGTGCATTTCAAGGAAATCTATCCGGGGATCGATGCTGTCTATTACGGAAAACAACGAGAACTCGAGTACGACCTGGTGGTGGCTGCGGGTGCAAATCCAAAACTTATCAGATTCAGTGTTGAGGGTGCGGATCGAATCCGTGTCGATAAAAGCGGAAGCTTACAGCTCAGCTTGATGCACGGTGAAGTTTCCTTAAAAAGGCCCTCGGTCTACCAGCTCGATGAAAACGGTGGTCGCCGCGAAGTAAGGAGCGGGTATGTCATCAACGGCAATGAAATCAGATTCAAACTAGAGCGATTTGATTCAAGGCTGGCCCTGGTGATCGATCCAGTACTTTCCTATTCAACATTATTGGGATCCGGCGTCAACGACAGCGCTTCCGGGATCGCAGTTGATTCCCAAGGAAGCGCATATGTTACGGGCACGACCGATAGTCTGAGTTTCCCTACTACTTCGGGAGCGTTCAAATCTACGTCAAATCGCGGCGGAGCATTTGTTACCAAACTCGATCCCACTGGAAGCACACTGATCTACTCGACATATCTGAGCGGCGAAGGCACCACGAGTGGACTTGGTATTGCAGTAGATTCAGCTGGAAATGCTCACATTACTGGAAACACCTCAGCGCCAGACTTTCCACTTATTAACGCTTTAAAGACCAATAGTACCTTTTTTAAAACTACGGACGCGGCCACAAATTGGAACAATATAAACGCGGGGCTGGTTGGTGGCGTGAATGCGCTCGCGGTCGCTCCCAACGCGCCAAACACAATCTACGCGACGACCTCTGATGGGATTTATCGAAGCACTGATGGGGGAGGGACGTGGGTTAAGAGAACCGCCACTGGCTTATCGAGTCCCAGCTTTGTCAACACAATGGCCGTAGATCCTTCGAACGCTTCAGTCGTTTACGTGGGCCATTTTTTCGGTCTCTACAAGACAACCAATGGCGGCGACAATTGGACTCCGGTTAACGCGCCACCTCTGAGCTCGGGATCGGTCTTTTCTATCGTGTTCGATCCTTCCACACCTTCGACCATGTATGTTGGTACCGGGAACGGTGTGTTCAAGAGTACCGACAGTGGGGCGACGTGGATCGCGCAAAACAATTTCGGCATACCGGGCATCCCAAACATTCATGCACTTGCGATCGATCCAACAGCACCATTAACGATTTACGCCGGCACATTCGGCAATGGTCTGTTTAAGTCTACGAACGGCGGTGGAGTTTGGACCGCGATGAACAATGGGATGGGCGGCGCCAGTCCCACAAATGTGAGTGCCGTCGTAATCGATCCGGCGAATCCTTCAACGATTTATACCGGGCATGCGCAAGGAGGCATCAACAAGAGTACCGATGGCGCCACGTCGTGGAGTCCTTTGACGAATGGTGTCCCTCAAGGTGCAATCACTGCGATGGTTGCCACGTCATCTGCCGTTTACGCTGCAGCCGGTGGCGGGGTTATCAAGACTACAAATGGAGGAAGTAACTGGACAGCCGCCAATGCCGGTTTATCGAGTCCCTCCGTTGTTACTCTTGTCAAACATCCGACTGATGCATCGATTCTATATGCCGGAACATTTGGCAGTGGTGGTTCAGATGCGTTTGTAATCAAGCTGAATTCGGCGGGCTCCGGTCTGTTGTTCTCGACACTTTTTGGCGGGAGTAAAGACGAGACTGGCAACGGCATTGCAGTCGATCCCAGCGGTAACATTTCCGTTGCCGGTGAAACGAATTCTACAAACTTTCCCGTAGTGAGCGCCTTTCAGCCGGCTGTGACTTTCAATGGCAACTGCGCCACCGGTTTCGTGACCAAGTTCAATCCCGCTGTTCCGTCATACGTTTTCTCAACATATCTGGGTAGTGGCCAGTGCGAGGTCGCGAACAGCATCGCCACTGATGATTCCGGGAATGCTTATGTAACCGGAAGAGCAGGTCCTGGCTTTCCGACTGCAAATCCATTTCAGCCGGGCTTCGGTGGGCCGCAGTTGTGCTGCGATGCTTTCGTCAGCAAATTCACGTCTGATGGCGCAGTGGTCTATTCCACCTATCTTGGTGGCGCCGACTCCGACACGGGTTTCGGAATTGCGGCGGATTCGTCGGGCAACGCTTACATCACTGGCTCTACTAGTTCATCGAATTTCCCGACGATGAATCCTATTCAGCGCACGATAGGCCCCCCTCAGTCGGGCTTTCAGCAAGACGTCTTCGTCACCAAGCTCAACAGTCAAGGATCAGCACTCATCTACTCCACGTACCTGGGGGGATCGGGATTCGAGGCAGGCCGTGACATAACTGTTGACTCGGCAAACAATGCCTATGTAACGGGCTACAGCGACTCTGTTGACTTTCCACTGGTTGCAGGCGCACTCCGCACCAAGAGCCCGATGTATAAGAGCATTGACGGTGCAGCAAACTGGAGCAATGACAATTATGGTTTTTCAGGCGCTTCGCCCGCTTTCGGAGGCGCCGTGGTCACTGATTTGGCAATCCATCCCACGCAGCCTTCAACCATTTATGCTGGAACGGGGAACGGCGTTTTCAAAACCACGAACGGTGGTCGAACGTGGTCTTCAATCAACAACGGTCTTGTTAACCAGAACGTGGTGGCGCTGGTTATTGATCCAGCAACGCCTTCTACACTCTATGCAGCGACTGCTGGGTCGGCAATAGGCAACACCGGTGTCTACAAAACCGTCGACGGTGGCAATAGTTGGAATCTGCGCAGCAACGGAATAAGCAGCCCGAATCTGGTCAGTCTCGCTATCGATCCGGTTACGCCGAACACGCTTTATACAGGATATTCAACCGGTGGGCCCGGGACTCACCTCTACAAGACTACGGATGGAGCAGATAATTGGAATCCGGTGGGAACTCAGCCTCCTAACATTCCCGGATCAATCGCTATCGATCCGCTGAACCATCTTACGCTTTATCTGGCAGACACAGTGCTCGGGGGTGGAGTTTACAAGAGCCTCGATGGCGGGATGACATGGCAATCTCTCGGGTTGTTAGGTTCCAACGCCCGCTCTATCGCTGTTAGTCCATTTACAGCCGGACTGGTGTATGCCGGCACCGACCACGGCTTATTCAAAAGTGTCGATGGTGGCAGTAACTGGTCGCTTATACCTTCCGTCTCCGGGAAGGTTGTTTTCGATCCGGGAAGTTCATCAACAACCTATTTGTTGTCAGCGGAATTCATGCCAAACCCGTCACTCATTCAACGTCCGCAAGGCATTTTCAAATCAACGGATAACGGGCAAACATGGATTCCGATGAACAAGGGGTTCGAATCATCCCTTGCGACTGCGCTTGTCATTGATCCCGTGAGACCTTCAACGGTGTATGTCGCGTTAAAGCCTCCCGGCGGTTCTGACGCGTTTGTCACCAAAATTAACCCGGCCGGTAACAGTCTGATTTACTCAACGTTTATTGGCGGGGCTCTTGCGGATAATCTCTCCGTCTCCGGCGCTCAAGCGTCTGGAATAGCTGTTGACGGCGCGGGTAACGCTTACCTGACGGGGTCGTCATCGTCGAAGGCCTTTCAATCCACGCCGAATTCGTATCAGCCTTTGAATCGTGGTGGCAACGACGCATTCATTTCGAAGCTGACAATGTCTTACATAATCAGCGGGCAGGTGCTGAATAACGGCGCTACACCTCTGGCCGGGGCGGAAGTTGTTTTGAACGATGGAGCCTTACTAACTAGTGTGCTTACCGAGAGCGATGGCTCTTACCAGTTCTCCCGATTGCGTCAAGGAGGAAGCTTTACGGTAAGCGCTACCGAACCTCATTTCATACTAGCGCCTGCAAGTCAGACTTTCACTAATCTAAACAGCGACCAGGTTTTGAACTTCACTGCCATAACAAGTGATTCGCCGTTTTACACCATCAGCGGTCAGATATCAGAGAATGGTGTGCCCTTGGCAGGCGTCACAGTCACGCTAAGCGGATCTCAGTCAGGGCTGAGAACTACTGATAGCAACGGAAGCTATTCATTTGAATTGATTGTTGGTGGTAACTACACCGTAACGCCTGCGAAGGTCGGTTTTAACTTTGGACCGGCGAACCAAACCTTCAATGGCCTGAGTGCTAATCAAACTGCAAACTTCGCTGCCAATCGCCAGAGCTTTGTCGTGACTAATGCTAACAATCACGGCACTGGATCGTTGCGCGATGCCATCATCAATGCGAACGCCAACCTTGGCCCGGATACTATTGTCTTCAATATTCCGGGACCTGGCGTGAAGACGATTAGCCTGCTGAATTTATTGCCCGAGATCACAGAGCGCGTGACCATTGACGGGACTACCCAACCAGGATACGCGGGCTCGCCACTCATTGAACTTGATGGACTAGCTCTTGGGACCGGTAATGGTAATGCGAATGGGCTAGTTATCAAGGCTGGCGGCACCACCGTGCGTGGATTAGCAATTGGCAATTTCAGAAATGGCTTTGGCATTTCATTGAACAGTTGTGACAACAACCTGATTCAGGCGAATTATCTCGGCGTTGCTGCAGACGGAACGACCGCTCGACCAAACACCCGTGGAATTGCCCTTACGAACTCATCTAACAACGTGATTGGAGGCACTACGGCGGCTACGCGCAACGTGATCTCAGGTAACTTAGGTAATGGGGTCGATATCACCGGCAACGGAAACATTATTCAAGGAAACTTTATCGGCACAAATGCCGCAGGAACAGCAGCGCTTCTTCAGCCAGGTGGAGTGACGATCTCTAATTCGACGTCTATCAACAACCTGATCGGCGGCACCGTTGCTGGCGCGGGTAATCTGATTTCAGGTAATCAATTTGGAATCCAAACTTCAGCAAACGCCACCACGATTCAAGGCAATTTGATCGGTACAGATGTCACTGGCACAAATAAGATTCCCAATGTAAGTGCTATTGGGGTCTTCGGTCAGAACATTCTGGTCGGTGGCCTTATACCGGGCGCAAGGAACGTCATCTCCGGCAATTCGGGAGACGGTGTTTTCATTCGCGGCGCCGGTAGTAAGTTACAGGGCAATTACATAGGAACGGATATTACGGGCACTTTGGCTTTGGGTAATAATGGTTCGGGGGTCGTTGCCGGAGACAATGCATTGATCGGGGGGACCGTTCCCGAGGCTCGAAACATAATTTCGGCAAACGGCGGCAATGGAAACGTTTCGCTCGGTTCCAACAACTCTGGATCCGCTGCGACAGTGCAGGGTAACTATATCGGCACTGACGTCACGGGCATGCGGGCCCTTCCCAGCTCACTTCCAAATGTTCTCGCCGGCATAAGTATTTCGAGCAACAACAATGTAATTGGAGGTGTAACTCCCGCCGCGCGCAATGTCATTTCAGGAAATGGTTTCGGTATCCAGCTTGGAAGCTTTATATCGAGCGGGTTGTCTGGAAACGTCATTCAGGGAAACTTTATTGGATTGAATGCAGCTGGAAATGGACCTCTGCCGAATACTCAGCAGGGCATTGCTATTACCGGGGCATTGAATAACACCATCGGCGGCACGCAGACGGACGCAGGCAACAAGATCGCGTTCAACTTAGCCGGCGGAATCACGATTACTGCGGGTTTTCCTGGCGCCACAGGCAATACGATCCGCCTGAATTCCATTTTCTCTAACAACGGCCTGGGCATAGACCTTGGTGTGAATGGCGTCACTGGCAACGACGTTAATGATCCGGACACTGGACCAAACAACCTTCAGAACTTTCCAGTCATAAACGGAGTACTGGCGTCTGCCAACAGTACGACGATTCAGGGAAGTTTAAATTCTATCCCGCTGACCACTTTTCAGATCGATTTCTATTCGAACGCGGCCGTGGATCCTTCGGGGAATGGAGAAGGAGCACAGTTCTTCGGTACCACCTCTGTCAACACAGATGCGAACGGCAACGCTACGATCAATGTGACGTTTCCTTCTGGCTTAGCTACTGGACGAGTCATCACGGCAACAGCTACTGATCCAAACGGAAATACATCTGAGTTTTCGGCAGCCGATTCCACCAACGCGTCCGGCAGCGTGCAATTCAGCGTAAGTTCGATTGTGGCTAATGAAGATGTGGGTGCGCTAACGATAACGGTTCTGCGTACGGGCGGTGCCTCAGGAAATCTGACTGTTGACTATGCGACTGCGAATGGTACTGCCATCGCTGGTCAGGACTATACATCAACTTCCGGCACGTTGAGTTTCAACGGAGCTGAGGCGAGTAAGACTTTTCAGGTTCCAATTCTCGATGACACAACGACCGAACCTGATGAAACTTTCAGTATCTCATTGAGCAACATTCCGACCCTTGAGGCTTTGGGAGCGCCGAGCACGTTGGTTGTCACGCTTCAGGATCACGCAACAGTTCCAACACTATCGATCTCCAATCCATCTGTGGTCGAAGGGAATGCCGGCACCACCACAACCGCAACGTTTACACTTAGTCTTTCAGCACTGACGAGCAGGGCCATTAGTGGTAACTATGTGACAGCGAACTCAAGTGCGTTCGGTGGACTCTCGTGTAATAACCAGGGCATTGATTATGAAACGGCCTCTGGCACGTTCTCGTTCCCGGTGGCAACAGCAACGTTGCCGGTCCCAATCAAGATTTGCGGTGATAACAATGCCGAGGCGGCCGAAACGTTCAGACTCATTCTCTCGAATGTTTCGGGAGCGTCGCTGCCAATCAATCAGGGAGTCGGCACGATCTTTGACGACGATGTGCTCGAATTGGTTCTTGAAGACTCGGGCCCAACTCAGAATCAGGCTGCAGCTTTGGACTCGCTTCTTGCGCTGAGAGATCCGTTCCGTATTGAACTACCCGAGTGGGTTACGACTGGAGCTGATCGGAATACGAGGATCGCTCTCTTTGCCCGGAATCTCCAATTAAATCCTGGCGAGTTGCCGTCGGCCGTGATCGTCAGGTTTACGGGCGCTAATTTGACAATCGATGTTGCGGCAGAAGACGTGCGACCAGTTCCCAACACCGATCTTACTCAGGTAGTAGTAAGGCTATCGAACTCTCTGGTGGGGCCCGGCAACTACACAGTCTTTGTGCGAGCTCACACACGCTCGAGCAATATCGGCACGATCAGAATTGCACAGTAATTCTCTGAACTCGAGTTGTCACTCTACCGACACTTAACGTTATTGATCATTAAGTGTACGCGCTGTTCACCCCAACTTTTGCTGGATAATCAAAATGGCAAAACGACAGAATGGACTAGTCTTTGTAAGTTATGCCCATGAAGATCGTGAGCGCGTTGAACCGCTGGTGCGATTTCTCGCCCCTCGATTTAATGTTTGGTGGGATCGACAGATCGAGTTGGGCGAGTTCTGGCGCCAGACGCTAATGCATCAGCTGGATTCAGCTGGCTGCGTGATTGTTGTTTGGACGACCCAATCTGTGGCGCATGAGTTCATCTGGTCCGAAGTGGAGCGAGTTAAAGATCGAGGAAACTCATAAAGGTCCGTTTAAGTTGCGCTTCACCTTTGGAAGCAGTCAGTACCACCTCGCTGTTCCTTTGCTTCAAAAGTCTTCAGTCTCATTCTCACCGGGCTTTAGCCCGGTGTTAACGTCGTCATCGTCACGTAACCGTTTCAACGGTTTTCCATTGCGATCACTTCGGACCGCTGCGTCATCAATATGTTCCACTGGAAGCACCAAATAAACGGATAAAACGGTTAACCATCTTATCTTGCTCCGCTAACACGGGGCTGAAGCCCGGTGAGAATGAAATGAGGACTTTTGAGACAAGCTCGTCTGGAAAGCTCAGTGAGATCGTTTAGTTCCAGGATGTAGGATGTCGGTCGGATATGAACAATTCAACAACTGCGTTGGTAGATTTCTGACCGTTGCGGCAAAGCCCAGCCCGGGATCAATGCTTTCCGGCTGGAATCCCAACACGGTCCGCGAGTTTTTGGAATCGTGCGTCGGAGCGAAGCGAGTCAAAACCAGGCTCAACGCCGAGTGACACGACCCAGCCAACTTTTTCGTCGGTTGCTTTTTCTAAAAGCTCGATAGCTCGTGTCTTATCACCAAGCGCGGCATATACGAACGAGAGGTCCCATGGAGAGATGAAGCGCGAATTTGCGGAATGTTCAATCTGATCGAGGATCTTAAGCGCCGACTCCTTTTGCCCGGAAATCGCATACCCTTGAGCAAGGTCCGCGAGGATTCGACCAGTATCTCCGTCCGCAGCGCGCGCCTTTTCAAACTGATCCATTGCTTTCTGGGTCTCTCCGCGCCGCAGGTAACATGCGCCGAGATCCAGTAATGCTGGAACATACCGCGGATCCATTTCTAAAGCTTTGATGAAATAGTTTGTGGCTTGATCGAATTGCCGGTCTTCGTAGTGAATCCAGCCGTGTACTGAGGTAATGATCAGCGACAACGGATCCAGTTCCTGCGCGCGCTGAATCTCCGCCAGCGCTTCCTCCTGGCGACCTGCGGTTAAAAGACAAATGCTGTAGAAATGGTGAGCCGAGGCATAGTTTGGATTTAGCGCAATCGCTTCACGAAACAATTTCTCAGCTCCATTCCAGTCCCATTGATACAGCAACGTGGTGTACGCGAGTGAAGTCTTTGCCTCTGCCAGTTGAGAATCTATTTCCAGTGCTCGCAACGCGGCGGCGCGAGCTTTTTGATAAGCGTCCGCCGAAGGTGCAAAACGCCAGTTCGCCAGCATGATGTAAGAATCAGCGAGACCAGCATAAGCCGGGGCATAGGTCGGATCGCCATCTATAGACTTGTTGAAGTATTCGATCCCTTTTTGTAAGCCGGCTTCAGTTCTCTTGTTCCAGAAGTAGCGACCCTTAAGATAATTCTGATAAGCCTCGGGATTTTCCCTGGAACCTTTCGAGGCTGTTTCCTGCTCGACACTTCTAAACTGCAAACGGAGGCTGTCGGTGACGTGTTTCACCAGCTCCTCCTGGAGCAACCTGAGGTTGGCGACTTTCCCTTCCCGGTGATCTCCCCAAAGGTGACTGCCGTCGCGCACATCGATCAACTCTGAGCTAACGGATAACTGTTCGCCTCGTTGCGCGACGCGTCCGACCAACAGCGCCTGCACGCCCAGAACTCTTCCGACTTCTCGCGCATCGATCTCTTTTCCTTTGTAACCGGCGACTGAATTGTGAGCGATTATCTTCACATGAGAAGCTTGCGAGAGACGATCGATAAGGTTCTCTGTAATTCCATCGGAGAGATAGTCCAACTCCGGATCATTCGTCTGATTGGCAAACGGCAACACCGCGATGGAGTCGATGGCTTTCGTTGAAAGTCTCGAACGTGAATTGTAAACGAGCAGAAGAATTATGATTGTTGAAACGACTAACCCAGCAATAAGCAATGCACTGACCCGTGCAATTCTGCGTTTTCTGGGATCCGCCAGACTCAATGTCGGTCTTTCGGGCACCAGCGGTGTTTGCTCGACATTTGTCAGTGACTCCTCCGTTGTAACGATCCGGGCTCTCAATCGCCTCTGAATTACAACGCTGTTAGCCCCATCGGGGAGTTCAGTGACCGGCGCTACAAATCGGTAGCCGAGCTTTGGGACGGTCTCGACATAACGATGCTCACCGTTGTCGTCTCCCAGCGCCTTTCGCAGCGCCCAGATATTCCTCGCCAGGTTTGCCTCTTCGACAAACGCATCCGGCCAAACTTCCTTCAACAACACTTCCTTTTCCAGTAGGTGGCCTCCGCTCCTAACCAGGACCAGCAAGGTTTCAAAGGCTTTGGGTGTCAGCGGAATCGCTTTGCCGTCGCGAATCAAGAGCCGTTCAGACGTCTCCAATCTGAATTCGCCGAATTCATAAATCTGATTGGTTTGTTTGCTCATACGAGGATAGCGGTGAATCGTGGTCTTCATTTCCCCGGAGCTCAATTAGAGCCTTTGGAGAAGATTTGGAGAGTTTTTCAATAACTCTCCAAAGACTTTCTGGGCCACCACGACTACTTTACCGCCAGCACGACAGACAACTGAGGTCGGGGAGAAGGCACATAACGGACGGCATTTTAGCCCTATCAAAATCGTGCGGCAATGTTTGGTGGAGGCTCCGACGCACTGTGAAGAAGAGAACCGAGATCTTGATCGAATTCGATGAGCTGGTGGTCATAAACCCTGATGCGCAGAAGTTTCAGGAGTGGTGCCCGATTTGTGAGGGCCCGCAGGCATTGCTAACACCATCACAGGCATCGCGTATTTTCGGAGTTAGCGTTCGCACGATCAATAGATGGGTTGAAGCTAATGCAGTTCATTTTATTGAGACGTCGAACGGGTCGTTGCTGGTTTGTGTCGGGTCTATAGGACTAATCAACGGACGACTCCTCGATCATATCGCTCCGACTTCGAGCGCTGAATCGGGCTCGAGCTATACCGATGACTCGGAAAACCAAGGGAGGTAGAAAAGCAATGAGAAAACTCATACCACATCTCTTAATTTCGGTTGTCTGCTTGTTCTGGTGTTCAGCAGTATTCGCTCAAACAACCGCACAAACTAACTCTGCCACCATCAGCGCAGTAGCTTCAGCCGACCACGTACGGATCACTGCACCCGCGTCAATTGTGCAGATGCGAGTGGAAATCTATAACAGCAACGGAGCGAAAGTGTGGGACAGCGAGATCCACGGAAATGTCTTTGACTGGCAATTACAGGATGGTCAGGCCCAACGTGTCGCGATTGCGGATTACGTTTGTGTAATCACAGTGAAGAATGTGGCCGGCCGAGTTAGTCAAAGAATGGGCAGTATTCAGATCGGCGAGAAAGATGTGCGCGTCGGAACCGTGGACGCTGCGCGATTTTCGGCGCCGCAGTCGCAAGCAATCGGACCATTAGAAGAGAACGCATCGTGGACCATACTCACCGACGAACAAAACCAAACAACCGCCATCATCGGACACGACGGCACTGATGCAGAAATCACCAGAGGCCGCGGCGCGTTTTCATTTCGGCTGGGTGACTTCTACTCCGGCAAAACCCAGGAGCAGATGCGTCTGACGGAGGAAGGGAATCTAGGGATTGGCACTTCGAAACCAGAGTTCAAGTTGGATGTGATGGGTGCAATTCGTGCGCGTAGTGGATTCGTGTTCAATGATGGCAGCACGCTGAGTGTGAACGATAAAGGAGCGCTTACCCGGACGGATGCCAGTGGTAATAGCTCGCCGGCAATTACGAGTGGAGTGGGTACCCAGAACAATCTAGCGAAATGGACCGACAACGCCGGCACGCTCGGTAATTCGAATATCACCGAGGCCAGTGATGGCTCTATCGGCATTGGTACTTCGACACCGAACAGCTTGCTGAACATTCAAGGTGCGATTCCAACGTTGCTGGGAAAAATGGTGGTGATTCGTTCGACAGGAGCAAACAACGGCTTTGGACTGCAGATGGATGCGGTAGGTTCAGGAAACAACGCTTTGGGTCTCGGTGTGAACGGAGTACCGAAGGCGGCATTCTCCTGGGACAACTCGCGGCAGTTTCTGGGCTTGGTGAACTTCGCTTACTCAGGAAATGACTTTGCGCTGCGCCTCAACGTGGACGGCAGTCTTACCTATCATGACGGCGTCACTTCAGCAGAACGATTCCGAATCACGAAAGACGGCAACGTGGGCATCGGGACGACTTCAGGCTTGAGACTGGATGTCCTTGGCAGGAGTCGCTTAAGACAAAACAGTGGTGATACCGGCAGTTCCAACTCTGCGGGAATCTGGCTATTTCAGAATACTCCCAATGCTGACCGCGCGTTCGTGGGAATGAGGGACGACAACAAGATTGGATTTTACGGCGCAACCGGTTCTGGATGGAGTTTTGTGATGAACACTGACAGCGGCGATGTCGGAATTGGAACTGACTCGCCAGCCAGTCGGCTTCATCTGAATGGCAATAGCGGCAATTTCGCGATGACATTCACAAATGCAGCAAACACTCTGGGTCGACGTGGATACCGGCTCTCCTTCGACAACGACCGCTTTACCTTTCAGAAGGCGGACGATGCCGGTAATTTTTTGGATAATCAAGTCGCGATCGATCAGGCTACCGGAAACGTTGGAATAGGCACTACTACGCCTGGAGCTAAACTGGATGTTGCGGGAAATATAAAGTCAACCGGAAGGTTTATTGGCGACGGTTCTGGTTTGACGAATGTTGTGGCGCCAACCGGCCTACTCATTGGTCTGCTGCGTTGGGACAAGTTAAAGGCTCAAAGCACCTTTCCGGTTGGCAATGGCCCATATGGTGCAGCCTTTGATGGAGAAAATATTTGGGTTGCGCATTACGAGGGCGGCATTGTGACAAAAGTGAGGGCAAGCGACGGTGCAGATCTTGGCAGCTATCAAATCGACGGAGCAGTCAATTTGGCCTTTGATGGCACCTATATCTGGTCGGTATCTGCCGCCAACGGCATCGTCCAGAGACGCAGGGCAGACGATTTATCTTGCGGCGATAGCACCTGTCAGTTCTTCGGTCTCTCCAATAACCAACAAGGCATTGTCTTTGACGGTGCAAACATTTGGGTATCGAGCGCTAGCGTCAATCAGGTAAAAAAACTAAGGGCCAGTGATGGAGCATGCGTTGGCACGTGCGTTTTTAGTGCTGGCATTAACCCGCAGGCTCTCACCTTTGATGGCACGAATATCTGGGTTGTCAACGGCAACGGTAGCATAACAAAGGTGAGGGCAAGTGACGGCGCTAATCTTGGCTCGTTTCCGACGGGCACGAACCCGGTCGCTGCTACGTTTGATGGTGCGTATGTTTGGGTAGCCAACAGCGGCAGCGGAACTGTGACAAAGCTGAGAGCCAGCGACGGCACAGTAATCAACACATATCCGGTTGGCCCAACTCCATCGGGTATCACCTTTGACGGTTCGAATATCTGGGTGGCCAATTCTGGAATCGTTACGCTCACAAAACTGAGAGCAAGCGATGGCGCATTCCTTGGAACATTCACAGTTGGAACGGCTCCCCGTGGAATGGCCTTCGACGGTGTGAATGTCTGGGTGGTCAACCACGGCAGCAATAACGTCACAAAGATCTTCGCTCTTCCTTAGTCAAAATGGAACGACAGCAGAATGTGATGGGAGGCTGAGGAAACCGGTCTTCT
>DATDFV010000122.1:0-11168 GCA_036522415.1 Pyrinomonadaceae bacterium | reverse complement strand
GATCCGCGTCGTTGTGGTCATGAGAAAGGCCCTCGGATCCGACACGTTGGTGCGGTTAGTGCCATGCCAGCGCACGTACGTCTCCTGCACGGCGTCTTCGGCATCGGCCATCGACCCGAGCATGCGGTATGCGAGACCGAGTAAGCGTTGACGGTACGGCTCGAAACTCTCAGAGGGATTCGACATTGTTCGGTTCGTATGGAGCTTGTCTGATCACCTTTCGGCGCCTTCAATCGTGAGACGGAATAGGCCCTGTGATTGTGACATCGACCTCGAATTCGCTTCCTGAAATGCCGTCAGACCTCGAGCGTCGAAATGTAGACCGGCGGTTCGCTCGGAAATGTGACATCGAGGGGTGAAGCTCGCTGGCCTGACGTTCTTGTTATGGCCAGGTGCGGATGGCAATATCCCAGCGCTTCTGGAAGACCCGGCAAGAGTACGATCGTCTAGTTGTTTTCCACATCCGACATTTGCTTTGCTGCGTCGATTCCCAGATGCTTGGTGGTGTTCTCCGTCACGCTGTAATTCGAAGGAAGGAAGGGGGTCGTGTCCGGCGACCGAAGTTCCAGTGGATTCGTTTCGGTCTGTAAAGCCGGTTCTGTTTGTGAGGGCGGTCGGGCAGCTCGTTTCACAACTTCCGCCAACTTTTTGCTGACGAACACTCCATTAACTATCAGTGCCAACCCGACGAAGATTGGTATTAATCCGGCGATCCACAACCGGCTCAGGATTTCCGCGGCGGCAGGCGAAACGTTGCCGCTCAAGATGATGCCGTTCATCAAAACGAGAAGGACAATTGAGAGTCCAATGCCTGCGCTGCCAGTGATCACGCCGGCTTTGATTTCTGCGTAACGTCGAACTTCAGGTGTGATTCCTCGCTGATGGTCTAACTCCTCTTTGCGTCTCTTGCTCTCCGCGTCAGAACGCGCAATCTCGGCAAACCAGGGTGTGTTCGAGTCTCGCTGCGAACCCGGGTTGCGAGTGTCGATCACTTGTCTCACGGCATACAGGTTTGAGCCGCACGCCGTGCAGAATTTCAATTGCTCGTCTTGAACTGAACCGCATCGTGGACAAAACATAGAAGTGCTCCAATGGTTAGCTCGATTGCGCTAAACGTTAGGTTAGCCGCTAAAAACCGCTTACGAAAATAACGACTTCTTTGCCATGTACGGGAAATCTCCGCAGTATGTTCGCAATTCCTGGCGGGTCGCAAGTCCTTCAGAGTGCGAAGTGATAGAACTCCCAGCGATCACGCAATGTTCCCAACAGCCCGGACGAGTTGTAACCGTCCAGACCTTAATTCGGTTGTTGATTGGGACTTCAATAGACTTGCGCATCAGCTACATAAAAGATTCGTTCAAATGTGCTACCTTCGAATGTCAGAGCAAGGCCCTGACGGACCAAACTCCTGGGCCCGTCACATCCGACGATGTACCCGGCTGTGATTGTCTGAATTGCATCGTCGCTGGTTTTGACCTGAGCGGCGACGCCATTGGCATCCTGGGAGAAACTCGGGAGTTCTGTTTTCCATAGCACATACTTCTCATGATTTTGCAAATAATCGTAAAGCAACAGCTCGGTTTTGCTTTACTCCAACATCAGCACAAAGGGAAAGGGGCTCAGCCCTAAGGGGTAAAATGAAGAATAGGATTGGCTTTGCGAGGATATCCAAGCATCTCCATCCTAATCCCGTGGTGCCAGATCATGGCTCGCCCGGTGCTTCCTCTTCATTTTTCTTAATCTTACAAAGGAGCCAGGAAACGCACCCATATATAAGGACTCGTCGCCTGTCATCCTCGTAAAAGTTTGTCGGCTACGTTGGTTTTCTCTCAATCACTTAGCACAATGATCTCCATCTTCAACTCTAGTCTACAAGCTCGCATGGCGATAAGTAACTGATTTCATTTCATGGCTGGAATGCATTGTCTGAGTCCGTGCTTGACAGTGCTCTTTCGTGTAGTGTATATACACACACGATGTCCAAAGAACTGGATTTTTCGGCCACGGAGAATTGCATTTGCTTCAACTTGCGTTGGGTGACGCGGACCGTGACACAGTTTTATGACGCGGAGATGCGGCGGCATGGAATCCGACCCACTCAGGGAACGATCTTGTCGTCACTGATGGCCAAGCAAAGTTGGAACATGGCGGAATTGAGTGATTGGCTTGGAATGGAGCGCACAACACTCGTGCGGAATCTCGGACCCTTGCAGCGAGACGGTTTGGTAAAGGTCGACGGCGGTGGGCGGGGCAGGCTGGTAGAACTGGCGATTACGGCCAAAGGCCGGAAACAGATGGAGAAAATCACACCGGCTTGGAAGTCCGCCCAAAATGCCGTGGTCAAAACTCTCGGTGCAAAGCGTTGGTCCGCCATTCTTTCCGAGCTCGAAACTGCGGCGCTGGCCTTAAACAAATAACCAATGACTATCAATGCCCTAAAAGGCGATAAACTAGAATCTGGAGTGTGTATATGCACACGTTAGTAGAAAACAAAATCACGCTAGTCACCGGGGTTACCTCCGGCATTGGGCGGGAGATCGCGCAGTTACTCGCACAGCGAGGAGCGCGGGTGTTCGGCACAGCGCGCAACCCGCAATCCGCCAGTCCCATTCCCGGCGTTGAAATCGTCCGGATGGAAGTGACGGATGACGCCAGCGTGAACGAGGCGGTTCAAAGCATTGTTCGGAAGGCCGGGCCGATTCAATACCTGGTCAACAACGCCGGTTACTCATTCATGGGGGCGCTGGAAGAAAGCAGTGTTCCGGAAGCCCGGCAGCAGTTTGAGACGAATCTCTTCGGCGTGTTGCGCCTGACGAACGCCGTCCTGCCGGGAATGCGGCAAGCGGGCGATGGGCGAATCGTCAACATCAGTTCGATGCTGGGTCTTCTTCCCGCGCCGTATTGGGGAATCTATGCCGCGAGCAAACATGCCGTGGAAGGATATACGGAGACGCTCGACCATGAGATCAGGAGGTTTGGCGTGCGCGCGGTGTTGGTCGAACCGTTTTATACGAATACGAAAATCAGGGAAAAGACGAAGTTCGCGAAAATCACTCTCGAGGTTTACGCGGAGGAACGAAAGCGCGTGATCGCCGCGGCTCTGCAAAGAATCGAACGCGGAGACGATCCTCGAATGGTGGCGGAAGCGGTTTGGAAAGCATTGATCGCAAAGTCGCCCCGGCTGCGTTATGCCGTCGGCAAGGGAGTCGCCGCGAGCCGACTGCGTCGCTTCGTTCCCGCCGGCATGTTCGACAAGAGTCTTCGCAAGCAATTTCAACTCGATTGATTTATGAACGTAAACGAGCATCCCACGGTCATAGCCCATCAACGAAGACGAGCGCCGCAAAAAGCATCCGAGCCGTTGGATGCCGCCTGGCTCCGGCAATTATGCCTCGATGCGGGTGCGGATGACGTCGGCTTTGTGGAAGTGGATCGTCCGGCGTTGGCGGAAGAACGCCCGCACATTCAGCTTGCTTTTCCGCACGCGCGCAGCATCATCAGTTTTGTGCTGCGGATGAACCGCGACAATGTGCGCAGTCCAGCGCGCTCGATCGCTAACTCGGAATTTCATCATACCGGCGACGAGGTCAACGACGTGGCGCGACACATCACGGCGGCTCTGGAGCGCGCGGGGATTCGCGCGCTGAATCCGCCGATGGGATTTCCGATGGAAGCGGATCGTTGGATGACCGAGCGGATGTGGACGGTGGCCCACAAGACTGTCGCAGTTGCGGCGGGGCTTGGGCACACGGGAATTCATCGCAACGTGATCCATCCGCGGTTCGGCAACTTCATTTTGCTCGGCACGATTCTGGTCGGCGCGGAGATCAGCGCGTATTCGCAAGAACTCGATTACAACCCGTGTCTGGAATGCAAGCTATGCGTGGCCGCGTGTCCGGTCGGCGCGATTGGCGCGGACGGCGAGTTCAATTTCTCCTCATGCTACACGCACAATTACCGCGAATTCATGGGCGGATTTGAGGATTGGGTCGAAACCATTGCCGACAGTCGTGATGGGAAAGATTACCGGGGGCGCGTGAAGGAGTCGGAATCAGTTTCGCTGTGGCAAAGCCTCGGCTTCGGTCCGAATTACAAGGCTGCGTATTGCATGGCGGTGTGTCCGGCCGGCGAAGACGTGATCGAGCCTTACCTTGCATCGAAGAAGGAATTTGCTGATGACGTAATGCGTCCGTTGCAGGCGAGGCGCGAGCCGGTGTATGTCGTGCGCGGCTCAGACGCAGAAGCGCACGTGCAGAAGCGTTATCCGCACAAGACCGTGCGACACGTGCGCAATTCGGCGCGCCCGCGAAACATTGCGTCGCTGCTGTTTGGAATGCGGCTTTCGTTTCAGCGTCACGCCGCCGGCAAACTCGATGCCACTTATCATTTTGTTTTCACCGGCAAGGAATCGGCAGAAGCGACGGTGACGATTCGCGAAGGAAAAATCACGGTCGAGAACGGCCTGCTCGGCAAGCCGAACCTTAAGATCATCGCCGATTCGGAAACGTGGCTGGGATTTTTGGCGGGCGAGCGGAATCTTTTTTGGGCGTTGCTCACGCGTCGCGTCCGGCTGCAAGGAAACCCGAAGTGGTTGCTGGCGCTCAAACGCTGCTTTCCATCGTGAATAATGCATTCATGAATACGTACTTCTTAATAGTAATAACCTTTGTTGCGGTTGCGGTCGTGCTTTGGTTGATTTCGTTTATTTTTGAGGCGCTGCAAAGCTGCTTTGGGCGCCGGAGATGCCGCTTAGCTACCTTGACATTGATGGTAGCCAAATTCGCTACGTCAAAGCTGGGCAGGGTCCAACCTTACTTTTACTTCACACTCTGCGGACACAACTCGACCTTTTTGAGAAAGTCATTCCGGAACTGTCGAAACATTTTACGGTGCATGCGCTGGATTATCCCGGACACGGTTATTCAACCTATTTTAGATAGACAGATGTGAAGATGCTCGAGGACTGGAGCGCAGGACTTTTTAAATTCGACAACAATTAACCAAGGAGCATGAAATGAGGCTAAGTAGAAACCTCTAACGCGAAGCGACTGCCTGTACGCATTTGCTGTTGGCCGCATTTACGCGGTCCGGCGGTATCCTCGCGTAATCCTTGAAAGGACGGATGGCGAATCGATCCGTCTGCGGTCATTCTGTGAAGGCGACTTCGCCGATCATGCTCGGTTCAACTCAATGCGCCTGACGTAGAGATGGCTCACCGCGCGGTATTACGGCCAGTGGCGATTTCGGGCGCGCGATCTGGTTCAGGAGATGAAATCCTCATACGAACAAATTAGGTTCCGACATATCTCTGATCATCTCTCTAGAAGTGAAATTGAAGTCCTGCATATGCGATCCATTGCGGCCGATCGCCCGATGCTGTTCCCAGAGTTCGACCGGAAGAGAAAAGCACGGTGTACCGCTTGCCTTCGTTATAGCGTCCGCCCACATTGAAAACGACTTCGTTATCTGTCAAATGCGCTCTCGATTCGCCGTGAAGCTCGCCCAACAGTTCTAACCGTTTGCTCATTTTGCGCGCCACTGCGAAACCGTAAATCCATTCGTCCTTTTCCCGTTGCACGATCTGATAACCAACCTCGCCGTCAACTGCGAAATTGCCAAAATCATGACTAACTTCGACTGGCAGTCGCATCTCGGCGCCGCCTTCGATCAATCCTTTTCTGACCGATGCGGATGATGTTCTGAATTCCAATTGCGGATAAACGGACATTGCAAAACCCTGCTTATCTTGATTCATGAACCTCCACTTTACACCTAAGTTTGTGCTGCCCCAGCCCGATTCAGTGCCAGCATCATTTCTGTCCTGCCGGATTAGCCATGGCAGTTCAGCTTTGAGTTGCAGACGCTGACCCAATCCGTAATTCACGTCGAGTAACGGCAGGCCTAACAAGCGCTCAGATGGAGTTTGTGAAAACGTCATTGCCAAGTTGATTTCCCAATGATGGTCACCGGGTGTGTCTGGATCGTCGGTCAACAATGGCGGTCCCGCTTGAGCGCGGACGCAGACGGGCATCACAAAACAGAGTGGCACGGCGAGTAACAAGAGAATCCTTCGGCGCATATACTCAAAACGTGGAGGATAGCAGGTTCATAAGCGGAACATCAGTTTCTCCGTACATTGTTTCTACACCTCAATCGACGAAGTCACAAAAGAAGCAAGTAGAACTGCAAAAGCCGGAAACAAAAACCCAAAAGCGGGAAATAAACCCCAAAAGCGGGAAAAGCGAACTCTAAGCCTAGGAGGCAAAGATTTCAAAGTTAAGAAGGGGGCTGAGGTCGCTGCCAAGGTTCGGAAACTGAAAGACAGCATTAAAAACGTACGCGCAGGCGCTCAAACTTTTCGAGGACAGAAAGCGAACGCCCAAAATCGATGCGTCATTCAGCATCAGTGGCTCGCTTGGTTCATCAAAGGCGGCCCTCAACAATCGTGGGCAATCATTTCACTCGCATGCCAGGTTTGAACCTCAATCTTCAATTAGTGGCGATTACATAGAGATAATCTTCGTGCCGGTTCTAAGCCTGGACAGGACCATCACCGGAACGAGTGTCGTAACCCAACCGGCGTGATCAAAACGATTCTGAAAAACTGCGACGTCGGCGATTAGTATCAAATTGAAAACAGTCTGATGGAAATCGATCGATCATCCAAGGAGCGCATATACGCCTTCGCTGTGAATCAGAAGAAAGGGAAGAGGCACAGGCTATTAGTCAGGTCACATACTCGGTCTTGATAACTTCCAAAGAAAACTTTGATAACTCTCAGAACTTCGAGGGACTGGGTGCGGCCAGCCTTTGGAGTTTCCAACCATACGCTGTGACGCCGCATATGGGCCGATTTGCACAAGTTGGAAAGCGTTTTTCGAGTTCGTATCAACCGGCGGGGGCTTGGCCGTCCACCAGGCTCGCGTAGCAAACATACGATCCTCCGAGACTACTTCGAAAAGCGAGACACACCAGAAAGACCATGCGAACAGATCCTTATTGCGGTCTTCGGCAAGGACCGCTACCGCCGCATGAGGCGAAAGACGCGCGACAACCTAGCCAACTATTTTGGGTGAATGCGGATACGAAAGCGCGAACAACCACAAATTCTCACCAATCTTTCTTTGATTATTTACATTCCAACCTAACTTACGCTTGATCTTTCCTACACACCGCTTGCAATTCCTGTCGACCGAGGAGAACTGACCGGGTTACCGATTTTTTACGTATTTTGGGTTCAAGAACAGGTCGCTGGAATTGCATTCTGCCAATGGCTTAAAATCTCAAAAGCTAAGCCCTACTGCGCGAGGTTTGCCTATGGAGCCTGACAGAGAAACCCCAGAGCGTGACGCTACTGCGGCGCACGAAGAGCCGGCGATGCTGCGCATCACACTCTCCAGCATTGGTGATGGTGTAATTACGACAGATATCAAAGGACTAGTCACGTTTCTGAATCCTGTGGCTCAATCCTTGACGGGGTGGACACAAGCCGATGCAGCGGGACTTCCTCTCGAAAAAATTTTTATTATCGTTAATGAAGAAACTGGGCACCCGGTTGAAAACCCTGCGACCCGTGCGCTGCGTGAAGGTAAAGTCGTCGGTCTCGCAAATCACACGCTACTCATAACGAAAAATGGAACGGAAAAATCCATTGGCTATACTGCTGCCCCAATTCATAACGCCAATGGCGAAGTCGTGGGAGTTGCACTTGTCTTTAGGGATGTTACCGAACGCCGACTACAAGAGCAGTTAGTGCGGGATACACTCAACTATGCCGAAGCGATCCTGGCAACCTTGAGAGAGCCGTTCATCGTTCTTGATGAACAGCTACGAATCAAAACGGCCAATCGAAGTTTCTATGAGACCTTCAAAGTTCCCGCGAAAGAAACGGAGGGCAAATTCATCTACGATCTTGGCAATGGGCAGTGGGACTTCCCTGAATTGAGGACGCTGCTAAAAGAGGTTCTCAGTAATGACCACCCTATCCATGATTTCGAAGTTGAACAAACTTTCCCCGCGCTAGGACACAGAGTAATGCGGCTCAATGCCGGTCGCCTTGCGTCGGTGAATAGTCAGCCCGATCTGATCCTTCTTGCAATTGAAGACATAACTGATCGTCATAATGCGGAAATCGCGCTGAGAAACAGCGAGATTCGTTTTCGTCGCCTTTTCGAGACAGCCAAGGACGGCATCCTCATACTCGAGTCCAACACCGGGAAGATTACTGAGGCCAATCCTTTCATATCGGAATTGTTGGGCTACCGGATCGATGAGTTAGTTGGGAAGGAACTTTGGCAAATAGGTCTCTTTCAAGACATTCATGCCAGCCAAGCCGCCTTTCGACAACTGCAAGCGCAAGGCTACATTCGCTACCACAATTTACCCCTGCTAACCAAAGCTGGGCGGCGAGTGGAAGTTGAGTTTGTCAGCAACGTCTACAACGTGAATCACCAGCCGGTAATTCAGTGCAACATTCGAGATAATACAGAACATCACCAGTTGGAGCGTGCGCAGGCGCAAGCCGAAGCACTGGTAGACCTGCATCGCCGCAAAGACGAATTCTTGGCAATGCTGTCTCACGAACTTCGGAACCCGCTTGCTGCTATTACGAACGCGGTGGAGCTTTTGGACCTTGAGAAAGAGGCGGCGTTCCAACAGAAGGCTAGAACCATAATTCGACGCCAGGTTGGGAACCTGGTGGTTCTGGTAAATGATTTATTAGAAGTTTCACGCGTTCTCAGCGGTCGGATTCAACTTCATGAGGAAGAACTGGACCTGCGCGGCATCGCACAACAAGCGGTGGACACCGCACGCACGTTGATCGACCAACGGAAGCATCGATTGAACGTCGCGTTTCCGCAAGAACCCGCCTGGGTACTCGGTGATGCAATTCGGCTTGAGGAAGTAATAGTTAACCTGCTTAGCAACGCCGCGAAATACACTCCCGAGAGCGGTGACATCTGGCTCGGTATTGAAGAGGAAGGCGAGGAAGTTGTAATCCGCGTAAGGGACAGCGGTGTAGGAATTGCGCCGGATTTATTGCCGCAGATTTTTGATCTCTTCACCCAGGCACAAAGAACCCTGGATAGATCTCAGGGCGGGTTGGGAATTGGGTTGACCGTGGTGCGCAAGGTAATCGAGATGCACGGCGGAACAACCGAGGCGCATAGTTCCGGTTTAGGTCAAGGCAGCGAATTCATCGTGCGTCTGCCCGCACTAAGATGGCCCGCACGACCAGCTAAGATCTACGCTCCGAAAAGAGCGCAACCTGTACAAACATGGCGTGTACTCGTGGTGGATGACAATGCAGACTCGGCGGATTCCATTGCGGCTATTTTGGAGATATCAGGCCACGAGGTTCAAGTAGCCTACTCAGCTCAAAAGGCTTTGGAAATCGCTGTTGAATACCAGCCCGACATCATGTTGTTGGATATCGGATTACCTGACATGGATGGCTATGAGGTCGCAAAGCATCTGCGCCAGACTCCTGAACTAAAAGAAATGCGGTTGATTGCCATCACGGGATACGGACAACAGTCAGATCGACAACGTTCTCGTGAAGCCGGCTTCGATGAGCACGTGGTGAAGCCCGTGGAGTGGCAGAAACTGGAAGAGCTATTAGCGTCGCCCATGAAACGGCCGCCTGGTTCTGAGTGAGAATAGCTAACAAAAGACCGTAACGGACCAAACTCGTGTCGTTGCCATGAAGAGAAGTGATCTACAGGAATTCAAGGAACTTTGGTGCATGGATAGCACCCTACGTAGTCGAAGTACTTCATGAGAGCGAAACTAGCGGCAGAAAACAAAGCCTTCGACAGAAAATGAAAGCGCATTAATTGCTGTCTGCGTGCTTGCGAGCAAACCGGGAGTGCTGTATGTGGCGAGAGGTTTGCCTCAAAAGTCGAACATCGCTGTTGGATACAGTCAGTACCACCCGCGGTAGCGGGTGGATTGCTGATGAGACGTGCGATATCGCTGGGATTTGAACTCGTATGCCTGACCCACCCGCTACCGCGGGTGGTACTGACTGTATCCAAGCTGGAGCAAAGACTTTTGAGGCAAGGCCATGTGGCGACAATGATCGCGCGTTTTATTGCCAGTCACAAGAATAATGATGAGTGGCTTTTGCTCTTTAAGTAGCAATGATTTTTGGCGCGCCATCCAACAAGCGCTTTGCAGCGGACTCGTCGGTGAGCGGCTTCTTAGTAAGAGTACAAAGCGCTTAATCATTGCGTGCTTATAATATTTAAAGGACACTTTGTGCCTGAAAGTGTGTTATTAACGCGGTGACGCGCCGCTTGTCGCTCTAGCTCCTCCTCAGCATCCTGCTGTAGCTATATTTCTAAAAGACAACGGCTCCCTGTCGGGTATAACTGTGTCGCACCGTTCACCAGCTACGCTAATGGATTTACTTGACCGGAGAGCACAACGCAATCCGGAAGAGTTGGCTTACACGTTCCTCGCAGAGGGCGTGGAACTGAGCCTCAGCAACGGGGAATTAGATCGCCGCGTAAAAACCGTCGCCGCTTTGCTTCAAAAGATAGTTGCTAAGGGCGAACGTGCACTGCTTCTCTATCCGCCGGGACTGGACTACGTGGTCGCTTTTTGGGGTTGCTTATATGCAGGCGTGATTGCGGTACCAGCGTATCCGCCTCGACTGAATCGCAACTTACTCCGTCTGCAGGCCATAGCCGAAGATTCCGGCGCGACTCTTGCGCTCACGACGACACAAATACTCGGCAAGGTAGATTCGTTACTGGCGCAAACCCCCAATCTCAAAGTCTTAAAGTGGCAGGCGACGGACAATCTGACGCCGGAGTTGACCCATCAATGGCGGCCCACACAAGTAAATGGCGAGACGCTGGCTTACTTACAATATACTTCAGGGTCAACCGCTGCGCCCAAAGGCGTAATGGTCAGTCACGATAACGTTCTCTCTAACTCCACCGCCATCGCACACGGTTTTGGGCATTCATCGCAAAGCCTCTCTCTGTCGTGGCTGCCGCACTTCCATGACATGGGTCTTGTAGATGGCATCATCCAGCCTCTGTATAGCGGTTTTCGCGCACTGCTGATGTCGCCCGCATCTTTTCTGCAAAGCCCGCTGCGGTGGCTGAAAGCTATCTCGAAATACCAAGTGACACACAGCGGCGGGCCTAACTTCGCTT
>DATDFV010000121.1:0-26665 GCA_036522415.1 Pyrinomonadaceae bacterium | reverse complement strand
CTCTAGCCCAGGCGGTTTGAAAGTTAAAGCGAGGTCCCTGAAATTTTGGAACTGTTCTGTCGGAGCGCGTCCGTCCTCGGCCGCCCCCGTCGAACAGAAGTTCGCGTCCTCTAACACACGAAAGCTCTTCAGTCGGACCGCGGTCGTCCTCGGCCGCCCCCGTCGAATAGAACCACGATCCCCTAACACTCGAAACCTCTTCTGTCGGAGCGCGGTCGTCCTCGGCCGCCCCCGTCGAATAGAACCCTGTCAAATCAATGGAGTGACGCTTCAATAGATAAGCGGAGACGCGTGTTCGACGGGGGGCAGCCGAGGACGACCGCGCTCCGACTGAAGAGCTTTCGTGTGTTAGAGGACGCGAACTTCTGTTCGACGGGGGCGGCCGACGACCGCGCTCCGACTGAAGAGCTTTCGTGTGTTAGAGGACGCGAACTTCTGATCGACGGGGGCGGCCGAGGACGACCGCGCTCCGACTGAAGAGCTTTCGTGTGTTAGAAGACGCGAACCTCTGATCGACGGGGGCGGCCGAGGACGACCGCGCTCCGACTGAAGAGCTTTCGTGTGTTAGAGGACGCGAACTTCTGTTCGACGGGGGCGGCCGAGGACGGACGCGCTCCGACAGAACAGTTCCAAAATTTCAGGGACCTCGCTTTAACTTTCAAACCGCCTGGGCTAGAGTTTGTCCAATCATGCCAGACCAGAACAAGCAAGCCCTGATTGTTGTAGATGTCCAAAACGATTTCTGCCCTGGTGGCACTCTCGCTGTAGATCACGGCGATGAGGTTGTACCGCCGCTGAACCAACTAATCGATAAATTCCTCGCTGAAGGCAAACCAGTATTCAAAACTCGCGATTGGCATCCAGCCACGACAAAACACTTCGCTAAATACGGAGGGACCTGGCCTGTTCATTGTGTACAGAACACCTTCGGCGCAGAATTTCACCCACAACTTAGAGACGATCCCAGAATTCGAGTCATCTCAAAAGGACTAGGCGATACAGACTGTTATTCGGGCTTTGACGAAACAGACCTGGACCAACAGCTGCGCAAACAAAATGTTGAAGAGATCGTAATCGGAGGACTCACTACCGACTACTGCGTCAAGACTACAGCGATCGACGCGGTGAACAAGGGCTTCAAAGTGAAAGTCTTGAAGGATGCGATCCGCGCCGTCAATGTTGAACCGGGAGACGGCGATCGCGCGATTGAAGAAATGCGGAAGGCGGGAGCGGAAGTGATTTGAATTTCACATTTAAGATTTCAGATTTAAGATTGGTGGCAGGCTGATCATAGGTCCTATAGGTCGAATAGGTCCTATAGTTCGACTAATCTGAAATCTAAAATCTGAAATCTGCAATCCCCATGGGAACCCTCAACATCGATCGCTACCACGCCGCAATGGGCGACGCCTCCTTCAAAGACGTCACCAGTCTGCACGATGGCCGATTGAGTGATGCCGAAGCTACGTTCTACGTCACACAACGAAAACTTCCGTTCGCTCCCTGCCTGGGACATGAACGTTTGGTTCGTCTTCTTGTCGATAGCCAAATCGACCGTCCTCGCTTGAGATTCCTCGAACAGGATCGCGGCGGACTGCAACTTTTCGCCAAAGCAATTGAAGACATTCAATTCGTGGGCCGAATCAGAGCCGTTCGACCAGGTACGATCGTTTTCGCAAACGAGCCTTTTGCCGACATCACTGGCACTTTCGGTTTGACGCAGGCTCAGGAGATCAAGTTTGAACATGCGTTTGATCTGCCTATGACAACCGCCGCCACGGCGATGCAGTTCAGAATGGCTGCCGGCGATCACAGGTGGCTCTCTGACTTTTCCTTGCGACGTAATGGCGACATTGAACGCGCCGTCGATATCGCGGTCTATGCGTTTATTGGAGGATTCAACGACACTTCAAACATGGAAGCCGCTCACCGTCTGGATATTCCCGCAGTTGGTACGGAAGCGCATTACTGGCAACAGGCTTATCTGGAATACATGGACGAGCCTGAGATTGAGTCTCGAACCGGCAAGCCAAAGCACTTTGAACAGGTTGCTTTCGAGCGCTGGTTGGACGCAAATCCAAACGGGACCACTCTGCTGTTAGACACTATCGATGTGTACATGGGAGCCGTGCATGCCGCAATGGCTGCGACTTCGACCGAGTCACGCCGCAAAGCCTTCAAGGGCTTTCGCGTTGACTCCGGCGATCTGGCGGAATTAGGAGAGTGGTGTCTGCGGTTCTTTGAAGCCAATGGATTACCTGGACTACGGCCCAATCTGACTGGCGATCTCGACGTGGAAAAAGTCAGAAAAATAGTTGCGGAGTTTCCGGAAGTGGCGGGCTTTGGAATAGGCACGAAGTTGTCAAGCGAAGTTCCGGCAGTTGCGGGTGTGATTTTTAAGCAATGTTTGATAAACGGCCGACCAACATTGAAGGCTTCAAACTCACTGGAAAAAATCACACTACCGGGTCGCTTACAATTATTTCGCGGGAGTGATAATGAAGGTAACTATGTTGGAGATGTGATCGGTCTGGAAGGCGAGGACATCGACATTCCAAATGCCACTACCATTGAAAGATTACTCGTGGCTTTCTGGGAAAACGGACAGCATTCGGCTATTCCATCAATCACCAAACAGAAGGCCTTCGTTGCGGAACAACGAAAACGTTTCGGCAATATCAACAGCTACCAGCATGAATTAAGCACCAAACTGCGCGAGCTGAGGGACCAATTAACCGAACGCATGCGCATAGACAATTCCGGTTGGGAAGAAATTCTTGCCATTCCAGAACTAATGTCCGA
Organism: Pyrinomonadaceae bacterium; assembly: GCA_036522415.1. Lineage (GTDB taxonomy): Bacteria > Acidobacteriota > Blastocatellia > Pyrinomonadales > Pyrinomonadaceae > PSRF01. The sequence goes on along the minus strand of DATDFV010000121.1, from coordinate 23,863 downwards.
TAAACTTTAGTTTGTCGTGAGATCCCAAACACGAACGATTATTGAATGGGGACCTTGAAAATCGGCGGTCTTAGATTGCCACCACACGACAAACTAAAGTTTATCGGACACAAGAAAGGATCATCATGAGCGCCCCTGAAAGAGCAGGTAAACATAACATTCGCGATCTCGTTTCCGCTGAAGAGTGGCAAGCGCGAGTTGATCTTGCCGCAGCTTATCGACTGGTCGCTGATTATGGTTGGGACGATCTTGTGTTCACGCACATATCAGCGCGGGTTCCGGGCCCGGAACATCATTTTCTGATCAATCCCTACGGCATGATGTTCGAAGAGATCACCGCCTCGAGTCTGGTCAAGGTCGATCTTGAAGGCAACATCGTGATGGAATCAGACTACAGCATCAATCCCGCCGGCTTCACGATTCACAGTGCGGTGCATGCCGCACGTGAAGACGCACTTTGCGTCATGCACTTGCACACCGATAACGGTATTGCGGTGTCAGCTCAAAAAGATGGACTACTGCCAATCTCGCAGCAAGCGCTTTTTGTGCTGGCTTCACTCGGTTATCACGATTATGAGGGTTTGGCGTTGAATGACGATGAGAAGCCACGGCTTGTAAACGACCTTGGCAACAAAACCTTTTTGATTCTACGGAACCACGGACTGCTTACGGTTGGCCAATCAGTGGCGGACGCATTCCTTTCCATGTTCCTGCTCGAGCGTGCGTGTCGAATCCAGATCATGGCTCAATCGGGTGGCGGCGAATTGATTGCGATTGGTAAACAGATCCTGGCGCAGATCCCAGCTCAGGAAGCTGTGGTTACTCAAGGCGGTCGGGGAAAACTCGCGTGGCCTGGATTGTTAAGGCGATTGGATAGGATTGGATCAAATTATCAGGACTGAAGAATTCAATGTCCGACGAACTTTAGTTTGTCGTGCTGGACGGAGAACGCCCGCTAGAATCTACGGACACTCAACCTCCGAACGACAAACTAAAGTTCGTCAGACATCAACCGCCAATCTTAAACTGTTCAGTCGCCGCCCGCACTGGCTTGTTCTCGAGAGGCATCAACCGCAGCACGCTCAGCGGTCGCTTCACGCGCGCGCGCACGTCTCGGTCGCTTCAGTTTTCCAACGACTGATTGCGATACGCTCCCCGTAATCGATGCCAGTCGTCGCCATCGCGAAGTCGCGCGCAAATCATCCAACAGTGAGTAAACAACCGGCGTTGCAATAAGTGTCAGCAGCAGCGACAAACTCTGGCCACCAATAACCACGACAGCAATCGAACGTCGCTCCTCCGCTCCGGGGCCAGTGCCGATCGCAAGCGGCAACATGCCCGCAACGAGTGCGAGTGTCGTCATTAAAATTGGGCGCAGCCGATCGCGATTACCCTGCATGATCGCCTCATGTCGTTCCATTCCCTTTGCTCGCAAGTTGTTCATATGATCGATCTGCAGAATCGCATTCTTCTTAACCACACCAAACAACACAAGGATGCCGAGCGCAGAGTACAAGTTCAGCGTGTCGCCAGTTCCCCACAGCGATAGCAGTGCAAAAGGAACAGACAATGGCAAGCTCAGCAAGATCGTTAAAGGATGCACTGTGCTTTCGAATTGCGAAGCCAAAATCATGTACATGAAGATGATCGAAAGAATGAACGCCCAGATGAACTCAGTGAAAGTTCTTTCGAGTTCTCGGGCTCGACCGGAAACACTTGTCGTGTAGGCTTGCGGTAGATTCATCTCTGCCGTCGCCTTACGCAAAGCCTCAATCCGATCGGCCAAAGCATAGCCCGGTGCAACTGAGGCGCGCATCGAAACCTGCCGCTCGCGATCCAGGCGATCGATGCGAGACGGACTGGTGTCGCGTTTGATGTTTACCAGGTTATCCAGTCGAACTAACCCACCGCGGCTGGAAGGAACATAGAGGCGGCTGATTGTTCCGACATCGTTGCGATCATGTTCAGTCAGTCTCAGCTCAACGTCGTAATCTTCGTTTGTCTGTTCGTCTCGATACCTGGAGGCCTGTTCTTCGCCCCCAACCATTAAGCGCAGACTCGTAGCGATGTCAGAGGTATCGACGCCAAGGTCCGCCGCACGATCGCGGTTGATGACGACCCGGAGTTCCGGCTTATTGAGTTTCAGTGTCGTATCCGCATCTACGATGCCGCCAAGCGTTTTTGATCGCTCCATTAGTTCATCTGCATAGCCGGCTAATGGAACTAACTCAGGACCACGAAGCACGAAGTCGATATCCGTTCGACCGCCTGTTCCAAAGTTGAATGATTGCGCGTTACGCACGCCGATACGCATCGGGGCATATCTCTGTAAGCGCCGGCGAATCTCGGTCATAACATCCTGCTGAGTGTAATTTCCTCGAAATGCGTTTAAGAAACTCAACAAGCCTGCCAGGGATCTCGGGTTTGTCTTCTTCGTCTCGCGCCAGAGTTTAGTTAACGAGAAGGTTCGCTCTTCATGGGGAGCTATTCGAACGTATGCGCTGCCTTGATTGACTCCACCGAGGAAACTTCCACCCACCGATGAAAGGACCAAACGAACACCCGGCGTGGAAAGCATGTCTTTTTCCATCGCACTCAGTGTTTCATTCATCACCGCGAGGTTCGTACCTTCGGGACCATTTACGCTGACTTCAAATTCCGCTTCGTCTACGTTTGTCGGAATGAACTCCTGTTTTACCGCTCGATAAAGTGGGACGCTAGTAGCAACTACTGCGATCGCCAGAACCGCAACCGCAATCCGATGTCGTAAAGCCAACGCCAACAGCCACGAGTAACCGCGATCAATCCAGCGATAAAATCCACGACGAGATGCTGGTGCACCATGGCTGCCCTTTGCGTCGCCGACTTTGATCAAACGTGAACTCATCATTGGTGTCAGAGTGAACGACACCAACAAGCTCACCATGATGGCCACTGCTGCAGTGATTCCGAATTGATAGAGAAACCGTCCCGAAATCGACGACATGAATGACACCGGTAGAAAGATGACAACCAGCGACAATGTCGTCGCGAGGACGGCGAGGCCTATGTCTTTGGTGGCCTCGCGCGCGGCTTCTTTTGGTGCAATGCGTTTCTCTTCTATGAATCGAAAGATGTTTTCCAATACAACGATCGCGTCGTCAATAACGACACCGACCATCAGCACCAGCGCTAACATCGTTACGCTGTTCAGCGTGAAGTTGAGCGCGCGCATCATTCCAAACGTCGAGATCACGGAACAAGGAATCGCGACTGCAGCAATCAACGTCGAGCGCCATGACCTCATGAAGACCAATACCACGAGACTGGCGAGGATGCTGCCCAGAACAAGATGCGTTTGAATTTCATGAAGCGCGGCCTCGATGTAGCGCGACTGGTCGCGAATAACTTCAACCTTCACATCCTGCGGTAACTGACCGATCACTCTGGGTAGCGCGGCTTTAATACCGTTGATTACCTCGACGGTATTCGCGCCAGATTGTCGTCGAATATCGAGCGTAACCGTTGGAACGCCGTTCAAACGCGATAAGGACCGTTGTTCTTTTGTTCCATCTTCGACGTGACCAACGTCGCGAAGACGCACAGGCGAACCGTTCACGTTGGCGATTACGAGGTCATCAAACTGTCGCGGATCAGTAAAGCGTCCAAGCGTGCGAAGTGTTAACTCTTCTTTGCCGGTTGTAACGTTTCCACCAGGAACGTCAGCATTCTGTCTGGTAAGCGCTTGTCGAATCGTTGAGATTGAAAGCTGGTAAGCTGCCAGTCGCTCGGCGTCGATCCAAACGTTGATTGCCCGATCCAATCCACCGACAACCTGGACTTCACCAACTCCACCTACACGTTCCAGCTGCACCCGTACGGTTTTGTCGGCAAGCTCAGTTAATTCACGAATCGAACGATCGGCTGTCAGTGCAAGCGTTATGACTGGAGTGCTGTCATTGTCAAACTTCTGTACCACCGGTGGAGTCGCGTCTTCGGGCAGCTGTCGTCCAAGAGTGGCAACGCGGTCGCGAACGTCTTGTGCAGCTGATTCAAGATTGCGATCCAGTTTGAACGTGGCGATGACGATTGAAGTGCCCTGACCCGAGATCGAGCGCAATTCACTGATGCCGTCGACAGTATTGATTACGTCTTCAATGGGTTGACTAACGAGCGCCTCAACTTCCTCGGGAGCTGCACCAGGAAGATTGGTTCTGACACTGATGGTAGGAAGATCAACGGAGGGAAAACGGTCAACGCCTAATTTGAAAAAACCAGCCGCACCCACTACGACGAGCGACAGCACTATCATGGTCGCAAACACCGGACGGCGAATACAAATCTCGGCTAGTTTTTGCATGAGCGAAAGCCGGTCTTTGGTTTTTGGTCTTTGGCCTTAGTTTGGCAATTCAAAGTCCAAAGGCCAAAGGCCTAAGACCAATTAGTCAACAACCTGAACATCCTGCCCGGTCTGCAGATTCCCGGGCTCGAGGATCACTTTCTCTCCAACGTTAATACCTGAAACGATCTCAGTGAATTCACCATTTCTGCGACCCGTCGTAATTGGCTTCTCCAAAGCCTTGCCATTCTGCACGACGAGCACCTTCTCGATTCCGGCAAATGTAACAATAGCGCTATTCGGAACTGTCACAGCCATCTTCGACTCATTTGTGACAATTTCGGCGTGCGCAAACGAGCCAGGTCTCAATTTTCCATTGTTACGTACATCAGCTTCAACCACCAGGATCCGGTTCTGTTGGGCAATGACCGGACTGAGGCGAGTTATCTGACCTGCGTAAATATTCGGATCGCCTTCAACTGTGACCCGCACATTCTGTCCGGTGTGGATTGTGTGCGACTCTCGTTCAGGTATTTCTGCACGCAGTCGGAGCGGATCCATTCGCACAATGTTAACAACGGGCGCGCCGGCCGCAAGGTATTCCCCAACGCTCGCGCGCTTCTCCTGGATGATGCCGTTAAGCGGTGCGACAACTGCCGTATCCTTTAATTGCTGTCGAGCAAGTGCAAGTTCGGATCGACGCTGAGCTAAAACGCCTTGACGATTACGAATTTCCTCGTACGCATCCTGGTAACGTCCTTCGGCAACTTTAAAAGTGGCATTAGCCGTGTCGAATTCCGCTTTCGCAATGATTCCTTGTTCGACAAGTTTTTGTGCGCGGTCTCGGTTGTAGCGAGCTTCATCGAGAACCGCTCGAGCTTGTCTTACCGTCGCTGTCTTCTCAGGATCGACATTGTCATCGGCTCCATCCGGAACTAGACCCAAACGTGCTCGTGCCTGAGCTAACGCGGCTTCTGCTTGTTGCACGCGCAGTTTGTAATCCTCAGGTTCCACTTGAGCAATCACTTGTCCCTGCGAAACAACTGAACCAAGATCGACGCCGATCGTCTTCAGTCTGCCCGGTACTTTGACACTGACGGTTGTTTGGTCAAATGCCGCAAGCGTGCCGTTTGCGGTGACGCTCTCGCCAAATGGAGTTTCGACCACCATCGTAGTCTTTACTTGTCGAACGGAGTTCTGTCCCGGTGTAGTCTGCCTGGCCGACGCGGGGTAATCGCTTTTGCAAGAGGCAAAGAAACCCAGGCTGAACACGGCAAGCGCCAGGAAAGTTAGGGGTGCTCTCGAGGAACAGGCCAGGGACTTTTCAGGTTGAAACATATCGGCGCTAAATGTCTGACGATGCCCGCTTAGGTCGCTAATTATGATGATTTCTCTGAAGAGGGCAGACTGACCGCGGTAGTTTAGCACGCAGCCGGAGGATCTCAGATCCCAGAGCTGGTGTCCGATTTCCTCAAGCGACTCCGTCGAATAGAAGGCCCAAACTTTAACGCACGAAACCTCTTCTGTCGGAGCGCGGTCCTCCTCGGCCGCCCCCGTCGATCAGAAGCCGCATCCCTTAACACACGAAAGCTCTTCAGTCGGAGCGCGTCCGTCCTCGGCCGCCCCCGTCGATCAGAACCATCATCACCTAATACACGAAAGCTCTTCTGTCCGAGGGCCCCCTCTCTCTGGTCATGGTGGTTCTGTTCGACGGGGGCGGCCGAGGACGGACGCGCTCCGACTGAAGAGCTTTCGTGTGTTAGGGGGTTGGGCCTTCTGTTCGACGAGGCGGGTGGAGGAAATCGGATTGAACCTGAGATCACTTTCCGAAGCTCTTCCGGATCAGATATGAGAACTTCACGAAGAAAGTGCGACCGTTGCGGCGAAAGCCCGGTTCAATCTGGCCGGTAAATGGGCTAAAACCGTTGCGAGTAAGGTCGTCGTTATAACCGAGATAAAACGCCGTCCCAGGATTCGGCGTCCACCCTAAAAGAAACTGCGCACGGGCATTTGAAGACAGTGTTTCATAATCCACTCGAGCGCGGGTAAAGAGAAACCTCGTGAATTGGTACGTAGTGCGCGAAGAAATAATGTCGTCCTTGTATGCGACCAGGTGAGTATCGTTGCGGGTCAGTTTATTAAACGTGTAATCGATTGAAGTGTTGAGCGCATTAATCGGCTGGTACTCGAAGGTCGCATTAGCCTCCCAGAGTTTCCCCGGCCCTGGATCGAGAGGAGCATTAGGATCAATTAAAGCCGCGGGACTGACTCGAGGGTACTTTGGACCTGCACCAAAATCGAAGTCGAACGAGTTCTGAAAATACTGGAGGAACAAGGCGGCATGATACTTCTTACTAAAACGAGTGCCAGTGAATACGTATGGCGTCCACTGGCGCGTAGAGCGTTCCGGACCTCCGAAAAAGGAGCCGGCCTGTGTGGTCGTTCTCGCTGCACCAAATTCCTCTTCAAACAGGCGCTCAGAACCTACTGCTGCACCGAAACCAAAGTACGAATTTCGTTGGAAACTAAACTGGATGCTCGACTCAAGGTTAGTGTTCTGACTTCGTCCCTGCCAATCGAAACTAATAGCGCCAGAAATGTTCAGATTCCATTGAACCAATTTTGATTTTGGTTTCGGTTCTGAATTGTATCCCGTGAAGAAGCCTGAGGTGTTTGTATTAGTACGACGAGTAAAACCGACCTCGGCGCGATAGTCTTTAGTGCGACCGGTGGCATTTGCTCCGTAGTAAAAGTGTCTGCCATCCCGGTTGTAGCGCATTGAGTAGGAGAAGCCGTTGCCGGTGCGATATGACTCGCGAGTTTCGTCGCCGTTATAACAAGGCTGTGTTGGGAGCGGAGTGTAAAGATCGGCTTTTGGATCTGAAAAGCACTCGCGTGATGTGGTCCCCAAAACCTGAAATGCAAAGGTCTTCTGAGCGCTCAGTTTGAAGCGGCCATCGATCCCTGCCAGCTGATTATGCTTTTCAATGAAGTTGTAGCTGGTCATGAGAAACCCAAGCGTTGACTCCTTTCCGACGTCGCGTCTCATTCGCAGTACGCCGATGTACGCGTTCTTATCGACGAAGCGCTGAATCAACGGAAAGGTCGACGGATCGTTTCGTTCCTCTTCAGTAAAGTTCCCCGGAGCATTGTCGCTGGCCAACAAAACCCCGAATGTATTGCGCCCACTCTTGCCCGTTAGTTTCACAGCCACGTCTGGATCAACGATCGCGCGCGTGTGAACTGCCTGCGACGGTGTCTGAAAGATGTCGATGCCTTCGAGAAAGAAGGGGCGCTTCTCTTCGAAGAAGATTGGGAAACGTTGGTTCGCAGTAACAACAGTCTGATCGGCCTCGACTTGAGCAAAATCTGGATTGATCGCCATGTCTACAGTGACCGTTGGAGTCAGACCGTATTTGATGCTTACCCCGGCGTCGGTCTTAATCGGTTCATTCAGCATTCGACCTGGATCAAGCGACGACGAACCTGCTCCGGCAGCTAGTGCGCTAACACGTTTGCCGGTCTCAGAGAAGGTGATACTGGGGATTATCTCCAGCGTCCGTTCCGCGGAAATGCCCTCGAGCCCGGTAAGGTGTGCTTCCTGTGTTAGCGTTCCTGAGATGTCTCTGCTTATCGGTACCCACGAATCGATCTCGTCGTTATTGCGATCGATATTTCGCCAGAGATGAATACCCCAGAGTTTATCTTTACCAGCGACGTAACGAAGAGACTTGAAAGGTATTGCAACCTCCAATGTCCAGCCATCGCTCGTGAGGATGCCTTTTGATTCCATCACAATGTCAACGCTAAAGTCCTGGCCCTCCCCCTCCGTTTGGATCGCATCTGCCTGGATACCGAATGGATTCCAGCCAAGCAAGTAAGCTTTGCGTTGATCGTTGAAGGTATCCAAAAAGATACGGAAGTTGTCTTCATTAAAAATTCGATCGCGTTGGCCAATCGTTGCATGCACCTTCTCAGGATCGTCGTAGGCGTGCACCGCCAGATAGAAAAACCTCGAGTCATAGCCAAGGTAAACAATAGTTGGCTTGGTAGGTTCAGTGTTGTCGCCTGGATTGATCTGGTAGAAATCTTTCAAAACTACTGCTTGCCGCCACTCGTCCTCATTAAGATGGCCGTCAATTATCGGAGGCTTGTCGAGACGCGGAATAACGATGGGCTTCTGCTTTTCCGGTGGGACTTCGACTTTGCGTTTAGTATTTGAGTTGGATTTTGGGGTGTTGTCGTTCGTTTGCGCGTTGGTAAGAAACGCACACAACAAACTGCAGCAGATAAGTAGTAGAGCTTTCATGAGCAAGGCGCGACTTACTTGCTATCCGAGATCGTAGACTGAGTCAATACTCTTGCTGTACTTATTTGCTGTGTCTACGCTCAGCCGGCTTAGGTGCAGAAACCAGAATGACTACACCCAACGCTAAGACGTAACACTAAGAAGCTTTCTTCCCCGTCCTCTCACTAAAAACTCCGGCGGAACAGGTAGGACATCTTGATGAAGAACGTGCGACCGTTACGTCGCAATCCGGGTTCGAGTTGATTTGTGAAAGGATTGAACCCGTTTCTATTCAAATCATCGTTATAGCCAACGTAAAAGGCGGTGCCCGGATTTGGGGTCCAACCAAAAAGAAACTGGCCTTTCACTGCTGAGGCAAGATTGTCGTAATCAACGCGACCGCGCGCGAAGATGAACCGCGTGAACTGATACGTCGTGCGAACTGAATAGATATTTTCATCGAATGCGACGCGATTAGTGTCGTAGCGGGTCAAACGGTCTTTGGTGTAGCTGATGGTTGTATTCCAGGCAGCAGTCGGCTGGTATGTAAAGCCAGCGTCGATGTGCCACGAATCGCCAGGCCCGGGATCCTGCGGTGCATTGCAAACGGGTGGCGGAGTTAAGGGATTGCCATTGGCATCTTTGTCTTTACATTTACCCGCGGCAATGGCATCGGCCTGCGCCAAAGCCGTTGGACTTACACGTGGGAATTTTGAGCCAGCGCCGAAATCGAAATCGAGAGAACCAAAGAACCTGCCGACAAACAAGTTGAAGTTATACTTCTTGCTGGGCGCCGATCCCATAAACGTATAAATACCCTTCGTGGGAGTTGATCGCTCGTTGTCGTTTCCCGCAAACGTACAGGTGTTTTTAACCACACAATCCGAACCCGGCTGCCGAGTTGCTCCAAATTCCCTTTCAAACACACGCTCGTACCCGTTATCAACTCCAATTCCCAGGTACGATTGCTTTACAAAATTGAACATTATCTGGGACTCGTTGTTCATATGCTGCGAGTTACCCTGCCAATCAAAATTCGCATCGAAATCGGTGTAGACACGCCAGGAGATCAATAGTTTCGCTTTGGGCTTTGGTTCAGAGCTGTAACGAATAAACCAGTTGGGATTATTTGTGTTCGTGCGACGATTGAAACCTACATCTGCCCGGTAGTACTGCGTGCGGCCGACCACTGAAAACTCTTGGCCGAAATGTCTGCCAGACTGGTTGTAATCGATAGCATAGATAAAAGCGTTGCGAACGCTATCACGAGAGAGGCCTTCGTCCGGATAGAAGAAGTTATCGCGCGTGCGCGTGGCCAGCGCCTGCCAACTAAACGTTGTCTGCTTGTTCAAGCGAAACCGTCCATCGAAGCCGCCGAGTTCGTTGTATTGATCAACGAAGCGTCGATAGGTTCCCAGGAAACCCAGGAAAGAATCGGATTTCCCTATGTCACGTTTGAGGCGCAAGACACCAACGTTGGCATTCTTGTCAACCAGCCGTTCGTTACTGCATACCGTAGTTGGATCAACTTTCTGAGTGTCAAGACAGGCGTTCAGTTCACCGCGTTCGTCCGAGCTGAAGTTTCCCGGACCATTGTCACTGGCAAGTATCAATCCGAACGTATTGCGGCCTATCTTGCCTGTGGTCTTCACCGCAAAATCCGGGTCAACGATTGTTCGCGTATGAACTGCCTGAATCTGAGTCTGAAAGATATCGATACCTTCGAGGAAGAACGGACGCTTCTCCGGGAAGAAGATTGGAAAACGCTGGTTTGCGGTAACGACTAATTGATCTGCTTCAACCTGTGCGAAATCCGGATTGATAGCGAAGTCGAGTGTGACTGTTGGGGTTAAGGTGTATTTCCCAGTCAGACCGGGATCGATATTCACTGGCTCATTCAACATTCGACCAGGATCTGTTTTGAAAGCGGCGGAATCCGGTGCCAGTCCGAATGTTCGTGCTCGCCGACTTGTCTGCGAAACCGTCAAACTGGGAATAAGTTCAAGTGTTCGTTCTGTAGATATTCCTTCAAGTCCGGTGATGTGTCCTGCCTGAGCTAACCAACTGTTCTTATCTCGATCCATGGGTATCCACATGTCCAGCGAGTTGTTGAGTCGTTTTGTGCGACGCCAGAAGTGGACACCCCAGAGTTTGTCTTTTCCAGCAACATAGCGCAGTGATTTGAACGGTATGGCGATCTCGACTGTGTAACCATCAGACGTCACGATGCCCTTCGACTCCATGACTAGATCAAGACTCATGTCTTCGCCCTGGCCTTCGGTCCAGATACCGTCTGCCTGAATTCCCAGTGGATTGAAGTCGAATTCGTAAGCTCTTCGTTGATCGTTAAAGGTGTCGAAGAGAATCCCTACGTAATCATCGTCCCAGATTTGGTCGCGCTTAGGAACGTTGGCTCGTACTTTGTCAGGTTCGTCGAAACAGTGAAAGGCGATGTAGACGTTGTGAGAATCGTAACCGAGCATGACTTCAGTTCGATTTTGCGGAACGATGTTGTCGCCAGGTTGAACTTGATAGAAATCCTTGAGCAGAGTTGCTTTTTTCCACACTTCATCATCGAGCTTGCCGTCGATAACGGGCGGCTTATCAAACAACACCAACTTAATCGGATTGGATTTTTCGGGAGGCAAAGCCAGGGCGGCCGCCTTCCCAACTTTGACGGCGGTTGTTGACGTAGCGGGAGTGGTACTTGCAGTAGATTTTTGAGCAATTTTTTCTGCGGTCGGTGACGAGGTGGGCGTGGCGGTGGAACTTGCGGTTTGTGCTGTTACCCGGGTAACAGACAAACCTAGAATTACAATGCCGAGCAAGGCAGCTTTCATTAGAATCTCCCGCAGTTTGAAACTGTTGTTAGTTAGCCGTTTCGAAAGCTGCTCGAAAGCTTCCCACTCGTTAGGACCGGGCGTCCCAAGAACCTTCCCGAGCAAAACCCAAAGATCTCAGATTACAGATTCCAGATCTCAGATAGATAGTTAGTTGCGACCTCAGATCTGGGATCTGTGATCTCTGGTTACCGTGATCGAAGAACTATCTGTCCGTCACCTGTCTTCAGGACAAATACTTTGCCGCCATTGCCAACTCGCCAGCGCTTAACTCGCTTCGAAGGAGAGATATCTTCCGTGAGGGTTAAGCCTTCGTTTGTTACGTCACCATCGGCGTTTGTTTCAACGGTGAAGTCTGATCCGGACGGCACGGTTAAAGAGATCGCACCGTCTCCTGTGCGTGCCGCCAAAGCATTGAAATTGCCATCCATCTGGATCGACCCGTCTCCGGTCACGGCGTCTAACTGGCCGTCGAACTTCATGACATGAATGTGACCGTCGCCGGTGTTGACTTTCAGCTGACCACCCGCATCATTCACTTCAATAGAACCATCACCAGTACGAAGAGTTATTTCGCCGGAAACTCCATCAAGTTTCAGACTGCCGTCATCCGAAGAGACATGAACCGTTGACTTACGTGGCACCCAGACTTCGATTGTCGCCGTCCCATTACGATCGTTGTTCTCGTTTCTGGCAATCACTGATATCTGCCCACCGTTTTGAGTCCCCTCAGTGGAAATCTCGTGAAGCGCCTCGTCGTCTTCGGCCTTCTTCGTGACGGTGTACATGACTTCCGATTTGTCCCAACCATGAACCCTCACTGCACCATCAAATGTACTGACGTTCACACTTGGAGAATCGTTAACCGTAAATGTTTTGGATTCCTGAGCAGTAGCCCGATCGTCATTGTTGATTCGAATACGCTCTACGTTGGCACTCCGCGCCTGCTCGCGTTGTTGGCGCTGATTCTCACGCTGAACTTCGCGCTGCGCCTGTTCAATTTCTTTCTGCGCATCTCTCATTGCAACTTCAACCTGGCGCTGCGCCTCTCGCTGAGCTTCAAGTGCAATTTTGGTATTCACTTTCACTGCCGTAGCAACGGCTTGATTGACTTGCCGGGCGACATCAGCCGCATCCGCCTCTGTCTTTTCGTCCTCCTCATCCGAGTCAGAGGCCCCAACCGAGGTCGCGGGACTCAGGGTCTTTCCATCTTGAGCATGATTAATGTTTATCGGTCCATTCACGTTTTCGAGCTTGATGCGCGGTCCGCCATTACCCAGTTGGCCGTTGAGATTGTGGCCCACGTACTCTCCGTGCTTCACCTTCAAACCAAAGTCATTGCTAATACCGCCATGAACCGTGCCCGCCCGAACCGAGGCGTTGGCGTCTGATGGAATAATTAGAATGACCGGACCATTAACTGAGCCGAGTGAGATAGGACGAGCTTCGTCCAGCTGAATGAAGATCGCTTTCAAAGGTCCGTTTATCGTCGAGAGCCTCACGTCACCAAGCAGCCCACGAGCGTTAACGGACCCATTTATGGACGACGCTTTCACGCTTCCTTCAGCACCTTCGATGTCAATTGCACCGTTGATGAGTTCGATCGACTCGAGCGCCGCTTTGCGAGGAACGGTTAAGATGTATTCCACAGTCGCCGGATTGTCGTAACGATCATTCCCACCGTGAAAGGTTTGGTTCCAGTCTGGGTATTCTGTCTTGATATGAAGATTATCTTCCGTGGAATTCACTTCGATACGGGCTTCGGCGAGCCGCTCTTTGCGCCAGGCCTTTTTGGTTGCGTCAACTTGTACGGCCGCTCGATCCCAAACTTTGATCTGAACGCCGCCATTTATGTTTTCCAGACCTACGCGACCAGTTGCTGACAGGGGATAAGTTTGGTGGAACTCTTCGCGAAACTCCTCTCCCGAATCAGCAGGAACGCCTGACGTGTCAACGCTGACTGGCTCCAATGGCACAGGACGAAGGTCCTGTGTAACGAGACTCAGTGCTGCTGCGGGCCGGGCACCATTGCTGGCCAGCGCAATCACGATTAGTACTGCTGTAATGAGGGCTTTCTTCAACATGTTTCTTTTCTCTATTCTGTATTACTTCGATAAAGGCGTCCCAAAAAAACTTAACCTGCGATACGCAGATTGATACTCCCGTTTATTGTTCGTAAAAGCAGTTCACGACCACCGACTCCAATCACACCCTTTACGTGCTTACGACCTGTTAATGTAGTAATAGACAGCGGGAAGTCGGAGCTGAAACTGCCGTTCAATGTTTCAGCATCAATAGAAGCACCCAAGCCTGATGGCAACTCAAGATCGATTCCACCATTTATGGTCTGAAAGTTTAGAGCATTGGACCAATTCGAGTCGCCAAGTCGAGCACTAATGTCGCCGTTGATTGTCTTCGCCTCCGCATACCCGCTGGTCGAAATCTTGATTGAGCCATTGATGGTTTGAGTAATCACATTACCGTTAAGCGATGTTGCAGTGATACTGCCGTTGACAGTCTTGCCTACAAAGCCCACTCGTTGCGGCACTCGCACGGTAAAGTTCACCTGCACATCATTGTTCTTGATTCCTCCATGCGTAGTGCGCTGCTTAGCATCACCGCCGCAGCTACTGGGATACTCGCCGTCTTCATTTGGATAAAGTGCGCAGATGGTTACGCCCCCCGCGTGTTCCACCACCTTCATCTTCACCGAGTTAACATCACTTCTTCTTGAAGTCTTCAAAGCAATGACTTGAACTTCCGAACCGGCAACCGGTTCGGCAACAATCTCACCATTAATCCCTTGAACCTCGATAGCACTACCAGGAGCTACAGCTCCATTCCATCGGAACTCATCGGAACGACTCGCTTCCTGCGAAGCTAAATCTGTGACAACGCACGAACGAGTAACAACTGGAGTGCTGGCATTTACCGTGGGAACCATAACCTCCGACCAGGATGCCACCAGACTGCCAACTTGACTTGCAAGCGCCTGAACTTGATTCAGCTCGTTCATCGCACTCGAAAAGGCCGCCAGGCTAACGATCAATAGAAGGAGAACGCGATATAGCTTTCGCTCGCCCGTTTGCTGTCTTCGTATGTTGTTCATTAGTTGGGACCTCTTACGTTTTTAGGGCCGGGAGCAGCCAGCCTGTTCTTACTCGTCATAACTGCCCCCAGCCCTTCTGCGTTGCTCTATATTCAGAACACCAACCCACCACAGGATGTGACAGTTTTTTCCGGTATTTTGTGCTTTATGCCTGGAGCTTTGTACTTTGTCCTTTGTGCAGTGGGTGGTGGTGCTGGTACTGCACTCCAGCCCGCTTCAACCGCACAAAGTACCAATTACAACGCACAAAGGACTAAGCTCTAATCTAGAGAGGCAAAAACCCACTGAGTTACATCTTTTTAAGATGCAGCGTCCCGCCAAAGGATGAGAGTGTGATGTTGGCATCACCAGAACCGCAGATCGCGGTGATTCTTTTGAAAGGATTAACGACCACTACCCTCGGTACAATAATCGGAGCAATGATCGGAGCGGTTTTTGGACCTTTGTCGCCCTTCATCTCAGCTTTCGATTCCTTCGATTCAGCCTTGGGCGTCTTCGCCTTGGCTTCGGGAACGGGTTCTGATTTTGGTGCGGGTGGCGCCGGAGGCTCAGTGGCTACGTATTTTAGTGGAAAGTCTGAAACGATGTCGCTGTTGGCCGAGACTCGAGCGTTCAGTCTAAATGAGGCATCGTGAGGTAACATCAAAACAACATCCCCACCCATCGTTGTAAAGCCGTAATCTCCCGCCTTCGCGAGCGGTCCAGTCATCGTTACGGTCCCGCTGACAGTCTTGGCTGAAAGTTTGGCATTGCTAACTCGCTCAAGTTGGATATCACCACTGACAGTTCCAACTTCGAAGGTGTCATCCAAAGAAACGGGTTTCACGTTGTAAGCTTCGACGCCACCGCCAGCCGAACTCAGGTTCACGCGGCCGCTCGAATCTTTTAACAGGATGCTGCCTCCAACACTTCCGGCCTCAACGAACTTTGAAGCACGTTCAATGGTTATGTCGCCATTCTGAGATCCGGCAAACGCACCGCCAACACCGTAAATATAGATGTCTCCGTCGCGCGTCTGAAGTTGGACAGTAGCTTCCTTAGGCACATCCATTTCAACGTCAGCGATTGCCTGGCAATCGCCTCGCTGATTCTGCTTGTCTGTGACCATTACATCGATTCGGCTCGGCACAGATGACGGATCTTTACTTTTATCCACTCTGCGAAACTCGAGCCGGTCCGCATCGGTAGAACGCGCATGAACCTCACTCTTATCCCAGCCGCGGACAACGAGTTTACCTGACATGACACAGAGCGTTATCGAGGCATGAGGATCGACTGGGGTTGAGCGCTCAATCTTCTCAGACGATTTTGCGTCGCTTTTGTCGTCGTTGGCTTGGGTGGAACCTGCGAGGGAGATGACGATGGCTAACGCTGCAGGGACGAGGGAAAACTTCATATCAACTTAGAATCCCGCCCTTTCAGTGCCGGCCATTGTAAACTCGCGCATCGGCGATCGTATTCAGAAAATCTACTTTGCTTTGATAGGCCGCAAACATGAAGTCTGCCGCGTCAGGATCATTTGGATTCTTCTTAGCAGCAGTACGACTAGCCGCAATCGCGCGATCAACGACTGCGAGATTCCGCTGATATTCGGCCTGAAGAGCAGGCCGCATATTGTTTTCGTCTTGCTTGATTGTCGAGTCAAGCTTGGCAATTGTCTGCAAGTATGCTCTCTCGCCTGGCAGCAGTTTCACTGGAGCCGGTTTGGGCGCAATTGATGTTGCCACTGCGGATTTAGTTGAAACGCGACGCGGTGTGCTCGGGTTTCTCGGTGTCGAAGTTGATGGCGCTGAGCCACTCGCATCAGGATTTACACTTGCTTTAGGTTGAACCGTAGCCACGGCAGGGTTGCTACTTTCGGGCGCTTTATTCGCGACAGTTTGAGGTACAGTCCGAGCAGAACTCCGCAGCTTCACCAGACCGAAAATTACACCAAACGCCAACACGATCATCAAAGCGGCATAGCCCAACGCACGCTGTGATGCGAAGGAAAATAGGTTCGACAGTGAGCTAAAGAAGCCGGAGACGGGATTGGGCTGTTGGACAACGGGACGAACAACCTGAAGACCGGCGACCGCCGCATCGACACGACGGCGCAGTCGCTCTGTAGGAACACTGTCTGAAAACTCAAGCGCGAAAGCTTCACCTAACAGCGCGTTCTCTTCTTCGAGCTCACGCGCTGCTGCCGCACAACTCGCGCAAGAGGCGAGGTGCGAAGTCGCACTCTCCATCAATGAAGTGGGAAGCTCCCCATCGAAATAACTCTGGAGCATTCCCTCATCCAAACACTGTTTCATCGTCTGCCTCCGATCTTACCGTAGACCCTCGCAAATTCTTTCCGGCCGCGCGCCACCAAACTTCCAACGTTCGTCTCTTTTATCGACAACGTGGTGGCAATCTCCTTGTAGGAGAGTCCCTGCTGTTTTAGAAGCAGGCAGCTCCTCATAGGTTCTTTTATTTTGTCGAGTGCCCGGCGCGCCTCTTCAATTGCTATCTTGCGCTCGTAATCTTCTTCCGGGGCATCGACATAAAAGCCGGTCTCAACACTCTCCTTGTGATACTCGTTGTCGCGAACCATCGAACGGGTGTTGCCCCGAATGGTGTTTCGCGCGACATTGAGCGTCACACGCAGAAGCCACGCACGTAAAAGGTCTTCACCAGGCGTGGAGTCGAGATTGCGATAGAGTCTGAGAAATACTTCCTGCGTCACGTCTTCGGCCAGGGCAGAGTCGCGCACGACCGCCCTGGCGGTTCGAAAAACCGCGCGGTGATGGAGGGTAAACGCTTCATCGAAACTAAGCGCAGATACCGCTTCAGTCCCGAGTTCGTTAGGCATGGACTCGATCAAAGCTCTAGCTTGTCCGTTCATCAATCACCGCTCTCTCAACAGTGCAAACACCGCAAACTACTGACTTGTGACAACTTTTTAGGTGTCCGACAGTCACAAGCCAGTCCGCTACAGCTTTTGTGCGGATTATTGTAGTCTCAAATGCGATTTGCACCAATGAGAAAGCGAAATCTTTAGTAAGTGCCCAAAAAGCACACGATGTTTCGTTGAACGCACATTTATTTTTGAAAGTTCTGCCAAACTAGTACAACAGGCTGTCAGCCTGTTGTGTCTGCCAGGCGAAGAGGTCTGTTTTAGCCCAGGGCCGACAGGCTAACAGCTTGTCGTACAGCAAACGCAATGACTGAGAACTTGATGCATGACAGCCCCTTTCTTAAAGCCTGCCGGCTTGAACCTGTTCCATACACTCCAATCTGGCTAATGCGTCAGGCAGGACGCTACATGAGGGAATATCGTGAAGTTCGAGCAAAAACCTCTTTCCTTGAGCTCTGCAAAACGCCTTCACTCGCCGCGGAAGTTACAGTCACAGCAGCCGAGCGACTAGGGGTCGATGCCGCCATAATCTTTGCCGATATCCTGCTGATACTCGAACCGATGGGGATCGATTTGGAGTTCGCCCAGGGTGAGGGCCCTGTGATTCACAATCCTGTCCGCAGCGCGACTGACGTAGATCGATTACGTGAAGTTGATCATGTAGGGGCACTTGATTATGTATTCGAAGCGATCAGCCTTACTCGACGCGAACTCAAGCCAAACATCCCGCTGATCGGCTTTTCTGGAGCACCGTTTACCCTCGCCTCGTACATGACGGAAGGAAGTGGCTCGAAGAATTACATCCATACTAAAACCCTTATGTATTCGGACCCTGGCGCGTGGCACGCGCTGATGTCGATTCTCGCACGCGGCCTCGGTCGATATCTCAATGCTCAAATCGATGCCGGTGCCCAGGCTGTACAGTTGTTCGATTCATGGGTCGGCTGTTTGAGCCCTGACGACTATCGAGAGTTTGTACTCCCGCACACTCGCGAAGTTATCCAAAATGTCCGATCCGGAGTGCCGGTAATTCACTTTGGAACCGGAACCTCATCGTTATTGGAGTTGATGAGCGAGGCTGGAGGCGATGTGATCGGTCTCGATTGGCGAGTGCGATTAGGTGAAGGATGGCGAAGAATTGGGGCGAAAGGTGTAATGGGAAATCTCGACCCTGTTCTATTGTTTTCGTCAAAAGAGGTCCTGCGAACTCATGCGAGTCAAATTCTGCGCGACGCCGGCGGAAGGCCCGGCCACATCTTCAACCTCGGCCATGGCATCTTGCCCGATACCCCCGTCGAAAACGTCATCGCCCTCATTGATATGGTTCACGAACTGAGTTCAAAGTAATGCGTACTAAGAACCATGCTGAATCGTTTCTATTCTTTACTTGGAGGGAGTCACTACCACCTCGCGGTAGCGGGTGGGTGCGAAGTGATTTTGACCACTGATCTGGCTACGCACCCACCCGCTACCGCGAGGTGGTACTGACTCCCTCCAAGTTCGGTCCTTCTAAAACGGAGTGATCAGATGCGACTAAAGGCAATTTCGGCCACGTTGATTATGCTCTTCAGTTTTCCACTGTCGCTGCCGCAACAAAGGAAAAGCAGTAAGGGCGATCGATGCTCAAAGGCCATGACTCAGGTAAGTCTCAATGCCTGTTTCTGTGACCGCGCTCAAAAGGCCGACGCTCAATTAAATGACATTTACAAACAATTGCTGAAGAAGAACGCGTCAGACGCTAACTTCATCGACAAACTGAAAATCTCCCAAAGAGCTTGGGTGACGTTTCGTGATGCCCAATTAGAGGCAATCTACCCAGACCCAGATCCAAAAGCGGCATACGGCTCGGTGTTTACTATGTGCGAATGTATGGCTCAGGAAGAGTTGACGATTGATCGCGTCAAACAGTTGAGACGGATGCTGCAGTCAGTTGAAGGTGATGTTTGCGCCTGGGATAACAATTGAGTTATCACAAGACTTAAAATCTACAGATGCTTTTTGTTCGTGTTATTTCGTGTGAATTCGTGGATCGCTCCTCTCGATGACATAATAAGATCCACGAATTCACACGAATCAACACGAACAAAACCTCAATCAAAGTGAGGTTTGAAATCTCAAGTCTCAATGACCCTACGTGAGTAAACCGCAAACAACATACGAAGCAGTACTGATTGTCTCATTCGGTGGGCCAGAAGGAATCGACGACGTCATTCCTTTCCTCGAGAACGTGCTGCGTGGTCGCAACGTTCCTCGTGAGCGCATGGTTCAAGTAGCGAAGCATTATGACTTGTTTGGCGGTGTCAGCCCGATAAATCAACAAAATAGAAATTTGATCGCTGCACTCAAAGCAGAATTAGACGAGAACGGTCCAAGGCTTCCAATCTACTGGGGCAATCGCAACTGGCACCCTCTTCTTGTAGACACTCTCCAACGGATGGCTGACGACGGAATCAAACGGTCGATTGCATTTATCACTTCGGCTTACAGCTCTTACTCAAGTTGCCGGCAATATCGAGAGAACATTCGTGATGCGCAGGCGGTCGTAGGAAAGCGCGCACCCGAAGTCGATAAACTTCGCGGGTTCTATAACCATCCGTTGTTCATTGAAGCAAACGCAGACCAGGTTCGTTCCGCGTTATCACAGGTCGCTGGAAATCCACATTTAGTCTTCACCGCGCATAGCATCCCTGAATCGATGGCGGCGAATTGTGAATACGCCCCGCAACTAACTGAATCTTCGCGACTCGTCGCCGAGACACTTGGTCAACAGAACTGGCAACTCGTTTATCAGAGCCGGAGTGGGTCGCCAATGATACCGTGGTTGGGACCTGACGTTTGCGATCATTTACGCGAGCTGAAGGCAACAGGCGTCACAGATGTCGTTGTAGCCCCGATTGGGTTTATCTCAGATCACATGGAGGTCATTTATGATCTGGACGTGGAGGCGAAAAAGGTCGCAGACGAAATCGGTTTAAACATGGTTAGAGCAGCAACCGCGGGTACGCATCCGTTGTTTGTGAAGATGATTCGAGAACTGATACTTGAACGAACCGATGGGATTCCGGTTCGCACAGTCGGGCTGCACGGACCGAGTCACGATGTTTGTCGGGATGATTGTTGTCTTCAGTCTTCTTTGTGAGTCTCTGTCTCCTTAAAAACTCTCTGCGCAACTCTGCGTTCTCTGCGTCTCTGCGGTTGTAGAATGTGCGCGTCCTATTTTTAACGCAGAGAACGCAGAGGTTGCACAGAGGACCAGAACCCTTTATCGATGAAACGAATTGCGATCATTGGTGGTGGGATTACGGGACTGGCCGCAGCCAATCGTCTGATCGAACTCGCTGAGCAACAAAAG
The DNA here is from genome assembly GCA_036522415.1 of Pyrinomonadaceae bacterium. Taxonomy (GTDB): domain Bacteria; phylum Acidobacteriota; class Blastocatellia; order Pyrinomonadales; family Pyrinomonadaceae; genus PSRF01. The sequence goes on along the minus strand of DATDFV010000121.1, from coordinate 3,075 downwards.
CAAGCGGTTGCACTCACGATCTTCGAAGGCTCCCCCCGTCTCGGCGGGACAATTCACACCGAACACCGCGATGGGTTTCTTCTTGAACGGGGTCCTGACGCTTTCATCTCGGAAAAACCTGAAGCTCTCGCCTTAACAAGGCGGCTCGGAATCGAATCGCAAATCATTCAGACGAACGAGCAGCACCGTCGTAGCTTTATCGTCAAGCATGGACGGCTTCGACCGGTCCCCGAAGGCTTTCAACTCCTCGCGCCCTCACGCATGTGGCCGTTTATAACTAGCGACATCTTTTCGTTCAGCGGAAAGCTGCGAATGGCTGCTGACCTTTTTTTGCCGCGCCGATCTAAAAACGGCAGCGACGATGAATCGCTCGCGAGTTTTGTTCGACGCCGTCTCGGCAACGAAGCTCTTGAACGGATGGCGCAACCAATGGTGGGGGGAATCTACACCGCCGATCCCGAGGTTCTGAGCTTGCGCGCCACGTTGCCTCGTTTTCTGGATATGGAAAAAAGCGATCGAAGTTTGATCATCGCGATGTGGCGGAGAGGACGCCGGATAAAGAATGAGACCGGAGTGAGCGGTGCTCGCTACAGTCTGTTTCTTTCTTTCGACAAAGGAATGGAAGTGCTGGTAGATGCCTTAACGAAGAGGATTGGTGGGACTAACTGTGATGTTCGCCTGAATACTAAAGTAACCAAACTCGAGCATCATCCAGGTGGCAAATGGTCAGTGACAAGCGAGTCCGGAACCAATCTGGCCTTTGATGCGATTTGCTTAGCAGTACCTGCCTTCACTGCCGCTTCGCTTCTCAAAGAGATATCACCGTCGCTTAGTTCCCTTTTGAATCAAAGCAGGTTTGCCTCAACTGCAACAGTCAACATTGCGTACAAACTAAGTGATATCAATCACGCCTTGAATGGGTTTGGGTTCGTAGTTCCCTTTATCGAAAAGAGATCATTGATAGCTTGCACATTCAGCAGCGTGAAATTTTCCGGGCGTGCGCCTGACGGTTACGCCCTGCTTCGCGCTTTTGTTGGCGGCGCTTTGCAGCCGGAGATTTTGGAATTGAATGACGATGAAATCGACGTACGAGTGCAGGCGGACCTTCGAGATTTGTTAGGCATCGCTGGTAAACCGTTATTCAGTGAAGTATCCAGATGGAACAAATCGATGCCACAGTATGAAGTGGGCCATCTTGAAAGGATTGCCAAGATCGAGCACGAATCGTCAAGAGTTGGAGGCCTCACATTGGCAGGCAATTCTTATCGCGGCGCTGGAATTCCGGACTGTATCAAGATCGGAGAGCTGGCGGCGGACTTAATGTCCGATATGCTTTAGCCGCGTTTGGCCTTTGATCTTTGGACTTTGGCCTTCGATTTGGACTGGTTCTCCTGGTATTCAACCAAGATCTCAAAGGCCGAAGACCAAAGGCCAAAGACCATCTTGGCCATGATATCCTTAGCCCCAACTGCGAAAGGAGTGACACCTCCCATGTCGAACCCAGCGACTGATAGACATCGCATAGAAACTGAACAACTCCTGCGTCAGATGAACGACGAGTGGGTCAAAGCCCTTGTCCGCGGCGATGGCGAAACACTCGACCGGATAATGGCGGATGATTTTTATTTCGCTTATCCGCTGGAAGGTGACGACAAAACTCAGTTTATCGACGATGTAACTTCAGGAGTGATAAGGGTGGAGTACATAAACCGAGAAAATGTCACTGTCCGAATTTGGGGAGACACTTCTGTACTCTCAGCTCACGACGCGGCAAAATGGTTTTACCAGGGAAGAGATTTTAGTGGTCACTACAAAATCGTCCACATCTACGCACGCCGCGATGACAAGTGGCGGCTGGTAGCGATGCAAGCGTGTCCGGTGATTTGATTTCCGATTGCCAATTGCAGATTTGCTCTTGGGTCTTCGGTTTCTGCAATTCCCCTAGAACGGAGAAGCGAAGACCAAAAACCGAAGACCCAAATTGCCAATTGGAAATCGGCAATAATCTCAACCACCCATCACCTTCAATCTCTCCACCCACTCCGCATTCGATTGCATCAATGGTCTGAAAGCTTCCCTCGGTACTGTAGTTTCGATATGCATGTTGTCGTCAGTGTTTATCTTCGCACCACTAATCGCCGGACCGAGGCGTAACTCGTCGCAAATGTACCAGGACCTAACATCAGCTTCTGTATTGAGATTTATCCGAGAAAGCTCTCGTGCAATTCTCTCGTCTGCCAAACGCTGCGAAAGTAGATCAAGGTTCAGCGGACTGTTACTGCCAACAAGGATCAGGTCTTTCCCCTTTGCTCCTCCGCCTACTCGAAAGACCATCACATGGGGAAACACCGTCTTGTATGTGGCCAGAACCGACCGCAAGCTTTCGGTCGATAACTGATAGATCTGCAACCACTGCACAAACACACCTTGATCGCTCAGTCGTTGTCGACCCAGCTCGAAGAACTCGCGTGTAAATAAATTCGCAACACCTGGCACCCACGGATGGCTCGGCTCGCTCACGATTACATCATAGCGGGTAGTCGTCACGCGCAAATAAGTCCGTGCATCGTCAATAATCAGTTTCGTTCGCGGATCGTTTAGTGGTTGATGATTTACGTGCTCAAAGAAGTGTGAACCCTTGATTGTGGCCGACTCCAGTTCTACACATGTTACTGATGCAATCGGCGATTCCAACATCGCACCAACCGTGACACCTGTGGCAAAACCAATGACGAGGCCATTATTCAGTCGTGGTGCAAGTAGCATCGGCAGTTCACCCAACATCACCTGAGTTGGCATGTCGCTGCTGCTGTCCGATGCATTAGTGCGTCCGTTGATAGCCATTGAAAAAGTTTCACCGTCTTTTCGAACCGAAACCGTTGATGTTGGACCTTCCTCATACATAACGAGCCGGTGTGTATCGGAGCCATTGTCTCGCGATGACTCGGCTGTTGTTGTGACGTCACGACCCGCCAGCACACGAACAAGTGTGTCGTAAGCTCCGACTGACAGATCCGCAACATTTATCGGCGGTGCGGCCACTAAGAGAAGAATGATGAGTGCAAAGGTCAGGCC
>DATDFV010000120.1:0-5794 GCA_036522415.1 Pyrinomonadaceae bacterium | reverse complement strand
TGGTGGCCAGGGACGGAATCGAACCGCCGACGCCGGCCTTTTCAGGGCCGCGCTCTACCAACTGAGCTACCTGGCCAGTGGTGAAAAAGACCGCGTAGTATAGGGACTTCGTGAAATCACTGTCAACTTTGGATAATTTGTCGGATTCGTCACAAAAAGTCGTTGACGGAAACCTTGCCGGGTGTATAATTCGGGACGTTGCGGATGGAGCTGATGCCCAAACGTCAGCTAGGTTGAAAAGACGCCATCCAATTCAAAATTGATAGTGCCCGCCAGTGCCAGCTCGGCCGCCGATCGCGCCCCCCGCAGTCGCTACCTTCGAGCTGGCACAGCTCTTTTACGGCCCTTTTAGTCCAACTTAGCCCGCTCCAAAAGCCTGCCACTCTCCAAATTAGCCTGCTCAACCACATCCGCTTCATTGACTGTCAAAAGCTCTCGATCTCGCATGAGCACGCGACCATCTACGATCACTGTCTGGACATCACTCGCCTCAGCTGAGTAGACAAGCGCCGACAGCAAATCACGTGGCTCCGGGGTTGTATGCAGTGCCCCAACGTGAATGATGCTTACGTCGGCTTTCTTCCCTACTTCGAGACTTCCAATTTCTCTCTCCTGTCCCAACGCCTTTGCGCCATCTATCGTTGCCATGCGGAGCGCGCGCCTGGCCGGGAGAACCTCCGGTCCATGAAGAACCTTTTGCAATAGAGCAGCTGTGCGTATCTCGGTAAACATGTCGAGCCGGTTATTACAGGCTGCGCCGTCCGCTCCAAGAGAAACAGATATGCCTTCACTCAATAAACGTTTAACCGGTGCGATGCCTGAACCAAGTTTCAGATTTGATGAGGGACAGTGAGCTACGTTGGTTCCAGTCTTTCGCAAAATAGCAATCTCATCGTCGTCAAGATGCACACAGTGAGCGAGAGCAATGTGCTTGCCCGTCAAACCAACTGAATCGAGATAGACAATGTTCCTTAAGGCAGTCTCAGCTTCAACAATTTGACACTCAGTTTGATTCTCGGAGGCGTGGGTGTGGACCATCACTCCGCGTTCACGTGCGAGTCGCGCCACGGCTTCGAGAAGCGACCGAGTACAACTGACCGCGAACCTCGGCGCGAAGCAATAACGGGTTCGGCCATTCTGTTTCCCGTGCCATTCCTCGAGCAAAGAGATCGACTCCGCGATCGAATCGCTGGTTACTTCGCGCAACTCCGATGGGACCTCATCACCTTTGTCCATCATGCACTTGCCGACCGTGGCCCGAAAGCCAGTCTCTTCGATCACTCTGAAGACTTCCCGAGTATGATTCACAGTCTCCATTGTTAACGCGCAGGTAGTTCCGCCTTTGATCAGCTCGGCGACTCCCAAACGAGCGGCGGCCGTGATGGATTGAGCGGAATGCGCCGCTTCCATGGGCCAGATCCGCTTCTTCAACCAATCAATCAATGCGAGGTCGTCCGCTGAACCGCGGAAAAGTGTTTGGCAAAGATGAATATGAGTTTGAATGAAGCCCGGGATAACAACGCAGTCTGTCGCATCGATCATGATGTCTGCGACTTGTCCGGTGGCCCCGATTGAAGTTATGCGATCGTTCTCAATCAACAGATCACCGCGGACCACGGAATCTGCCGCATCCATGGTTACAAGTGTGCCCTGCTTTATGAGAATCGAAGACATGCGTTTCAATGGCGGTTAGTATAAAGCAGCAAAAGAAATGTCCGATATGCCTTTGTCTTGTCGTGACGTGACAAAGCGGGACAAGATGATCAAGCGCTATGATCACCATGGCCCGCTTGGTCACGTCCGACAAGACAGAAGCATATCGGACATAAGCAACCGTTATTTCTTATCGCCCGCCGCAGCCTTTGCCGCCGGTTCCGATTCCTCACGTACCGGAATTCCGAGTTTGACCTTTACTTCTCTGTCAATCTTCTTCAATACCTCAGCGTTGTCTTTCAATGCCTGCTTCGCATTCTCGCGTCCCTGGCCAAGACGATCGCTTTTGTAAGAAAACCAGGCACCACTCTTCTCGACAACTCGATTCGTCACGGCAAGATCCAGTAGATCTCCCTCGCGTGAGATGCCTTCGCCATACATGATGTCAAACTCACACTCTCGAAAAGGCGGGGCAACCTTGTTCTTTGCAACTTTAACCTTCGTTCGATTGCCAACTACACGATCGCCATCCTTGATCGCGCCAATTCGACGAATATCGAGCCGCAATGACGAGTAAAACTTCAACGCGCGGCCGCCAGTAGTTGTTTCCGGATTGCCAAACATGACTCCAATCTTTTCACGAATCTGGTTAATAAAAATGAAGCACGTGTTTGACTGCGCAACGATCGCAGTAAGTTTCCGAAGCGCCTGAGACATCAAACGCGCCTGAAGTCCTGGCAGTGAATCACCCATCTCACCATCGAGCTCAGCTCGTGGAACCAGTGCGGCAACTGAGTCTACAACGATCACATCGACGCCATTTGATCGTACGAGCGCCTCGGCGATTTCCAGAGCCTGTTCACCAGAGTCCGGCTGTGAAATCAATAATTGATCGATATCTACACCGAGCTTGCCGGCGTAGTCAGCGTCCATTGCATGTTCAGCATCAATGTACGCCGCAACGCCGCCCGCCTTTTGTGCTTCGGCGACTATATGAAGGGCCAGAGTAGTTTTGCCGGAACTTTCTGGACCATAAATCTCAACGATCCGGCCTCGTGGTACCCCACCGACGCCGATCGCTGCATCGAGACTAAGTGAGGTGGTTGAGATCGCGGGGACCTCAGACACATCCCGTTCTCCCAATCGCATGATGGATCCCTTGCCAAATTTCTTTTCTATGTTTGAAAGTGCTGCCTCGATCGCGCGGCCGCGATCTAAGTTTGTTCTGTCATCAGCCATGGCATACATCTCTTTCTTCCGCTCCTTTTCTCATCATCCAGCACGGGTCGGTCCCTCGAAGGCTGAGAGCATAACACATGCGGCGCGGGAATGGAACAGTGTTTCACGCTTGCAACAACAACTGAGGGTGAGGTTTTTAGGAGTTTGACTCTCAACGCGCGATAAGCAGCCCTCTCCGCTTTATCAGTTCTCCGTGAGGCAGCGCGTCAAAGTCTATAGCTACCGATTCATGCCAGCGGAACTTCGTCATCCTTCATCAACTCTTCAAAACTTCGGCCAGTACGCGCCTCGGCTTGCTGATAAAGTGACGGAACTTCGCCGGCGGTCTCATCCTTTGCGATACGCTCAACTCGCCACATCGGAAAGAAAATCGATCCCAAACCGATGAATGGTTCGTTGTGTGCGACCGCGCTTATCCAATCATCAAACGCCTTCAAATCAATTCCGCGCAAGAATACTCCAGCGGCAGTAATCTCGTCGAGCATTCCCCAACACTTCTCTCTCGGAGTGTGAAGTACTAGTAATACAGGCGCGCCTTTCTTTAACATCGACTCCTCTTTCTATACGAGGCTTGTAAAACCGTAGCGATTTCGTAACCCACAAAGGCACGAAGACATTAAATATGAATTATTAATCCTCTGCGCTTCCTCTGCGTTCTCTGTGTCTCTGCGGTGCCTGAATCCGACGAGCCAACGAAAACCGCAGAGACGCAGAGAACGCAGAGGAAGCGCAGAGAAAGATTGATGCTCGTTTCTTACACAGTCTCATGCGTTCTCAGGAAGAAGCTCCCTAACAAATTCACCGATGCGCCCCGAGACATTTGATTCTCCACTAACACGTTCCAACTCCAACACGATGGCGGAACCGACCACGACGGCATCCGCATATCGTTGAACATCAACAACCTGATCTCGATTTGATATGCCGAAGCCAACCGCCACCGGAAGGTTTGAGGACTTACGCATGCGTTGCACGAGCTTCTCAGCCTCAGCACTGACACTCTCACGTGTACCCGTCACTCCGGTACGCGAAACTGCATAGATGAATCCGCTTGCCTGCCTGGCAATGAGTTCAAGTCTCTCATCTGTTGAAGTGGGCGCGATAAGAAAGATTAAGTCAAGTTCATTCGCACGCAATTCACCGGCAAAGGCAGCTGACTCTTCCGGCGTTAGATCAGTCACTAAAACTCCATCGACTCCAGATTGTCTGGCAGCTGTGGCTAATCGCTGCACACCAAATTGCAACAACGGATTGAAATAACTGAACAGAATGATCGGTGTATCGATAGACTTGCGCGCTCTTGAAACGACGCCCAACAATTCGTCGAGACCGAATCCATGTTTTAAGGCTCGCTCAGATGCGCGTTGAATGATCGGGCCGTCAGCCATCGGGTCGCTAAAAGGAACTCCGAGCTCAATTACTGTCGCGCCCGCTTTTGTCAGTTCGATTAATAATTGTTCGGTTGTTGCAAGATCTGGATCGCCCGCAGTGATGAACGGAATGAACCCCTTTCTACCCTCCGCATGAAGTCGATTGAAGGCTTCAGTGATTCGTCCCAAGACTTATCGCTCCAGAAACTCTCTTGCAGTATTCACGTCTTTATCGCCCCGGCCAGACAAGTTTACGACGACAATTTCATCTTCTTTCATGTCCCCCGCGACCTTGATCGCATGAGCAACGGCATGAGCTGACTCCAAAGCTGGAATAATGCCTTCAAGTTTCGACAATAGCTGAAACGCGCTCATGGCTTCGTCGTCGGAAACTGAGTCATATTTCACGCGGCCAGAATCGTGAAGATAAGCATGTTCAGGACCGATCGAAGGATAATCCAAGCCGGCCGAGACTGAATGTGTGGTTGCGATTTGCCCATTCTCGTCCTGCAATACGTAACTCATCGTTCCCTGTAGTACACCTGGTCGACCGCCACCGTTCGCATTGAACCGCGCAGCGTGTTGGCCCAATAGTTCGCCCGTTCCACCGGCTTCCACGCCGATCATCTTTACGCTCGTAACATCCAGGAACGGATAGAACAGGCCGATTGAGTTTGAACCACCGCCCACACAGGCGATCAAACAATCGGGAAGTCTACCTTCACGTTCTACAATTTGCTGCCGAGTCTCTTTGCCGATCACACTTTGAAAATCGCGAACCATCAACGGATAAGGATGAGGTCCTAGAGCACTTCCCAGCAAGTAATAAGTGTCTGCAACGTTAGTAACCCAGTCACGTAACGCTTCGTTAATTGCGTCTTTCAGCGTCTTCGAGCCCGCTTGTACTTCGCGCACTTCAGCTCCAAGCAACTGCATTCGAAAGACGTTTAGTTCCTGACGACGCATGTCTTCGGCGCCCATGTAAACAACACAAGGCAATCCGAACAAAGCACAAACAGTTGCTGAGGCAACTCCATGCTGGCCTGCCCCAGTCTCGGCTATGATCCTGCCTTTCTTCATTCGTCGAGCCAGGAGGACCTGTCCGAGTGTGTTGTTGATTTTGTGCGCACCCGTGTGCAGAAGATCTTCACGCTTGAGATAAATCCTCGCGCCGCCTGCATGTTTTGTCAGACGCTGCGCATAAAACAATGGTGTCGGACGGCCGGCGTAGTTTTTCAATAAACTCGCCAGCTCGGATTGAAACGTTGGATCTTCTTTGACCTCCAGAAAGGCATGAGTCAACTCTTCAAGAGGAGCCATCAATGTCTCGGGCACAAATCGACCGCCGTATGGTCCCCAATGACCCAAATTGTCTGGCTGTAGTTTGCTTGCTGTCATACTCCTGGCAACTTGTCCTGCAAAGGCGGAGCTATTGCAACGCGGTTCCTACCACCGTTTTTAGCTACATACAGTGCCTTGTCGCTTGCTGAATATAACGTTCGATCAGCGGTTCCACTGGTCGGACAACCAGC
>DATDFV010000119.1:0-2817 GCA_036522415.1 Pyrinomonadaceae bacterium | reverse complement strand
GCGGCCCGGCCTGGTGTACGGCTGCAAAGGATGACGACCAATCGTTCGGGCAGTGGATGATGATTGATCGAGTAGAAAAGAAACTGCCACGTCACGACGGCGTCGAAGGCGTTTGGTGTAGATTCGTTCTGACTGCTGTCCATCAGCGCGGCGATCGATCACGTAGTCGATGACTGCATTCAAATCAAACTCTTCACCGTCGACTTCGTTGGCGACTCGCACAAGGTTTTCCGGTTTCATCAGTTGAAACTGATGCCTGATTGAAGAGATGACCCCTTTGTGTCGCTCCTTCGTTTGCTCAACGAAGTTCTTATCGCCATGCTGTACTCGCTTCTCAACCACTCGACACCAGCCAAGACGATGATCTGTTAATTCCCGGTCCCATTCGTCATAGTTATATGCGACTTCGCCTTCGGCCAGTTGCTGTTCAGGAGATTCACTTTCAGACCACGCTTCGCCGCCTGCTAATTCATCCGGCTCGCCTTCAGCCGACGGATCATTCCACGCGTTGAAAAGTTCTCGCGCGTCGCGGCGCTGAGGCATCTGTTGAGTCTGCCTTTGTTTGAGTCGTTCGGCGGCCAGGTCGTCCTCGTCGTCTGCCTCCGCTTGATCCTCTGGCACATCGACTTGCTGGACTGCGTCATCAGTTGGCACCACTGATTGGAACAGATCGTAAACACGACGCGTTGCAAAGAGCGTGTCCGCAACACTGGCTGTCGAATTCGATAGGTAGTCGCCCACGATCGTTTCCAATTCAGAAACTACCTGGCTGTAATACTGTCGTGAGTCATCACGAGCGCCACCGAGAAGCGTGACTTGAAAAAGCAGTTCAAAGGGCACGAGTGAAACAGGCAATTCCTGAATTCGCGGACGACTATGCAGTAGGTGATCGCGAATGAGATCCAGATCACGCCTCAGGCCTCTATATCTGTGTCGAAGCCGTCGATCGATGCGACCATTCTCCAGCGTGCCGAACACTCTACGCGCCAGTTGCGGTAAGGGAAACACGCGCAGCACGTCTCTATAGCCGATCTCTTCCGTGACTCGAGTTCGTGTCGACGTTGATTTCTGTTTGGGATCGACCATCTCATCAGGCAATGCAAAAGCATCCAGCGCGTTAACGTTTTCTGGAGCGTAGGCCTCTGTGATTGCGGCCAACGCCGGAATCAGTGATCTACCTTGCTGGTAAGTGCCAAACTCGATCTGCCCGGCGCCATGTGCTGCCAGAACCTTGTAGAGTCGAAAGTCGAGTTCGTCATCTCCAAATTCATTGACGAGTGACGGTAAATGAACAGTTCTTCCATCGCCTATTCGAGATTCATCAGGAACTGCTGCAAGCGGAGCAATATCAACTTCCCGACCTGTTAGTGCTTCCACATAAAGACGGAGTAGATGTTGAACTGAGTCAAGTGGCAAACCGGCCATGCCACTATGAAGTGCTTCGTAACTGCCTCGCGTCTCCAGTGAAAAATAACTTCGGCGCGCGCGGTTGTCGGCACGCACTGAGGAGAGACCGCGTTTGGCCCAGGCTTCAAATTGTTCGATGGATACATTGTGCAGCGCGCGTCCACTTGAACGAAAACATGCAAGCGCGGCCTCGCCATCAATCTCCGCAATCTCTTTTGTCAGGGAGAGCACGCGAAGTGCGAGCGCTACGGCTTCATCGCGATCCGCATTAATGCTAAGCAGCCGAATAAACGCAGGACTGCTGCGGACGAACGCAATTAAGCTGGCATTGCCATGCTTTGCGACGACCGATAGCAGCTTGATCCATTCGTCGAAGATTTCCGGAGCGCGCCGCAGGAGTTCACCACCGGAAAGGAGTATGTGAAGTGCAGCCCCACCGCCTCGTTCGAGAAATTCATGCGCACGATTTAGAAGGCGGACCGCATCGACTGGACTTAGGTTAGCGATCGCATGTGGAAGAGCCGCCCAGGCATCAGCAGCGATACCGCCCGCCCGCGCAGCAAACGCTCCCGCAAGATCCAGTGCTTTTTCGACAACGGCTTTGTCTCCTTCGGCCTTCAGGGCGGCCGAAACGTCGGCGCTGTTCTTCAGAAAGTCCGAACTGTGCTTTGCTGAGCGTCGAGCAATCTCGCTAGCTATAGAAAGGATTGACTTAAAAAATGACTCATCATTGATTTCGGCCACGATGGCGGGAAGTATCGTGAATGTTTCCTTGCCAACAGCAGTGGACAACGTCATTTGTCGTACAGAGAGTTCGAGAATTTCCCCGTGCAGAGTGCGTGGCACATGTTCATATCGCACGACGCCTTCGGCGAAGAAATTGGCGGCAGCGTCGTAATCACCCATGGCGAGACGACGGCCGAGTTCGCCCCAAAGTTTCAGATCAGTTGCCTTGAAAACTTGCGCAGCGAGAGGCGCGGCACGCAGAAATTCAACAGCCGCGCGTAACGAAATGCTTGCGATAGCTGCACTGGTTTCCAACGACGCCGCAGCTTGATCCAAAGGAAGACTTGCAAGTTTGCGTGTCAGCTCAATGAATGACTTGCGTTCGGGAGATTGAGGCTGTTGCTCCGGTTCGAGGAGATCTGGATTGTCTTGATCGGAACTCATTCTCAGCGGTCAATAGTCAGTGGTCAGAAGCATAGGAACTATACGACCTATAGGACCTATGATCAGATTACTGTCGTTACGATCTCGCGGATGCTGCGCTGGAGCTCGCGGTCGTCAGTGATTGGTGAGCACATTGCTACGTCGGCGGCGTCAATTGGAGGAATGCCGAGCGTGATGAGTTGCGCGGCATAAATTAGCAAACGTGTCGAAACACCTTCTTCCAAACCATGCCCGCGGAGG
>DATDFV010000118.1:0-4721 GCA_036522415.1 Pyrinomonadaceae bacterium | reverse complement strand
GAACGAAAGGTTTGACGATTGGAACCTATCAGTTGAAGCTCGACTTGGCTGATGGCGTAACGCACATCGTGGTGGTCTCACTCAAGTAGCTGGATCGAGGCGCATCGCCCTGCCGACGAGCCGTTAAGACAAAATAAGGTTCAACACCCTAGCGTCGATAAATGACTCAGGAATGCTAATCCTGATTACACACTCCGCTACGACTCGACGCTCGGGGGAACTGGCGGAGCTATATCTTCAACCTGATTACCAAGCGATTAGCATCCGGTCAGTATGTTCTAAGCTTTTATGTTGGGAGCGATCGCTCGTTCTCTACACCATCAAGTTTGAAGTGAAATGATCTTCTCCAGATTTTTTCCAGTTACGGATGCCGCTTCGATCGTCAAAGCGAACAGGCGTACATTTCGTGAGCTACTGACCTCCGCATAACCAGCGCGGCGCTCCGACGATCAAATGTGTCTTGATGAAAGTTCGTATGCTGAATCTGTTGGGTTTTTGGGCAGAGTCGCTCAGGAGAGTTGAACGGGTTGGTCCAACAATTTTCCATTTGCGACGTCAATCTCACGTCAACGGGAATTGGGGTTCAATCGGTTTCGTTCTTGTAAGTAATTGGAGAGGAAGGAGTTAACTGGTGGAGCAGAGGGGGGTCGAACCCTGACCTCCGCATTGCGAACCCGGCTCTGCTCTTTTTATTAACTGACTGAAATGATAGAGGTTGCAGCCATGGCGATTTTTTGAGGATTCTCTGCGCTTCTATATGGAACTAACTGAATGTATGCGGATTCATCTGTAGCTAAGTCACAACGGCGTCACAAGAGATCCTGTCACGAGTGAGTCGGGAAAGGACTCATCAGGGAGTTTAGGAACACTTAGATCGACACCGACTGTCACAGCAGCCACCTTCACGGATCTACTGCGGTAATCCCATGCGACGCAGCATGTCGGCACAACGTGGATCGTTGCGCAGCGACTCGAAGGCTGCCAGCCATCTGATTCTTGCCAAATTACCACTGTGAGCCTGAAAGTCCTTTTCAAGCCACGTGAAAGCTTGGTCTTTATTTCCAAGACCCCCGTGTACCGCGGCTAGATCTTGGCCCAGTGCTTCGTGCTTTTCAAACTTTGCCTCGAGTTCTTTGAGAACAGCCAAAGCCTCGGCCCGTTTTCCCGAAATCGCGTAGCCGTAGCCGAGGTCGCTGAGAGGTCGTCTCTCTCTTCCAGCTAATTCAACTGCCTTCACAAGTTCGGCGATTGCCTCTGAGGAACTGCCCTGTTTGAGATAGGCTAAACCCAGTTGCGAATGTCCTCTTGGATAATACGGATCCAGATCGATGACTTTCCTGGCTTGTTCGATTGCTGCATTCAACTGTCCGAGTGCGATATAGGTTTGCGCCACATTTTGGCCGATAACAACAGAGATAGGATCGAGCTCTTGTGCGCGCTTCCCCTCTGTTAGCGCCTCGTCAAATCGTCCTTCATCAAGAAGTAATATGGCATACCACTGATGTGCCGTTGGATAACTGGGGTTTAACTCAATCGCGCGTTTGAACTCGTCCTCAGCCTTACGCCATTGCCACAGCCCATCATAGGTGTACCCCAATGAGGTATGAGCCTCCGCCAGCGAGTTATCGAGTTGGAGAGCACGTTCCGCGAAGGCCTTGGCGTTCGGCAGAGTCTCGCTAGCTGGACTTCCGGCGTACAACTCCAGCAGGGAGTAACAGTCAGCGAGCCCGGCATACGCGAGCGCGTAATTCGGATCTCTGTCGACTGCCTGCTGGAACTGCTCCACCGCTTTCCTGACATTACCAGCAGTTCGCTTGTTCCAGTAATACCGCCCTTTCAAATAAAACCCATAGGCCTGCGGATTACTGGTATCGCGGCGGGTCAATTGCTTCTCTTCCTCACTGCTCAGCTTGGTGCGCAGCCGCTCAGAAATCTCACGCGAGATCTCCTGCTGCACTTCCAGCGCATCGGCGAGTTTGCGGTTGTACTGCTCGCCCCAGATCTGTTTGTTATCGCGCACGTCCAGCAACTCTGCGCTCACCATCAAACTGTCGCCGCGTTGGAACATCCGTCCAATCAAGATCGCTCGCACGCCGAGGTCACGTCCAATCTTCAGTGGGTCTGTGTCTTTGCCTTTGTATTGGAAGACTGTGCTTCGCGGGCTGACGCGCAAACTCGGCAGTTGCGTGAGACTATTGATAATGCTTTCCGTTAAGCCATCGGAAAGATATTCAGTTTCCGATTCGCGCGTCTGGTTAACAAATGGCAAGACGGCGATCGAATCGAGCGCGCCGTTGCTCTTCCTTGAAAGGTAAGAGTTAACTACAAGGGCACCGATCGCGGCAACGGCTGCGGTCGCAATTATGACAATCGCGATCGTAGACTTCCAACGCTTAGGTTTGGCTAGAACACCAGTCGTGGCGGGCGACTGCGTCGCGGACAGCACACTCGTCGGCGCGGTCGCGCGGTTCATTCCCGCATCGGTCTTGTTAGGAAGAATGCTGGTCTCCATTTCGCTTGAACTGGCGGAGCCTGGCGCCGCCGTTCCTAGCTCGCTGCTGGTTTGGAAAGAATCACTGATCAGCGAAGTCCCGTCGGCGCGACAAAACACCAGGGCGTCATCGGTCTCAACTCGATTGCATTGAGGGCAGCGTTTCATTGTTACTGTCGCAACGGCTTAACGTAAGATTCCAAAAACGCCGACGCAAGCGGAAAGTTTAATCTGCGGTTAAGGAATACCCATCCGTCTCAACAAATGGCGAAGCGCGTGTCGCTGCTGATTGGATTCCACCTTGGCTCGTCTTTATAAAAGATCCTGATTGCCTCTGCTGCTAAGCCACGTTCCAGCCATGAAAATGCCATCTCGTTCTCGTTCCCATTTCGCATAGATCCTGACGATGTACATTGCCAAGTTTTGGTCTGAAATCTTTTCGAGTCTTTGATCGCTTCCCAGCGCTTCTGCCCACCTCTCCTGCGCCACGTAGGGCATGCCCGCGCTAATCGAAAGTGATTCTCCGGGACATGCGGAAGAGTACCTCAGTAATAATTAGAGACGCTTCGAATATACACGCCGGAGGTTTCTGTGAACAGTTAACCGCGACATGAGACGTTTTTAACAGTAGAGAACTTGCGGCGATGGTCCAACCCTCAAATCGACAGCGATGGCGTTGGATCGGGATCTTATGGGGAGATCGATTGTGAATCGAATCAGGACTCCACATTGGACCGCGGCGACCTTATGCAAATCGTATAGTTTTCTAAGGTTCGTTGCACAATGGCGGAATTGACAGATGCCAACTTGCTGGCCCTTGTTTGCTGAGGAAGGTATCGGTAACGAGTTTAGACCATTTTGAGTACCCGTTGATGAAGAGTGCAGGTTGATTAACTGGATTTTTCCGACCGCGACGTCACGACGGCGTCACAAGCATAGAGGGCTCTTTGTGTTTCGATTGCAGGTGTTTGAAAGCGGTGGGTTTATTGGTGGAGCAGAGGGGGGTCGAACCCCTGACCTCCGCATTGCGAATTAGACGCCCGGCAAAATGCTAAGTATTTGCCTTTTCGAAAGTTGCAGCCACCGAAGAAAATCAAGGGTTTTTACATTCCTTCGCATTCCCTGCCATCGCGTACACGTTGCGTCCTGTTATTTTTGGCCACGTATTGGCCAGTTGAAATCCTAAATTCTTAGGAGTCTCTCAACTGGCACGACCTAATCTGGATTCAGTTGGCTGCTGTCTCTCCTCACGCCAGCCTTCGAGCACCGCTCGCGCAGCTCCGAGAGCATCGTAGCTTGCAACTTCTGACGTTATGGCCGAAATTACTCTGCGACTCTGCCAAGTTGAACATTCCACCATTACAGTCTTTCGATCACCAGAGCGCTGTTCTTAGATCCAAAGCCGATACAGTTGCACAATGCTGTTCGGACGCTCGCTGGTCGCGCGCGATTAGGCACGTAGTCGAGATCACATTCGGGATCGGGATCATCAAGGTTGATTGTTGGAGGAATCATGTTCATATGCATCGCGCACAGCGTGGCTCCCAATCCGGCTGCTCCGCTGGCACCCTGTGGATGGCCAATCTGTGATTTCGTAGCGGACATCGGGATCTTTTGCGAGTAACCATTAAAGGCAAGCTTCAGCGCGCTGGTTTCGATGCGGTCATTCAAAATGGTTGAGGTGCCATGTAGATTTATGTAATCGACCTCCATTGGGCCAATTCCGGCATCGTTGAGAGCGAGACGCATCGCCCGCGCCGGCTCGTCTCCACTTCCTTCCAACCGTACGCGATGATAGGCATCGCATGTTGAGCCGTAACCCGTGACCTCGGCGTAGATTTTAGCGCCGCGTTTCACCGCATGCTCTAATTCTTCGAGCACATAGATCCATGCGCCCTCACCCAGCACCATGCCTGAGCGGTCGCGCGAAAAAGGTCGAGAAGCCCGACACGGCTGATCGTTCCAGTCGCTGGTTAACACAGTCATGAGGTTAAAGCCGGCGAGAATTCCGGGCGCGATTGGCGCATCGACGCCGCCGGAGATCATCAACTCCTGGCGGCCCAGAGCAATATGCTCTACCGCATAAGCGATCGCATCAGTCGAACTTGTACAGCCAGTGGAAACTATGTGAGACATTCCTCGTAAACCAAACGTCATCGATAACTCGCTCGACAAGCCGCCGTGTGTTGAGGAAGGAATGGTATAAACGCTCGCTTTGTTAGTTGGTCCG